>JALFSN010000003.1 GCA_022778805.1 Arcanobacterium sp.
CTTGGTGAATACCAGTCAATATCTCCATTCCAATAGTTCGGATTATTAGTGTCAGGTGTACCGCCCCCAACAACTGTTGCAACTTGATTCAGCGCACGCTGTTCCCAAGCGTCAGTAAAACCAGCAAAGCGAATAGCCGGCGCGTTCGGCGTGTTTTCATTACTCATTGCTACCTCCGAGCAACTCGCGCAGCTCGTTCACCGCTTTCATGTCCGTATCCGAGCCAGTTAAGCCCTCCAGCATTTGAGCAAGCTCGCGCTGAGTGGCGGCAATCTCGGCTTCCAGGCTGGCAAAAGTGGTGGCGTATTTTTTAGCCAAGGCAGCTACTCTCGCTTCCAACTCGCTGATCAGAGTCACTGGTAGAGCGTTGAGCTGCTCAATGAGCGGCGTCACCCATTTAGCCACCAGCAATGGCTCCACCATTTGCTCAGGCAGATTTTCAATCGCCACCTTAGTGTCCTCTGCCAGTTTCAGATTCGCGCTCTTTAGCTCCTTATCCAGCTGCTTCTTTTCATCGAGCAGTTCTTTGGCTCGCACCGCCGCGAACTCAGCACTGCCCTCTGCGAGCTCATCACGGCGCGTCGACTTCAAAATTTCCTTGGCGCGCCTCGTGACCGCTACCGTCACGAAAGCATCAGAATTATCGTTTAATTCCTCTTTCAGATCGTCTTTATCCGACTCGCTCAAGCCCTCTAAAAGTTCCTGGATTTGAGCCGTCACCGTAGCGCCAGCATCTGCCAATTCGCGCACTTCACGAGCCGATTCGCTCAGAAATTGCTCTTGCACCAGTTCGAAAGGCAAAATGTGCCCCACCCAGCCATCTTGCACTTCGGCGTCTTTACCGTTTTTCTTTTTCACCACTATGAGTGGATCCACACGCCGAATCGCCGACTCTCCTTCGCTCTGAATCATCTCCAGATCAATGGCCACCTTTTCCCAATGATCGTGCACCACCTGATAGGCGCTATAAGGATCCACCAACGGCACTTCGCTCAGCCGCGCAAAAATATCTGCAGTGAGCGCGTCTTCCGTTTTGCTCAGCGCCACGCTGGCTCTCTGCTGCACAAGAACTTCACACAAAGTATCTTGCAGTCCCGCAAGTGCGCGGCTGAAACCTTCCTTAAACGCGGCCACGGCAGGGGAATTCTCAATGATCTCCTTCAAATCCTCTTGCACAGGGTGGGCATAGCCGCTATCTCCCAGCTCAAACAGAGCCTCGCGCAGGCCGGGCAGCGCCTGCCAAAACTCGCTCAAAGCATCAATTTCACGCGCAGGAATACCGCCAAACATCGAGGCATACACGTCCCACGTTTCGGGCGGCTCGGAAGAATCCACATAGCGGGGAATATTGAGGTTGTAGTCGTTAGCGCGAATCTCATCGCGAGAGACTAGCCGCGAAAACTTTGCCACGCTGCGCCGAGAGGCCACTGTATCGGCAATACGGCGAATATCCGAAGCGCGCAACACATTGTTTTTGCCCTCTTTCGCAAAGCCTTTCGAGGCATCCACGATCAAGACATCGGTGTGGGGGCGGCGCTGCCTAAGCACCATGATGATAGTAGGAATACCCGTGCCAAAAAAGATATTCGCAGGAAGCCCGATAATGGCATCAATATGGTTGTTTTCGATCAGATTTTTGCGGATCTGCCCCTCTTCTCCTCCACGGAAAAGTACACCGTGGGGTAAAATGATGGTCATTATGCCGTCAGGCTTCAAGTGATACAAATCGTGGAGCAAAAAAGCATAATCGGCTTTAGATTTGGGAGCTAAGCCGAAACGAGCATAACGCGGATCCGATTCCTTGCCCTTGGGATCCCATTGCTGAGAATACGGCGGGTTGGAGACCACCGCGTCCACATAAAGCGGATCATAAGTATTCGCCGGATCGTCGTCTTCAAAATAAGGCCAGTCATCTTCCAAAGTGTCGGCATTGCGGGTGACAATATTGTCTGGCTTAATACCGCGCATAATCAGATTCATGCGGGTGAGGTTATAAGTGTTCGCCTTTAGCTCTTGGGCAAAGTATTTGATCTTGTCGGCATCATCCATGTGGCGAGCCACGGCGCGGCCGATATTCAGCAGCAGCGAACCTGAGCCGCTCGTGGGATCGTAAATCTGGATTTCTTTGCGATCGTGCAGATGGTCGGCAATAATGTGGCTCATCAGCAGGCTCACCTCGTGTGGGGTGTAAAACTCGCCTGCTTTCTTACCCGCATTCGCAGCAAAATTAGAGATCAGATACTCATAAATGAAACCCAGCACGTCATAATCAGCCTTGCCATCCATCGGAATATCTTTAATCAGATAGATCAGATCGCGCACAGCTTTTGTCTGCGAGGCCGCCGAATCACCCAGCTTAGAAAGGCCCGTCTGCAACGTATCGAAAATCCCGGCAAACACCTTTTTATATTTCGGAGCAATCAGGCGCGCAAAAGCAGAAAGTCCATCACGTACATTCGCAATCTCAAAATCTGCGCCTGCCGCAATCCAGGTGGAAAACAGATTCTCATAAGCAATGAAATAGCCCAGATTAGACTGCACATGGCGCACCACGCTTGAATCCGCTTCGGTGAGGAAAGCCGGCAGCTCGGCGGTAGTTGCCCCCTGCGAAGCCATAAACTTCAGTTCCCTATCAGAGAGGAACTTATAGAAAATAAAGCCCAAAATATAGTCTTTATATTCATTCGCCTCGATCTTTGAGCGCATCTTATTTGCGCTTTGCCAAATCTTAGCTGCCAACTGCTGCTTATTCACCAATGCTCCTTTGTGCGCCCAGATTCGCCTATGACTGTGAAAAGTCTAGCAACTGGCACAGCTGGTGTGTTGCCTAAGACCAGATCAACGATGGCTTCCACGGTTCATATGATGGGGACGCTACCGAGCACGAGCTAGCGATATATTTCAACCACGTGCTGCTCTCCAAGTGTGAAGCAATGTGGGTGCATACGCTGCACAACGAGACAGGCCTGAGCGACCCATTACTCCGCCACCACTTCCAATAGGCCGCTACTCCAGATAATCGCGCAGTACCTGCGAGCGGGAAGGATGACGAAGTTTGCTCATCGTCTTCGATTCGATCTGGCGGATGCGCTCGCGCGTGACCCCGTAAACTTTACCAATCTCGTCGAGAGTCTTCGCCTGCCCGTCGGTCATCCCGAAACGCATGGCCACCACGCCAGCTTCACGTTCAGAGAGAGTGTCAAGCACTTGGCGGAGCTGCTCCTGCAGCAGCATATGATCAACAGCTTCCGTTGGCGCCACCGCTTCGGAATCTTCAATGAGATCGCCAAACTCGCTATCACCATCTTCCCCGAGCGGCGTGTGCAGCGAAATTGGCTCGCGGCCATACTTTTGCACTTCCACCACTTTTTCTTCAGTCATATCCAGCTCTTTGGCGAGTTCTGGCACGGTGGGTTCACGCCCCAAATCCTGCAGCATCTGCCGCTGCACACGCGCCAACTTGTTGATCACTTCCACCATATGCACAGGAATGCGAATCGTGCGCGCCTGATCGGCCATGGCGCGGGTGATCGCCTGCCGAATCCACCAGGTCGCGTACGTGGAAAACTTGTAGCCTTTGGCATAGTCGAATTTCTCGACAGCGCGCACCAAGCCGAGATTACCCTCTTGAATGAGATCAAGGAACAGCATACCGCGGCCGGTATAGCGTTTGGCCAGAGAAACTACCAGGCGCAGATTGGCTTCCAGCAAGTGATTCTTGGCATTGTGCCCGTCGCGCGAAATGAGCACGAGTTCACGCCGATATTTCGGATCGTCAATCTGCGTCGTCTCCAGCAAATGCTTAGCATACAGACCCGCTTCGATGCGCTTTGCCAACTCCACTTCCTGCTCGGCGTTGAGCAGCGCCACCTTGCCAATCTGCTTGAGGTAATCTTTCACGGGATCAGCTGTGGCGCCAGCCACGTGGACACGCTGCTGCGGTTCATCTGTATCGTCCGAATCTTTCATGACGAAAGCGCCCGACTGCTTTGCATGAGCACTCTTTGCCGTCACCACGACGGCGTCAGAATCCTCAGTTTCATCAGCAGATTCGGCGCTCCGATCATCCTCAGATGAATCGTCTAAATCGTCGTCACTAGAATCGTCGTCACTCTCGTCAGAGTCGAGATCGTCATCATCTCCCAGATCATCATCGAGGTCTTCATCCAGGTCAATATCGTCGTCATCGATCACATCTGGCTCGTCAGGAGTCTGCTCTGAGGCGAGATTATCAGGATCGCCGTCAGCGCCAGATTTCGGCTCCGGCGCGGGTGCATCAGCCGCCGCTTCTGACTGCCGATCAGCTCCATCCACAGAGTGAGTAGATTTCTTGTGCCCTGCAGCTTTGCTAACTTTCTTAGCTGCTGTCCCCTGCTTCGCGGCAGGCTGCGCAGCGGCACTCTCATCCGTCTCCTGTGCCTTTGAAGTCTTTTTAGCGGAGCGATTGCCAACGGCTTGCGCGGATACATCAGCCTTGGCATTCTTCTCAGATGCACTCTTCACGGTACTAGCGGCAGCTTGAGCTGCATCAAAATTAATGAGGTCTGCTTTCGTCATTGCCTGTGCCTGAGCGGCAGTGAGTTCGCCGCGCGCCACACGATATGCTTCCCACTCAGATTTATGGGCACGCTTGACAGGTGCAGCGAGTTCGGCATTGTCAGCGGCCACAGCAGACGCCTTTCCCGATGCCGTCGTTTTCTTTACAGCTTTCGCCTTTGTTGTTGCACTCGAAGCAGCCACGTGCACCCTTTCCACGTTCAATCGCCTTCATCGCATTCGATCTCATACTCAGCCACGATATTATAGCCCGAAAAGCTGAATAACCTTAAATATTTCTGCTTGAGGCAACGTGATGTGCACTGATATTATTCCTGGTTATTCTCGGTGATTTCTTCGGCGGATTTTCAACTGCAAGCCACATCCATTCACCATTCCGTAAGTCATACCCATCCAGTAGACCATGCCATTCAGTAGACCGTCCACTCGGTAAACCGCACTACGCAGCGCGTACTGCGTTGCTAGTTGTTACGAGTGGCAACGCTCTCCACCCACGGCGGCGGCAGCTGCACACTCACCGCATAGTGCACGAGTTTTGCCAACGAACATTCAGGGCTTTGCGCGAGGGCGCATTCAGCAGCGTGCATGGCCGCACTCCCCTCTCCGAGCCACCAGTGCAGATATGCCACCGTGGCATAAGCATGTGCTCCGCAAGTGCCAGCTAGCGTATTGAGAAACGTGATAAAGCCAATAACCGCGTGCACCTTTTCCGCATCGGGCATTGCCTCGCTTGCCTCACCCATCAGCGCCACCAATTTTCGATCGCTCACATTCGTCACGCTGCAGATCGTGGGGAACACGGCAAAGAGAATCACTCGATCGCGCACTTTCTGGCAGATGAGCTGAGCTAGTAGCTCTCCCGCACGCTGCGGGGATTTCGCCACATCAGCGTAGTGGTATTTTTCCCATGAGACACTTGAGACACTTTCCCTAACGCCCTCCCTCACAGTTTCTTCCGAGCGCTTCGTTCTTTCCGAATCTCTTAGAGCAGGCTGTTCTCTCGGAGCAAGCTGTCTCGGCACGAGCCGCTTCAGCCGTCTCGGCATCAGCTGCTCCAGTGAATCATTCCATTGAGAGAACGAGGGCACGTCGTTCCCCGCAGTGATGCTGCCTGCACTTTTCCGGTAGGAACGCCGAGAGCACTGCTGCCACACTTCCGGAAGCGTGGCAGCTTGAGTAATCGCCATTTTCACCGCAGGAATGGGAGGAATAAAACTCTGAGAATGAGGAGCAGCGACGTCATCCCCACTGTTCAGCGCACGGCCAGTGGGAGAATCAAGTAACTGCGAAAGGGGATGAAGTGCCTGAGATGCGCGCGCAACGGCGAGCCAGAACTGACTCCCTGAATATGGACGCTCTGGATGTTCGCACTGGTCTTTCTGATGCTCCCAGCCATCACGGGCATCCAGCAGAGCTCCCATATCCACCCACTGCGCCCTATCGACAAGGGCGCAATAGACAATGACACCAGCACACCCAGGATTCCCCAGTGTTTTTTCCGAGGCGGTGACGGCCTCGGCGCTGCTCACCACTTCTACAAGCTGCTCTGGGTGCGCAAGTGCGCGCTCGACGTCGTCACAAAACCACACAAGCGCTAATAGATGCACGCGATATGTGCGGACGAATGTGCGCAGCTGCAGCGTGAGTATCTCTGCTGGCAGAGGTGAGGCCGCAATCGGAAAGCTCATCATCGGGCCAGCCTCATGCTGTTCCCCAGCTGCACATTCATGATGCAATGGTCGCGTTCGGCTGAGCGAAAGCGCCACTAGCTTCCCCTCTGGCCAGTAGCCGAGTATGTGAGCTATCACGAGCGCAGCTTCAGCGGGCTGCGAAAGTCGAATCGTCTGCATGTATCCATAACACGCGCCTATCGCGTTCTACGAACCTTGCTACATGCGCCCGTGGATAACGCCGTCACGCACCTAAACTGTGCACAGGAGAAGAACCACCTCGGGAACTGCGCCAGACCTGATCCAAGCACTGCACGGTACACTGTGTGCACCGCGCGGCATACTCCCCTTTTTCACTTCCTTCTTCGCTTTCTCTTCCGTGCCCTCCCCTGCTCCTCACCCGCTGCGCACCTATCTACACAGTGGCTTACCTGCACACTGGCTGCGCATCTACCTGCGCTCAGCTACGCCTAGGCTCCGTAGCCCAAAATGATAGGGCCAAGATAGACCGTCCACAGCGTAATCAAGACGATGCCGATGAGATTCAACCAGAGGCCAGCTTTCACCATCTGCTTGATCTTGATGTAGCCAGACCCGAACGCAATGGCATTTGGCGGAGTCGCCACTGGAAGCATGAACGCGCACGTAGCAGCAAGCGCCACAGGGATGACCAGCAGTTGCACATCCACGCCCATGCCAATTGCCACGGATCCAATAATTGGCAGGAACGCCGCCGCCGTAGCTGTATTGGAGGTGAGTTCCGTCAAGAAAATCACCATCGCCGTCAAGACCGCCACAATCAAGATGATCGGAGCACCGGCCATCCCCGCAGCTTTATCGCCAATCCAGTTCGAGAGGCCAGAGGTGCCAAACATTCCAGCGAGCGAGAGTCCACCACCAAAGAGCAGCAGCACATCCCATGGAATATCTTTGGCGCTCTCCCAATCGAGAATCGGTATGCCGTTGGGATGCAGATGCGCAGGGGTGAGGAAAAGGATGAGCGCGATAGCCATGGCGATGTAGGCATCGCTGATCGGTCCTTCTGGCCAGAACGTCGGAATAATAATCCACGCGAGGGCACCGCAGATGAAGATGATCATCACGATCTTTTCCTGAGCACTCATCGGTCCCATCTCTTTGAGCTGCGTGCGAATGAGCTCCCGCCCTCCAGGGATTTCTTCCATTTCCGGCTTGTAGAGACGAACCAGAAGCTGCCAGGCGATGAGGAGGAAGAGCCATGCAAGTGGCGTGGCAAACAGCATCCACTGGCCAAAGTTGAGCGTAATATCGTGGTTCTCCTGCAAATAGCCACGCAGCAGCGCATTAGGAGGCGTGCCGATGAGCGTGGAAAGCGACGCAATAGATGCCGCATAGGCAATGCCCAGCATTAACGCCGTACCAAAATTGCTCATCTTTCCGTCTTTCGTCTCCAGCTGCCCCACCGTGCTGAGCACTGAAATGCCGATCGGCAGCATCATCACGGCCGTGGCAGTATTGCTCACCCACATGGAGAGGAAACCAGTAGCCACCATAAATCCGAGCACCATACGTTTGGGCTTGGTACCGATGAGCAATACGATGGCGAAAGCTAGACGGCGATGGAAATTCCAGCGTTGCATGGCCAAGGCGAGGAAGAAACCACCCATAAAGAGGAAGATCGTATCGGAGGCATAGGGAGTAGCAGTGGCTTTGAACGTCGCCACACCAAAGAGTGGGAACGTGACCAGGGGAACGAGCGCGGTCGCAGCCAATGGGATTGCTTCAAAAATCCACCACACAGCCATCAGCACCGCCACAGCAGCCGTGAAAGCAATGTTGTTGGCGGCCACGGTCGGATCAATCACCGCGGCGGGATCTTTATCCTGCGCTGCTTTCGTCAGCGTTTCCAGCAGAGAACTGCTGAGCTCGCGTGGAAATACGTAGTAGACAATAATGCCGAGCGCGATACCGCCGAAGATTCCTAGCAGACGCTTCAACAATCGGTTACCGCTTTGCGGTTTGTCGAGAGAGCCTTGGGCAATATTGGTACTCTCTCGGATTTCGGGAGTGATATCTGGAAGAGCCATCCTTAACCTTTCTTGTGCTGAGATATATCCGCAGACCAGTGCAGGTGCAGCGCGCCCTGAGGCATCGCGTCTTAGAGCATCACCCAGCGCACTCCGAGAGCACCGCCAAAGCACCGCCAAGGCACCGCTTCCGAATAGTGAGCTATTTCGAACAGTGTCAGAGCAGTGACGCCGTGCTGCACAGCATGTAGCGACGCCGTGGAGGCAGTGACACACAGCGCCGTGCGCCACTGAAAGCCCCCTGCCAAGACGCTTCGCGGGTCTGAAGATGTGGGAGAGATCTGCGGATTAGGTTTGTCAATTACATCGATTCGGTTAAATTCTGCTGCAGAAAATCTCAGCATTGAGATTTTCTGCGACATAAGTCCTATGTTAATGACAAGTAGAAATTAAATATGTATTTACGTCGAGATAGTTGCCGAATCGTTACAATTGTCTCACATTGTGGATACCAGTGGGTGCCTGACTGGATACCAGTGGGTACCTAACTGACCATAGTGGGCGCCTGACTGGCTGCGGTGGGTGTCTGACTGGACAAACGCACGGCGCGCCGGTAACCACCATAATCTCAACCAGTGAAAGAGCGGCGAACCACGGCACCTCAATTGTCCAGCACCGCAGACGTCTCGACTAGCCAAACACCACGGCGCGCCGGTAACCGCCACAGCGCGCCGACCAACCAGATATCACAAAGCCAGATCAGCAGGTCAGTCGGTAGACTGGAGGCATGACAGACATACTGAGCAGATTTCGGCAAGCCGTCGATGCTAAGCTACAGCAGATTTGGGACGCTCCCCCGCCATTCCCTCTGCGAGCTAGCACGGCGTTGGCCAACGATTTTGTGGCCCCCGCCATCGCTTTGTCTACTGGTGGAAAGCGCACTCGCGCACTCTTCGCTCTCGCTGGTTTTCAAGCGGGGTGCGGAGCTTCGCCTGCCGTGCTCGATACGCTGCCCACCGCTGAGCTTCCCGTTTCTCTTGGCGCCGCTCTGGAGCTCTATCAGCTCTCTGCGCTCATTCATGACGACGTCATTGATGGAGCCGCCACCCGCCGCGGCATAGCAACTGCCCACGTGGCTTATGCCACCTGGCATGGTGAGCACCATCTACTCGGGTCTAAACGAGATTTCGGCGAAAAGATGGCACTTTTGCTCGGCGATTATGTGCTCTCCTTAGCTGCTTACACTCTTGAGCGGAGCTTGGCTGCAAACACCCATCTCACCCCCGATGGAACCCATCATGTGCGCGCGCTGTTTCACTCGATGTGCGCCGAGGTAGCATTCGGCCAATACACTGATGCTCTGAGCGAATTCCAACCACTCGAAGACAGCAGTGCGGCGGCAACGAACCAAGCCTTTACCGTGCTCTACCACAAAGCGGCTCGTTACTCCGTCTTAGTGCCCACACTTCTCGGCGCGGAGTTTGCCATGGCGCTCCGCTCGCATCGCCCCGGCACATCTCCCACATCCACCGATGCCACGCTGGCGAGCCCCGACGGCATACCCACTCCGCCTCTCAGTGCCGCGCCGACTCCATACCGCACAACACCGCCACCTCTCACCGACACTTTTACCACGTGCCCGCCACAGTCAGATGCGAGCATCGTGGCTGAGCTAGAGCGTATCTGCCGACCGCTGGGAGAGGCGTTTCAGCTGCGTGACGACGTGCTGGGAATTTTCGGGGATCCGCAGATCACCGGAAAGCCGGCGGGCGACGATCTCTCCGAGGGCAAGCGCACAGTACTGCTAGCACTGACCCGAGCGGCAGCACAGCCGCGCGAACGAGCCATTATTGACTCTCTGATTGGCCGCCCTCTCTCAGAAAAAGACCTCGCTACGGCGCGATCTATTATTCAGAATTCGGGAGCATACGAGCAGCACGAGGCCATGATTGCTGAGCGGGAGACGGCGGTGGCAGCGCGCATGCAGGCAAGCGGGCTAGAACTCTCCGTCCTCGCCCAACTCGCTGGAAATCTTGCACAGCGCACGTATTAGCGCCGCCTGCATAATGCTAGCACTGCCGCCTAGTGGAACTTTCAGCTCTCTTCATCCCCAGCGCTCTTACCCTCTCAACGTCCTGAACCGCTTTGAAGAGCTGAAAGCGTTTGAAAAACCTAAGAGTACCGAGGATACAGTGCCGAGCTAAGCCAGCAAGCCAGCAAGGCTAAGGCATTAAAGTTAAACCGACGCGAATCAAGGTTAAACCGACGCGATGCGACCACAACGGTGCGACCGGCACCATCAGAATGCAAGACGCCATCAGAACGCTAAGAATTGAATAGCGCGGCGCACAGCGTGGGTCTTCTCCCCACGCAAGCCTGCTAGCGGCGTCATGCCGAGATCGTCGTTGTACTCCATGAGCCACCGCAGGGATTCCTCGGAATTATATCCAGCGTCTGCGAGCTGAATGAGAGTGCCACGCAGCGACGGAAGCGGCACAACTTCACCATCTTTGAGTACAAACTGCGCGCCGTTGATAGCCAGAGCGTTATTCTCTCCACGGCGGATCGCCACCAACCGATGATCGTTGATCATGGCTCGCACGTCACGGCCGCGCACGCCAAGCAGCTCGGCTACATCTGGCAGCCACAGCCACTCGTCAAAAGCCGGCACTGCGGGGACAGCCGGAGAAGACACCTGGGATGACGCCGAATCTTGGGAGGACGCCCAAAGAGAATCTGATTGCTTCATTTCGCTCACGGCCACAGGATACACCACGCTGCGGCGTTTATAGCACACGGCTGCACAAAGAATAGGGCAGGCCAGTTGCACTGTTACACTAGGGGTGTGAAAGTCACTGATTCGCTTCTCGGCACGCTCGTAGATGGGCGATACCGGATTGACGCTCTGCTAGCACGCGGTGGCATGGCGAGCGTCTATCGCGGCACGGACACGCGCCTGCAGCGCAACGTAGCAGTGAAATTCATTCACCCTTATCTCGCCGAACAGCCTGATTTTACTCAGCGTTTTATCCGTGAGGCTCGCGCCGCGGCCGCGCTCTCCAATACGCATATCGTGAACGTGCACGATCAGGGAGTGTTATCTACCGAGCAAGGCGAGCGCGCGTATATCGTGATGGAGCTCGTGGAGGGGCCAGATCTGCGCTCTGAGCTCAACGCCCACGGCTCTTTTAGCCTGGCACACTCCCTCGATATCACTCGGCAAGTACTCATTGCGCTCACGGCCGCGCACCGAAAAGGGATTGTGCACAGAGACGTGAAGCCCGAAAATATTCTTCTCACCGAACCGCTCCCCGTCGATCACCCGCTGAGTACGCCGACGTTCGTGGCGAAAGTGGCCGACTTTGGGCTGGCGCGCGCAGTGAGTGACGCTACAAGTTCACATTCTGGCCAGCTTCTTGGCACAGTGGCTTACGTGGCTCCAGAGATCGTGACGCGCGGGCGTTCAGGGGCAGCTGCCGATATCTACGCTGTGGGAATTATGCTCTATGAGCTCATTGCCGGCCGCCAACCTTTCACCGGAGAATCCCCCGTGGCCGTGGCCTATGCGCATGTGAATGAACCCATGCCACGCTTACACACTCTAGCTGAGTGGATGCCTGCCCAAATCGATTCGCTCATTGCCGCATTGACGGCGAAAAACCCAGATGACCGGCCTGCTGATGGTGGCGCCGCGCTGGCATTAGTCGAACAGGTGACGGCGGCACTTCCCCCGAGCCTGCTGCTCCGCCGAATCCCCGTCTTTCCATCGCGCCCGCGCACAGCCCACACAAAAATCGACACTGTACACACCCATGCAGCTAGCGAAGCTCGCTCCATACCACAGACGGCCTCGTTACCCGTGACGCCGGCACCAGCTGACGGAACAGAATCAGGAACACCGGCAGATACCGCAGCGCCGCCATCCCCAGAACTGGTAACTCCAGCTTCATCCGTTCCATCTGGGACGGCGCCATCAGCAGAGTTAGCTGATGAGGCAGTGACACCCGCACTGAAATCGCCAGAATCGCCGGAATCTCCAGACTCGCCAACGGCAGAAGCTGCCAGATCCACAAGCCAAACCGCACCAGCGGCGGCGGCAGATCCGGAGCCGCCGCGGTATACCGTGCGGCCAGAACCACAGTTGGTGCAGAGAGCGGCGAACGCAGTATCAGCGCCAACCGCAGTACCATCACCGGCCGTGGCCGATCTCTCCCCCAGCGATCTGCCGCGATTTACTACTGCTGAGCTTCCCTCGCCAGAGCAATCTCAGGGAGCAGATGGTGGCACACACACTGGCCGCGCTGGCCGCGCCAAGAAGAACAGACGTTCGCGGCGCCGCTCTAAAAAACCACTGGTCATTACCCTGCTGCTCCTGGCATTGCTCGCTACTGGCAGCGCCACAGGCTATTGGTGGTTCACAGCAGGCCCTGGCCTGCGCGTGCAGATTCCCGCTGTGGCTGGCCGCAGTTTTGCCGATGCTTCCGCCGCTCTCAACGCAAAAGGATTCACGCTTCGGGAGGTGCACGAATTTTCCGATACGGTGAAAAAAGATCTCGTGATTGGCACAAATCCAGAGGGTGGCACCAGCATTCATCCCTCTCAGCCAGTGAGCGTGATCGTCTCTGATGGAGTGGAGTATCTGAACGTGCCCAGCGTGGCAGGCATGGCTCAGGCCGACGCACAGAGCACGCTCACCAAAGCGCGCTTTGTACCGGTGGTAAAAGAGGCGTGGTCGCAGACGGTGCCAAAAGGAACGGTGATTTCGCAAGATCCTGCTGCGAGCGCATCTGTACCACATGATTCCAACGTCACCGTCGTAATCTCAAAGGGCAAAGAACCGATCAAAGTCCCTGAGGCTGGAGAGCGGAACGCTGCCGACTTTGAGCAGCTGCTGAAAGATACCGGATTTGAGGTGAGTCGCAGCGAAGAATTTTCCGATACGGTGCCTGAGGGCGGCCTCATCTCTATCGATCCTGCCTCGGGCACGCAGCTCTTTCGCGGAGATACCGTGGCCATTGTGGTCTCAAAAGGGCCGCAGATGGTAACGATGCCTAATCTCTTCGGCAGTTCGGTCAGTAGCGCCCAAGAAAAGCTCGCAGCATTAGGGCTGAAAGCAGAAGTGAAGAAAGATGCCGGCAATGGCTTTGTTTACGCGCAAAGCCCGGTAGCGGGCACCAAAGTGAAAGTCGGGAGCACCGTAACGATCCGCTCGCTCTGAGCTGCATCTCACTCGCTCACGCTCTCCAATTGCAGCCGCGCCCCGCACTAGCTCAAGTTCCAGCACTAGCTCAAGTTCCGGCACTTCCACCCGCACTCGTATTCGCCGTCACCGCCGTCACAGCTCACATCGTAGTTAGAGGACAAACACAGCTGCCTCTGGCGGAGCATCATGCTAGAGTGCCATATTTTCATCGTGTTAGAGCGTCGCAGTGTTAGAGCGTCGCGTCCTTGAGCATTTCCGCCACCAGAAAAGCCATCTCCAGCGACTGCTGGTGATTGAGCCGAGGGTCCACCAAGCTCTCATAGCGCTGTGAAAGAGTAGCCTCGTCGATTTCCTCAGCTCCCCCCAATACCTCCGTCACGTCGTCACCAGTGAGCTCAATGTGCAAACCGCCAGGATGGACACCCTCGGCTTGGCACGCCCCAAAAAATCCTTGAATTTCAGCAAGAATATCGTTCATCCGGCGCGTCTTGTACCCGTTGGCAGCCGTGATGGTGTTGCCGTGCATAGGATCACTCATCCACGTGACTGGACGCCCATCCACTGCGACAGCGTGCAGCAGCTTCGGCAACTTCTCCCGCACATTGGCCGCACCCATACGTACAATCAGCGAAAGTCGCCCTGGCTCACCATTAGGGTTGAGCTGATCCATCAGGCGCAGCACGTCATCAGGCTCAGTCGTCGGCCCGAGCTTCACCCCAATAGGATTTTGCACGTGTGCGAGCATCTGCACGTGAGCACCATTCGGATCGCGGGTACGCTCGCCAATCCACACAAAGTGGGCGCCAGTGTTGTAAGGCAAATTCGTGCGCGAATCAATACGCGTCATCGCGTATTCGTAGTCGAGCAGCAGCGCCTCATGCGAGGAATAAAAATCTGCCTTTTCGAGCGATGCTTCCTGCACACCTGCCGCTTTGAGAAAACGCATGGCTTTATCAATCTCACCAGCGAGCTGGTTGTAGCGTTTGTACGCAGGATTAGATGAAAAACCCAAGTTCCACTCGTGCACTTTCGATAGATCAGCAAAGCCACCCATCGTAAAGGCTCGAATGAGGTTGAGCGTCGCTGCTGAGTGCTGATAGGCCTCCACGAGTCGTCGCGGATCCGGAGTACGTGCCGACGGCGTAAAATCGTGATGATTGACGGCGTCACCCATGTAGCTTGGAAGTTCCACCCCGTAGCGCGTCTCCGTCGCTTTAGATCGGGGTTTGGCAAACTGTCCAGCCATTCGCCCGATACGAATCACTGGCACTGATGCCCCGTAGGAGAGCACCACCGACATCTGTAAAATGGTGCGGATTTTGGCTCGGATGCGCTCTGCTGTGGAATCAGCAAACGATTCGGCGCAGTCTCCCCCTTGCAAAACGAATGCTTTGCCCTCACCTGCTGCAGCTAGCTTGGATTTTAAGCTGTCCGCCTCACCGGCAAAGACTAGCGGCGGCAGCGTGCGCAGATAGTTCACGGCAGCTGTGAGCGCAGCAGAATCTGGATAAGCGGGCTGATGCTGTGCTGGGTAGTCCCGCCACGCCCCTAGTGCCGCATCCAGTGCTGCCGTCTGTGTACTGTGCTCGTGGAACGCCGCTGCGCCCGTTGAAGAGGCGGTAGGTGATGGCGTCTGAGCAGCTGGGCGAGCCGTGCCCGAGGCCGTCTGTGCAGCTGTCCGTGCAAGATTTCCGTCGTTTTCCATAGCGGAAGTCTAAAGCAAAATGCCTCTGCCGTGCTGCTTGCACCATAGCGCGAACAGCACGGCAGAGGCATAGTCTCAGCTTGTCAGCTCCCAGATGAGCTTACTTGGCTTACTTGCGCTCCCACGGCTCGCCAATTTCGGCGAGCATAGTGCCAAACCACTCTTGATCGACGTTGAACGGTTTGCCGCCAGCAATGCGCTTAAAATCAATGGCCTTGAGGGTGTCACCATCTTCCTCATCTTGGCCAATCACGCCAGACTCACCGCGCAGTGCACACTCCACAGCCAGATCAGCCATCTCAGCTATCAGAGCTAGATCGCGCTCATTGGAAGGAGCCGAGCGGGAGAAATAACCACTCTTTTGCACCATCACTTTTTCGGCACCGATCACTTTGGCAAACTTCTGGGCAAACCACTGGCCAGGATTAATGGTATCGAGCTTGACATGTCCGAATGCGTCGCGCTCTGGCTCAATGCCATCTTCGAGCAGCTCTTCAATGATCTCCTCCACACCTGCACCCTCGGAGAGGAAGATATTGACGTTGCCAATTTCGTCCATGACCTTGCGCAGACGGGAACCTTCGACATCCAGATCATACGTAATTTCTGGAACGTAGACGGCGTGTACATCCCACCGCTCCTGGCTGAGGCCAGCACTCGGAAGCCACTCTTGCTGCTTCACCCACTCGTGGTAATCATAGGCAGCCTGAGCAGCAAGGTAGCCGCAGTTACGCCCCATCAGTTCGTGAATAATCAGCATTCGCGGATTCGAGCGATGCTCCCCAATCACGTTTTGAGCGAAGCGCGACGCCTGCTCTGCTGCCGTCCAGGCACCGAGACTCTGTTTGATGGGTACGATGTCATTGTCAATCGTCTTGGGCAGTCCCACCACGGTGAGATCGTAATCGTTATCTTTCAAATAGGCGGCTAAATCGGCAGCAGTCGTATTGGTGTCGTCACCACCGATGGTGTGCAACACGTCTACCCCGTCGAGTTTCAGATTGTTAGCAGCCACCTCAAGCGCATTCTGGCCTTTTTTAATGAGGCCACGATCGACGAGATCCTCAGAGTTCGTGAGCTTGACGCGCGAATTGCCAATAGGAGAACCGCCGTATTTCTTTAGGAGCGCCGCATTCGCACGAGCTGCTTCATCAAAGACGACGTAATTGCGCGTGAGCAAACCGTGATAGCCGTACTGATATCCAATAATTTCAATGCTCGGATCGAGCTTCGTGTATCGCTCAATCAAATCACCGACGGCCGTTGAGAGACATGGGGCAAACCCTCCTGCTGTGAGCAGAGCAACTCGGCGTACAGACATCCGAATCCTTTCCTTTTCATCATTCATGAGACGGCATCGCACACATAGCAACGCACACACGGCACCTTTAGGATTTCACACCTAAACGACGACGCATACAGCATCCGCGGCGCACCTACGTCATATATACCACGTGTGCATCCGAGACCGCTGGAGCTGTGAGACCGCTATTTCTGCGGCCACACGGCTGCTACCTCCACTTTAGCGTGCTTCTTCAGGGTACAGTGAAGCCATGAGCATTCACCCTCGCAGAAAATCCGAAAAAAGCGGCGACGACGAGCCTGACTACGAGAGAGAATGGGACGAAATTACTAAACACCTCGCAGAGCTTGACCGTGCGTTACCGCCGCGTGGATCTGGCCCACGCGATTGGGAAGCTGCCGAATCTCCCGATGAACCTTTCGACCCGCGCCAGTTGCCATCTCCGCCGCGCGCGCAGACCCATTCAGCTTTTGCACGCGCGGTACTCGCCCTCGCTCTCATACTGATGACGGTGACGCTGCTCGCCTTGTTTGGACTCGTGCCGCTATCGGGATGGCTCCTGGGAGTCTGTGCACTCGCTGCATGTGTATCGGCAGCTGGGGCCATTTTTCTTTATCTGCCACAGCGCCGAGATGCCGATGACGACGGCATTATGCTCTGAGATATCACGCACTATCTCTCGTTGAGCTTTTTGTGCTTTCCTCCGCTGACGGTTTATTTTGCCAGCGTCTGACGCAGCACTCCGGCCACAGCATCGGCAAGTTTCCGCGGCTGAATTGGCTGCACGACGACGGCGTTGGGCTTTGCCGTGCGGGCTAACCACTCGTCTTGCGGGCGTGCCACGATCACCAGCAGCGGCATGCTGGGAGCGTATTCATCGCGCACTTTCTTTCCAAAGCCAATTCCGCCCAGCTTTGGCGTCTCAGCATCGAGGATGAGCAGATCGAAATTCTGCTCCTGCACTTTCACGTCTGCACCCTGCCACGTGGCCGCTTCCACATAGTTAATGTTCGGAAGATCATCGGCAACTTTTCTCCCGACGGCAAACATCACCTGCTTGCGAAACTCAGCATTATCAGAATATACAAGCACATTCGCCGCGTTGCGATCAGAGTTCTCCGCCATTCTTTCCCTCCGCACTTCACCGGATATTTTATTGAGCATTTCCCTGCTGGGCATTCGTATGCATCACAGCCAGTACGTAAGGACATACGGTGAGCTGCACGCATTACTGCCCGACAACCACAGCCCATACTACTCGATATTATTCACCTGTGCTGCCAGCCACGATGGTCTTTGACAAAAGCGGCTGAGCAGCCCACCTCTTCTGAGCAGTGTGTGAGGTATGAGAGACTATCCCCATGAGTATTTCGCGCAAAATTCTTGGTGAGGAGACGAATATTCTTTTTGCCTCCGATCAGGCGCAAAAGCTCACAGAAGATGAGTGAGCAGCCCGCACTGTATCTCGCGCTAGAATCCAAGTTTGCCCAGCAATTTCGGATTGCGCTGCCAATCCTTAGCAACTTTCACGTGCAGGTCGAGAAATACGTGCGTGCCCAGCAAATTTTCGATTTCGCCGCGAGCCGTGCGTCCTACATTCCGCAGCCGCGCTCCCCGATGCCCGATAATAATGCCCTTTTGTGAATCTCGTTCCACATAAATACTGGCGTGAATTCTCGTAGTGCCACGGCGTTTGCGTTTCCCTCGCCCACAGCTACCTTGCCCAGCCTCAGCACTGCGCTGATCGTGACTGGTATCAGCCGCATATGCGCCAGTGTCAGCTGCACGTTGCTCCTCTTCTCCAGTATGGCGCTCCTGTGCAGCGTTCTCAGCGTATCGTCGGTACGCCGCTCCTGCCTCTCGCAGTTCCTGCTGTTCCCACTTTCGTGGCGTCACGATTTCATCGATAGTGACGGCAATAGAATGCGGCAGCTCATCGCGAACCCCGTCGAGAGCCGCCTCCCGAATAAACTCTGCAATCAGATCTTCCTGCGATTCGTCAGTGATCGCCGTGCGCGGGTAGAGAGCTGGCGATGGAGGCATCAGCTCAAGCATCACCGTCACAAGCTCTTCTATCTGTGTACCCTCTAGTGCGCTCACCGGCACAATCTGGGCGAAATCTCCCGCTTGATCGACTGCCATGAGCTTTTTTGCCAATGCTTGCCGAGATATTTTGTCTTTCTTCGTGACGACGGCCACCACTGGCACCCGCGCTTTGCGCACCAAAGTGAGCAAGAATTCATCCCCTGGCCCGATGGCCTCATCCGCTGGCAGACAGAGTGCTACGGCATCGACGTCTGCGAGGGTCTCGTGCACCATATCGTTGAGACGCTCGCCGAGCAGCGTACGTGGGCGATGCAAGCCAGGCGTATCCACCAAAATCACCTGACCGGCGTCACGGTTCACAATGCCGCGAATCACCTTGCGAGTCGTTTCTGGCTGATTAGCCGTAATCGCAATTTTTTGCCCCACGAGCGCATTCGTGAGCGTCGATTTTCCAGCGTTTGGCCGCCCTACAATGGCCACGAACCCAGCGCGAAAATCGGCACTGCCTGCCGCGTTCGTCACAGCGGCATTCTCGCTCACCGCGGCGGCGTCATCTCTAGCTTTTTCACTCATAGGTTGTTCCGTCGTCATCTCTTCTTCCGCCCATTCTCGCGTTCAGTGCTGTGGATACTCTCACACTCGGTTTCGTGGGCGTCTCCCTGCCTATGCTGATGCCCACGTTCGCTCCTGCGCCCATCATCACTGTGATTCTCGCGGGCATTCTCGCGCCTGCCGTCATCGCGTTCGGCGTCACCCCCGCCCTCGCTCGTGCTATCTCGGACGCTTTCCACAATCACGCTGGATAGGCGCTTACGCCGCCCCTCAAAGCGGTCAGCACTGAGACGTAAACCGTGCACTTCGCCGCGGGCCCCCGCAATGGGCACTCGCCCGATCGCTTTGGCGAGCAGTCCCCCTACGGAATCGACGTCCTCGTCCTCAATCTCCAGCCCATAAAGCTCACCAAGCTCGTCCACTGGCATCCGTGCTGGCACTCGATAGCTCCCGTCGCCCAAATCGTCGATTTGCGGCTCGCCCTGATCGTGTTCATCCACCATTTCTCCCACAAGTTCTTCCAGTAGATCTTCAATCGTCACTAAGCCGGCAATCCCGCCATACTCATCTACCACCAGGGCGATATGCACGGCGGTGTGCTGCATCTCGTGGAGCATATCATCCACCAGCTTCGTCTCTGGCACGAATACTGCTTCTCGCATCACGTCTGCTACGGTGACGGCATCGGCGTCATTACGGTGATGGACGCGGCGAATCACGTCTTTCAGATACAGCACCCCCAGTACGTCGTCCGCACTATCCCCAATCACCGGCACCCGCGAATACCCAGAGCGACTAAAGAGGCTCAGTGCTTTATCTAAAGACGCGGCAGCATTAATAGAGATCATATCTGTGCGTGGCACCATCACCTCTCGCACATACGTCGTATCGAGTTCAAAGACGGAATGCAGCAGCTCCCGTTCATCATCTTCTACCGCATCCGACTCGCTCACGCGCTCCACCATCACGGCTAATTGGTCTTCGCGCTGTTCTTCACGCGCCTCCGCATCGACGGGTTCATGACGCCGGCTCAGCAGGGCAGCTACGCGAGTCATTGCCCACAGGATATGCGAGCAGCTCGCCAACACATTGATCGGATGGGCATAGCCAATCCGAGCCGGAAGAATCAGCAGGGTGAAAAAGATCAGCACACACGTCAGCGCTGCAGCGGCGAGAATCAACAGCCATGGATTGCGCACTGCTAGACTGAGCGCTCCCGCGATGGCTGCCGCCCCTATGACCCCGTGTGTAAGCTGCATACTCATCACCGCTGCCAAGGCCAGCTGCCGGTGCTCGACGATACTCACAATATTGACTCCGCCGAGCCGCTTCTCATGCGCATCACCAGCTTCTGCCAACGTCATGCGGTTGAGAGCTCCCCGCACGATGCCCCAGTACGCTACCATCACGATAAAAAATGCAGATAGCACAATCATCGGCACTGGTGAAAAATTTTGCATGGTGATGATGACATTCTTCTCGTTAGATTTTGCTGTGGTTAGATTGTGCTGCGGATGCGGCGTCACCGCACTCCCAGACAGTCAGGTGTACTCTCAGTCGCTCGGAGCGTCATCACAGCTAAAACGTGAGATGACCGGAGCTACTTCGTCAATCGTCTGAGGCTGATTATTCGCCTCATGTCTATTGGGATTATTCGGCGTACGCGCCAGAAATGCCAGCAGCAGATGCCGCTGAAGATCAAACATTTCCTTGCGCTCATCAGACTCCGCGTGATCGTAGCCCAGCAGGTGCAATATCCCGTGCGTCACGAGCAGCAGAATCTCTTCCATTGTGGCATGGCCAGCTTCACGCGCCTGACGAGCAGCCACGGCTGGACACACTACGATATCGCCCAGAATCCCTTCCTGAGGCTCCGCACCTGGAGGCGCGGGGCGCAGCTCATCCATCGGGAAACTCATCACGTCTGTCGGCCCTTCCAAATCGAGCCATTTCACATGCAAATCCGCCATGGACTGCTCATCCACCAGCACCACGTTCAGGTCAGCTTGGGGATGCACACGCATTTCTCGCAACACCCAGGTAGCCAACTGTGAAATTTCCGCAGTATCGACTGCTGGCTCAAAGCCAGATTCGTCGTTCACTTCAATCACCGCTGATGTCCCTTCTAGCTTGATGTTTGTGACCGCAATCAGCCACAGCTTCCTCGTCTTCCCTCCGACCTTCATCCCAGCGCGCGTAGGCATCGATAATGTCGGCTACCAGCTTGTGCCGCACGACGTCGGCAGAACCCAGCTCAATAAACTGAATCCCATCCACGCCGTGCAAAATATCACGCACCACCATCAGACCACTTGGCACCCGCCCAGGCAGATCAATCTGCGTGACGTCGCCCGTCACGACCATCGTCGAGCCGAACCCAAGCCGAGTGAGAAACATTTTCATCTGTTCTGGTGTGGTATTTTGCGCCTCATCGAGAATGACGAATGCGTCGTTGAGCGTACGTCCGCGCATATACGCCAAAGGCGCCACTTCAATGGTGCCATTGGCCACAAGTTCGCTGATTACTTCTGAATCGACCATATCGTGCAGGGCATCGTAGAGTGGACGCACGTAGGGATCAATTTTATCCGTGAGCGTGCCTGGCAAAAACCCTAGGCTTTCCCCCGCTTCCACAGCTGGGCGAGTGAGAATGATGCGGCGCACTCGCTGCTCTTGCAAAGCCACCACTGCTTTTGCCATTGCCAAGTAGGTTTTCCCGGTACCAGCTGGGCCGATACCAAACACGATAGTGTTGTTATCTATTGCATCCACGTAGGCTTTCTGCCCTAAACTTTTGGGGCGAATCGTCTTCCCGCGCGCTGAGAGGATATTCGTGGCGAGCAGCTGTGTTGGACTTTCCATCCCGCTGCGAGCAATCTCCACTGCACGCATGGCAGCATCGGCGCTGAGAGTCTCCCCTGCTGCCACGACGGCAATCAATTCGCTCAGGAGTCCGTAGGCAAATTCAACCTCTGATGGAGTTCCCGTGAGTGTGATCGTATGATGCCGTACATGGATGCCCACCTGCGGCAAAGCTCGCTCCAAAGCTCGCAGCACCGAGTCTTCATAGCCCAGCAAATTGATCATCGCCACAGTTGCAGGCACCTCAATGATGCGTTGCGCCTCACCCACAGTATTCAGCATTCCTCCATCGTTTTCACCAGCACTAGCCGCTCCTAGTGTATCCCACTGCATCTTCGATACAACAGCCACGCGTACTAGCTGCGCTCAATTTCTCCAGCGCATCGCACCCGCTGCTGACGCGGGGTTCTACAGGAGCATCCTCGTGTTCCGCTGCGATAGGCTTCAATGGGGCCACTTGCAATAGGCATCACGCTTTCGTGAATCCATCAAGTCACTTTTGCACGCCGGCGGCATCGCCTAGAGGGTTCCTTAAAGGGTTCAGTCGTCCCAAGGCTCAGTCACTTTATAAGTGCGCGCCCAAATGAATTTACGGGTGCAACGCCCGAATCACGGCAATCGCCCACGGGCCGGCAGAACTCGCACGCATCACATGCTCCCCTAGCAAAACAGTGTGCGCCCCTGCCGCTTCAAACGCCGTTATTTCCTCAGGGCTGACTCCTCCTTCAGGGCCAACGATCAGGGCAATATCAGTGAAATCTGGCAGCGTATCGCGCTCATGCGAACCAGTGGTAGCTGTGGAGCAGTGCGTGCCGCCGCCATCGGGGCTGCGAGAGCTTTCACCATGAGAGCCCCAAGAGCCGGCGTTCTCCTGCACTATCTGCGTCAGCTTCACGCTCGCTTCTTCATGGCACAGCAGCACCTGCGTGCCAGCGGCAACAGCTCTCCCAATCCACGCCGTCAAAGAAACCGAATCGACGAGCGGATCGACGCGCGCAATCCATGAACGCCGGCTCTGTTTGGCTGCCGCACGCACGGTAGCCTGCCATTTGTCGAGGCCACGGGCAACTTTGGCGCTGCCGTGCCAACGCACCACCGAACGATCTGCCTGCCACGGCATTACCACATCGACGCCGTACTCACTGGCCGTCTCAATCGCCTGCTCATCACGCCCTCCTTTGGCGAGCGCTTGCACGAGGGTAATTGTGGGAGAATGGAGCGGGTCATGAGAAACGCTGAGCGCTGTGCCCACCACGCGATCTTTGTCAATCTGTGTGACGTCGAGCGTAACTCGCAGCCCGTATCCATCGACGAGGGCAATGCGCTCACCGACGTGTGTGCGGCGAGCGCTGACGGCGTGATGAGCTTCTGAGCCAGTAAAATCTAGGGATACTCCAGGTTGTAGCTGCCCTTGATCAGCTTCTTCCCAAAGCCAGTCCACTACGTAGACAGGAAGACTCATGCACAGCTCTCTTTCTCGTAGACAGACTCATATTCTCGTAGACAGGCTCACAGAAAAGGCGGCGTCATACTCACAGGAAATTGCGTTCGCAGAAAAGGCGGCGTCACGGCGACGTCACTCCTCTCCCGTCAGTGCCCTCTTCATTCGGGCAAAGAAACTATCTCCTTTGCCCAACACCTTGCCAGATACCGCATCTTCTCCGCGTAGCCGAGCCAGTTTCTCAATTATCTCGCGCTGTTCAGCATCGAGCTTCGTCGGCGTTTTGACGTTCACGCTCACGATCAAATCTCCGCGTCCGCGCCGATGTAGGCGGCCGACGCCCAAGCCGTTGAGGCGCACTTCTGTGCCGCTTTGTGTACCTGGCTCCACCGTGATGCTCTGTTCACCATCGAAGGTATCGATGGCAATATCAAGTCCGAGTGCTGCCGCCGTCATCGGCACTTCAACAGCCGCGCGCAGATCATCGCCGTCACGGGTAAAAACGGAGTGATCTTGCACATGCACGTGGGCAAACAGATCGCCGGCTGGGCCGCCGCCCACGCCTGCATCGCCTTGCCCAGCCAAACGAATCTGCATACCATCATCAATACCTGCTGGCACATCAATCGTGATGGAGCGAGAAGCACGCACTCTTCCCTCTCCCGCGCAGTCTGGGCACGGCGTCACGATTGTGGTACCAAAACCCTGGCATTGCGGACACGTCGTCGTACTCACCATCTGGCCGAAAATAGAATTCGACACTCGCTGTACCTGGCCAGTGCCATGGCAGTTCGTACACGTCACGGGCTCCGTACCAGGAGCCGTCATTGCTCCATGGCACGTCGAGCACTCTACCATTGCGGAAAAAGCAAGCTGCTGCTCGCCGCCAAATACCACGTTCTCCAAATCTACATCAAGCTGCACTAAGGTGTCGCCACCACGACGGGCACGGCTGCGCGGCTGAGCTTGTCCACCGCCAGCACCGAAAGGGCTACCCCCGCCAAAGAACGTGGAAAAAATATCCTCAAATGCGCCGCCAAATCCTCCAGCTCCCGCACCAGAGAATCCTCCGTGCAGCGCATCTTCACCGCCCATATCGTACATGCGGCGCTTTTCCTCATTAGAAAGCACCTCATATGCGGCCGTCACCTCTTTAAACTGTTCGGCGCCGTCCGGCCCAGCCACGTCGGGATGAAGTTTCCGCGCCAGTTTCCGGTATGCTTTCTTAATTTCCTCTTGGCTGGCATCACGTGCCACGCCAAGCGTCTCATAAAAATCAGCCACAGCTTCCTTCGATTCGCATCTGATCGTCTCAGCATTCACCGTTTATCCGCCACTCGTATATCCAGCGCGCCACGCATTCACGGCAGAGTCTCGATGCATACACAATGCATCGAGAGCGCACAGCAACCACGCGGAGAGTACCGGCACGTGCAGCGTCTTCACAATGAACTCACTGCTAGCTATTGTGCCACACCCTGACAGTCATGCAAGAGAGCACCTGCACGCGCACTCTCTACACCGCACGTTGATACACTCCGCGCCGACGCACGGCCGGCCTTAGAGCCAAAAATTGGCCGGAATCGCATGAGCAAGCTGGTCAGCTGCCTGAATGTAGGCGTCAATGACGCTCGCTCTATCCTCAGCCGTCTTGTCCGTCGTCAGCACAAACGTCACACAATCGTGCACAGCGTGAAAAGCAGCCAGTCCATCGAGGCCATCAATAATGGTGCGCACTGGATCCACCAGCACCTCTGAGGCTGCATCGACCTCAGCAGTGATGAGGCGCCACTGCCCCACGAGATTTCCCTCAAACGTTGGAGCCATCAGCTGACCACCGTACGCGTCAGCCGGTGAGGCATCGCGCAGGAGTAAAAATTCAGGCATGTCCACTTCGCGGGAGTCAAGCTGCTGCGGAAAACGAACCGTCATATATAGCCGCGGTCGCTCCCCAATCGTCTCTGCCAGAGCTGCATTCCACTCAATTCGACTCTCTTTATCGGTGCCAGAAAGACCTTCTACGCCTCTGGCATTGGCGAGCGCTGGCCAGTAGTGCGTGTCTGGGGCATCCGGAATCAGGTGAGCTTTGAGCGAGGGAACTCTTTCTTTGTACGTCCAGTGACGGGCGCGAAAATCCCCAAGTTCACGTGCATGTGCGCTCCACTGGCCTTTACTACTCGTCACCATCGCATACAGCATCCACAGCAGTGCCCCGCCCACGAGCAGCGCCAGCATTCCATACACCATAACATCACGCATTTGCATGTGCCCATTCTGACACGGCTTGCAATGGCTCGCCAACGTCTCCACTGCTTCCTCACCAGGTGAGATAACGGCGTAGCACCCACTCTCTCGCCTGCCTCCCGCCGGTATCAAGTTTGCCTAGCTCCAAGCAAGTACACAGCTCCCGCAGAGCGCCAATTCTGCAGCATTAATTCCACAGAACCAGCCCCACAGCTAATCCCACAGTGCGCGCGTCACGACGTCTGCTAGCAATCGTCCACGTAGCGTCAGCACCAAGCGCCCTGCTGCAGCCTGCTCACGCTCCAGCAAGCCATCGGCCAGGAGCTGCACTATGACTCTCTCCGGTGTGCCCTCGGGTAGAGCGATTCCCTCACGCAGGCGAATTCCCAGCATAATCTGCTCTTCTCGAATCTGTGCAGGGCTCAGTTGCTCGCCATCTTCAATAGGCAAGAGCGCAGACCCGAGCCGCAGAGCTTCCTCCCTAGGGGGAGCAGAAGGGACGGGCGAGCATGCCGAGTCTGGCAGTGCAGAACCATCAGTGTTCTCATGGGGGATACGTTTAGGGCCAGCGCCACTCTCATGAGCAGCACTATCGGCAGCTGCTAATTTCTGCGCATACGCGATGGGGTGTTTCACGTTCCACCAGCGTATACCGGCTATATGCGAGTGCGCTCCTGGGCCATAGCCCCACCAATTTCCCTCACGCCAATAGGTGAGATTGTGCCGACTCTCATGGCCGGGACGCGCCCAGTTGGAAATCTCGTACCACTTATATCCCGCGTCCGAGAGCATCTCGTCTGCGATAGCATACTTATCTGCTTGATCGTCCGGATCGGGAGCCGCAATCACGCCTCGCTCAATTTGGCGTCCCATGGGAGTATGAGGCTCCACCGTGAGCGCATATGCTGAAATGTGGTGAGGGTGCAGATCAATGGCGGCGCGCAACGAGGCTCGCCAATCGGCGAGAGATTCGCCTGGGACGCCATAGATCAGATCGAGCGAGTACTCCAGACCGAGCTCCCGCGCCATCGCCGTCACGGCACGTACCTGACCAGGGGTGTGACGACGATCCAGCGTGGAAAGCACATGTTCACGCGCGCTTTGCATTCCAAAAGACACGCGATTCACTCCGCCAGCTTGCAGCTCAGCTAACGTCTCACGAGTCACCGACTCAGGGTTGGCTTCCACCGTAATCTCTGCTCCCGCTCGAATCCCAAAGGTAGAGCGCAGATTTTCTAGCAACGCCACAATATCCCTAGCAGGGATAACCGTAGGGGTACCTCCGCCGAAAAATACACTCGTCAAAGGAGAAAGGGAAGAAAGAGATGCCGAAGCACTGTGCAGCACCTGAGCAGAATAGTGAATCTCGCGCATGATCGTCTGCGCAAAACGAGCTGCCGATGCTCCAGAACCAAAATCGAGATTGGTGTACGTATTGAAATCGCAATAGCCACAGCGTGCCGCGCAAAAGGGAATATGCACATACGCTGCCAAGCCCTCTCGCTGCTCAGTTTGCCGATCAGTTTGCGAATTAGCACCGCCTGCCCAGCCGAGCCTCGCTCTCTCACTGCTCGCGTTGCCGCTCATGATGCTCAGTCTTACTTTCTCATTGCTCACGTTGCTGCTCACGCAACCATCCGCTGCGACTTGACGGAGGCGGAGTGACGCCAGGCTGGTCAGCTAAAACCCGCTCGCCCCGCGCCGCAGCGGCAATCCAAGGATCCGGTGGAATCGGATATGCATCCAGCGGCACATCATTGCGCAGAGCCAGGATATCGTACACTGCGCGCCCAGCCTCAATGCCGCGTTCCTCAAAACGGGTGGTGACTCGCTCTTCCCAGCGCGGCGCGAACCCGCCGCGATACAGTCCCAGATCGTAGCTCAGCTCAGCCCCTGAGCCAGATAGACGATTGTCTGAACTAGATGGACGATAATCGCTCAGGGCAGCTGGCTCATGAGCCAGCACATCTAGACAATTGCACCAGCCAGCTTGCCCGCTCCCCTCCGCCATCTCCGGAGCCGCTGCTGGCGCTGCAGAGCTATGGGCAAAAGACTGCTGGGGGCAGGCTGCAGGAATGAGATCAAACCACGGGCTTTCCATCAAGACGTCGCGCATCTGCCAGGCATAATTCGCCCAATCGGTCGCTAACCGCCACCGTCCACCACCAGCCAATACTCCGGCCACTGTGTGCGCAAACTCCGGCGAGATCAGCCGCCGCTTGCGATGCTTGCGTTTGCGCCACGGATCAGGGAAGAAAGTCCAGACCTCGGCGGCGTGTGGCATACCATGCGCCGCGCTCCCAGCAGCTTCAGCGGCACGAAACCGACCATGCGCCGCGCTCCCAGCAGCCGCGTCAGCCGGAAACAGCACCGGCAATCCCTGCGCAGCATCCAGCTGCATCAACCGCACATTGCTCACCCCTGCCGCCACCGCGTTTTTTATACAGCGCGCGACACCTGCCGGCCATGCCTCCATGCCCACATAGTTGTATTCCGGATGAGCCAGGGCACTTGCCACCAGCTGCTCGCCCGAACCAGGCCCCACCTCCACAATCAGCGGAGCTTCGCGCCCAAATTCCTGCGCAAAATCAACGTGCGCAGCTGGTGATATCGTTGAGATACCCTCGCCGTGCGGAAAAGATATGAGATATGCACTGCCATGCTCAGCCATCACTGGCTCATATTTATCTCCCAAGCGCGCCCCACGCAGCGAAAAGCTCCGGATCGAACGCCGGTGCGAATGAGCAGTTTCAGCAGGCGCGACAGCATCGGCGTCACCGTGTGGCATATTCAATGAGCTAGGTGGCACGCCGTCACTTCTTTCCCTCAGGCATCTGCGAACTGAGCGCCGCAATGAACGCCGCCTGCGGCACATCCACTCGCCCAATCGACTTCATGCGCTTCTTGCCCTCTTTCTGCTTTTCGAGCAGTTTACGTTTGCGCGTGACGTCGCCGCCATAGCACTTGGCCAGCACATCTTTTCGCACGGCCTTAATCGTGCTACGCGCAATGACGCGCTGACCGATAGCGGCCTGCACCGGAATCTCAAACTGTTGGCGAGGAATGAGCTTTTTGAGCTTCGTCGTCATGTCCACACCGTAGCTGTAGGCAGCATCGCGGTGCACAATCGCTGAGAACGCATCCACAACCTCATGGTTGAGCAAGATATTCACTTTGACGAGATCCGCCTCCTGCTCCCCTTCACGGCGATAGTCCAGCGAAGCATATCCTTTCGTGCGAGATTTAAGCTGATCGAAAAAGTCGGTGACGATCTCCGCCAGCGGAAGCCGGTAGCGCAGCTCCACTCGGTCTTCTGAGAGATAGTCCATCCCCTCCATGGAGCCGCGCCGCTGCTGACACAGCTCCATCACCGTGCCCACATACTCTTTCGGCGCCAGGATAGTGGCATCCACCATCGGCTCGTAGATCGCTTTCACTTTGCCATCTGGAAATTCACTTGGATTGCTCACCGGCACCTCCTCACCACTCTCGGTGATCACACGGTAATTGACGCTCGGAGCTGTGGCAATCAGATCCAAATCAAATTCGCGTTCAAGCCGCTCGGTGACGATTTCCAGATGCAAAAGTCCCAAAAATCCACAGCGGAAACCAAAGCCTAGCGCGATCGACGTCTCCGGCTCGTAAGTGAGCGCAGCATCATTGAGCTTGAGCTTATCCAGCGCGTCACGCAAGGCCGGATAGTCACTGCCATCAATAGGATAGAGGCCAGAATAAACCATCGGTTTGGGATCTTTATACCCCGCGAGAGGTTCGCTAGCCGGATGAGCAAGATCCGTGACGGTATCGCCCACACGCGACTGGCGCACATCTTTCACACCAGTGATGAGGTAACCCACCTCTCCCACACCCAGTCCTTGTGACGGCGTTGGCTCAGGAGATATCACGCCGATCTCCAGCAGCTCGTGTTCCCCGCGTGTGCCCATCATCTGCACCTTTTGCCGAGGCTTGAGCGCACCATCCATCACGCGCACATACGTGACGACCCCACGATAAACGTCGTATACCGAATCAAAAATCATGGCGCGCGTGGGAGCATCTAGGCTGCTCGTCCGCTCTGGAGGAGGCACTTCTGCCACGATTCGATCCAAAAGATCGCCCACTCCCTCGCCAGTCTTCCCCGAGACCCGCAACACATCACTTTCCGGCACACCCAACAGACTTGCCAGCTCTGCCGCATACTTTTCAGGCGTAGCAGAGGGAAGGTCAATTTTATTCAGCACAGGGATGATTGTGAGATCGTTTTCAAGAGCCATGTACAGGTTGGCGAGGGTCTGCGCTTCAATCCCCTGCGCCGCATCAACCAGCAGCACTGCCCCCTCGCACGCCGCTAGCGAGCGCGAGACTTCGTACGAAAAATCCACGTGGCCAGGTGTATCAATCATATTCAAGGCATAGGCTTTGCCAGCCACGCTCCAAGGCATACGCACTGCCTGAGATTTGATCGTAATGCCCCGTTCACGCTCGATATCCATGCGGTCGAGATACTGGGCGCGCATATCGCGCTCAGAAAGAACGCCCGTAATACCAAGTATTCGATCGGCCAAAGTCGATTTGCCATGATCGATATGCGCGATAATACAAAAATTTCTAATGCGCACAGGATCTGTGGAAGCAGGCTGAATCTGGGCAATTTCGGCGGCTGTTGATTGCGGCACAGGGCTCCTTTCGTCTGGGAATAGACTACCGCACTGCAGGCATATCTGATACCTACCGCACGCGAACCGCACTGCATGTATGACTACACGTATGGCTACACGTGTTTTCCAGGAACGACTACGATGATGCCATGCGTGCGATTACTGCTGATATTACGACGCTCACGACAGACGCCATCGTCAATGCTGCCAACTCTTCCTTGCTCGGTGGAGGCGGCGTCGATGGTGCCATTCACAACGCAGCCGGAGTGCAGCTGCTAGCAGCCTGCCGCGAGATTCGACGCACTGAATTTCCACAGGGACTTCCCGTTGGAGAAGCCGTCATCACCCCTGGTTTTCATCTGCCAGCGCGCTTTGTGATTCACACCGTTGGCCCCAATCGGCATCGCGGGCAAACTGATCCCTACCTGCTCGCCAGCGCATTTCGCAACTGCGCCCTATTGGCGCGAAAACATCATCTTCGCACTATTGCTTTTCCTGCCATTTCCGCCGGAGTCTACGGCTGGGATATGGCTCAGGTAGCTCACATCGGCGTGACGACGTTGCACAGTTTTCTTGACCTCGACGTCACCTTCGCTCTTATGAGCGATGAAGCGAGCGCGATATGGCTAGCAGAGCTGGAACAGCTAGATCCCGCTCACAGCAGTACCCAAGCCTCATAGCACACTAACAAACAGACGAGTAACTTTCCTCGTTGTGCCAGCAAGTGCTCCGCACTTGCCCACTCACACTACCGTCAAACCTCGTTGTGCCAGCAAGTGCTCCGCACTTGCCCACAACTTCGTCGCTTTTTGATCTCGAAAATCAACACCCGCCAACAAACAGCCCAGCCAATCCTCGTTGTGCCAGCAAGTGCTCCGCACTTGCCCACAACTTCGTCGCTTTTTGATCTCGAAAATAAATTTTCGGATCAAAAAGCTCCTCGTTGTGGACCCTACCGGATTCGAACCGATGACCCCCTCGGTGTAAACGAGGTGCTCTAACCAGCTGAGCTAAGAGTCCGTGAGTAAGCTTAGCCTACGAGCGAAAAGCAACACAAACCCCCAGCGCGGGCACGCGTCACATTTTTACCCTCATATGAGCTCGCCTGTACAGAGCCTGTACAGAAGCACGTGAGACAAACCCTGAGCCCCCCCCGCAAGGCAAATCTACGCGAACTACGCCTAAACAATAAGATGCACCCAACAGCAAAAGCGGTAAAAGGCAACTGCACCACTCGCGTTAGTCATCAGCCATTCGTGCTAGCTATCAGTATCCGTGCGCCGTCACTCTAATTGCTTGCCAGCTCGGTGAGAGCGAAAGCGTCGTCGTCGCACTCTGCCCTGCCGTGCGGGCTGCCTCAGCGACGTCAGATGTTGGCACGTGATAGTCCGACCCCTGTGCAGGTACCAAACACCAGATCACGCCCGCTCCTGAATCTAGGCTAGCCGCACAATCGACGAGAAAATCTGCGAGATCATCCACATCGCCATCGTCGCTGCGCCACCAGCCGATTACGACATCCGCCACACCTCGGTAGTCCTCATCCTCAAGGACTCCCCCTATCGCCGTTTCGATTTCGCTGCGCACATCAAAATCAACGTCTTCATCGTAGCCAAATTCTTGCACCACAAATCCAGGCTTCACCCCGAACCGTTCGGCAACGTTCGCGTTGGGCACTCCTCCATGCCTTTCTTTTCATGCCCGACCAGAGCCGAGAAACCGTATGACAGTCACAAATTTATCGCAAACAGCGAACTCGTGCTCGGTGGCGCGCAGAGTGGACGGCACTTAAAATGGCCACGATACAAGCAGAATTTGAACGATTTCATGATTGAAGGTTCCGTGACCCTATTTCGTCTCGCATGGCGTTTCTTACGTACTAAAAAATTACTATTGGCCGCCATTATTTTCTTCCAGCTTGGCCAAATACTCTTGAGTTTGTGGCTCCCCTCGCTCAACGCCACCATTATTGATCGCGGCATCCTTGCCGGCAAACACGATGTTGTATGGATCAACGGCCTCATTATGCTCGGAGTCGCCACTGTGCAAGTGGCTTTCATGGTTGGGGCAATCTACGCCGGATCTCGCACCGCTATGGAATTTGGCACCGACCTGCGCGCCCACGTTTTCCGCGCCGTGCAAAAATTCTCTCCCACAGACCAGCATCGCTTCGGCGCTCCCACATTAATCACCCGCACCACCAACGACGTCACTCAGGTACAAATGGTCACACTCATGACGTTCACCGTGATGATTACCGCCCCCATTATGGGAATTGGTGGAATCGTGATGGCACTGCGCCAGGATGCTCAGCTCTCGCTGCTACTACTGGTGATCGTCCCGCTGCTGGCACTCATCATCGCTGCCGTCATGGCAGGTCTGACGCCGAGCTATGGCGTGCAGCAACAACGTATCGACCGCATCAATACTCTCCTGCGAGAGCAGCTCACCGGCGTGCGCGTCATCCGCGCTTTCGTACGCCAACGTTCCGAGCGGAAAAAATTTGAGCAAGCCAACTCCGAGCTGCGCGCCATTTGGCTCAAGATTGGTTGGCTGTGGGCCTTTTTGATGCCCGCCACATCGCTCGTCGTGGGCATTAGTTCCGCCGCCGTGATGTGGTTTGGTGGCGAACGAATTCAGGCTGGACATATGGAAGTGGGCTCACTCACCGCATATATCAACTATCTCATGATGATTCTCGGCTCCGTGATGATGAGCGGCATGATGGCCATGATGTTTCCGCGCGGCAACGTCTCAGCAAAACGGCTGCAGGAAATCGACAACACCATCCCCAGCATCCACTCTCCGAATACTCCTTCCCCCCTGCCGAGTGAACCACTCACATTTGAATTGAAGCATGTCACCATCCAGTACGAGGGCGCTGAAGACCCCGTCATTCGTGACGCCGATATGCGCTTATCGCCTGGATCGCTCGTCGCGATTATCGGCTCTACCGGATCTGGAAAATCCAGCATAGCCAAACTCTTTCCGCGACTGCTCGACCCCAGCTCTGGACAGGTGATGGTCAGCGGGCTTGACGCGCGCACCCTCAACTTGCAACAGCTGAGATCTCGCATAGCGTATGTGCCACAGCGCGCTTTTCTCTTCTCCGGCACGATAGCTTCTAATGTAGCTGGCTTGCCGCGCATGTCATCCGGCGACTCCCCGCAGGAGCGCACCAGCGCCAACCAGAACGCCCACTGTGGCAAGACGCACGAGGATGAGATTCGCTATGACGAAGCGCGTATCCGGCTCGCTTTAGAAGCCGCGCAAGCATGGGATTTTGTCAGCGATCTCAACGATGGAATACATGCTGCCGTGGAATCAGGAGGCCAGAATTTCTCTGGTGGACAGCGCCAGCGCCTGGCCATTGCCCGGGCTTTATACCGCTGTATTCCCGATACTCGCACTGGTCAGCGGCAGGCAGATCTGCTAATTTTCGACGATTCTTTCTCTGCTCTCGATTTCGCCACCGACGCGGCATTGCGCACAAATCTGCGTCGATACGTCGGCGATGTTGCCATTTTGCTCATCGCTCAACGGGTATCGACCATACGTAATGCCACCGAGATCGTCGTACTCGCAGCCGGTGGCATTGAAGCACGCGGCAGCCACGCTGAGCTCATGAAGATATCCCCCACGTATCGCGATATTGTGCGCTCGCAACTGACAGAAGAGGAGGCACGATGAGTCCGCATCCAGCAAAATTTGATCCGACTTCTGCACGAGCACGCGACGCCAAAGGGGCACTGAAGCAAACAGCTCGGATGCTGCGCTCTGAGCGCAGACGTATCGCATTCGTGCTGCTCCTGATGCTAATATCCACTCTCGCAAACGTCGCAGCTCCAAAATTTCTCGGCGATGCTACAAACGTGATCGTCGCCGGCGTCACGAGCCCTGACCACGCCGTGGATTTCTCTGCACTCGTGCGCGTGCTGGGGATCGTCGCTCTTCTCTACACCGTCCAAGCGGTCACGTTTTTCAGTGCCGGTATGCTGGTGCGCCTCATCGTGCAAAATCTCGGCTTCAGGCTTCGCGCAGCCGCTCAAGCTAAAATCGACCGGCTTCCACTGAGCTATATCGATCATCACGCTCGCGGGGATCTGCTCTCACGCGTCACGAACGACATTGACAACGTCAACCAGACGCTGATGCAGACACTCAATAATGTGGTGACGTCAGTTTATATGCTCATTGGGATTCTCTCCATGATGCTGTGGATTTCCTGGTCACTCGCGTTGCTCACAATCCTCGTACTACCGCTGGGCATGATCGCCCTCATGCGTCTCTTGAAACTCGCTAAGCCACAGTTCTCGCGGCAGTGGAAAGCCACCGGAGACGTGAGCTCTATCGTGGAAGAGAGCTTCACTGGATTAGAAGTCGTCAGCGCTTTTGGCATGGAAAGCGACTGTGAAAAAATCTTTGACGCCGCCAACCACCGGCTTTTTGAGGCGGGCTTCAAAGGGCAGTTTTTCTCCCAGCTCAGCCAGCCACTCATGGGCTTTCTCTCCAATATCCAGTTTGTGCTGGTGGCGGTCGTAGGCGGATTACAGGTGATGACTGGAGCACTCACGATCGGCGGTATTCAGGCGTTCATTCAATATGCACGGCAACTCAATCAGCCCGTCTCCACTCTCGCCTCTATCGCCAACCTGCTGCAGAGCGGAGCTGCCAGCGCCGAACGCGTCTTCGACTTTTTGGAAACTCCCGAAATGGCTCCTGACGTCGTAACGAGCTATGAGCAGCGGGTGCCGGAGAACCAGCGGCGCGGCGATATTGCCTTTGAGCACGTAGCCTTCAGCTATGAAACAGACAAACCCGTGATTCGAGATCTGTCTGTGCGGGTGCGTCCTGGAGAGCAGATCGCTATCGTTGGCCCCACCGGAGCTGGGAAGACGACGCTCGTCAATCTGCTCATGCGCTTTTATGAGATTGACGGCGGAGATATTAGCGTGGACGGTGCTAGCATTCGCACATTCAGCAAAGATACACTCCGCGAACGAGTGGGCATGGTCTTACAAGACACGTGGCTCTTCGACGGCACAATCGAGGAAAATATCGCTTTTGGACGTGAAGGAGCTACTCATGCTGACGTCGTTCGAGCCGCTCAGGCCACTGGCCTAGATCGACTTATTCGCCAGCTCCCGAAAGGCTATGCCACACAGGTGAGCGACGAAGACGGCGGGCTCTCCGCTGGAGAAAAACAGTTGCTCACTATTGCCAGAGCATACATTGCCCAGCCAGATATTTTAATTCTCGACGAAGCCACCAGTTCGGTGGACACTCGTACTGAAATGCTCGTACAGCAGGCAATGAACGATCTGCGCTCCGGACGCACCAGCTTCGTGATCGCCCATCGGCTCTCCACTATTCGCGGAGCAGACTCTATTATCGTGATGGACAACGGCGATGTGGTTGAGCAAGGCAATCACGAGCAACTCATGGCCGCCCATGGAGCATATTACCGGCTTTACCAAAGCCAGTTTGCCGGCCAGGAGCCAGAATGAGCCACTGAAATTGTGGACGCCTACAGATAGGCAGGCGCTCACAGATAGCGCGCGCCGAGAATCGGACGTCATGCGGGATGTTCTCATGCACGGATGCTCTGGCACTCGGCGCGCAGCCCCCCTGACAGATACCTGCCAGCTCTGCTGACTCACAGTGAGCTCAGAGCTCGGCTCGACTCCATCTGTTCGCAGCCAGCCACTTACTCGAAGAGGCTGATATCCCCTGCCCCCTCGCGGGCAATCACTGGCTCCCCATCGCTGAAGTCAATCACCGTCGTCGGGCCTTCCTCTCCCACTGGCCCTTCCACCACGACGTCGATGGCAGCGCCAAGAACGTCATTGACGATCCACCCTTCCGTGAGCGGATCAGTTTCGCCAGGCATAATCAGGCTAGAACTCAGCAGTGGCTGTCCAAGCGAGCTCACGATTGCTTGGCAGATTGCGTGATCGGGAATGCGCACCCCAATTGTGTTTTTCTTCGGGTGCAGCGTCATTCGTGGCACATCTTTTGTGCCGCGCAAAATAAACGTATATGGCCCTGGAGTGGCCGCTTTGAGAAGTCGAAATTCGGCATTGTCAAGAATCACTAGCTGCCCGAGCTGCGCAAAATTGTGGCACAGCAGCGTGAAATGATGCTTCGCCCCCACCTGCCGAATCGTGCGAATCCGCTCCAGTCCCTCTTTATTTGCCATCGTGCAGGCAATCGCGTACCCAGAGTCAGTAGGAAGTGCGATTACTTCACCATGGAGTAGATGCTCCACCACCTTATCAACCAACCGCTGCTGCGGATTGTCTGGATGAATCTCCACATAGTAAGCCATTGTCATCCTTTCTCATCTCATAACAATTAGCTACTGCCAGACGAGACTGTGCAGACGAGATTCCGAGTCGCGACTGTGCAGGCGAGACTTGTGCGGCAGAGCCTCTCAAAAGATCCATGGTAGGTATTCCAAGCACGGCAAGTAGTGGGGTGACGACGTCACCCCACGCGATGCAACAGCCGCACCGGAGCGCCCGCCCCAGCGTATCGAAATACCTCTAGCTCATCGTCCCACGCTTGCCCGAGCGCCACATCCATCAGGTGCCTCAACTGTTCCGGATCCCCTTTAGATTGCTCCAATGCAGCGCGAATCCGATTTTCTGGCACCACCACATTGCCAAGGCGATCCGTCTGCGCGTAAAAAATTCCCAGGCTCGGCGTGCAGCTCCACCGTCCGCCCTCTGAAATGGCGGTGCACTCTTCCGTAATCTCAAAGCGCAAATGCTCCCAGCCGCCCAAAGCCGATGCGAGCACTGCTCCCGTGCCCACATCGCCCGTCCATTGAGCTTCGCCGCGATTCATAGAGGGCACAGCAGGCTGACGAGCCCAGTCAAAATGGAGCTGGTATCCGAGCACGCTCGATGCCGCCCATTCAACGTGTGGTTGAACAGCCGGCGTCACCGAATGTATAAATATCACGCCGCGGGTGGCGTATTGTTTGCTCACCGTGACCTCCTGTGCTTGGGTGATATTCCCCAACACACCCCACACACTTTCAGGCTACGGGCACAATCAGTTCTAAGATACGCCCGCTACAGCTGAAAAGTAAATGTTTCGCTCTACTTCCGTTTCGAGCCCGCTCTACCAACCTCGTTCACGAATGTCTTTCAGTGCTTTCTTGCGTTCAGGGCGTGAGAGCCGGTCGATATACACGTGCCCATCGAGGTGATCCACTTCGTGCTGAATCAGGCGTCCCCAAATCTCTTCTCCCTCAAGAGTGATAATGTTGCCGTCCAGATCCATTCCCTCAGCTTTTGCATACCATGCTCGCTCGCACGGATACCACAGATCCGGCACCGAGAGGCATCCCTCTTCACCGTCTTGATACTCTTCCGTGCTCATGTCTACAATCACGGGATTCAAGATATAGCCGTGCTTGCCGTCGATATTGTATGAGAATGCACGCCAATCTTGCCCAATTTGGTTCGCTGCAAGGCCAGCGCGCCCTGGAGCATCTACCGTCTCCATGAGGTCATCGACAAGTTGACGAATCCCTGGGGTAATCTCAGTGATTTCTTTACAAACCGTGCGCAGGATTGGATCGCCAATGATACGAATACTTCGGATAGTCATGGCGCTATTCTAGGATTTACCGGCCGATTGCGCACACTCGCCGCGCGCGCCACTAAAATAATCTTGACGTTGAGATACCGTGTGACGTGCTTTACAATGGTAGACAACGCTATTGCATGCATTCACATATTCAGCTTTATCCCTATCGGTTTATCTTTACGGATCTACCGCTGACCCCTATCGAGCGAGGATGCCATCACTACTACTTTTCAGTTTTCTACCTTTTCAGTTTTCTACGACCAGACTTCTTTTTCTATGACGAGACTTCTATGGCGAAACTTCCACCCCTGACAGTTTCACAATCAGAATCCTGACTCCCACGCGGAGCACGTCAAAACGATTCACCCCACGGCGCACACATCACAAGAAAGTACACAGAAGTGAAACGAGCCGTACGCATCGACGTATTTGATAGATAATGCGTCTGAGGGTATGGCTCACCTAGCGGCGCAGAGCACGTAACAGAGCAGAGCACGTAGCTGCGTGGATCACGGCACCCGCTAGTGTTTGCATGTACCGCTAGCAACGCATCTGCGCACAACCACTCAGAAAGGATTGCGATGTCACAGACAAATGGGCAAGCTATCGCAATGATTATCTACTTCGTCGCGATGGTCATCATTGGCCTTTGGGCATATACTCGCACCAAGAATCTCGACGATTACATGCTTGGCGGGCGCGATCTCAACCCAACCGTCGCCGCACTGTCGGCAGGTGCAGCTGATATGTCTGGCTGGTTACTCATGGGACTGCCTGGAGCGTTATACATCTCAGGCATCGTAGAGGGATGGATCGCCGTGGGACTCACGATCGGAGCCTGGCTCAACTGGAAAGTGACGGCGCCCCGCCTCCGTTCTTACACACAGGTCGTCGATAGCATCACTGTCCCCTCTTTTCTCGACACCCGCCTGAAAGACACCAACCATCTCGTGCGCATCGTCTCCGGATTGATTATCTTCGTCTTTTTCACGTTTTACGTGTCATCTGGGATGGTGGCCGGAGGCACATTCTTTGAATCGGCGTTCGGAATGGATTATCACCTCGGGATGACGATTGTAGCTGGCGTCGTAGTGCTATACACCCTCGTCGGTGGTTTTCTGGCCGTGAGTTGGACAGACATGGTACAAGGTCTCATGATGCTGTTGGCGCTGTTGCTAGTGCCGATTGCCGGCGTCATCGCCGTCGGAGGATTTGGAGCGCTGACCGAGGGAGTGACGGCTACAAACCCCGATTTCCTCAATCTACTTGGCGGAAAAGGGGGCATGTATATTATTTCCAACCTGGCCTGGGGACTCGGCTATTTTGGACAACCACACATCATTGTGCGTTTCATGGCGTTGCGCTCCCCCAAAGAGGCCACGGCAGCTCGCCGCATTGGTATCGGTTGGATGATCCTATCCGTCGCGGGTGCGGGCGGGACGGCAATCGTCGGCATTGCCGCTCACCATTTCGGCATCTGGAAAGTGGGCAACGAGCAGGCAGAATCTGTCTTTATTATCTCGGGGCAATATCTCTTCCCCGCCTTGATCGCCGGTTTTATGCTCGCTGCCATCCTCGCCGCCATTATGTCTACTATTTCTTCTCAGCTGCTCGTCACATCGTCAGCAGTGGTGGAGGACGTGCTCAACGCTAAGGGCACCCGTTCGCGTGACGCCGCTTCAGGAATTATCGTCGGCAGGATCACTGTGCTAGCCGTCGCCGTGCTCGCCGCCATATTTGCGTGGCTGCGCACTGATTCCATTCTCAACCTCGTGGCGTTCGCATGGGCAGGCTTCGGATCTGCCTTCGGGCCGGTTATTATCCTCGCACTGTACTGGAAGAAGCTCACATGGCAAGGCACTCTCGCTGGTATGATCGCGGGAGCCGTCACTGTGGGGGTGTGGGGCACGTTCAAGTGGTTCGATTTGTACGAGATCATTCCTGGCTTTGCGCTGGCACTCTTCGTAGCTTACGTCGTGTCACGCCTCACATACACCTATGATGCTGAGATTGACAGTCAGTTCGATCAGGCCGTTCGTCTCTCTACCGCCTCGCGGGAAGAGATTGACGCCGAGCTTGGAGCGTCTCAGCAGACACATCCGCGCTTTGACGTAAGCGGCGCCGTACATCATGCCACAGCCCACATCACAACCACTACTTCACAGCCCACACTATGACGCTCATTGCACGCGCTATTGAGAGAGGATAACTAACGATGGCCGAACACGACATTGACTATGCACACATCGGCGAGCTTGCCACGCGCAGAGCGCGCACCTGGCTGGAGCGGTCAAAAAAGTATCCTACAGATCGCGCAGCTCAACTGCTCGCACAGACCTTAAAAGACCCACATGGGCTCGATTTCACGGTGTCGTTCGTAGACGGCGTCATTCGTCCTGAAGATCCTGCCGTTGCCGCTCACGCTCTTGCCAAACTTTCCGCATCGAAACCCTCATTTTTGCCGAGTTATCTCTCTACACCGCTGTCGCTGGGCGGGAAGTTCGCTCAGAAAATGCCACATATCGTCGTACCTGCTGCCACAAAAGTTTTCCAGCAGCTCGTGGGCGATTTGGTGCTTGACGCCAAAGGAAAAGGCCTCACTGCTGCTATTGCACGGCTACACGCACAAGGTGCACGCCTGAATATGAATCTGCTAGGCGAAGCCGTATTGGGCGATAAAGAGGCCGCAAAGCGAATGGCCGACACTATTACGTTGCTAGAGCGTGACGACGTTGATTACGTCTCGATGAAAGTCTCCGCCGTCATCGGGCCGCACAATCCCTTTGCCTATGATGAAGCCGTTCGCAGCGCCGTCGAATCACTGCTTCCTCTCTATGAGAAAGCGAACTCATATGAGCCTAAGAAATTTGTGAATCTCGACATGGAGGAGTACCACGATCTCCACCTCACTATTGACGTCTTCACGAGCATTCTAGATCGCCCTGAATTCAAAAATCTGCGCGCCGGCATCGTTATTCAGGCATATTTGCCAGATGCGTTACCTGCGATGCAGCATTTGCAGGAATGGGCAGCTGCGCGAGTGGCTGCGGGCGGAGCTCCTATTAAAGTGCGGGTGGTGAAAGGCGCCAATCTCTCTATGGAGCGCGTAGAAGCACAGATACACGGATGGGAACTCGTCACTCAGCCATCCAAAGAGTGTACCGACGCAAACTATATCCGAGTCCTTGACTATGCCCTCACGAAAGAGCGCACCGAAAACGTCACTATCGGCGTAGCTGGCATGAATCTTTTCACTGCTGGATTTGCTTTTGAGCTCGCACAAGAGCGCGGGATTCTCGGCACTGATAGGGTGGAGTTTGAGATGCTGGCAGGCATGGCTGCCCCACAGGCACAGGCGATGCGCGAAGACGTTGGCCACCTCTTGTTTTATGTGCCCGTCGTGAACCCTGAAGAATACGACGTCGCTATTGCTTATCTCGTGCGCCGACTGGAGGAAAATGCTCTACCAGCTAACTTCATGTCGTCAATTTTCGATATTGCGCACGACGAGACGCTGCTCATGCGCGAGCAGAATCGCTTCTTAAGCGCTCTCTCGCACGCCTTTAGCGACCCCATCGGCCCCCGTCGTCAGCAGGATCGCCGCAATGAAACCGAAGATGACATCGCATCGTTCGTCACTGACGATCACGGCGAGTGGATTTTCAACAACACCCCAGATACCGACCCATCGCTTCCCGCTAACCTGAAGTGGGCGCGCGCTATCGCTCAGAAGATGCAACACTCAACCTTGGGTAACGATGCCATTGCCCGCGCTCATATTTCCACGAGCGACGCGCTCGATGCTATCCTCACGTCCGCTTATGAAGGCGGCCAGAAGTGGGGTGCACTTTCAGGAGCGCAGCGTGCCGATATCTTGCACCGCGCAGGCGTAGCTCTCTCAGCTCACCGCGCGGAGCTGATGGAAGTCGCGGGATCCGAAGCTGGAAAAACGGTTGATCAAGGCGACGTCGAAGTCTCGGAGGCGGTAGATTTTGCCCACTACTATGCCGAGCAGGCGAAAGCTCTCGACGTGCTCACTGGCGCACGCTACGATCACGGCGGCGTCATCGTCGTGACTCCACCGTGGAATTTCCCGATCTCTATCCCCGCTGGCGGCGTTCTCGCTGCTCTCGCTTCTGGCGCAGGCGTCGTTTTTAAGCCGGCTCCGCAGGCGCGCAGAACTGGTGCGGTGCTCGCGCAGGTGCTGTGGGAGGCGGGTGTACCACGTGAAGCGCTGCACCTTGTGGACGTGCCGGAAGGTGAGCTCGGCAAGGAACTCATCACTCACAGGCTTGTCGATCGCGTTATTCTCACTGGCTCTATCGATACTGCGCAGCTGTTCAAAGGATGGAAGCCTGAACTTGACGTGCTTGCAGAGACGTCAGGAAAAGATTCCATTATCGTGACCCCACATGCCGATCTGGATCTCGCCGTCAAAGACGTCGTCACCTCAGCATTTGGCCACGCTGGCCAGAAATGTTCAGCGGCTTCACTCGTCATTTTGGTCGGTTCTGTCGCCCGTTCTAAGCGCTTCCACGATCAGCTTTTGGACGCTGCCGCATCGCTGAAAGTGGGCTGGCCATGGGATCTTTCTACGCAGATGGGACCAATCGTCGAGCCGGCTGCAGGGAAATTGCTGCAGGGACTGACCGAACTCGACGCAGGCGAACGGTGGGCGCTTCAGCCACGCCAACTCGATGCCTCTGGGAAACTGTGGAGTCCTGGCATCCGCAGTGGCGTGCAGCCTGGCTCTCGCTTCCATCTCACTGAATACTTTGGCCCGATTTTAGGGATCATGAGCGCCCAGACGCTTGAAGAGGCTATAGAAATCCAGAATGCCCCGCAATTTGGACTCACTGCTGGCTTACATTCGCTTGATCCTGATGAAATCACCTATTGGTTGGAGCATGTGCAGGCTGGAAATGTCTATGTGAACCGCGGCATCACCGGAGCGATCGTGCGGCGTCAGCCTTTCGGCGGCTGGAAGCATTCTGCCGTAGGCGCTGGCACGAAGGCGGGCGGCCCGTCCTACCTCTTCGGCCTCGTCAATTTCAAACGCGACGAGTCCGTGCTCACCAGCGATATGGCGTGTGCAGACCTCTCCGCGCCAGCACTGGTAGCAGCTGAGCAGATAACGCATTCACTCACTGCAGATGACGCACAGCGGGCTCACGCGCTCCTGGCTTCCATGCAAGAGGCAATCGACACTGAATATGGTGTTGGTCATGATCCATCTGGCTTAGGGGTGGAACGCAATGTGCTTCGCTATCGCCCACTGCCCGTCACTATACGCCTGAGTGAGGGAGAAGACGCTTGGCAGCTCTTGGCTCTGGCAGCAGGTGGCATGGCTCTCGGATCGCGCGTGAACATCTCTGCCCCGCGAGATTTAGATTCATCGGTGCGCCGATTCCTGACCACGCGAGGAATTTCCCTCCTGCTACACAGCGATGCCGAGTTTTACACCTGGATTGGGCAGTGGGCACGGCGCGCTGGTTTCGACGGGCGTGTGCGGCTCATTGGCGGTTCAGAACGTGCACTCGCTGCAGCGGTGCCACCGCAGTTCGTGGCCGATGTGGCTGTGTGGGATGGCGAAGTGACGCTCAATGGGCGCGTTGAACTCCTCCCATTCGTTCATGAGCAAGCAGTGTCATTCACCAATCACCGTTTTGGAAACGCCACTCCGCTCTCCAGAGAGGTTGAGATCAGCTAGAACGCTCTGAGACAGAACCCAGCCAAGCAACATATGCGGTGCGTGCGCTATCCTTGGTGAGGATCAGCGCGCGCCGCTGCCATTGAGAATCGCGTATCAAGGCTGTCAATCTCACATATGCGTCAATTTCGCACGTGCGCTCCCTAGAATCATCGCAAAAGCACCGTAAAGATAGAAGATAGAAAGAAACCGAGAAAAGAGAACAGATCATCATGAACAATGAATCTCAGCACACAGCTGACTCTTCTCACGTATCGTCAGCTCAGGTATCTTCAGCCCCAGCTCCCCGCGACTCGTCAGCTTCTCCGCGTGATCCAGAAGCATTGGTCCGTGAATTTCACACCGTCTACAACTTGCCCATAGCAGACGACGCACCCAGCGTAAATCGTGAGCGCGTGCATATGCGCATGTCGCTCATCGCCGAAGAATTCTCCGAACTAGTCGGGGCAGTATATGGGAAAGAGGCACGAGCCGCTATCGAGCAAGCATTCCAGGAAGCCCTGCGCCGTGACGACGGTACCCGAGACGTCGTGGAAACTGCTGACGCGCTGGGAGACATCACATATGTGGTCTACGGTATGGCACTGGAAATGGGCATCCCGATGGCACGTGTCTTGAGCGAGATACAGGCGTCCAACCTTTCAAAACTCGGAGCCGACGGAAAGCCGATCTACCGCGACGATGGCAAAGTGCTCAAAGGACCTGGCTATTTCCCGCCAAATATCCGCCGTGCACTGGGGCTCTGACGTGTCCTATCCTTTATTTCCTCCCTGCGGTGCCCCGCTTTCCGCGTCACGCGAATAATAGCTCACACGGCGGTCAATAGTTTGCACGGGCAATGATGGACAATAGCTCAACCCACCCAGCCGGACAGCGCCGGATAGCCAGCAGAAACTCAGTAACCGGTGGGAGCGTCTGCGCCGTGAGCGCTCATGCCACTGTTATCACCGCTATCTGTGCGCTCCGCTCTGCCCGTTTGCTCAGAAAAGGACTGCTGCCCGTTGCCATCCTGATAGTCAGCGCCGCCCTGATAGTCCACTACGGTTTCAGCATCTTCAATATCATCTCCGATGGTGGCGGCGAGAATAGACGCAGAGAGCGCGTCAATACGCTTTTGTATAGCCTTCAGCTCGCTCTTTTGCATCGGACGACTCATCGCCCCCACCACTGGAATGAGGGTCTCTAGAGCGTCGAGTTCTGCTCGCCAGGCACTCGCTTGTCGAGCGACAGCGGGGGTGTTGGCCGAAGCAAACAGATACGTCACTTGATCTCGCAGCACACCAATCCGGTTTCCCACGGCATGCAGAGAGTCACCGCGGGTCGTGGCGTGAGCCACCGCCGTGACACGCCTCTTGATTGACCCCAATGCCTCAGGATTGTCTTTGGCGAGCTGACGCAGCTGTGGCCCATACTTTTGTACTACCTTCACGATGGCTGGGCCAGCTACCGATGCCACTTTGATGATAGTTCCGATTCTTCCCATACCGCTGCCTCTCCTCTGCTGCCTCTCATCTGCGCAGCACCACATTTCATGTGACACTGCGCGCCCGTTGCATCCTTTATCGTCTGCTGAGTAGTTCGCCGAGCTGATTACCCCAGAACCTCCGGTAATTTTATGACACCGGTAATTTTATGACGCCGATGGAGTGGCCAGCTGTCCTAAAATATCGACGACGACGGCCAGACTCGGCATGCGCTGGGCACTATCGCCTCCGGACGTCTCCGCATTCGTAATCAGCACCCGCGAGCCAACTGACACTCCCGCCAAGCTGTCAAAGACGCTTCCACTACCCATCGGCACAGCTTGTGGCCCAGATTTTCCATACGTCACTTCCGTCTGCGAATTGTCCCACAGGCTCATCGCATACTGCACATACACAGTGGTATCTTTCTCGGCTACGGCTGCCCCTGACCCTCTGGCGATCACCGTGTGCGTGAGCGCCTTCGGCTGGGCGGCACCGGCCTTGACCGTAAGCGTCACCGGCTCCCCGAGCGCGCCTTTCAGCTCCACTGGCAAATCAGCGACCTTCGCCTCAGATTTGGCCGCTTTATCACCGGCTTGATTGATGCCAAATGCATCGACAATTTCCACATAGAAATCAATCACGTCCGTGGCGCCAATGCCTGCGTCCTTATTGCCAGTCGAACCGTAGCCAAGCTCTGGCGGCACGCTCACAATCGCTTTCGTCCCCACCGGCAAACCTGTGAGCCCCTGCCGCCAACCAGCAATCACATTCTGCAGCGAGAATCCTGTGGGTGCTCCCCTTGAAAACGACGAGTCAAAGGGCTTTTCGTTCTTCCACACTTGCCCCACGTAGTGAGCTATGACGGTATCAGTCTCCGCCACGGCACGTCCACTACCCTTTTGTTGCACCCACACTTTCAGATCTTTTGGTGCCTGCGCATCCGGAAACGCCAGATGCAGATCTTTGCCCGACCCAGTTACTGTGGGCTGTGGTCCGCTCGCATCAGGTTTGTCAGCAGCACTAGTCGTTTTGTCCGTCGTTTGATCGCCGTCTTTCGCTCCTTGCCCGCCACACGCAGCCAGCGAAAGAGCGAGCACTGCCGCACTGACTCCTGCTATTAGTTGCCGAATGTTCATTCTCTATCCTCACGCTCGGTTACAGAGTTTCGCCGCCTGTACCATGACCACAGCACTGTTGCACTCTACCCTATGGACAGGCAAAACGGATATCGCCAGCACTACTGCATCGGTCTATACAGCGGTGGCTGAGAGCCTCTCAGAGACCCTCAGCCACCACAAAATTCAGTTGCCGTATGCCGATAGTTACTGCAGCTACCTGCAGCTACACAATGGGCGACGCAGACAGCCCATACCGTAGCGCGCCCACCACTTCAGCATTGCATCAATCGATGTGCGATCAGTGGAATGAGTCCCCACATGCACACGTACCGACCGCATTGGGATTGTCGATGGTAAATCCCTGACGCTCGATGGTGTCCGCAAAGTCGATGGTCGCTCCATCCAGATAAGGGATGCTCATGCGATCTACCACTACTTCGACATCACCGAAGGCACGCACAGCGTCTCCTTCCAGTTCGCGTTCATCAAAGTAGAGCTGGTACATCAGTCCGGAACATCCCCCTGGCTGCACTGCCACACGAAGCCGTAAATCGTCGCGACCTTCCTGCTCAATGAGGCTTTTTACCTTTGCTGCAGCCACATCGGTGAGCACCACGCCGTGTGCTGGAGCTTCCACAGTTTCACTCATGTGTTCCTCCATGTATTACGAGAAGAGATAACGTCGCTCCTAACACTAGCGGGGCTGAGACTCGCTCGCCATCCGGCGTGCACCCACAGCAAGCATGGGACGAACGTCACAAATATGCGCGCGAGTCTGCCTGCCCATCACTGCGATCACTCACTCAGCTTACTCAGCAGTAATGCCTCAGCTCCGATAGCTTTTTGCCAATCCCCCAGGTGCAGCGATTCATTCTCAGAATGCGCCCGCGTATCTGGATCTTCAACACCCGTCACCAGAATATCCGCCTCAGGGAAAAGCTCATGGAGCACCGAGATAAACGGGATTGACCCACCGATGCCGATATTGACAGGCTCTGCTTTGAAAGCGCTGCGCAATGCATCGTGAGCAATCGCCGTCACCGGAGTATCGCCCACCGCTTCATAGCCAGGCCCCGCCTCCGTGATCTCCGTTTCCACATGAGCCCCAAATGGCGCGTGCTCTTTGAGATACGCTGCCAGAATCTCTCCGGCTTCGCGCGAATCCTGCCCAGGTGCCACGCGCAGCGACAGCGTAAACGTGACGGCGGGTAGCAGCGTATTGGACGCCACCTGTACGGGCGTCACGTCCATGCCAATCACGGAAATAGTCGGTTTCGTCCACAGTCGAGAAGCGAGAGAGCCAGTACCCGTAAGCTGCACACCCTCCAGCACTCCCGCATCAATACGGAATTGCTCTTCTGGATAGTCCACGTCGGCGTTGTCGTAAGAACGCAGGCCTGCTACAGCCACATCGCCAGCGTCATCGTGCAAGGTGGCAATGAGACGTGAAGCGAGCGTGACGGCGTCAAGCACTGGACCAGAGTATGCCCCAGAATGCAGGGCGTGATCGAGTACCGACAGTTTCACTCGAAGCGAGACCACTCCTCGCAGCGACGTGGTGAGACTCGGAGTGCCTACCGCCCAGTTATTAGAATCAGCGACGACGATCACATCAGCTTTGAGTTTCTCCTGGTAGGTATGCAGAAAATCCTCAAATGTGGGTGAGCCAACTTCTTCTTCCCCCTCAATAAACATGACGATGCCCACGCCTGCATCAGCTGCACGAATCGCTTCCAGATGGAGCACGACGCCGGCCTTGTCGTCAGCAGCGCCACGGCCATAGAGGCGATCTCCCTTTTCTGTGGCGACAAACGGCTGCGTCTCCCACTTCTCTTCTGGCCCTTGCGGCTGGACGTCGTGATGCGAGTAAAGAAGCACAGTCGGCTTCCCAGGTTGAGGCGGACGGGTGGCAAGCACGGCGGGTCGGCCCACAAGCCCCGCAGCGGTGTGCAGCTGGATGACCTCGGCCTCAAGGCCAAGCTCTTTTGCTTGATCTGCAATCCAGTGAGCGGAGCGCTCAAGCGTGCTCTGATCGAAAGAATCGGCAGACACCGAGGGAATAGCTACCAGCTCAGCAAGTTCTGCTTTGGCTGCGTCAAAATGCGCGTGTACGCGTTCAAGAATGTCGTGTTCGTTCATGTATCCACAATAGCGCACCGCCGTGTGATCATCAGTGACGGCGGCTCCGCAATAGCTCATCAACGCTCTCCACACGTGCGCTCTTCGTCAGTGACGGCGGCGCACAGCACGAGAGCAGAGCGCACGTTTCGCTCTATACGCTGCAAAAGCTACACTGAGCACATAGGAAAGCACACCGGAGAATTGTGCCACTCGTAGCTGAAAGGGAGCTTTGTGTTTGGTCTGAAAAAGCGCGAGAGCGCCACTACCCCCGTCGAAACTACAACGGAGGTCACCCTCCCCAAGGGATATACACCGAAGAAAGGCGGTGCGACGCCGAAACGCCGAGAGGTTGAGGCCAGCAACCGCCGTCCACTGGTGGCAGACAAGACGAAACTCACCCGAGCAGAGAAAAAAGAGCGCAAAGCACAGGCACGGCAAAGGTCAGATGCGCTGTGGCAACAGCAGCAGGAAGCTATGCGCACGGGGGACGAAGCCCATATGCCCTACCAGCACCGCGGGAAAGCACGCCGTTTTGCGCGTGACTACGTCGATGCCAGCGCCCCTATTTCCGCGTGGTTTATGCCAATGGCCATTTTGCTCATCCCATTGATGTTTTTCTCCGCAGCATTTCCGGTCTTTGCTTTCACTGCCACGATCTGCTTTTACGCCGTCTTCCTGCTGATGCTCTTGCACGCACTCTTTGTAGCTTTCCGCGCCAAGCATCTCGCCCAGGCAAAATTTGGCGAGGCCGCAGTGCCACGCGGTCTCGTTTGGCAGATGATCGGCCGCTGTTTCTATGTTCGCCGCTGGCGCCTACCCAAACCGCAGGTGGCGCGCGGGGAATTTCCCGAGGGAGGCACGAGGGCAGACGTCACCCGTATGCGTCAGGAGAAGAGACGCCAGCGCAAAGAGCGCAAGCACAGCGGCGTGTGACGTCGGATAAACTGCCGTTTCTTCCTCACATGTGATTCAATTGGGACTAAGGTCTAAATGCTGTTGGGGCATTCCGGCTCTCGTAGTTCGCCGCGTTCACAGTTGTGCGGCGTGCCAACTCTGCGGAGCTCGTCACTGCGCCCACGACGTCAAGGGAGAAGATTCGTGGCTGAAACTCAAGAATACGATGTCGTCATTCTCGGAGCTGGTTCCGGCGGGTATGCAACAGCCCTGCGCGCTAGCCAGCTCGGCTTGAAAGTTGCCCTGGTGGAAGGCGATAAGGTGGGTGGCACCTGTCTACACCGTGGCTGTATTCCCACCAAAGCTCTGCTTCACGCTGCAGAAGTCGCCGACGACATGCGCGATGCTGCCCGTATCGGCGTGCGCGGCAGCTTTGAAGGTCTCGATATGGACAGCCTGAATGCATATAAAGACTCCGTCGTGGCCAAGATGTATAAAGGTCTCAGCGGCCTGGTGGATTCCCGAGGAGTAGAGACGATTCACGGCTGGGGCAAACTGGTACAACCAGACACTGTGGACGTCGGTGGACGGATGCTCAAGGGTACGAACGTCGTGCTCGCATCTGGTTCGTTCTCCAAGACGATTGGCCAGCACATCACGCAGCGAGTGATCACGTCTGAGCAGGCACTGAACCTCACTGAGGTACCGCGTTCCGTGGTCGTGCTAGGTGGCGGCGTCATCGGCGTAGAGTTTGCCTCTATATGGGCTAGCTACGGTGCACACGTGACGATCATTGAGGGGCTCGATCACCTCGTGCCGAATGAAGACGAGTCCATTTCTAAGATGCTGGAGCGGGCTTTTCGTAAGCGCAAGATAGCTTTTAAGACAAAGACGTTCTTTGATTACGTCGATGAGGATGACGCCGGAGTGCACATTTTCACGAAAGACGGGCAGCGTTTTGACGCCGACTACCTCTTGATCGCTATCGGGCGCGGCCCCAATACTGCACATCTTGGCTATGAAGAAAATGGCATACACCTTGAACGCGGCTTTGTGCTCACCGATGAGCGCCTGCGTACCGGCGTCACGACTCCAGCTGGCGGGCAGGTGTATGCCGTGGGAGATATCGTGCCTGGTGTACAACTTGCTCACCGAGGTTTTTTGCATGGCATTTTCGTCGCCGAAGATATCGCCGGATTGAATCCACGTCCTGTGAAAGATGAACTCATCCCGAAAGTCACGTTCTGCAATCCAGAAATTGCCAGTGTAGGGCTCAGCCAACGCGCAGCCGAAGAAGAATTTGGCACTGACGCCGTACAGACAGCGGAATTTAATCTCGCCGGAAATGGCAAGAGTCAGATGCTTGGCACGCAGGGGTTCGTGAAGATCATCCGCCGCAAAGATGGCCCAATCGTGGGGTTCACCGCGATTGGCGCCCGCATGGGTGAGCAAGTGGGCGAGGGCGAGCTTATGGTGGCATGGGAAGCACAGCCGGAAGACTTTGATGGGCTTATCCATGCCCACCCCACACAGAATGAATCTGTGGGTGAAGCTGTGCTAGCTCTCGCTGGAAAGCCACTTCACACCCATCATTGAGCAATCGCTATTACACTGAAATCGTGAAGCTGAGATGCGCAGCAGTGGATGCAACGAGGCACTGAGGCGTTGAAGAGTAAGCGTTGGAGAGCACAGAGAAAGAAGCACTATGTCGGAAGCAATTAAGATGCCAGCCCTTGGCGAGTCCGTCACAGAGGGCACAATCACGACCTGGCTCAAATCAGTGGGCGATGCCGTGGAGGTTGATGAGCCAATTGTAGAAGTTTCCACAGACAAAGTGGACACCGAAGTGCCTTCTCCCCTCGCGGGAGTACTCACTCAGATCGTGGTGAATGAAGACGAGACCGTCGATGTGGGCACTATTCTCGCCTATGTGGGGTCTGCGGCAGAATTGGCAGCTGATGGCGCTCCAGCAGCTCCGGTTAACGCGGCAGCTCCGGTTAACGCAGCAGCTCCAGCCACTCCAGCAGAACCGGCTAGCCTAGCAGTACCAGCAGCATCAGTCAGCACCGCATCGGTTAGCCCAACAGTGTCAGCCTCAACGCCGTCGGCTCCATTTCCAGCGGAGCCGACGCCAGTAACACCGGCGGCTTTCACCCCAACCCCAGCACCTGTAGCCTCACCCACTCCGACTTTGGCGATGCCAAGCGCAGCAGCTGCGGCCATGCCAGGCGCGACAGTTCCAGCCCCAGCTATGCCAACATCCGCAGCTCCAGCTCCCGTGGCGACAGCTACCGCGGATACCGCCGCGCACGCCGAGGGCACCGGCACCCATGCTTTCCCCCATGGCAATGCTGCCCCTCACGCCACTGCCGCCTCTACCCTTGCTGACGCCAGCGCCTACGTCACTCCGATCGTGCGTAAACTCGCTAAAGAGCTCGGCGTCAATCTCAGCGACATCAAAGGATCGGGCGTAGGAGGGCGCATTCGCCGGCAGGATGTGGAAGCTGCTGCGCAGACTGCACACGCTGCTGCCGCACCCGCGCCATCCACGTCACGCACTCCCAAAGATGCCAGTTCAGAGGCCAGCGCTGTCGGCGCCCAGTATCCAGCTTTGGTCATAGAGATCGACGCCAGCCGTTTGCCCGATGATTATCTTCCCTCAGTGCTGAAAGTCACTGCCCAAGAGCTGGGGAACTACCCCGCCCTCAACGCCGGACAATCAGTGGCCTTTGGCATCACCCTTGCCGCTACTCACGGCGCCTTTATGCCGGTACTCCGAGATCTTGGCGATCAGCAGCCGGCAGAGATTCGCTCAGCGCTCGCAGACGTGACGGCGCGCGCTGCCCGAGCAGAAATTGGCCCTGAAGATCTCTTCGGATCCACATTCTCCGTGGTAGACAATACTGAGCAAGACATCACCTTGGAAGTGCCACGCATCCAGCACACGCACGTGGCCGCTCTCAGTATCGGGCCGGCACGGCTGCGGCCAGCTGTGCTAGATGCGCACGGAACGATAGGAGCACGGCGGCAATTCTTCCTCTCTTTGAGCTATGATCCCAGCGCCGCCGACGCAAATATTGCCACCGCATTTTTGGCAGCTGTACGCAAGAAGCTGGAGGCGAGCTAGAAGCCTTTGGCGAGTTCTTATCTTTCCCCCTAGACTAGCTGTATTCAAGAACGCTGAGAAGGAATTGGCAAAAGCTATGGACAAAGAGGAAAAAGCACGCCTCAAAGCTGCTAAAAAAGCAGCCAAAAAGAATAAAACCCCGTGGTATCGCAACTTCATTGATGCATACAAACTCGTCGTCAAAGTCTTTCCGTGGGCTGCCTACGTCGTATGGGGATCATGTGCGTTGTTCCTGGTGCTTGGCATCGTACTCGCCGCCGTCACCGGCCATTGGATATCGTGGATTATTATCGGCGTCGCTCTGTCGATACTCGCTCCCATGGTGACGCTTACCACTCTTATTAGTAAGGCTGCTTATCGCCAAGCAGACGGCATTCCTGGCGCTACTGGTGGGGTGCTCTCGCAGCTCGGCCGCGGCTGGATCACTAAGGAAGAGCCGGTGGAATTTTCCCGCGATATGAAGAATTTTGTCTTCCGCGCAGTGGGCAAGCCAGGCGTCGTCCTAGTAGCCGAAGGGCCTGGCGACCTCTCCCCAATGATGCGAGCAGCCGCTAAACAGGTGAACCGCACAGTATCTTCCGCGCCCGTCGTCACCCTGTATGTGGGACACGGTCCAAAGCAAGTCAAGCTTGAAGATCTCAGAAAGACGATCAAGCGATTGCCACGCACGATGACGGCGCAGGAAATATCCGATACTGCTCAGCGACTAGATGCAATCAAGGCTGGCGCCATGCCCATTCCTAAGGGAATGGATCCAGCCAAAGCACGGATGGCTACCCGCTCGCGTATTCGCTAGCATGCACATGATTGGTGACGCCGGCAGCACCTGGCTGGCATCAGCTGATCTGCCACGCACAGCCCACTGAGAGCCGCATCACACGACATATAGTGAACGCAAAAATTTCTCCACCGAGACGAAATATATGCTAGGGAGTGCTGAGTCGGTACGCCGAATCCCTGGCACGAGCACAAGGCAAACGCCGTGACGAAAGGAACTTCATGTTTTCGACAGTTGAAGAAGCAGTGGCATTTATCGAGCGTGAAAACGTGGAGTTTGTAGATGTCCGTTTCTGCGATCTTCCTGGTGTGATGCAACATTTTGCCATTCCCGTGAGCACTTTCGACAAAGAAAATCTCACTGAAGGGCTGATGTTTGACGGCTCATCGATTCGCGGATTTACTCAAATTCACGAGTCGGATATGAAGCTCATTCCCGATCTCACCACCGCCTTTCTCGACCCATTTCGGCAGCGCAAGACGCTGGTGATGAATTTCTCCGTCATTGATCCTTTCACGGGAGAGAGCTACGGGCGCGATCCTCGTACGATTGCCGCTCGAGCTGAGGAATACTTGCGTTCGACGGGGATTGCCGACACGGTCTATTTCGGCGCTGAAGCAGAATTTTATCTCTTTGACGACGTGCGTTTTGAAGACAATAACCACCAGCAAAGTTACGTCGTCGATTCCAATGAGGCATGGTGGAATACTGATCGTGATGAACGGCCCAATCTGGGCTATAAAACGCGCCTCAAGGGCGGCTATTTCCCCGTCTCCCCCAACGATCAGATGGTGGATCTGCGCGATGAGATGACGGCGATATGCCAGCAGGTTGGGCTCAAGATTGAGCGCGCTCATCATGAGGTTGGCACTGGCGGTCAGCAGGAAATTAACTATCAATTCAACACTCTGCTCGCTGCTGCTGACGATCTCATGAAGTTTAAGTATGTGATTAAAAATGTGGCATTCCAGGCTGGAAAAACCGCCACTTTCATGCCTAAGCCGCTCTTCGGAGACAACGGTTCTGGCATGCATTGCCATCAGAGTTTGTGGAAGAATGGTCAGCCGCTCTTCGCCGATGAAAAAGGCTACGGCGGCCTATCAGATCTCGCTCGCTGGTATATTGGCGGGCTTCTGGAGCATGCCCCATCATTGCTCGCATTCACCAATCCTTCCGTAAACTCTTTCCACCGCCTCGTGCCTGGCTTTGAGGCTCCCGTCAATTTGGTGTATTCCGCACGCAACCGCTCGGCGTGTATTCGTATCCCCGTGACGGGATCCTCGCCCAAATCCAAGCGCCTTGAATACCGCGTACCAGACCCTTCTGCAAACCCATATCTCGCTTTTGCCGCACAACTTATGGCAGGTCTCGACGGCATCAAGAATCGCATTGAACCCGCTGATCCGATCGACAAAGATCTCTACGAGCTGCCGCCAGAGGAGCACTCGCAGATTGCACAGTTGCCAGGCACTCTCGATGAGGCACTCGTCCATCTGGAAGATGATCACGACTATCTCACTGAGGGCGATGTCTTCTCCGACGATCTCATTAGCACCTGGATAGCTTATAAGCGTGAGAAAGAGATAGCTCCACTTCGGCAGCGCCCACATCCCTACGAGTTTGCCCTGTACTACGATCTCTGATACGTCTGTGGCATCACGCGATCTGCGATGCACATCCTCTGCGCCTCTTAGCCAACGGCTCTGATCGACGAGGTACACGCAGCCCAGTGGGATACGCAATTACTTATTGCTGGGGTGGGAGAGGTTCATACTGAAATCCTCTTCCACCCCACTAATGTATTGCCATCCACCAGTATACCGTCGCTCTAGCGATCATTGCGCCGTGTTTGCCGGCTCCATCTCCTCACTGCCACTCCCGCTATTGCCTCCTGCGATTCCCACCACATTCCATCACCCATATTGCATAGCTATACATAACTATGTATATTTTTAGGTGTTGATAGAAGCCCATACCTGGGAAGTTCTAACTTTCCGCACGAGACCGATGAGGAGATCACAATGAAGAAAATCTCTGCCGTTACTCTCAGTTGCCTACTGGCAGTAAGCATGGCTGCTTGCTCACAGGGAGGACAGAAGGCAACGGGTAATTCTGCCGACGCCCCTACTGCCAACCTCTCGCCGGTCTCGATAAAGGCCGATCTTTCCGGCGTCACGCAAGATGACGGCGTCAGCGCACTGGTACCAGAAGCTGTCAAGAAAGATGGCAAACTCACACTCGTCACTGAGGCATCGTACGCACCTGCTGAGTACTTTGGCGATGATGGCAAGACATTTCAAGGATATGAAATTGACGTGGCACAGGCGTTAGCTACCACAATGGGGCTTAAGCTCGACATGAATAACGCCGCTTTCGACAGCATCTTCCCCGCCGTGGGAACGACATATGAGGCGTCGATCGCCGCTATCACCATCAACGATGAGCGCGCGAAGCAATACAATCTGATCCAGTACTTCCAAGATGGAAACACCTGGACTGTGGCTGCTGGCAACCCGAGTGCTTTCGATCCCAAGAATCCTTGTGGCGCCACTGTGGGAGTTCAGACTGGCACTGCACAAGACGAATATTTGCAAAATCTCAACAAAACGCAGTGCGCTGCTAAGCCGGTGAGTATTCAAAAATATGATAGCCAAGCTCAGGTCAGCACTGTGCTCGCAGGCAAACAGCTCACGGCCATGCTCACTGACACGTCGATAGCCACAGCTGCCGTACAGCAGAATCAAGGCAAGTTGGAAAACATCGGAGAAGAATTCGATCCCTCCGGCCGTGGCGTACTCGTCGCCCAGAAAGATGCCGACTTAGCCAAGGCTGTGCAGGCTGGTGTGCAAAAGCTCATCGACAGTGGCGAATTGGCAAAGATCTACCAAGCCTGGGGCATTACGAAAGGCGTCCCAGAAAAAGCGGATATTCTCTAGTTGGCCTATCCACTCTCTCGCCATTCTTCGCGCTCGTCACTTCTATCCACTGGACGTCCGCTCGTTTCGATGGATGATGGATAGTGACTGAGGCCAGTGGATACTGGGCGCATCGTCGAGCTGTACACTAAACGAGCTGCGCATCGTCGAGCTGTACGCCGAAGAAATGTCTGGGGATGGCGCATCTGAGATAGAGCGGATAATCAATAGACGAGGAGCTGATCGGACTCAAGCTGCTAGCGCGAGTTCGGTCAGCTTTTGTGCGAGCGTTAGGATATAAACCATGACGACGAACAACACTGGAGCTGCCGGCGTGCAGAGCAATGAGCGAGCTAGCAATCGAGCCGAGGCAGCCCAAGCCGACACAGCTCACGATGCGGCACAATTCGGCGCAGCTCACGCCGATCTTGCAGCACCCGACCTTGCGGCATCCACTACGTCACGTTCCATGCCGCACGTCATCAACGCTGTGCCCGTCAAGCACTACGGCCGATGGGCATCCGCCGTGCTCGTGGCAATTGTGGCGCTTATGATTATCGACACTCTCATCACCAATCCCAACTATCAGTGGGATACCGTTGCGAGCGTGCTTTTCCAGCAGGTCGTCCTTGAAGCAGTCGGCTGGACTCTTCTACTCACAGTGGGAGCTATGGCGCTTGGCATTGTTTTGGCACTGCTGCTAGCAATCATGCGTCGCAGTGAAAATCCCGTGCTGCGTGGAGTTTCCACCGCCTACATTTGGTTCTTCCGCGGCACTCCGGTATATACCCAACTCATTTTCTGGGGCCTGCTCACTGTGCTCTACCCCCGTTTCGGCATGGGAATTCCGTTCACGGATATTACCCTCTTCTCTTTCGACCCCACTACGCTCACCGATGTACAGACCCGCATGTTTATCTTTGCCGTGCTGGGATTGGGATTCAATGAGGGAGCTTACCTCGCCGAGATTGTGCGCGGCGGTCTCGCTTCCGTCGATATCGGGCAAGAAGAAGCTGCCAAAGCTCTGGGCATGGGCAATGGCATGATCTTTCGCCGTATCATTATTCCGCAAGCTATGCGCGTGATTATTCCGCCGACGGGTAACGAGACTATCTCCATGCTCAAGACCACATCGTTGGTGACGGCAGTACCTTTCAGCCTCGATCTCAATGCGATCACCTCCAATATCGGCTTTTCAAAAGGCACCCCCATCCCCTACCTTTTAGTGGCAGCCATCTGGTATCTCGCCATCACCTCGATTCTGATGGTGGGGCAATACTTCTTGGAACGTCACTACGGACGCGGGCATCAGGGTGCCACACCGACGTTTACCAGCCGTTATCGGCGTCATAAACTCCACGTCTCCCGTCAAGAGGCCATTAATGCAAGTGGCACGACGCACAGCGACCCGTTCCTAGAATATACGCCGTGACGGCGTCACAGCGGCGCTTGTACACAGCACTGCGAGAACAACACACCCGTGAACGATGTAACATACGGGCACAGCTTCCGGTAGCACACTGCCGCCGATAGGGAGCTAGCCTGCCAAAACTCAAACGCCCCCTGCATCACTAAGACATTATGACGACAGACCGAGATCCAATCGAGAGAGATAATGAGTACAGACGAACACACTGACGCATCCCCCCACACTTCGATGGTGAGCGTCCAGGACGTACACAAGTTTTTTGGGAAACTGCACGTATTGCAAGGGGTCTCCTTCGATGTCGCCCCTGCGAGCGTCACCACTATTCTCGGCCCATCTGGATCTGGAAAATCCACCATTTTGCGGTGTATCAACATGCTGGAAACGATCCAGGCAGGGCGCATTTACGTGGATAACCAGCTGATGGGATACCGCGAGAAAAACGGCAAGCTCTACGATCTGACGCACAAACAGATTGCGCGGCAGCGCGAAAATATCGGAATGGTTTTCCAACGCTTTAACCTCTTCCCGCATAAGACGGCATTGGAAAACGTGATGGAAGCTCCTGTACATGTGCGCGGCGTCAAGAGAGATATTGCGCGAGCAGAAGCCGAAGAATTGTTGGCTAGAGTGGGGCTAGCTGACCGCGCCAGCCATTATCCAGCGGAACTCTCCGGCGGCCAGCAGCAGCGCGTGGCTATTGCACGAGCGCTGGCTATGCACCCAGACTTGATGCTCTTCGACGAACCGACCTCTGCTCTCGATCCGGAGCTGGTGGGAGAAGTGCTGTCCGTCATGAAAGATCTGGCAGACGGCGGGATGACGATGATCGTCGTCACGCATGAGCTTGGCTTTGCCCGCGAAGTGAGCGATCAGGTGATTTTGATGGATGGCGGGATCATTATTGAAGCGGGCAGTCCAACAGACGTGTTTGACCATCCGCACCATCCGCGCACCCGCGAGTTTCTCTCTAAAGTGCTCTAAAAGCAAAGACTGCTACAAACAAGACAAGCGCTGTGATAGGGGCAAGTGCTCTGATGTGAGCGGCCGCGCTAGACACTGTGGTGAGGCGAGCGTTTCTTTCAGTGACGCTGTACGCACTGCTCACTCCAGACCGTAAAAGAGCCGTTCTACTACTGAGCGGGCACGGCGAGCTCTGCGCAGATAGTCCTCATCCAGATCGGACGTCTGCCCGCCGCTATAGCCCACAATTGCTGCGACGACGGCATGTTCATCTGTTTCAAAGGGCAGCACATCCACTTTCGAGCCGCGCATCTTGCCGGTAGCTAACACGTTGGCATTGCGCAGCAGCGAGGCAAAATCCCACGCCTCTTTCAGAATCTCGGCATCGCTGGCACTCACAATCTCCAGGTGAGCTAACGCCGAGAGCGCAGCTATCGTCGATGGCGTACGCAGCAGTTCACAGTGACCAGCGTGGTGGAGTTGCAAGAGTTGCACCGTCCACTCCACATCCGACAGCGTGCCCCGTCCTAGCTTCAAGTGGCGAGTCGGATCTACCCCGCGTGGCATTCGCTCGCGTTCCACTCGCGCTTTCATCGCGCGGATCTCTCTCATCTGCTGGGCGGTGAGCCCATCAGATGGATAGCGCAGCGGCTCAATCATCGTCAAAAAGCGCTCGCCGAGCTCTTCATTTCCACACACAAATCGCGCTCGCAGCAGTGCCTGACGCTCCCACATCTGAACCCAGCGCGAGTAATACTCACGGTAAGAATCCAGACTGCGCACCAGCACTCCCTGTTTCCCCTCTGGTCGAAGTGCGGCGTCAAGCTCAAAAATAGGTTCCTGATCGGCGAACGTGAGCAGATTCATCATAGCTTTCGCCATGCTGCTCGCCTCTTGCTCAGCCTCTTCACCTGGCACACCGGCGCGGGGCTCGTAGACGAAGAGCACATCCGCATCAGAGGCGTAATTCAACTCATTTCCGCCAAATCTTCCCATCCCAATGACGGCAAAATCAATTCGTCCCTGAGCATGAGTCTGCACAGCAGCAGCCCGCACAGCTGCCTCAACAGCCATCGCCCCCGCCTGTGAAATGGCAGTCGTCGATACGTCTACGTCTTGCCGTTTCACCACGTCGGCTAGAGCCGTGCGCAGCAGCTCTTTTCTGCGCAAATACCTGCCAGCTAATGCAATATCTTTCGCATCCGTACGCCGCGACAGCAGTGAATCGAGCTCTCGATATAGCTCCGTCAGCGTGCGTGGCTCCAGCAGCGCATCGTCATCTAACCAGCTCATCGCCTCTGGCAGCATGGGCAGCTGCTGCGCCACGTATCTCGATGTGGAGAGCACATAAGCTAAGCGCTCTGCCACCGCCGAGGAATCGCGTAGCAGCCGCATGTACCACGAAGTATGCCCCATCCGCTCAGAGAGCACTCGAAACTCTTGTAAGCCGTGATCGGGCTCCGGCCCGAGGGCGAACCATCCAATCATGACGGGCAAAAGCTGCCGTTGGATGGCCGCCGTTCGAGACACTCCCGCCGTCAGCGCCCGAATGTGGCTGAGAGCCGCCACAGGCGAGCGGTAGCCGATAGCGGCAAGGCGAGCCTGGGCAGCATGTTCGTCGAGAGAGACGTCGGAGGCAGAGAGCTTCGCCACCTCGGGCAGAATAGGACGATAATAGATGGCCAGATGTAATTCGCGCACTTCATGGCGCACTGCCTGCCAGCGCGATTCCAGATCTTCCCCCGTGGCAAGTCCAGCTCCGTGGAGAGTGCGAGCGAGACGGCGCAGCTCGTGCATTTTGCGCGGCACCAGATGGGAGCGGCGAAAATGCTGCAGCTGGATGCGGTGCTCCAGAGCACGCAAAAAACGGTAGTCTGCTGCGAGCTTCTCACCGTCAGCACGCGATATATACCCGCCGTCGCTCAGTGCTTGCAGTCCTGAGAGCGTATTGCGCACGCGCAGACTCGAATCCGTTCGTCCGTGCACGAGCTGAAGCAGCTGCACCGTGAATTCCACATCTCGCAATCCCCCTTTGCCCAGCTTCAGTTGCCGCGGAGCCTCCTTGGCCGGCACCATATCTTCCACGCGAGAGCGCATTGCCCGCGAGGCTTGCACGAAATTGTCCCGTCCAGCAGCGCTCCACACCATGGGATGCATGGCAGCTCGATACTGCTCTCCCAGCTCCATATCCCCAGCAATCGGCCGAGCTTTGAGCAGTGCTTGGAATTCCCAATCTTTTGCCCACCGTTTGTAATACGCCAGATGTGAGGCGAGCGTGCGCACCAGCGGCCCGTCCTTGCCCTCAGGGCGCAGATTTGCATCAAGCTCCCACAGCGGCTTTTGCGCGCCTTGTGGCCAGCTCACCGCCCGCGCTACAAATGTGGCAAGTTTCGTAGCGATCTGGAGCATGTCAGCTTGCTCCAGATCTGGATCGAGCGAACGTGCCACGTAAACGACATCTACATCAGAGATGTAATTGAGCTCGCAGCCACCCGTTTTGCCCATGGCAATAATCGCCAGCCCTACCTGCTGTGCCTGCGGAATCGCTGCCCTCCCGACGGCGAGGGCGGCCTCCAGCGCTCCACCCACAATATCGCTAATGGCGGCACTCACCTGCGGCATGACGCCGGCAGCGTCCTCAGAAATGAGATCTTCTGCCGCCACCTGTGCAATCCGATACCAATAGTGAGCTCGCATGGCAGCGATGCCCTCCGCTGGTGATAGCGCACTGGCCGGCTGTATCACGGGAGCAGCGATCTGGGCAGAGTCCTGCGCACCGGCCTGAGCATTGCTACCAGCAGCATGAACCAGCTGTGCACCGGCGTGCACTGCCGCTAACGCTCCCGCTTTTTCCGCTGCTAGTGACGTGGCAAAGGGGTGATCTCCCACTTTTTGATCGCTGAGTATGTGTACATATGCCGGATTCTTGATGAACTGATCTGTGAGCGGATGAGATAGCCCTAGAATGGCAAAGAGACGGCGAGCACCGCGCTCCTGGTCGAGTAGACTATCCAGTTGCCGGAGTGCATCGCGCCCCGCCGCCACTGCCGCTTCGCGCAGCCGAATAAAACCGAGCAGCCCCTCGTCTGGGTCTCCCACATCAGTTAGCTGCTCGATGAGCCATGAGCGGTCAATTCCGCTCAGTGCTTGATCATTGAGTAAGGTAGCAGCTCGCTCTGGGTTGATAAATCCAGAACGTACCAGCAGAGCGTGCTCAGTTTCTTCCCTGCTCATTGCATTCCTCAATCCGCTGCTCGTGCCTGCAGATACTCACACACACTACTCATGCACACTATTTATGCACATTAGCTCCTTCAGCCTATGACCGGCTATCCAAGGAATTTGCTGCGCTCAAACGGAGTGACTTGATAGCGATATTGAGCCCATTCATGGCGCTTGTTGCGCATGAAATAGTCGAATGTATCTTCGCCGAGTGTGGCCGCCACCAGCTCGCTCTTTTCCATTTCAGCAATCGCCTCAGACAGCGAGTACGGCAGTGGCAAAATACCCAGCGCCGAGCGCTCCAGCTCGCTGAGAGCTGATACATCGCTCTCCACCGGCTCCGGCAACGGATAGTCGTGTTCGATACCTGCCAAGCCTGCGTTCAAGATCGCCGCATACGCCAAATACGGATTAGCTGCTGAATCGAGCGCGCGGTATTCTATGCGGGCGCTACCTGGCTTATTCGTGCTGAGAGAAGGAATCCGGATCAGTGCACTCTGATTATTTTTCCCCCACGCCACGTGTGCTGGAGCCTCAAACCCCGCCCAGAGACGCTTATAAGAGTTCACGTGCTGATTCGTGATTGCTGTAATTTCGCGGGCATGATGCAGCAGACCCGCCACGAATTTGCGCGCAGTGTCTGAGAGCCGATACTCCCCTGTGGGATCGAAAAAGGCGTTGCGCTCTCCCTCAAAAAGCGAGAAGTGCGTATGCATTCCATTCCCTGGCTTTTCAATCATTGGCTTGGGCATAAAGCTCGCCTGCACGCCCTCTTGCAAGGCAACTTGATCAATGACCACTCGAAACGTCATCACGTCGTCTGCCATGGCGAGAGCGTCAGAGACTCGTAGATCAATCTCATTTTGCCCAGGGCCAGCTTCGTGATGCGAAAACTCCACTGAGATGCCGAGGTCTTCTAAAGTCTTGATAGCCTTTGTGCGAAAATTGCGGGCCCGCGAGCGCGACACATTGTCGAAGTAGGCGCCGTTATCAATGGGGCGCGGCTGAGCTGCAGGATCCGTCTCCGGTTCAAAGAGGTAGAACTCTATTTCCGGATGCACATAAAAGGTGAAGCCCATCGCCGCTGCTCGCTCAGTGGCACGGCGCAAGACGGAACGGGGATCGGAGCGAGCCGGCTCCCCCTCCGGCGTGCGGATATCGCAGATGAGCCGAGCTTGGGTGGCGTCCGCATCAGACCACGGCAAGATTCGGAACGTCGAGGCATCCGGCGAAATCACCATATCTGATTCGTGCACGCGCGTGAGCCCTTGCACGGCAGATCCATCAAACCCGATCCCGCCTTCAAATGCTCCTTCTAGCTCCGCAGGTGGAATAGCGACAGCTTTGAGCGTGCCAGAGACGTCTGTGAACCAGAGCCGAATAAAACGCACATCATGGTCTTGAATAGTACGTAGCACGTGTTCCTGCTGACGATCCATATTGCCTCCTCGCGCTCAGGCGCTCTCTGGTACACCACAATTAGCTAACCACAATTAGCTAGCGCACCTCGATTGGGCGATATACCTTGATTGAGTAAGTACAGCCTTGATTGAGTGAGTCCGTCTCACTCGCTTTCACCGTAGCCGTCAGGATTCTGACTCTGCCAATTCCAGGTATCTCGCACCATATCGTCAAGATCGTAGCGCGCCTCCCACCCCAGCAGTTCCTTTGCAAGCGTGGCGTCGGCGTACATTGATGCCACATCGCCAGCTCGGCGCGGATCAACCACATAAGGAATCTCGACACCGCTGGCCTTTTCAAAAGCATGCATGAGCTCCAGCACGCTATAGCCTTTTGAAGTGCCGAGGTTGATAGCGATTGCTCCAGTGTGTTTCAGACCGTAGTCGATCGCTTTGACATGCCCAGCGGCGAGATCCATCACGTGAATGTAATCGCGCACCCCCGTGCCATCGTCTGTGGCATAATCCGCACCAAACACGTGGAATTTCTCCAGCTTGCCCACAGCCACTTGGGCGATATAAGGCATCACGTTGTTCGGAATCCCCTTGGGATTTTCACCGATCCGCCCGCTGGGATGTGCCCCAATCGGATTAAAATAACGCAGCAGTACGGCCGAAAGCTGATGATCACAGGTGCAGACATCGCGCAAAATCTGCTCATTCATGATCTTGCTCCAGCCGTACGGGTTCGTGGCTGTGCCGATCGGCAGAGTTTCTTTCAGTGGCGAGATGGCGTTCATCCCATAGACTGTGGCAGAGGAACTGAAAATAATCAGGTGGCAATCATGCGCCCGCATCGCTTTTAGCAGCGACAAAGTCGCGTTGATATTGTCGTCATAGTATTCGATCGGCTTCGTCACGCTCTCGCCTACAGCTTTGAGTCCAGCAAAGTTGATGACGCCGGAGATATCATGCTCGTCAAACACTGCGTTGAGAGCATCCGTATCACGTGCATCAATTCGATATGTGGGAATCGTGGTACCGACGAGATCCTCCACACGTCGCATCGCTTCCGGCACAGAATTGTCGAAATTATCGACGCAGACGGCTTTATATCCAGCTTCATACAGACACACTAGTGTGTGTGTACCGATGTAGCCTGCCCCACCAGCCACCAAAATCGTGGGACGCTCTCCTTGGATATCTTTCGCCTCAACCATTGTTGCCTCTCTCTCGCTCCAGCAGCTTCATGCCGTCAGTAGTGACGTCGCACGCCACTGCCCTCGCCATATGCGACGTCGTATGCCGCTCTCGTCCTATTGTACGAGTTGCTCTCAACTAAAATTTTACGAGGCCGTACCCAAAGATTTTCCAGATATTTCCCGTTGCAGGCAAAACATGAGCAACACCACTGCTGCCATACGTTCGTGCGGCTGTGAGTCTACCTCCCCCTATTCGGCGTTTTCATAGTGAGCAGCCTGTTTCACAAAGGTGCCCTCCTGAATCTCCTGGAACGCCGTCACGAGCTCATCGGTCGTGTTCATCACGATCGGCCCATACCAGGCCACTGGCTCGTGCAGAGCAATAGAACTCATGAGCAAAATTTCAATGGGCTCATGCGGAGCAGAAATCGTGACGGAATCACCCTCACCCAATTTCGCTGCGGTCTTAGCTGCCACAGCTGCCCCTCCGACGGCGGCATCCCCTTCCAGAGTGAAGACCATCGCTGAGCGCTCGGCAGAGATCGGCAACGTAACGCTCGCCCCTTCGTCAAGATGAATATCATAGAAGTCTAACGGTAGATACTTCCCCTGAATAGCGCTATGCACCACGCCAGCATCGTCGGTATAGTTGCCAGCCATCAGCCGCAGCGTGCCACCCTCCAGAGGAAGCTCCTCCACTGAATCGTGGAGTACTCCATGGTAGAACGGCTCAGCCTCCATCTTCTTATCGGCAGGCAAATTGAGCCACAGCTGAATCCCCAGCAGGCGCGGCGTCTCTTGCGGCATCTCCTCGTGGAAAGCTCCTGAGCCTGCCGTCAGCCACTGTGCCTCGCCGTCATGAATCATACCGATCGTGCCCAAATGATCTTTGTGCATAATCGATCCGTGAGAGAGGAACGTAAACGTCTCGATGCCGCGGTGCGGATGCATCGGGAAGCCCTCAATATAATCAGCTGGATTAGTCGTGTCGAACGCGTCAAGCATCAAGAAAGGATCAAAATCATCCACCGTTTGATTGCCCAGCACTCGCACAAGGCTCACGCCCGCTCCGTCTTTCGTGCGAAATCCTTGCACCTGCTTGGTAATACGTCGTTCCATCTTCGTCTCTCTTTCTTCTGCTCTGCGCCAGAAGTGCCACGTCAATACGCGCCTCGCGTGTTGTATAGGCAGGTGCCGCACGCGGCTACGCCCGAGTGGTGACGTCCGAATGGTGCGCACCACTCGCGGTATCACGCCTGACGCCATGTTCGCTGCCGTACCTGTCTGTAAGCTTCAGCAGCATCTATCACTTGACTCAGCTCTCATCGGCGCATTTTTATTCCCGCAGCTATTCCGCAGCTATTCCTACAGTTATCCCGCAGCACATGCCGTGCGCATGCCGCAGTTATCCCGCAGCGCATGCCGCTTTATTTTTGACTGCTTTATTCCTGCTAATTTTCCGCTGACGAGTCTATTCCTGGATAGTTTCCGCTGACGAGTCCGTAGATGAGTCGCTGAGTAGGTGACTCATGAGTGCGTGGACAAACTGCTGCGGTAACTGTTTGTGCCATTCATGCCGAGCGTCATCAACTATCAATAGGCGTGAGTTCGGTATGGTCTGGCTCGTGCGGCGCGCCGCCCTGATATTGGCTTTGTCTGCACTGCCGCAAGCGATAGTAGTGGGCACAGCTATACGCCGAGCATCAGGCGTCAAGTCCACTCCTGCAAGAGCATCAGCAACGTACATAACCTCCCGTTTCGAGGCTCCAGACGATTGAAAAAGGCGTTCAGGCATCAGATAAAAGATAGCCTGCTGTATGCGCATCAGCGCTGCTGGTGGACGCATCTGCGGAGAGCAGAGAAGCAGCGACGCTATCTCGTGCGATGCTCCATACCGCAGAGCAACCATTGCTCCGGCCGACAGACCCACCAGATGCGTTCGAGATGATGCTGCAGCGAGGCGAGTTCCAAGAGCAGTGACGGCGGAATCAAGCGTGAAATGTTCGAGTGAACACAAATCACTGAGCGAAAATGCTGTAGTACTCCATTCTGCAGGCAATGATGAGATGACGCCGTTCCACGCAGCAGCGTCATCTCCCAGCCCTCCGATAAAGCACAGATTCACGCATCTCACTATATTTGATGAACGCTATGCGGCTAAAACGCTATGTGCCTAATAGGCACGCAGCTATAGTTGGTCAGCCTATTCGGCCAGCATACCCGCTTCTTCAGCCAGTTCTTCAGCCAACAAATTCCGCGGCGGCGCGAGTGGCCGCACTCGACGAAGCACCTCGAATGAACCAAAAAGCACCGCAAGATATGGCACTCCCGCGTACCATGCCAGCGGCATGAGCCAATAGAGCGCCACAAAAATTGCCACACATGCGGCCATCACCAGCCAATTCACCGCTGGCGCTCCCCAGAGCCGACGCTTGGCCAACGGCAAGCCAGCGGCGCGGCGGGCCTTGCGAAAAGCCAGATGAGTAGCCATGATAATGCACCAGGTGATCAAGATGGCTACTGTGGTGGCACCGAGAAGAAACATGAAGGCACTGTCAGGAGCGACGATGGAGAGCACTGCCGCCGCGCCCACCCCGATAAGCGCAATGCCCACAGCGCCGCGCGGTGCACCATTAGGGGCCACTCGCGCCGCCACTGCGGGGGCTTGGCCATCGACGGCTAAGGCGTGAATCATTCGGGTGGCTGCATAGAGGCAGCCATTTGCGGCGGAGAGCGCCGCCACAATCAGCACCGCATTCATAATGTGCGCGGCTATATCGACACCAGAGAGCGAGAGGGCACGCACAAATGGCGACTGCTCGATTTTGCCTCCAATGGCTGCCGTTGCCTGCCAGGGTTGGAGAGCCAAGACCACCGCAATAGCAGCGAGATAGAAGATCACGATGCGCCAGATCATGGCCGATGCCGCTTGCGGAATATCACGCTGTGGATTTTCAGATTCAGCAGCAGTGGACGAGACATTTTCAATGCCGCCAAATGAGAATACTGCCATGCAGGCCGCAGCCAACACTCCCGATATACCCATCGGGAAGAAACCGCCGTCACTGGGAGCGAGATTGCCCAATCCCAAAGCTGGAACCCCTGGCACAGCTCCACATACCAGCGCCAAGCCGAGTGCGATAAACGCCACCGCAGCTACCACTTTAATCATCGAAAACCAGTATTCAGACGTCCCATACAGGTGCACTGAAAACACGTTAAAACCTACAATCACGCCCGCACAGCAGATTGTCCCCACCCACAGTGGCACAGAGGGAAACCAGAATTGCAGGTACGTCGCTGTGGCCGTCACTTCGGCTCCCACAGCCACCAGCGATTGGATAGCAAAATTCCAGCGGGCGATATATCCACCGCGCTGCCCCAGATAGGAAGCAGCCACCGTGCCATGCCCGCCTGCCACTGGATGCGTAGATACCATCTCTGCCAGCGCCCACACCACTGCGAGCGCAAAAGATCCCGCAATAATGTAGGAGATAATCGTAGCTGGCCCTGCGAGCGCAATCACTGAGCCAGAGCCGAGAAAAAGACCTGTGCCGAGCGCTCCCGAAAGCCCGATCATCGAAATCTGCCGGTGAGTGAGCTTTCGCTGGAGCACATGGCTGCTCTCCCCGCGTCTGTCTACGCTTTCTCCTCGGATGCGCCTGCCCTCGTGTGCATCGCGCGCAGCAGCCGCTGAGACGACAGGTTGATCGGCGCGGCGCATATCGGCGAAGAGATCAGCAGCATTGGCATCATCAGCATGAATGCGACCAGCGCGCCGCTGATTATGGGATTCTGGCGTGATATCGGAAATAGACACAACTGCAAGACTAGGGCACATGGTATGCGATCACGAAATAATAGGGAACCGCGGTGGCACACTCTGCGGCTACAAATAGCGCGGCCACAAATAGCCGCTTCCCGTCTGTGCCTCACGGGCACCGCTGGCAATGCTGAGTTCAGTACCCCACCGGCTGACGGCATGCCACTGACGATCAGCACTGCCCTCTGCCGCGCTAGCGCCGCTGGCAGTGCGGGCAAAAGTGCGTGTGCCGCCCCATGAATGGCACTGTGCGAATCGGGGTACCACATCGGGGGCACGGTTCCCCTGCGCGAGCGTAGACGGCCAGCTCTCGGTCAAAATACCCCGCCTCGCCGCTAGCATTGCGGTAGAGTTGGTCAAACGATGTGCCTCCGGCTGCGAGCGCACTATTCACCGTGGCATGCACCGCCTCAGCCAGCCGCATCGAACGCCGCTCCCCTAGCTGGCGAGCACTCGGATGAATGCCAGCGCGAAAAAGTGATTCATCGGCATAGATATTGCCAATTCCGGAGACTACTTTCTGATCGAGAAGTATCCGTTTTATATCACGTCTGCCACCTGCTAGCCACCGTGCCAACTGTGCGGAGCTCATTTCCAACGCATCGGGAGCAATATGCGCCACAGCAGCTGGCACACTTCTCCCATCTGCGGCTTTCACAAAGCTCGATAGTGCCAAGAATCCAAAGGTGCGCTGATCGACAAAGCGCAGCACGCCGTCATCGTAATAAAATCTCACTCGCTCGTGATTCCTGCCGGATGGATAGTGGCAAGTGGCGGCCTCAAAGGCAGCATCATCGACGAGCAGCTGACCCGACATTCCCAGATGGATGACGAGAGCTTGATGACCAGCAAACTCCATCCACATAAATTTTCCTCGCCGCTCAAGCGCTAGCACCTTTTCTCCGGTGACGGCGGACGCCAAGGCTGCAGCGCCGCCAGGTATCTCGCGCACTGCCCGCTCATGAAATACATCCACTCTGTGGATTCTCTGATTCACGAGCGCCTGCGCCACGCCCACTCGGATCGATTCCACTTCCGGCAACTCCGGCACGTTCGCCCCTTTATCTTGATCTCTGCTGATTGATACGCGCTGTGCACCGCCGCCTAACTGGCTGCCCTGGCACTCGTGCGTGCTCTGCTCAGAGCACTTCACCAGTCTTGCAGTTCGTCCAGGTGATGCGATAGCGCTCGTCGTACTCCCGCCGCAGCGGTGCCCCCGTCCGAGCAGCTTCTTTTCGTGCACAGGCCATACAGCTGGCTGCCGTTTGTGGACGCCGATAACGCCCGAACTCGTGTCCGCCGTTACATCGCCCCTGCCACAGTGGCGGTACCTGCGGTGTGCCAACTAGACTCGCGCGTGGCTCTGCCCCGATTGCCGCTGCCACACGTTTCCATGAGGCGTCGTGATGATGGCCAGCTCCTACGAGTGCATGTGCTATTTCATGCAACACCACCTGGCGCACCATGTTCTCTGAGTAGAGACGCATGAGCGGAGCCGAAAGCGTAATTTTCTGAGCGGAAAAATCCGTCATCCCTGCACGTTTGCGCGCATGATCGAAGCCAAGCCGCCAATTCGCCACATCGCGCGACCTATGAATATCTAAAGCACCGTTGCCTAGCTCTCTGCCAGCCTCTACAGTCGCTATGCCAGCGGCGTCACTGCACAAACCGTGCTCTGCCATCAGCTGGCTGGCGAGCACCCGCACGTGTTCAATTTCCATACCAGCCTATCCATACCGCACAGCACACACCGGCGCAACCGGAGCATCAGCTCCGCATCGCCTTTCCTATAAGTTCTCATACACGCAGAGCCACCTACTATGCACGAGCGCCATCACTGCTACGCGCTGAAAACTCCTGATGGATATCAACGCTCGCCTATACTCGCCTATACTGGACGCTCGCCCATCCTAGCGCTCATTTTGTGAAGCACGTATTTTATGAACGTTCGACGATCGTCAGTATCCACGGCCTGGGCGTGATTGCGCGCCGAGAAACTCCACCGGCGGGGGCGTCCAGCTCCACCGCTATCACGCCGGCTTTTCCCACCAAGGCTTGTGCGTAGTCGGCCAGTTCTTCGGCATCGCGTGGCACGCTTTGCGTGCGCAGCAGTTCACCGGCCAGCAGTCCTCGATACCGTTTCGCATTGTGGCTCACCACGGTGCGCTTGCCACTATGCTCACGCACTGCTCGCACCTGCACCCAGTCAGCACCCGCAGGCGGTGTCCACACCTGATAGGCTTCTGATCGGCAGTCCACCACTAGTTCGTTCTCTGCTATCGGCATCGTGGCAAGAGCGCGTTTCCACAGCGTAGCCGTGTTTCCCACTGTCGGTAGCCGCACTCCCATAGCAAGCCGATATGCAGGGATGAGGTCAGTGATGCTATGCACCCCAAACAGTGCCGAGAAGACCACGATCTGCCTCTCAGCGCGGTGCACGATATCTGTAGCAGCGCGAATGAGTGCATCTTCGCCCGCTAGCTCGGCCGCCGTCGTCGCATCTGTCGCCGTGTGTGCCCTTTTCGCAGCAGACTCAGTCGCAGCGGCCCCATCCTGAGCCTCCGCATGATTCTCTGAGCCTGTGAACAATCGTGGTAGATCCATCGCCTCATATAGCACGCCTGTATAGACCTGCCAAGCTGGTGCACACGGCAGCTCCATGAGATGTGTTTGCTGACGCACCTGAGCCGAGAGTGAGGCTCCCACCTTCAGGATTGTGAGTGCGTCCTCTCGCCCACTCACCTGCTGCAACTCTGCTGCTACGCGCTGGCGGATTTGCGTGAGTTGAGAGAAAGTCAGCTTCTCCCAATTGAGCTGAGCGCCAGATGTGGGAGCCATTTTCCCTTCAGAGGGTGGGAGCAAGATCTTCATAGCGTTTAGCTTAACGTCCGCCGACCTTCCTGCGCGACGGCGGCTATGTTGGAGTGCGGATGAGGGCGCAGGAGAGAACAGACAGACCCAGCAGACCCGTGCAGCCCCTCGGAGATGCAAATTGGGAGGCTTCGATGATACGAAGCCTCCCAACCATCGCTTTTATCTAGCTTGTTTCGGCCTTGTTTCGGCCGCTACTACGTTCAGCTAGCCGAATACCTAGGCTAGCTAGCTCAAGCCACAGCCTTCTTCAAGGTGGAGCCAGCGGAGATCTTCACGCCATAGCCAGCAGGGATATCAATGGACTCGCCGGTGCGCGGGTTGCGACCTTTGCGAGCAGCGCGCTTGGTGCGCTCCACACTCATCAGACCCGTGATCTTCACGGCCTCGCCAGCAGCGAGCGAATCCACCAGCACGGTCTGCAGAGCTGACAGCGCCTTGTCGGCATCAGTCTTGGTGATGCCAGCTTCATCGGCGATCTTTGCAATAAGTTCAGTACGATTGAGGGACATAAAATTTCCTCTCATAGATTTCTCATAAATTTTGTCGTTTTAGGCTCGGCTGAGCCACCATTTCGGGCTCGGTTGAGCCACCACAAAGCAATGTAGCGGAATTTCAAGGAAAAGCGTGAATCTGAGCCGCGTGTTGTGAGATTTTACGCCCGCAATTGCTCACAAACGCTCAGTTATTTTCACATTGGTAACATACGCCACGCACGTCACCGCTGCGCTGAGCCTTTACCTATGGCTTTGCAAGCCCCCGCCTTCCCTTACTTTTCCCAGTTGAAACTGCTATGCCTCCATAAGAGCCTGCCCCCAGTACGTATCTGGCCTCGTCCCTGGGACGATCCAATAGACGGCTGACCCAATATGCTGGGCATACTCATTGAGTAAGTCAGAGGCATCCAGCCGCTTCTGAATAGCCGTAAACTGCTTGTCGGGATTCTTTTGGAACGCAATCCAGACGAGGCCAGAGTTTGTGGACGAAGTGACGTGCGGATTCAGAGCGTCGTCATAGGCATAAGCACGACGCCGAAGCGCATCGTTGGGCAATCCGTCTTGCTCACGCGAGAGCGCCAGATGCGAATGGCGATCAATGAGATAATTCCCCTGAGCATCCTTGGCATCCATATCCTCTTCATCAAATTCGCTGGTGCCGCCGGAAAGCGGAGCGCCCGTGTGGTAGTCGCGCCCGATCACTCTGCTGCGGCCTGCCTCATCGAGCTTCTCCCACACATCGAGATCCAGAGCAATACGGCGCACCACCATGATGGATGAATTCTTCAGATACGCCTGATCGGAGTCAATCCACACCTGCTCATCCCACTCTTCAGCGGAGTGCGGATTCACAGTACCATCGATCGAGCCCATGGGATTGCGCGGAGTAGCACCAGCTGGAGCGGCTCCAAAGGCATGTCCGAAGCCCTTTTGCATCCACTTCACATGAGCCACGGGAAGTGCCACTTTGATCATCATGCGAGCAGTGGTGAAAAGCGTGACTGGATCGTCACAGCAAATCTGAATGACGAGATCGCTCTGCCCCCACTGCGGCTGCAAATTGTCGTGATCGAAAGCCGGAATATCATGCAAGCCCTCAGGTTTGAGATCACTCTTGCCGATCAGATCAAAAATGCGCTCGCCAAAACCAGCGGTAACGGTCAGATTGGCCACGGCCTCCACCATCTCCACCTCATAGAAGTTAGAGATATTCGCAGCTTTTCCTTGGGTAAAATTGCGGGCGAGCGACGTCCACTCTTGCAGCAAAGTGATGAGCTCACTCTTGCCCACACCGTCGTTCAGATCGAAAGCCAGCACCTCCAGATGTGCCGGTCCTGCTTGCATAATGCCACTTTGCACGTCTGCGTCAAATGGTTGGATTGCTTTCACTAAAGGGAGTTCCTGAACCTCAGCCATGAATGTTTCCTTTCTCGCACTCTCGCGTATCAGACGTTGTCACGTGTGTTTCACGCAGCACCAGTAAAACGGTGTACAGGCCAATCTTATGCCCATTTTTGAGTAAAACGTACGGTCCGACGTCTCTTCGGCTGGCCTGACGTTCCTCCGCCATCCTCTTGCCGAGCGTGCACTGTGCCGATATCTGTACACACCGGTGGAACGCACACAAAGCCGGTAGAATGACGCTGGCGTGGTGGCCTGCAGCGTCTGTGCCAGTACTCTGTATACAGTGCTGACAGCCGCCGCATAAACGTGGCGACAGCAGGGCGCTGGTATGGAAAATACGCACTCCCATTGCCGAATGTGAGACGCGGCCATGCCCGATTCCTATCAACCGCCGAGTTTCATTGGAGAAGGATTCTTATGGTGCACATTATTCCGTTCGCCGCGTGGCGCCCCGCCGCACGGGAAGCCGCCACGTTTGCGTGCCCACCTTACGACGTACTCACCCGCACACAAGCTGCCCAGCTGGCTCCTACCCACCACTTTCTCCGCGTGATTCGGCCTGAAATTGGCTTGCCAGACGCAGTAGATGAAGACGATCCGCAGGCACATGACGCGGCTCGCACAGCCCTCAACGACTTTGAAGCGTCCGGCACACTCATTCAAGATTCCGCTCCAACACTCTACATTTACCGCCAGCACGGCTTTGGGCATGTACAGACAGGGATTGTGGCCTGTGTGCGAGTAGCCGACTATCGCAGCGGCGTCATCAAACAGCACGAGCGTACCCTCGTAGCAAAGGAACAAAACCGCATTCACCATTTCCAAGCTACACATGCCCAAACTGAACCGGTATTTCTCATGTATCGCCGAGATGCCAGCGTAGACGATCTCGTCGAAGAGGTCCTCGCACAATCCGCCCCTAGCTACGATTTCACCTCTGATGACGGCGTGCGCCACCAGTTGTGGGTCACCGATGAGGCGTTGAGCGCCGCTCTCATACAATCATTTGAGTCCATCGATTCTCTTTATATTGCCGACGGCCACCACCGCTCGGCCTCAGCAGCCACAGTGGCTGGGGAACGGGGGCTTGACGCCGACGATCCACGCGCTTCCATCATGGCGGTCATCTTCCCAGCTGACGATCTCAAAGTGCTCGCCTACAATCGAGTGGTAGCTGATCGCGCTAACTACTCCAGTTCAGAGTTTATTGCTGCGCTGTCCGCCGATTTTGACGTGCGCGAGGCTGCGGACGCAGCAGATGCAGCGCCACAAGCACCTGGAGAATTTGGGGTGTTCACTGCGGGCACATGGTATTCCACGCGCTATACCGGCGCTCGGCAGGGATCCGTCGTGGACGATCTCGACACCTCCATTCTCACTCGCACCGTATTGGAACCACTTTTAGGCATTCACGATCTGCGCACCGACAATCGTATTAGTTTCATTGGCGGCGGTGCTGGCACGCAGGCATTAGCCGAAGCCGCTGGAGAAGATGGCATCGCTTTTAACCTCTTCCCCACGTCGGTGCACGATATTATGGCAGTGAGCGACGCTGGCGAGATCATGCCGCCAAAGAGCACTTGGTTCGAGCCGAAACTCGCCTCTGGTCTGTTTATTCACAGCTTGGACTAGCCGTTCAGCTACCGCTATACCTCTGCTGGCGGTCTCTTTTTGCACATGTAGTCCTGCACCCTCAGATGCGACTGCTCTCAGCACAGATTTTCACGGTAACTCGCAGTGATTTTGAAGCTTTTCCCAGCGCTCACACAGAACTCTCAGCTACTATAATCCTTAAGAGAAAGGATTGTGATGAGTTCGTTTCTTCTTAGGATTGGCCGCTGGTGTGCGCGCCATTCATGGAGAGTGCTCATCTTCTGGGTCTTTACTCTGTGTCTGCTCGGATTCGGTTTCCACTCCGTAGGAATGCAGCTATCTAACTCATTCAATATCTCGTCTACCGAATCTATGACGGGGCTGGAGATTTTGCACGAGCGCCTGCCGCAAGCCAGCGGGGTGTCAGAACCGGTACTCATATCCGTCGCTAGCGGAGACCTCCATCAGCATCAGCCCGCCATAGAGAAATTCGTCCACAGTGTCAGCACGATTTCCGGCATATCGATGGCCTCTAACCCTTTTGCCACGCAGACTCGCGCCATCACGGATGACGGCAAACACGCGCTCGTGCAGGTGCAGACCGATTCCACTGTGACGGCTTACTCTGCCAACGCCAATGGCAAAGCCACAGCCGTGAAGAATCAGCTCGCCCGCTATGCCCATGAACTCGAATCCTCTGATCCGGCACTCTCGGTATTAGTCGGCGGCAATATCGGCCAGACGGCTGGCGTGGAACTCTCCATTATTGAAGCTCTCGGCGTGCTCGTCGCCGCCGTTGTCCTCTTTGCCACTTTCGGCAGTTTCCTCGCTGCCGGAATACCAATTCTGTCTGCCATCGTGGGCGTCGGCGTGGGAATGCTCGGAATTTTAATAGGCGCCAATTTCACTGATATCAACGCCGTCACTCCGGTGCTTGCCGTGATGATCGGACTTGCCGTCGGCATCGATTACGCACTGTTTATTATGAGCCGCGCCCGTGAATACCTCATGCACGGAGTCCCGCCCGTTGAAGCTGCTGGACGCGCGGTGGCGACAGCTGGATCAGCAGTTGTGTTTGCCGGCGTCACCGTCATTATCGCTCTGTGCGGACTGGCTGTGTGCCGCATTCCATTCTTGACGGCGATGGGCGTCTCAGCTGCATTTATGGTGGCTGTGGCCGTGACGGTGGCGCTCACGGCCATCCCCGCTTTCCTCAGCTTGCTGGGCAAACGGCTCCTCCCCAAAAAATCTGCACTGAAGACTGCGCTGAAGAAATCCTCACGTTCCTCCACAGTCTCATCAGCCGTACTTTCATCGCCCGCCACGTCAGTATCGCCTGTCTCGTCAGCATCTCCCGCCACACCCACTGCTCCCACTCCCCGACGGGGGCTAGCAGCTCGATGGATTGACGCCGTCATACATCGTCCAGCAGTGTTTGCTCTGGGCGTCGTTGCTCTTCTCGGAGCTGGATCGCTGCCACTTGCTGGCCTTTCCCTCTCACTCGTCGATAATGGTTACGAACAGCCAGGCACCTATATGCGCGAGACGTACGATGCCATTTCCCGCACCTTTGGAGAGGGGTACAACTCCCCTATCATCGTGATCGCCGACATCGTGCAGAGCACTGACCCGCTGGGAGTGGTGCGCGATCTTTCACAGGATTTGGCATCAATCGACGGTGTGGAAAAGGTGGCGCTCGGGACGCCAAATCAGGATGCTTCACTCGCGTTTATTGAGCTGATTCCCGCCACTGGCCAAGCCAACCCAGCCACTGAGAAGATCGTCAATGAAATCCGCGCTGACGCCCCCACTCTCGAACAGCGCTACGGTATTTCCAATCTTATGGTCACCGGCATCACCGCCGTAGCTGTCGATATTGCGAGTGTACTCAATAAGGCACTGCTCCCATTCGGAATCGTCGTCGTAGGGCTGTCCATTATTTTACTCATGACGGTCTTTCGCTCCATCGCCGTACCCGTCACGGCCACGCTGGGATACGTGCTCTCACTCGGGACGGGTCTGGGGGCGGTCGGAGCAATTTTTGGCTGGGGATGGTTCGCCGATATTCTCCACGTCACGAGGGTCGGTTCCGTTATTTCATTCCTGCCCGTCATCGTCATGGGTATTCTCTTCGGGCTAGCGATGGACTACGAAGTGTTTCTCGTCTCCCGAATGCGCGAAGCGTGGATTCACACGTCAGATGCACGTCTAGCTGTGCGTGAGGGATTCGTTGGCTCAGCAAAAGTCGTGACGGCGGCCGCTCTCATTATGACGGCAGTCTTCGCTTTCTTTATTCCCGATGGCAACAAATACATTAAACCGATCGCGGTGGCGCTCACCGTCGGCATCTTCGCCGACGCTTTTCTAGTGCGCATGACGTTCATCCCTGCCATGATGGCGCTGCTCGGCAAACATGCTTGGTGGATTCCCGCTTGGCTAGACAAGAGGCTCCCCGTTGTCGATGTGGAGGGCGAGGGCTTAGCGCGCGCGCTTGAACACGCGGATTGGGTGGCCAGCCATGGAGAAGCCGAAGTTCGCCTCGATTCCGTGAGCGTGGGCGATACCGGCGGTGACATCTTTACTAACCTATCGATTATTGTGCGCCCGCACCAATTTGGCATAGCGCGCGCCGACACTTTCCTCGCCCGATCAGCGCTCGCTGCACTGCTCGCTGGCCGAATCCAGCCACATGGTGGCATCACTGTCATTTCTGGGCACCCACTTCCAGATGGGATATCCGCCATTCAGGCATCCACATACACACTCGATTACCCAGATGCGTCGCTGATCCCCGCTGCAACGCGGCTCGTGGTGTGCGCCGATCCTCCGGCACAGGCGTGGGACGCGCTAACAGATGCCTATCGCCGAGGAAAAACGGTGCTCGCCATTGTGCCTACCAATTTCGAGCTCCCCGCTTCGATACGCGCCGTAGCGCATGACGCGCTATCTCAAGCTGCCGAGGAAGCAGCCGTCGTCACTGTGCCGAGCGCTGACGACGCTGACGGCCCCTCCCCATCCCAGCGACAGACCAGGCGTGCCCGTTTGCATCGTGCCGTAGCACTCCACTCTCCCGCCGCTCAAGCAACCTCGGCGTCACTGATGCGACAGGAAAGGAGTGAACAATGAAACGGAGTACGCATAATCGCCTCATCCTGAGCGTGGTGGTTATCCTTCCAGTCGTCCTTTTTCTGGCATTGCTCAGCGCCAACACAGATCAACTGCGCACGTACGGTTCTCCTCACGCGGCAATCGTGAACGCCGATTCCCCCGTCTCGCTCGCTAACGGCCAGATGCTTCCAGCTGGCAGGCAAGTAATTGCCACTCTCACCGATCCGAAACGCACCACCCATTTTCAATGGTCAGTGGTGACGGCCGCATCAGCCGAGACCGGTTTGAAAGACGGCAGCTACGAAGCCGTCGTCGAAATCCCACATGATTTTTCCGCCGCTGTAGCAGGCATTTTGCAAAACACGTCCACCGCTCCTGGCGTCCTCACAGTGCGCACAAACGGGCGCTCTGCACTGCTAGCTGATCTCTCAAACGACATCGTGAGCGCCGCCGGAAAAGACCTCAATACCTCGTTCACCGTCGCCTATCTCACCGAGTCACTCGCAGCCACCAGCACCATGAAAAATGGCCTCAACCAAGCTGCCAGCGGCGCCGCTCAACTCGCCGACGGCGCATCTCAAGCTGCCAGCGGCGCCACTCAACTCGCCGGCGGCGCACACCAGGCTGCCACAGGGACGAATCAGCTTGCTGATGGCGCTTATCAGCTCGCCACCGGCCAGACTCAGTTGGCTGATGGCGCCCATCAACTCGCCGCTGGAATCAGCCAACTTCATACTGGCATGCAGCCTTTTAGCACCGGAGCACAATCTTTCTCCAGCGGTCTACGGCGGTACGTGAATGGCGTCAATCAAGCTGCTGACGGCGCCCTACCCCTCGCTCACGGCGCCCAAGCCGTCGCTGGCGGCATCAGCCAATACCTGGATGGCATCCAGCAGATCTACGATGGCATCACCAAACCTCAAGCCGGACAGAGCACCTCAATGCTGGGCGGAGCACAGCAACTCGCCGATACACTCACCACCGTGGCCGACGCTATTCACCGCGTCGCCGACGAACTCGTGAAGCACCTGCCAGAGGGCTTGTCCAGCGCAGCTGACAATGCCCAGTTACTCTCTGCAGGCTTTGAGGAACTGACGACGCTCATCGACCAATGCAGTGCGGGAAATCAGAATGCCTGTACGCAGGCAAAAAATGGGACAGCGAGCACAGCTCAGGCACTCACGACCCTCGCCGCCCAGCTGCAGGCAGCATCTGACCTCGTCCAATCAGGAGAAATTGATCTAAGCCAGCTCACGACGATCACGAATCCCATCGACCAATTAGCAAATGGAGCGCGTTCTCTCGCCGACGGACTTGCTATCCTCAGCGGACATATGCAATCGGACATGCTCGGCGAGAACGCCACTGCACTGAAAAATGGCGCCTCCCAACTGGCCGATGGTACGACGACGCTATCAAGCGGACTGCAACAGCTTAAAGCAAATTCCCCGCAACTCACCAGTGGTGCTTCCCAGCTCACGCATGGCGCTTCTCAGCTTGCCAGCGGCACAGCAGCGCTCTCACACGGCGCTCAGAGGCTGGCTGATGGCGCTCGCGACGCTGCTGACGGCACCGCGCAGTTGGCTGGCGGCGCCGAGCAAGCTGCCAACGGCGTCACACAGCTTGCTAACGGAGCTCAGGAGCTTTCTGACGGGGGGACGCAGCTCAAGGACGGCTCACAGCAACTTGCCCACGAACTGACCAAGGCCGCAGAGCAAATTCCCACATACACGCGAAGTGACGCCGAAAAGACAGCTCAGGCGTTAGGCACGCCAGTGACGATATCAACACTTGCGACGCTGGTGGATGCTCGCTCAGCCTTGGCCTCCGGAATTATTGCTCTCACCCTCTGGCTGGGCGCTCTGGGAGCCATCATTTATCGCAGCTCGATGACCAGCAATAAGTTGAAAGAGCCACTGACGCCTCTGACCTTGACGACTCGTTCGCTCATCTTTGCTATCGGTATCGGAGCTGCACAGAGTCTGCTCATCGTGATTGGACTCGCCGTCAGCCGAGTGCCTATCGAGCATCTTTTCTGGCTGATCGTCGTCGTACTCTTGGCATCATTCACCATGATGGCACTGCATGTGGCGTTTACTGCCACACTCGGCATGAAAGGCGGCGTGATTCTCTCACTGGTCTTCCTCGGGCTGCAGCTCGTAGCTCTCGGCGGTTTATTGCCTGCTGCCTCCGATTCTGCTTTCGTGAATGCTTTGCACACACTCTTGCCAGTGCCACAAGCTCAAGATGCACTATCCAGTGTAATGACGGGAATCGGCAGCAGTTCACAGGCTATATGGATGCTCATCTTCTGGTTCCTAGCGTCTGGCTGTATCTCTGTGGCAGCGGTAACTAAGCGCCGTACCACGAATGCGTCGTCACTGCGAGCCTTTGCCACTCACTACTGGCCGCTCATCCGCCGATAGCCAGCCAACGTTAGGACAGTGATTCGTGCCGAGTCAATGCTGAAGCACATAATGCTGAAGTCGAATGGCAGTATCGCGGTCAATGACCAAGTGGGTGATAACTCCGGCTCGCAGTGCTGCCAGCAGAGCTGGCACTCTCCCAGCTCCCGCCACGACGGCGATACGCTGTGGAATTTTCCGCAGCATATCGGGAGTTGGCCCCGAAGCGCGATCATTGAGAGCGAGATCTCTCCACGTGCCATCTCCACGAAGCAGCACTGTACAGACATCTCCCACCACGTGTTCGCGGCGGATAATCTCCATATCCTCTGGCTGAAGATACCCGCCAGAGTACACCATCGACGGAATAGCTGAACTGAGCGAACCAATGCCAAAAATTGCCACATTTGTCCGCAGTTGCACCTCTCGAATAGAGCGCACCGACGTCTCGTTCCAGAGAGCATCGCGAGTGCTGGCATGATCGAAAAAAGCCGGCACCGGAAACGTAATCATCTGAGCACCGAATGTTTGCGCGACTTTCTGGATGAGCGCACCCGCATACGGCAGCCCTTTGCCAGCCACGCTCACTGCTCCATTGAGCTGTACGACGGTGACACCGGCTACTGATCGCGGCCTGAGGTGCTCAGCCAATTTCGATATGGTGTTTCCCCACGCCACGCCGATGACGTCTCCAGGATGTATCATCTGTGTGAAAAGTGAAGCGGCCATCGCTGCCACGCTGTCGAGCCGCTGGTGCTCACTGGCGTCGAGAGATACCGGCACGACTGTGGCCGTGATCTGGAATGTCTGCGATATCCATTGCACGAGTTGCGAGGAATGCTCATCTACAGAGCGCACAGCAATATGTACGTAGCCTCGTTCACGCGCTTCTTTGAGCAGCCGTGAAATCGTAGATCGGGACACCCCGACTTTGTGGGCAATCGATTCCATCGTCTGCCCTTCGATGTAGTACATCACCGCTACGTCGTAGCGCACATCGCCGTCATCCGCCATAGAACCTCCCCGCTAGAGAGCGCGCCTGCCGTAGAGCGCACCCTCTGCCCGCTGTCACCTTTGCCCACGCAGACACTTTTGCCAGCGTGAACATTCTCGCTGACGCACATTCATGCTGGCCGCTCATGTCCTGCGCGAGCTGCCGTCAGACACTCATGCACCGCTCATGCAGCGCTCACCTGAACGTCCTGCACATTCGTGCACCATGAATACTACAATAGTGCACGCATTCCTGACATTCGTATTCTCACGGCAATAGGCTTCACTCCACCAGACAAAAGCATTAGCGTGTCACGTGTAACCAAACAAAGATGACGCAGCGCGATGAACGTGGAGCAATCGCTGCAGTGCACGAGAGCACAGCATGAGTGAGCACCGCGTAGCCGATGCAGCGCCGCAGCAATGAGGCTGTCTGCGTCACTGTGTGAGCCTATTACCTGTAGGCACAATACGGTACGAGTCTATAGGCGCACGGAAGCCTACCGGCTCCAACGGTTTACAGTTACGACAAGCGAAGTAGGAAAGATGATCTCACTAACAACTGATGTAGTGGTGATTGGCGGAGGGGCCACCGGCACAGGAACACTGCGTGATCTGGCCATGCGTGGCTTTGATGCCGTTCTGCTGGAGCGGGCAGACCTCGCCCAAGGCACTACTGGACGTTTCCACGGCCTACTCCATTCCGGCGGACGCTACGTAGTGTCAGATCCCGAGTCAGCCACGGAATGCGCCCAAGAAAATGAGATTATGCGGCATATACACTCTGATGCTGTGGAAGAGACCGGCGGCCTGTTCGTCGTCACCCCTTCCGATGCGGAAGACTATGCAGATACTTTTCTCGACGCAGCTCATGCCGCCCACGTGCCCGCCCGTGAAATATCCACAGCTGAAGCGCTGCGCCGTGAACCACGCCTCCACCCTAAAATCAAGCGAGCCTTTGAAGTGCGTGACGCCGTCATCGACGGATGGCGGATGGTGTGGGGCACGGTAGCCTCAGCGCAAGAATATGGAGCACGCGTCTTCACCTACCACCGCGTGACGGCAATCCACACCGATCAGGGAAACATCACTGGTGTGAGTGCCATCGACGAAAAGAGCGGGGAAACGCTCCACATCAGCTGCCGAGCCGTCATCAACGCCGGCGGCCCATGGGCGGGGCAGATTGCGGCACTTGCCGGAGCGCATGACGTCGATGTGGTGCCAGGACGAGGCATTATGGTGGCGATGAATCATCGGCTCGTCAATAGCGTCATCAATCGCTGCGTGTATCCCGCTGACGGCGATATTCTCGTTCCCGATCACACCGTCTGTATTATTGGCACCACCGATCAAGAGGCATCCGACCCCGACTTCCTTGACATCAAACCCGACGAGGTGCAGCATATGCTTGACGCCGGCGAAGCCATGATCCCAGGATTTCGCCAGGCACGAGCCATACACGTGTGGGCAGGAGCACGCCCGCTCGTGCGCGATCGGCGAGTGAGCAAATCAGATACGCGGCACATGAGCCGCGGCATGAGCATTATTGACCACCACGAGCGAGATGGCATCGCCGGATTCTTCTCCATTGCTGGAGGTAAACTCACGACGTATCGCCTGATGGCAAAAAACGTAGTAGACGCACTCTGCGAGCAGCTCGGCGAAGATCGTCCGTGCCGTACAGCTGACGAAGACACGCCTGGAGCCACACCGCATAACCACGCCATCACGGATCGACTCGCTCACGCCGAGCATGTGCGCACTGACGTTCAGTCGCGTGACCAGATCATCTGCGAATGCGAACTCGTGACGCGTTCGATGATTGAGCAAGCTCTAGCCGAGCAGCCAACCGCCAACTTCGACGATCTGCGCCGGCAATTGCGCATCGGCATGGGGCCGTGCCAAGGGACGTTCTGTGCACCGCGACTAGCGGGCATTGTCCATGCCTGGAAGACAGAGCAGCTACGCGACCGCGGCAAAAAATCTGGCGAGCACGATCACGCACCGCAGCAGATCGACGTCACCAATACGCAACTCAGGCTCTTTGTGCATAACCGTGACGGCGGCACAGCTCCCCTACTCTTTAACCAGCAGTTGAGAGAGGCCACTCTCAACCATTGGGTGATGCAAGGAACTCTTGGAATTGCACATCTTCCACAGCCGAGCCAAGCAGCACTTCGCGCCACTGGCGATCTCGCGCTGCTCCACGGCACGCACACTGCACCACCTGCCTTGAAAGCCAACTCTGCCCAGTGGAAGGAGATACACTCATGAGCACAGTCGTGGTCATCGGAGCAGGATTGGCTGGTCTCTCCAGCGCACTGATGCTCTCTGAGAGTGGACATCGCGTGAGCATTGTGGCTCGTGGATGGGGAGGACTCCTTCTCAGTAAGGGCACCATTGACATTCTAGGATGGATTAATGACGGCGCTAGCATCGCTAGCGGTACGAGTGCTAGTGGTACTGACATCAGCAGCGCAAAAACCAGCGGCAACAGCATCACTGAAGGCGCCAGCAGTACTGACTTCACTGAGGGCACTGGTGGCACTGGCGATCAGCCCGTCGTGGCTGTAGCTCCGGCGCTCGCAGATTTTATTGCCGCGCATCCTGAGCACCCCTACGCGAGCATTGGCGCCAAGCACGTGCTAGCGGGAACGGCATGGCTCGCACGCCAACTCCCATTTTTCGCTTCGGAATCAGCGCCCGAGAAACCAGGCGATCTGACGAATAAACTGCTCCCCACCGCGATTGGGGCTGTTCAGCCCTCGGCGTTCGTGCCAGAATCCATGGAGGCGAGCATCTTGACCGCAGGCGGCCACTATCTCATCGTCGGGATTGATAATTTCAAAGATTTCCATGCTCACCTCGTGGCAGACAATCTGGCAGCCTGTCCATACGTGCACGTTCATACTCGCGCAGCATCCATCACGTTGCCGCTACGCAGCGACCGCAGTGACGACGACAATCCGGATGCCACCGGCACGACTATCGCCCGCCGTCTCGATATCTGTGACGGCGACAGCGCCGATGGCGAACGTAGCCCCGAATTTATCTCGCTCGTAGAGCAACTCGCGGGACTGGCTCGCACAGGGGAGACGGTGCTGCTCCCAGCAGTTCTCGGCCTCAGTCCACAGACGTACGCCACGCTCAGCGCTCAGCTGGGCGTGCCCGTAGGCGAAATTCCCCTGCCGCCCCCGTCAATCCCTGGCAGGCGTATGCACGATTTCCTGGTGCATCAATGCCGCGAGCGCCGTATTGATATCCTGCTGAACGCCGAGGCCGTGGGCGTGACGCCGCACGCTGAAACTGGCGATAGCGGCGCGCCCAGCATACGTTCTGTGGCCGTGCGCGTGGCCGGACGGGTGAAACAGCTACCGGCAGACGCCGTCGTCTATGCCGGTGGAGGATTTGGATCGGGCGCTTTAGAACGAGATTCGTTCGGACACATGCGCGATACCGTCTGCTCTGCGCCAGTGTGGAGTCCTAATGGGGATATCTTCGGCTCAGGCTTGCGAGTAGATCAGTGGATGCGGCCAACGTCGCTTCCTACTGGTGTGGATCGTTCTGCTGGCGAATCTGCCAGCGCAATCTTTACAAATCTCTATTGTGCAGGCGACATCATCGGCGGTGCACTGCCATGGAATGAGGGATCTGGCGAGGGAATTGCTCTCGGGAGTGCTTTTGCCGCCGCCGAAGCAGTGAACGCGATGGATCGCGCTCACGTGAATCACATTCAACAAGAGCCGTCGCACCAACGAAATATAGAAGCTGACACAAAGGAGGATCGCTGATGCTCACCCATGCTTCTCAGACATCCGACGCCATTGATAGTGCCAGAGCCTCGCTCGCGCGGGTGTCTCTCGACTCATGCGTCAAATGCACAATCTGCGAGAGCCAATGCCCCGTGATGCGCTCTACTGATCTTTTTTCTGGCCCGAAGTATGTCGGCCCGCAAGCGGAACGTTTCCGGCACGGGAAATCAGTCGATCATTCTCTCGATTATTGCTCGGGCTGCTCAATCTGCACGACTACTTGCCCACAAGGGGTGAAGATTGCCGAGATCAATGCCCAGGCGCGCGCCGTCATGAAAGCAGATCATATGCCACTGCGCGACAGGCTCATCACGCAAACGGAACTTGAGGGGAAAGTGCTGACGCCGTTCGCTCCCCTCGCTAATGCGGCTTTGCACGCCGCTCCCATCCGAGCAATCGTGCAAGGCGTTGTCGGTGTACATAAAGACGCCCCGATGCCTACTGTGCAAAAGTATTCATTCCCCGCCTGGTGGAAAAAACATGAGCGGCGTCCGCTCAGCGAACGCCGAGTGAGCGCTGGCATCACCCCTGGCGAGCGCGGCCCAATCGTGTTCTTCCATGGGTGTGCGGGAGGATATTTTGAGGTAGCCACGTCGATTGCCACCGTGGAGGTTCTGGAATATCTCGGATACTCCGTCATTGTGCCCCCGCAAGGATGCTGCGGCCTCGCTCAGCAATCAAATGGCCTCTTTAAGCAGGCAACTCGCAAGGTACGCGCTGTGTGCAAACAACTGCGCTCAGCCGGACGCGATCTCGTGATTGTGAGTTCCAGCGGTTCGTGTGCCGGCATGCTGCGCCATGAAGCACACGAGATTATGGGAATTGACGATCCAGAGCTGATCGACGTGGGCTCACGCATGGTGGAGACATCAGAATTTTTGCTGGAATTGATGGACAGCGGAGAATTCCCCATCCACGATTTGCAGCGGTGCGATCTCACCATCCCCTACCATCAACCGTGCCAGGTGAAATCCCAGGGAATTGGCAAACCCGCCATTCGCATGATGGAGGCAATTCCTGGCGTGAGAGTAGTGGAATCAGAGCAGGCATGTTGCGGAATCGCCGGCACATATGGGCTGAAGAAAGAAAAGTTCGACGTCGCCCAGAGAGTGGGAGCACCACTTTTCGAGATGGTTCAACGCACGAATCCAGAGTTGGCGGCCTGCGAGACGGAGACCTGCCGGTGGCAGATTCGGCAAGGCTCCGGAGCAGAAGTGATCCACCCCGTGCAGCTTATTCACCACGCTCTCGGGTTAGCAGGCACCAGCGAGTTACGTGGAATGCCGTGGAATAAGCTCCCCGAAAAAGGAGAACACAAGCACACATAGTCTCATCTGCATGATATTTTCGCGATGCTTCCCGATGCGCCCTGCTCCTGATATGCAAGGCTCCTGACGTGCAGGGCATGGCACCGGATGTTTCGCAGAGAACCCCACAAAAAAATTCGCTATTTCCATCGTCGGAGTGTCCTATCACTCCGAGGGCGAAGCGCGGCCATACGGTACTCACCAGCGTGCATGGCATTCACTGGGCGGTATTCCATGGTGGCATTCACTGGCAAACCCAGAAATACCTGATAGCCGTGTTCTGCACAGCCCGAGACTTGCTGCTCGCGCGCCTCTGCGAGCAGCAAGTGTGCGCTTCTTCATAAGAATCTCTTCCCAAGAAATTATGTGAATACGCAAAGGTGCGTATTCTCGTCAGAAAGGGTATGTATGTCTCTTCCACATATTTTTCTGTCCGAGTTTATCGGCACGGCATTTTTGCTCTTACTCGGCGTGGGCGTCTGTGCAAACGTCACACTACGCAAATCTAAAGCTGCTGGAGGCGGCTGGCTTTTAATCACCATCGGGTGGGGCTTGGCCGTATTTGTCGGCGTCTATGTAGCATATGCAACTGGCGCACACCTTAACCCTGCCATTACGCTCGGCTTCGTCGCCTCTGGAAAATCCGAGTTTATGCCAGGGATTCCCATCACGTTTGCCACCACCATCACGTACATCATCGCTCAGCTCCTCGGTGCTATTGTTGGGGCAGTGACGGCGTGGCTCGCGTTCAAGCAGCTGTACGATGAGCATGAAAGCCCAGCAGATAAACTCGGCACTTTTGCCACTGCCCCAGCCATCCGCTCATACGGATGGAACGTCCTCACGGAGGCAATTGCCACGTTCGTCCTCGTCTCCTGGGTGATGCTCTCTGGCTATACTCAATCCGGTCTCGGCCCGCTCGCAGTATCACTCGTTATCGTCGCTATCGGCGCTTCTCTCGGCGGCCCCACCGGCTATGCGATCAACCCCGTGCGTGATCTTGGCCCCCGTATCGCACATGCCCTTCTTCCAATCAAAGGAAAAGGCAGCTCTGACTGGGCGTATGCGTGGGTACCCATCGTCGGCCCCATCGTCGGCGGCGTCATCGCTGGAGCTATTTTTGGCCCTATGTTTGGCGTGCTCGCCCATTAATCGCGAGCCACAATCAAAAACCATATTATTGATACATATTCGTGTGTATTCACAACGACGTGAGAAAAGGACTCATGATGACAGAGAAAAAATACGTGCTCGCTATCGACCAAGGTACTACGTCTACCCGCGCTATCCTGTTTAACCACTCAGGTGAGATTGTCTCCACTGGTCAGCTTGAGCATCAACAAATCTTCCCGCATGCAGGATGGGTGGAACACGATCCCATCGAGATTTGGGAAAACACTCGGAAAGTTGTGGGCGAAGCTCTCTCCACAGCTGAAATCAACCACCACGAGGTTGCCGCAGTGGGTATCACAAACCAACGCGAAACCACCATCGTGTGGGATCGACACACGGGAATGCCCATCTATAATGCCATCGTCTGGCAAGATACTCGTTCGCAAGACATCGTTGATCGCCTTGCCAGCAAGGGAGGAGAAGACCGCTTCCGCTTTATCGTGGGCGAGACTCTCTCCACCTATGCTTCAATCACCAAACTTATGTGGATACTGGAAAATGTGCCTGGAGCACGCGAAAAAGCCGAAGCTGGCGACTTGTTCTTTGGAAACCCTGATACCTGGGTGATCTGGAATCTCACTGGCGGTATTAACGGCGGTATCCATGTGACGGACGTTACTAACGCTTCGCGCACGATGCTCATGGATCTGCACACCCTCACCTGGCGGGAAGATATCTGCGAGATCGCCGGCATTCCTATGAGTATGCTTCCTGACATCAAGAGTTCAGCAGAAGTGTACGGACATGGGCGCCAAACTGGCCTGCTCCCTGGCGTGCCTATTGCTGGAGATCTCGGCGATCAGCAAGCTGCCACATTTGGACAGGCGTGTTTTGAACCTGGGATGGCTAAAAACACCTACGGCACCGGCTGTTTTATGCTGATGAACACCGGCGAAGAACCGCAATTCTCGGACAATGGCCTCATCACCACAGTGTGTTATCAAATCGGAACGCGCAAACCCGTCTATGCCTTAGAAGGCTCTATCGCCGTCACCGGATCTCTCATCCAATGGTTGCGCGATAATTTACAGATTATTGATAGCTCTAGCGATGTGGAGGCTCTCGCCCGATCTGTCGATGACAACGGCGGAGTCTATTTCGTGCCGGCCTTTTCTGGCCTCTTTGCTCCCTATTGGCGTGGCGACGCCCGCGGCGTCATCGTGGGCATGACCCGTTACAATACGAAAGCGCATATCGCCCGCGCAGCCCTTGAAGCCACAGCATTCCAGACGCGCGAGGTATTGGACGCTATGGAAGCAGATTCTGGCGTAAAACTTGGCGAGCTGCGCGTCGATGGCGGTATGACGGCGAACGATCTGCTGATGCAATTCCAGAGCAATATTCTCAATACTCCCGTTGTGCTTCCCAAGGTGGCTGAAACCACCGCCCTGGGGGCTGCCTATGCGGCGGGAATTGCCGTGGGTTTCTGGAGCGGAGAAGAAGACGTAATCTCTAATTGGCATGAAGCTCATCGGTGGAATCCTGCCATGGATGCCGCCGAACGCGATCACCAGATTCATCAATGGAAAAAAGCCGTGAACCGTACCCTCGACTGGGTGGACTGACCTCATAATTGTGCGCATGGCTCAGTTCGATAGCAGTTCGATAGCAGCCTTGGACTGTTCAATCAGCGCTATCGAGCTGAGCCATGCCATCACCGCTGTGTACATGTGGAAATTTCAAGGTTTCCCCACGAGAGATGCATAATAGTGCCGTTCATTAGCGGTCGTCCGCGTCGAAATGAGAGATTTCCACACGGCTCCGCATTCACTGGAGAGAACAGAATCTATGACGCAACAAACAGCAGCTCGTAACAGCGTAAAAGAATTGACGATTCGAGCGGTCATGATCGGCGGCTTGATCACGCTCGTGTTCACCGCTGCCAATGCCTACCTGGGGCTCAAAGTGGGACTGACGTTCGCCACTTCTATCCCCGCCGCCGTCATTTCGATGGCGATACTGCGCAAATTCGCTGATCACACCGTCGTGGAAAACAACATTGTGCAGACTATCGCCTCTGCAGCAGGCACGCTTTCCGCCATTATTTTTGTGATTCCTGGCCTCGTGATGGTGGGCTACTGGAGCGGATTCCCCTTCTGGGAGACTGCTGCCATCACGCTCATTGGCGGTATTCTCGGTGTCACGTATTCTATTCCGCTGCGCCGTGCGCTCGTGACGGGCTCTGATTTGCCGTATCCAGAGGGCGTGGCTGCCGCTGAGGTCTTGAAAGTGGGCGACACCCACGGATCAGCTGAGGAGAATCACCGCGGCCTGCTCATCATTGTCTGGGGCGGCATTGCTTCTGCTGGATATGGCCTGCTCACGGCGCTCAAAGCCGTAGCTGGATCGCTCTCAGTCCCGTTCCGCGTCGGTGCCGGAGCCACCATGGTGGGCGGTTCGCTCTCTCTCGCTTTAGTAGGCGTTGGACATCTCGTTGGCCCAGCTGTCGGCATTGCTATGATGGTGGGCTTCGTGACGGCGTACGGCATTCTCTTACCAGTGCTCACTGTCTCACACCTCGCCACGGGCAACGGCGATCTCGGAGATATCGTCTCAGGTGTCTTCGGCCAAGATGTACGTATGATCGGCGCTGGAGCTATGGCAGTGGCAGCTGTGTGGACGCTGCTGAAAATCATCGGCCCTATCCTCAAAGGCATCAAAGAGTCCCTCGCTTCCTCTAAGAAACGCGAGGCCGGCGAGCAGCTGCCTATCACTGAGCAGGATATTCCGTTCACGTACGTGGCTGCCATCACGCTGATCTCAATGGTTCCCATCGGGATTTTGCTCTGGCTTTTCCTGCGGCATTCCCCCATCTCTCACCACACCGGCGCGCTGATTATGCTCAGCATTATTTTCGTGCTGCTCATCGGCCTCATCGTGGCTTCCATCTGTGGCTATATGGCCGGCTTGATCGGTGCCTCCAACTCTCCAATTTCTGGTGTGGGCATCATCGTGGTAGTGGCAGCCGCTCTCCTCATTCTCTTTATCACCGGCAATGAAGCGCAAACGCATCCCACTGAGCTGACAGCTTATACACTTTTCACCACCGCCATCGTGTTTGGAATCGCCACTATTTCCAACGACAATCTGCAAGATCTCAAGACTGGCCAACTCGTGGGAGCGACTCCGTGGAAACAGCAGGTGGCATTGATCATCGGCGTCATCTTTGGCTCCATCGTCATCCCGCCGGTGCTGCAGCTGCTCATGGGAAGTTTCGGATTCCTCGGCGTCGATGGCCAGCTCATCGGTCCTGCTGGCGGCAATCCTGACGCCGCACTGCAAGCTCCACAGGCCACGCTACTGGCCACCATTTCAAGCGGTATTTTTGGCGGATCAATGCAGTGGAATCTCTTCGGCATCGGCGCAGCCATCGGCGTCCTCATCGTCGTCATCGATGAAATTCTCGGCAAAACTACCAGATTCCACCTCGCACCACTGGCTGTGGGCATGGGCATGTATCTCAACATCTCCACGACGCTCATGGTCACCATTGGAGCATTCATCGGCTTTGCCTATGACCGCTGGGCGGCTCGGCAAACGAATCCTGAACGGTCAAAGCGCTACGGCATTTTGCTCGCCACCGGCCTGATCGTCGGCGATTCTCTCTTCGGCATCTTGAATGCTGCCCTCATCGGAGCCAGCGGGAACGCCGACTTCCTCGGAATCGTGCCCGACAGCTTTGCCGGTGCCAGCAAGGTGATCGGCATTATCGCTTTCGCCGCTATTATCGCAGTGAGCTACCGCTGGGTGATGATTAAATCGCGCGAGAACTAATCAGTTCTTTCACTGCCTGCACGTCATTGGGCACACTAAGCACCCGAGTGCCGCCGCTTTCCACATGTGCGAAACGCGGCGGCACATCTGGTATCTGACCAATAGCTTGTTCAATAGTCTGCGCAAATTTCACCGGCAGCGCCGTCTCCAACACCACGATGGGAGTATGCAGAGAATCTACATACTGCTGCGCCACATGCACGCCATCAGCAGTATGCGGATCAATGAGAATCTCATAGCGCTCCCATATATCTCGAATATGCGTAATCCGATCAACGTGAGTGGACGATCCTGAGACAAATCCGTAGTCTCGCATGATGGCGGCAAATTCTGGAGTGCCAGCGAGCGAAAATTCTCCCGTATCACGGAGCTGCCGGCCAAAGAGATCAGATACCCGAGCGCCGTCACGCCCCAGTAGATCAAAGATGAAACGCTCGAAATTAGACGCTTTTGCAATGTCCATGGAGGGACTCGACGTCTTTGCGACCTCAGCGGCGCTGCGCACGCGATAGATCCCCGTGCGGAAGAATTGATCAAGTACGTCGTTTTCATTGGTGGCTACGATCAGGCGGTCAATGGGAAGTCCCATCGATCGGGCGATATGGCCGGCACAGACATTTCCAAAATTCCCGCTTGGCACTGCGAAACTCACCCGTTCGTCGTTACTGCTGGTGAGCTGAATCCAGAAGGCGATATAGTACACGATTTGAGCCATTAAGCGAGCCCAATTGATCGAATTGACGGCTCCAATGTGGTAGCGCTCTTTGAAAGCCACATCGGCATTGACGGCTTTGACGAGTTCCTGGCAGTCGTCGAAGACCCCGTCCACCGCCACATTGACGATATTGGCATCCATGAGCGAAAACATCTGCGCGCGCTGAAATGGTGTCATCCGGCCAGCGGGAGTGAGCATAAAGACCGCAATAGATTCCCGTCCACGCAGCGCATACTCGGCCGCCGAGCCGGTATCGCCACTGGTTGCCCCCAGAATATTGAGGGTGCTGCCGCGCCGAGCCAGCTCATAATCAAAAAGCTCTCCCAGCATTTGCATGGCCATATCTTTGAAGGCCGCCGTTGGCCCGTTCGAGGTGTGGCCAATCCAGAGATTGCTCTGCCCTAGCTGCGATACCGGCGTCACCACAGTTGAGCCAAACTTTTCTACGCTATAGGCGCGCGCCGCTATATCCTCCAAATCCGCTCGCGGGATATCGTCCACAAACAGCGCCATCACTTCCGCTGCAAGCCCCGCATACCCACGCTCCTGGAAAACTGCCCGCAATGCAGTGAGCAGGGCATCCGTGAGCTGAGGATACGTCTGCGGAACGTACAGTCCGCCGTCAGGGGCTAGTCCCTCAAGTAGAATATCGCAGAAGCGTTCGCCAGAGCCGTCATAGGAATGCTCGCCAGCATCAGAGTGCTCGCCAACACCGTGCGCAGATCGAGTAGAGATATATCGCATGGCGTCATTTTCGCACATACCGCACGCATATGCCCTACCAGCCCACGCCGCGGCGGCCTGCTGTGCACAACCGCCACCCACTTCCTCGCACGAACACACCATAGGCGCGGGCGCATGCCACGTATGTCCACGTGTGCGCGCCATTGCCAGCGTGTGCGTACCGTTGCTGAGTACACGCTGGCGCAAACAGGCGTACTCTAGAAGACGAACAGTTTCCGGCTCACGGCTATCCGTAGCTCACAGCCGCCCGCGCCCGATGCCGTCCACGCACAGCATCGCCTACCGCGCATATTCAACACATATTCAATGGAGAAAACAATGCAGAGCGAGCTTCCAATTTCCGGTCCACATCCCACCACCGTGCGCTATTACGAGTGGGCAGCACACGAGAGTGCCCTTGCACATGATGATGCCCCACGCCCGCGCGCCGTCATACAGCTTATTCATGGAATGGTCGAGCATCTCGGACGATACGCTCCCCTGGCCGAATATCTCAGCGAACAGGGATATACAGTCGTAGGCGCCGATCATCGCGGCCACGGCCTGAGTGCAAATAGCCGCAATCCCCTTGGCTATTTCGGAGATGGCGTACAGTGGGACGATCTGGTAGAAGACATCCACGCCGTGCGCACGTATGCCTCCCAGCGCTATCCTGGAATCCCCTACGTGATGTTTGGGCATTCGATGGGATCGTTCTTGCTGCGCACATACCTCATGCGGCACTCCTCCGAATTAGCTGGAGCCGCCATCGTCGGCACTGGTCTCTGGCCTGGAACTATTGCGACAGTTGGCCGCACGCTCGCCCGTATATTGAGCGCGCTGCGCCCACGAGGCACCGCACATCTGCTCAACGCACTGGCTTTTGGTCCTTATAACAAACCGTTTGAGCACCGCACGCCCTCTGATTGGCTCTCGCGCAATCAGGAAAACGTAGATGCCTATATCGCCGATCCGCTCTCTGGATTCGTGCCCAGCAATGCCTTCTTCCTCCAGCTGCTAAATGGCATTCAAACGGCTAACGTCGAGCGCACTTTCCATCTTCCACCTGATGTGCCGCTCTATATCGCTTCCGGAGAGCTCGATCCAGTAGGCGGCGCGCGAGCTGTGCGTTCAGTAGCTGCGCACTATTCCCAAGCTGGCAGCCACGACGTCACCACCCATATTTATCCCCACGACCGACACGAAATTTTCAACGAGACCGACAAAGACCAGGTGTGGGCTGACTTCGCCCAGTGGCTCGCACGCGTGACGGCGTAAGGGAGCGGTGACGTAAGGGAGCGGTGGCGTAGGGAGTGGCGGCGTCACGAAACATCCTGGCGCTGCGTTCTATCTGAGCGTAGCGTGGTGATTCAGTAAGCCACAGTAGACCGCTAAAAACGAAGTAGCCCATGTGACACATGCAGCACATGTGCCACTATCGTCTGCATCGTCCTCGTATACGAGAGCGCACACTATGGAGCGGCGCATGCGACAGTAGAAAATGAAGGAGCAAAGGAACAGCATGTCTATCACGATCACACATGATGCAACGTATGATACCGAGCGCAATCTTGCGGCAGATATCTATGAACCAAGCAAGCCTAACGGTGCAGCCGTCGTGCTTATTCATGGAGGTGGCTGGGCTGGCGGCGACAAATCCGCCGATGCCGATATGGGCGCGTTCTATGCTGAAGCCGGATACCTCACCGCTATCCCTAATTATTCCCTCACCCCCACAGCCTATTTCCCGCAACCCAATGACGATGTGGCACATGCAATTGAATGGTTAAAAGCTAGCCCCTATACCTTTGACCGCCATCGCCTCGCCGCTGTGGGATATTCCGTAGGAGGAACGATGGCAGCTGAGATGGCTATTCGCTTCGGCGTACCAGCAGTTTCGCTCTCGGGCATGTTTGCACACGATGTGTGGCTTGCTGCTCATCCAGATGTGGAGGCGCATCCGTTGGCGGAAGTGGCCGCAGTTCATCCAGAAGTTGCAGGGCCTGCTGGCCCCGTCGGCCCCGTCGATCAGTTTTACAAGTGGTTCTTGCTGAACTATTTCCACGGGGATGCTGCTCAAGCCACAGATGCTTCGCCAGCTTATAGGGTGAATGAAAACACAGGCTCAATGCTGCTCATCAATTCTTACCATGAGCTCACTCCTATCAGTGAGGTGACGGCGATGCAGCAGGCGTTTGCCGACCAGCAGCTGCCCGTGTGGGTGCGCCTGCTGCCTGGCACCCGTCATGCCAAAGCATACTTCGATGACGTAAAAGCAGATACACTCGCCTTTCTAGCGGACGTGCTCCAAAGGTGACGCGGGCAAAGATAGCCTAGGGGTGACGCTGACAGACGCACTCTAAAAGTAAACGTGCGTGGGGCTGTGTTTACGCCACATGGCGTAAACACAGCCCCACGTGCTAACTCGCAAACTGTATACACACTGCAGATCTCACACACTGCGACGTCTAGGTGCGACATCACTGAAGCGCTGAAAGACTCAGCTGCCGCAGATCTGACGAATCAGGCAGCTTCTTCCGCTGTTGACTGATCGGAGGAAGCTCCATCGATCACTTTCTGCGCCCCAGCGTGCGACACAGTCACCTTGCGCGGCTTGGATTCTTCAGCCACTGGAATCGTGAGGGTGAGCACGCCATCAGTATAGTCGGCGGTAATCTTGCTGGTATCGAGCCCATAGCCCAGATTGAGCTGGCGAGCAAATGTGCCCACGAACCGCTCACGGGACAGCCACTTGATGGTATCTCCCTTTTCAGACTCACGAGAGGCACGCACCGTCAGAGTATTTTGATCGATGTCGATATCAATAGATTCCGGAGAAACCCCTGGCATATCAAACTTCGCTATAAAATTATCATCGGTGCGATACAGATCCATCCCCATGCTCGAACCTGTAGCAGCAGCGCGCATTGCCTGATCCATCATATGCTCAATACCGCGGAACGGATCATTCGTAAACATTGCCATATCAATCACTCCATTCATAACCTGCGGGCCGGACAATCTGACTCATTCTCGATTCTCCGGTTTCCCGATCTGCTTACTACAACGCAGAGGTTGAGTTTTTATTCCACAAACTTTATTGAGTCTTATATGCTCAACTTTATAAGTATGAATTGCTGGCGAATTTATAAGTGTGAATTGCTGGCGAACAAACGGGTTGTGCACTTTTCTCCGCTTGAGCTCTCCACCTCTGCCCGCAGCTCTCACCCCGAACGCTTGTGTCCATATACTTTTACGCAATGCTTTTACCCGCATCATTTTACTCGTCAGCTTTCAGCACTATTTTCAACCTGCATTGCTATCGCACTGTCACAGAGCATTTTCAACGCGCACAAAACGACAAAGATTCATAGAATAGCTGCCATGGATAAACATTCACACGATACGAGCAGCACCCAAGCTGCCGCAGCGAGCACCGCACAGAGTACCGAGCACGTGCACATTATCAACGGCAATCAAGCTGCGACGAGTATTCCCGTCGTCGTGGCCGTCAATCTTGTAGGCGAAAACGTAGGAGCCGGCCTAGGCCGCGCTCACTGGATGGCTATTGCCACTGTGAGCGGTGACGACATTACCAGTTGGGACGAATACGAAGTAGCCTGGGATATCTGGCACGATCAGGGCGCTGAGGGCACCCACCACGCGCGAATCGTGCGGTTCTTGCGCGAGCATGGCGTACAGGCCGTCGTCACTGGCCACGCGGGTCCACCCATGATAAACACCATGCTCAAATTGGGCGTATTGCCACTGTTAGGAGCTACCGGACCTGCCCGCAGCGCCGTCATCGCTGGCGCTCACGAATGGCGAGCACAGCAGGGGTGACGCCGACGCCTTCTTTCTCTGCAGTAGTGTGCCCCTCTTTTGCACGCCCATCTATCACCACGCTGAACGCCAAGCACTGCTGAGCGGTAAGCGTCGCCGGTCAGCAGTGCGGTGGTTACCGCGTCACCTCGTCATGCAGCACATATGGCAGCGCAGTCGCCTCATCACTACTGCTGAGCAGAATCCTGCGTCCACTGCGGCTGCACCGACTGTTGTGGTTGCGGTGCAGGCTGTGTCGGCGTGCCCATGGCCGGAGCGCCCAAACCTGCCGCCGGAGTTCCCGCCGCTGGCTGCCGCCATGCCCCCTGCGGATTTTGCTGCCATTGAGCTTGCGGCTGAGGTGCCGACTGCTGCCATTGAGCCGCCCCTGCGCTCTCCGCCTGTTTGCCACGCACATGCCGCACAATGAGCCAAATAATACCGGAGACGAAAAGTGCAAAGCCAATAAAACCGCCCACAATGCACAGCAAAATCCCAATTCCAGCGCCGACAAATGCACCTGTGTCTGATACGGGCATGACGACGAGAGCTAGCGGTTTATCTTCACTGCACACAAGATTGTACGTTCCACTCGCTTTGACGACGAACGCTCCAGTGGGCTTCCATTGCCCACCAAAATCCATGTCATCTGCCTCAGAAGCCGAACTCACTTTGCTAGCAGCATCATTGCCAGATTCATCGAAGAGCGAGCAGCCACTGAGGTCCATGCTCTCAGTGGTATCCGTCAAAACGATCACCTTATCGCCAGCCTTGGCATTGACGCTGGCAGACCCGACGTTGTAGTCCAGCGACTGCGTGGCGTAATCGGCTACTTTCACCGCCACCTGGCTTCCCACCACGATCATGGCGATGAGTGAAACCAACCCTATCACCACTCCAACGATCACGAGAATAATGGGGCCTTTCCCTTTTTTAGGTTGACTAGGGGTGTTTATCGCGGGGTTCATACTCATGTCGTTTACCTCATGATCCTCTCACGTGCGCGCAGACCCAACGCCTTTGCGCATTGCAGTCACACTTCATATATCACAGCGGCAGCACCAATATCTGCTATCCCCCGTAGCCCTAGTGTATCGGCTTATATATCACGGTGACTAGTACATCATTCGCGGTTCCCCGTATGTCTCTCCCATATTCATCTTCATGAGCGCCAGCTGACAGGTTTAGACGTCAGCTAGCGGATATGTCTGGCGGATATGTTTCGCGCTGTAGCAGCGACTATCCTACGGCTGGAATCTCACAACTGAGCAGGGCACAATATCTCTGTGCTCATCGAAATCACTTCCCTCGCCGATCAGCGACTCCTCGAATACACCAGTTTGAAAGATGTGGCGTTACGCCGCAAACTCGAGCCCGAGCACGGAATTTATATGGCTGAATCGCGCAATGTGATTGAACGAGCGCTCATGGCAGGGCACCGTCCACGCTCTGTACTGCTAGAACAGCGCTGGCTTGGCGCTATTGATGATCTCTTCCGCCAGTATATGGGCTTTGGGATTGACGGCGATATACCCGTTTATGTGGGTGATGAAAGCGAGCTTGAACGGCTCACCGGCTTTCGGGTGCACCGCGGGGCACTCGCCGCTATGGAACGTCCTCCCATGCCTGATCCGGCCGATCTTTTAGCGGATGCTCACCGCATATGCGTGCTAGAAGACCTGGTAGATCACACCAATGTGGGAGCAGCTTTCCGTTCAGCAGAAGCCTTGGGTATTGACGCCGTCGTCATCACTCCGCGGTGCGCCGATCCGCTCTACCGCCGCGCCGTGCGGGTCTCGATGGGTAACGTGTTTATGATCCCATGGACGCGCCTGACCAGCTGGCCTGCCACTGACATGCTGCGAGATCTCGGATTTACCACGCTCGCACTCGCCCTGAGTGACGACGCTCTGAGCCTAGCTGATTTTGAGGACTCGGAACTTGTGCGCTCTCCCGATTCTCGCCTTGCTATTATTCTCGGCACTGAGGGAGACGGACTGAGCCAGCGCACCATTGCCAGTGCAGATTACGTGGTGCGCATTCCGATGCTGCACCACGTGGATTCGCTCAATGTGGCCGCTGCGGCAGCTGTCACTTTTTGGGCGTTACGACGCCGCGATTGCTAATTCTCTGCGGCAAAAACTGCCGTGACGGCGCTCCACGCTTGCCCACAACTTCGTCGCTTTTTGATCTCGAAAATAAATTTTCGGATCACACCACCACAGCAAAAATTTACCTCGCTGTGTCAGCAAGCGCTCCACGCTTGCCCACCCACACCATCGCCAGTCCTCGTTGTGCTAGCAAGCGCTCCACGCTTGCCCACAACTTCGTCGCTTTTTGATCTCGAAAATAAATTTTCGGATCAAAAAGCTCCTCGTTGTGCCCCCGGCAGGACTCGAACCCGCGACCAAAGAATTATGAGTTCCCTGCTCTAACCGTCTGAGCTACAGGGGCAACGCCCACTATCGTATCCGCTTTACACCAATGAATACAAAGCGCACCAGTAAATACAAAGCCAGCGCATAGCTTCAAGCACACGACCTTTGCTCAGGAGTCCGTCTCGTCAAATGCCCGCCGCCGCTTTTCCAGCTCGATCAAACGCTCAAAGAGCATGGGCTGATCGGGAGAATCCGCCCCCACCCGCTGCATCTGAGAACGCACGTCCGCAATCTGACGAGTGTACCCCTGGCGAATGAGTGCCATCATCACTCCCCGCACGTATCGCCACATATCCTCCGCTCGATCTTCTGCAAGTGGCTCTACGCTGAGCTGAAACACCGCCCCACGCACACTCGGATCGAGCTGCCGCGCCACTTCCCCTACAAACCAATTCGTGCCAGCTATTTCGGCATCTTTTTCCGCCATCATCCCAGCGGCCAAAGCATTCATTCGCTCATCTGCTGCCGCTACTCCCCCAGCTGCACGGATGGCATCAAACACCGTGCGATGAATCGGCACCACAAAACTTTGGCTCGGAAGCTGCTGGGCATTCGCGGCGAGCGCCAAACGCGGCAACTGCAACATCACTTCCAACGCCGCCCGTTCAGTACGCTCCACGGGGTCACGAATCTCGCTGCGTGCTTTGAGCACCGGAACGCCGACCTCCACTAACTCGTCATCGCCGCGAGTGTGCGCATACCCGAGCGCTGCACCATCATCGCGTGCCACACCAGCATCGCTCGCTTGGCCGCCAGCACCGCCGCTGTAGCTCTCCGCATTCTCCGCGCTTTTCTCGCGTCCCCCTACTGCCTCGGAACTGTAGCCAGAGGCACCAGGAAGATGGCGACTGCCAGTACGCTTGCTCTGCGCAATCTGCAGCGATGCAGACGAGAGCTGTCGCTGTGCCTGTATGACGGCGTCACGCACCACATGTTCTTCCATCCCCAGCCAGCCAGCAAGCTGCCGCACATATTCACTGCGCAGCACGCGATCTCTAATAGACGCCACCGCCGGAGCGCTCGCCCGCAGTCCAGCCGCACGTCCTTCCGCAGTCCGCAGCGGCACATCACGCAAGATTGACCGAATCACGAATGCGAAGAGTGGCTCACGCTTGTCGATCACCTCGCGCACAGCCGAATCACCATATTTCATGCGCAGCTCACACGGATCAAGCCCCTCGGGCAAAATTGACACAAACGTCTGTACGCCAAAACTCTGATCTTCCTGAAATACTCGCAGAGCAGCTTTCTGACCAGCAGCATCGCCGTCAAATGTAAAGACCACTTCTCCGCCAAAGCTGCGCCCATTGTGTAAAATCACTCCGGCAGCCACCGAGGCAGAGTCCCCAATCAAGCGCCGTGCAATTTTGACGTGTTCATGCCCAAACGCCGTGCCACAAGTAGCCACCGCCTGCGGCACTCCAGCCAGATGCGCAGCCATCACGTCGGTGTATCCCTCTACCACCACAATGCGATGCTCATCAGTAATAGCTTTCTTGGCCAGATCGATTCCGTAGAGCACCTGCGACTTTTTGTAAATCTGTGTCTCAGGAGTGTTGAGATACTTTGGCCCCTCTTCAGAATCGTCAATTTTACGCGCACCAAAACCAATCGTTTCCCCCGTGATCGAACGAATTGGCCACATTAGTCTGCCACGGAAGCGATCATACGGGCCACGCGTACCGGCAGCCACCAGTCCGCTCGCGGCAATCTCCCTCTCCGTAAATCCGTGTTTGCGCAGCACGTCGAGCAGCGAGTTCCAGGTGTTGGGCGAATATCCCACTCGGAAATGAGCAATCGCCTGTGCATCAAAACCGCGCCCCGCCAGAAGTTCTCTCCCCGCCGCCGCAGCCGGCGTGCTGAGCTGGCTCACATAGAAATCCTCTGCCACGCGATGGGCATCAATGAGCCGTGAGCGCTTTACCTCACGGGCACCGGCGTCACCCCCCGCATGCGTGTTCTCCTCATACTCCACCTGGATTCCGGCCTTACGCGCCAGATACTCGACGGCGTCCACGAAAGGAATACTCTCGATTTTTTGAATAAACGTGATGACGTCGCCGCTCTCCCCGCACCCGAAGCAGTGAAAATAGCCAACGTGCGGGCGCACATTAAACGACGGCGTCTTCTCATCATGAAAAGGGCACAGCCCCTTAAGCGACCCCACACCGGCAGGTTTAAGGTTCACATATTCGCCAACGATATCTTCAATTCGAGTGCGCTGTTTGACTTCGTCCACCACGCTATCTCGAATACGTCCTGCCATGGGCTCCATCATACTCGGCCGCTCAGCTCAGTTTCACGCTGTGCGAATAGGCGAACTCTCCAGAGGAGCCACAACTATAGCTACATTAATGACGCAGCATTCCACAGTAGCGGGCATGCCATGTACGAGCGGAAAGATCTGTGAGCGAAGCCACTTGGTCAATCACCACTCTGAGCCGTTCTTGATCGTTGCCGGCTCCCTGCCATGCACCCGCGAAAGCCGGTTCTAATCGCGTCTGCGGATGCTCGCTAATTGCATCCACCAAGTCAAAGATAATCGTGCGCTGTTCAAAATAGACAGGTTCATGCTCTCGGGGAGCCATCACAAAATACGTCGCTAAACCTTTGAGAGCTGTAATCTCTGCGAGCGTCTGATCAGGAATGACGACGCCGCCGCGATACCGCCACAGCGGCTCCGTGCCAAAACGCTCCCGAGTAGCCTCCGTCACGGCCTTAATAAAGCGCCCGATCAGATCTGACGTGAGGTCTTTCAACTGAGCCAGATCCCGCATGGTTCCCGTAAATGAGCTCGGCCACGCGGGCAGTGCCAGCAGCCGATCAAATGCCATATCTAGCTGGTGCTCAGTAACGCTTTCCCCATACCATTTCTGCGTAATGGCAATCACGGCGTCGCGCTCTGCCCCTACGGCACGCAAAATTCCTTCTGGCTCCTGCCCACTATACAGCTGCACAGTGGCGCGTGGATGCGTGACGGCGTGCACCAGTGCATCTTCCACATCGTGCACACAGTAGGCGATATCGTCGGAGAGATCCATAATCTGCGCTTCAATTGGTCTATCGTATCCATGAGTTGTATGAAGCCAATCGAAAACGGCGGCGTCATCGCTATACACCCCGAATTTAGGCGACTGTGCCCCGTTCGGGCCTTCCCCATGCCGCCAGGGATACTTCACGGTGGCGTCGAGCGTGGCGCGCGTGAGATTGAGGCCAGCAGGAGATCCATCTGGATGAAATCGCTTGGGCTCAAGGCGAGTGAGGATTCTCAGGGTTTGCGCATTGCCCTCGAATCCGCCAATGGACGCCGCTACCTCACCAAGCGCGCGTTCGCCATTGTGCCCAAATGGCGGGTGTCCAAGATCGTGGCAGAGGCACGCCGTCTCGACAATATCTGGATTACACCCCAAATTTTTAGCGAGCGAGCGGCCTATCTGAGCCACTTCCAGCGAATGGGTGAGACGGGTGCGCACGAAATCATCTGCCTCTGGCCCGAGTACTTGAGTCTTTGCCCCAAGTCTGCGCAGCGCCGACGAGTGGAGTACCCGTGCCCGATCACGTTCAAACTCCGTGCGCGTTTTGCTCTTTGGCGGCTCAAATGCCCACCGCTGACCATCGCTTTCGCTGTAGAGACTGCTCACGTCTATAGTTTAGCTGCTGGATTTGCTTGCGGGATTTCTTCCACACACTGCCAGGCATGAGTGACGGAGAATTCACAGTAATCGCCTACACGATACGGCTGTGGAACCCAGGCCACGAGCGTTCCCACTTCCGTTTCCAGATCTATTTCGTAATGCGAGCGAGCAAACGTGCACCGAATCACTTGCCCTACGCTGCCTACCACGTTTGTGCTGTGAGCAGATCGCAGGTTGATTCGCGAAGGTGCAATCACTACCTGTATACCGCGGCCATCGCCTGTCTTCCCATGCACATCCAGATCGTGAGCAGCGTGAGAAAACTGCGGAGAATCCAAAGTGAGCACCGACGGCTCCAAAATAAGCCTTGCCTGCGGTTGCGTGAGAATGTTGGGCACTCCCATGAGTCGCGCTACGCTCGGCGAAACTGGGCAGAAAAATAATTCTTCAGGAGTTCCTACTTGTACTACTGCCCCTTCCTCCAGTACCGTAATCCGATCTGCCACAGCACACGCATCCGCAATATCGTGCGTCACGTATAGCACAGCGAGCCCTAAGCGGTGCGTTTGATTGAGAAGCTCAGCATGAATATCAGCACGTACTGATGCCTCTATATGCCCGAGGGGCTCATCGAGCAGCACGGCGCGCGGCCGGCGTACGAACGTGCGGGCAAACGCCACCCGTTGCCGCTGCCCAGCGGAGAGGCTAGGTGCATGATGGTCCGCCAAGCCTAAAATGTTCAGCGACGACATAGCGATCGTGGCAAGATCGTGGCGCTGGCGAGGAGACTGCCGCGCATCGTCGAGTGCAAATTCAATATTTGCACGCACACTCATGTCGAAGAGGGCAGGGCGCTCTAGCATCATCCCCACAGGGCGCCGCTGCACCGGAATATCCGTTATATGTGCGTCATCTACGAGCACACCTCCTTCACTGAGTTGCGCAAAACCAGATATCACGTTCAGCAGCGTGGTTTTCCCTGAGCCTGACGGCCCCACAAGCGCCATCACTTCCCCATCGTGCACATACAGCGAGATATTGTGAAGCACGTCATCCACGGACACATCGCGAAGCTCTAGACTCATTAGTTTTTCCTCCCCCATCCCCGTATAGCCAGTCCACCCATCGCCACCACGAGCGTGCCGAGAGCCCCCACTAACAAGCTCACAGAAAAGATTCCTTGCTCCATTCCTCCCTCTGCTAAACTCACTAAATTCGGTGATTCCACTCCGAAATATGCTGGCTGCACAAACGAAAGAGTGGCGGTTTGGGCGAGGGTGACGCCAAAGATGATGGCAGCCACTCCCATCAGTCTGCCGCGTATCTGATGCATCAGCAGCGCTAACACTCGCATGGTGACGCTGCCCATCGCGCGCGCGGAGCGGGCGATCTCCATCAGCTCAGGACGGGAGAGCGCAATGAAAAAGTACGCGAGTGGAATAGTTACGGCCAGATATGCAATCGTCACGGCCAGAGTTCCTCCAGCAAACGAATACCGTCCCACGAGTGGAGGAAGCACAGTGACTGTGCCAATCTGAATCGACTGACGGAATGTGAGTGTGAACCACAACCCCACCGCCACTGGCGCACACAGAAGAAGGAAAATCATGAATGTATGGATCGCTCCGGGGAAACGCCACTCGCACACAGTGCAGGCGATGCCTACCACCACCGCCACCACCGTGGTCATAACGCCGATCAGCGCTTTAGTTCCCAGCCAACTCAGCCCATCAACGTGAAACGTCCCCTCGGCAGAGTTGGCAATCATCACTGCCACAAGACCCACTAACACTATTGTCCACACTGCCACGAAACCAAATAAGAATAGTCGCTCTCGGGAAAAATAACGTTTCATAAAACTGCTTGAGGCATGAGCGTGGGCAAAGTTTTCGGATACATCAGCCACATGCTCTCGCGGATGCTCTCTGCTGCGATCGGACACAGAATTTCGGGTAATGCACCGACCTTCGCGCATTACGCGATAGAGAATCCCCAACACTGCAGCCGCACACACTGCCAGCGCCACATACACTGCGAGCGCACCTAAACTTTCCCTTCTCCCTAAGTTCACGGATGTGATAGCCATATTGATGAGTAGATCGTGCCGCCCACCGTAGGCGGCCCCAGCAGAATCGTCGAGCATAAACCAGAGCGTGATAAACACTAAGCTAATTGCCGATGCCGCACAGTGGTGAGGTCCCGCCGTCACTGCGAGAGTGCGCAGCGGGCTGCTCCCTAAGTTTGCTGCGCTCATCAGTTGTGCGCTACTCACGTTCATGCTCAACGCCACGTGAATCACAAAAGCCAGCGGCACTCCGCACAGAGCAAAGGTGATACACAGGATAGCTCCTGAATAAGGGTTGAGCGAAAAAGGCGACTTCGATAGGGCTGCCGCCACAGCCACTGAGGGACATAATATCGGGGCACATGCTAGCACTGCTATGAGCCATCGAGCCCGCCCACTCAAACGATACGCCACAGCGAGAAGCGCCCCCATAATGGTGGCAATCAGTGCGCCCACACACGCCAAACTAAAGGAACGCCACAGCGGCCCAATCACTCCGTGTGGATACATGACCGTGCGCGCATAATCGTGCAGGAGCGCCTCACGCTGTTCAGCGTTTACATCAATATTGCGGGTGAATATCTCCACTCCGAGCTGATCGAGCTGAGCGAGCCGATCGGTGAGATTATTGGGCAGCTCTAGTGAAACAGGGCTTTGCCCTTCCACCTGTGCCATGATTTGTTGCCCGCGATTAGAAACGGCATACTCAAGAAAAGCCCGCCCTGCATCCACACGCCCACGCGCCAGCACAGCTCCAGCGCCTACTTCAAATCCAGTGCCGTCTTCGGGAAACACGACGGAAGGAAGAAGAGCTTCTTCTTCCTGCGGCGGCACCAACTTCGATGAACTCTGGCAATATGGGGCAAATGTGACGGCCACGTCTGCCCGGCCACTGCGCACAAGACGAGCGGGATCGGTGCCGGAAGAAGTGTAATCAATAGTGTTTTCATGTAGCCGCTTCATATATGCGATGGCAGCACTTCGCTCACCCAGCCGCTCACTTTGCACAGCCAACATTGTGGCAGCTGTGCCACTAGTGAATGCTAACGGCAGCACTACTCGCCCCTGATAGTGCGCAAGATCTTCCCACGTATGCGGAATTTTTACCCCTTGAGTTACACAAAATGCCAGCACTCCACCATAGGTTCCCAGCCACGTGGATGTGCGAAACCGCTGCGGGATTGCCGGTGCCGACAGCTGATGCGGAGCCAGCGCGTGAGCTTTATCCGCCAGTTCATAGGCCTCCGCCGGCCCTCCGATCCACACATCAAATTCAGAATACCGAGAGCCACTTCGCACTTGAGCGAGTGCTTCGGTGGTGGGCATTCTTATCATTTGTGCACTCGTCCCCGTGAGATTTTGATAATCGTCCACGAGTGCTTTGCACGTGGATTCGTTGTTGGAACACAACACCATCACATCTGGATCAAAATCGTGTGTGGCAATCACCGCTCCGACCGCCACGGCACACGCACATAGTGCCACCACTATGCGCGGTATCATTCGGCGAATCCACAGGGAGTGCATGGCTCTGATTATAAGGCAGTGCAGATTCGCTGCTTAGCTGAGCGAATCTGCACTGCACAGTTATCTATTGATCGGCTCAGTCCAGCCGAGCAACACGTCGGATAAAATCACGCATGATCTCAGTGTGCCTCTTGCTGACGGAGCTTGTGCTCTTCCATCAGACGGCGTTCGTCTTTGCCCACAATCGCCATCAGGATGAGCGAGACTACCACCACACACAGCAGGGTGCCGTACGTCACGTTCCAACCGAAGTAATGAATCAAAAGCCCCACACCAGAGGAAGCGAGTGTGGCACCAAGCAGATAGCCAAAGAGCCCTGTGAATCCAGCTGCCGTGCCTGCCACATTCCGAGGCGAGAGATCAATTGCTTGCAAGCCAATGAGCATCACTGGCCCGTAGATTAAACCACCAATCACGCCGATCAGCATGTAGAACATCCACAGCGGGGCTGTATTCGGCAACAGCCAGTAGAAAGCAAGAGCCACGCCCACACCTCCGAGGAAGAGCAAGCCTGCGCCAGAACGCCACCCTTTAAACACTTTGTCGGACACCAAGCCGCACAGAAGTGTGCCAACAATGCCCGCACCCTCATAGATAGCGAACCCGATAATGCCTTCTTTGATATTAACGCCGTGCACTTCTTCCGTAAGGTACACCGGAATCCAGCTCAAAACGCCGTAACGCAGCGTATACACGAACACGTTTGTGACGGCGAGTAGCACGATCACCCTGTTTGTGAGCACGTGCTTGAACAGCATCTCTTTCCACGAGCTACCTTCCGAATCTGCCGCTTCCACCTTCGCAGGATCGTTGCGATATTCCTCGATAGGCGGCAAGCCCACGGCCTCCGGACGGTCTCTGATAAGGATGAAAGCAATCAGCGCCACTATGAGTGCCACGATCGCCGGAGCCCAGAAAGCTGGGGTCCAATCCGCTTCATCCTTGGAAAAGTTGGTGAGTGCCCACGCCGCAATGACGCCTACTCCAGCACCACCCACATTGTGTGCACAATTCCAGATCGACGTCATCCACCCACGTTCGTTGGTGGAGAACCAGTGCACAAGGACGCGCCCTGACGGAGGCCAGCCCATTCCTTGGAACCAGCCGTTAATAAACATCACGATGGCAAACACTCCCACAGACGCAGTGAGCACCGGCACAAATGCCACGAGCAAGTTCATCACTGCCGAGAGCGCCAGCCCAATAGGAAGAAAATAGCGAGCATTAGAGCGATCTGAAAGCATCGCCATAAAGAATTTAGAAAGTCCGTAGGCAAAGAGCACAGCGTTGGCCACAATTCCAATACCAACCGTGTTGAATAAACCATTCTCTTTCAGAATAGCTGCCACGAGCGAAACGTTGTTGCGAATGAGGTAGAAGCCGGCATAGCCAAGAAAAATACCAGCAAACACCCGCCAACGCAGTGAGCGATATAGCGTCGCTACTTTTTCTGCCGGCACCGGATCGGCTTTCGGCGGAGCTGAAAGGAAACCAAGCGGCCTCGATTGCGTGGGCATACATAACCTCCGAGATCGTCGTTGAAACTCTGATGCATTCATCATAAGAAGCCCACGGTCACAGCAGTGGCTCACTAGGTCACACTTGGTAACATGCTGTTACCAACAGCTCCCCACTAGCCATGATTGACTATCCCTTGCGATCCCCATCACTGTTGCTTCCAGTTGCTGTGATGATTGTTCCTCCGATCTACGCGCCGCTCTATGCAAGGTCAGGATTCACCAACCTCCAGAGCGCCAAGATCGAGCGAATAGCCCAATCCACGGTGACTGCGCACACAAGCGGGATTGACGCCAGCTTGCTCAAGATGCTTGCGCAGACGATACACAGCCGTTTTCACCATTTCTCGCCCTCCCGCAAGTGCCGCCGATCCCCAGGCAGCAGAAATAATCTCTCGAATGAGGACCACATCCCCAGCATGGCGTGCCAACACTCCTAAAATTGCCACCTCAACTTGGCTTTCCGTAATCACTACCCCGCGATACCACGCACGATCCAGATCAGTATTAACGGTGATATCCCCTGCCACGATCTCATGAGATTGGTGCTGCGGAGCCACCCTGCGCACAATTGCTTGCGCACGTAATGCAAGTTCACGAGGACTAAAAGGCTTCACCATATAGTCATCTGCTCCAGCTTCCAACCCCGCAATGCGGTCTGATTCTTGCCCGAGAGCCGTGAGCAAAATAATCGGCGTGGAAATATGAGCAGCCCTCATCTTGCGCGTTATTTCGATTCCTGAACCCTGCGGCATCAACACATCGAGTACCACAAGATCGTAGTGATTGCGCTGGATAAGTTCCCATACAGCTCCCGCAGATGTGGCACTCTCGCAAGAAAATCCTTGCGTTTCTAGGGCAAAAGTGACGATTGAAACCATTTGTACTTCGTCGTCAGCCACTAATGCTCTCGGCTTGCTCATTCGTTCACCTCATCACTAGCTTGATCGCCGTGCGCGGGGAGTACCACATGAATAGTAGTTCCATGAGTGGCGAGTGAATCTACCAGAATCTCTCCACCATGCGCCTCAACTATTTGCTGTGCCACCATCATGCCTATCCCCGTGCCGGGGCGCCTATTTGAACCGACACGGAACGCTTCAAACATGTGCTCTTGGTCTTCTGAAGAGATGCCAGCTCCATTATCAGAGACAATCAAGAGGGCACCTCCGCCCTCAGCATTGCGCACATACACAGTCACGGTAGCATCCTCCCCTGCATGGCGCGTGGCATTATTCACCAGGTTCCACACGAGTTGGCGAATCAGCTGCGGATCGGCCATGATCGGCAGCGTCCCTCCTGCCGCGTCCACGTAGATTGGAACTGGAGTGATTCTGCGCATCTGCCGCGCCGTCTGAGCCACAATTTCGCGAATATCTACCGTTTCTCGCGCAACGGGAAGATGGTTGGCCAGGCGGGCATCAATTAAAAAATTCTCGGCAATATTGATCACTTGAGTGGTGTTTTCCGTGATCGTAGTGACGAACGTGCGCTGCTGATCTGTGAGCGGGCCGGCCAGTCCCTCGGCAAGGAGCTCAGCTGCTCCGTTAATGAGAGCAAGTGGGGTGCGGATCTCGTGAGAAATCACTGTGGGGCGTTGCTGGCGAGATTCAATCTCCGCTCGTAGCTGTCTGTTTTCCCGCATGACGCGTCTCATTCTCCACCAAAAGATGAGGGCGATGGCAGCGGCAACGCACACCGCAATAATCAGCCCTACGCCAACGATCAGGCTATCCACCTTTCGCCTCCCTCACACTCCTTCACAGCAAAGCACCACACGCTTTTACGGCAAGCGCCGCACGCTTCACATATTTCACTCACCCGCATATGTGTACGTAATGCGTACTTATACATCCGCCAGAGAGCCGCTCAGTGCGAGCACTTATTTCTCGCTCATCCACCAGAGACACCGATCTCAGCATGTTGAATCATCGCGCGTTCGGCGGAACTGAGTGTGCGCGATTCGAGCCAATGCTCGGGCACATGTGCCCGTTTAGCACCTCCGGCACGCCCGCGCGATCCGTGAGCGGCAGCCGGATACGGCTGGCTGAGATCAAGCACACCCAGCAGTTCACGGAGCTCATGGAGCGAACTCACCACAGCCAATTGACTGCGCACATCGCTGCCCACTGAGAATCCGCGCAGATACCATCCGATGTGTTTGCGCATATCACGCATAGCTTTCAGCTCATCGCCCCAATGCTCCACCATCAGCTCGGCATGCCGCATCATCAGCTCCGCCACCTGGCCCAACGACGGCTGTGCCCTGAGCGGCGAGCCGCTGTAGGCCGCCGCCATATCATAGAAAATCCATGGGCGCCCTTGAGCACCGCGTCCGATGGCAACGCCAGCACATCTCGTCACGCCTACCATGCGTTCCGCATCATCCACTTCAAAGACGTCACCGTTTCCAAAAATTGGTACAGCGCCATCCACTAGTTTGACGAGTTCGGCTATGCATTCCCAGTGAGCATGGCCGGAATAATGTTCTTCGAGAGTGCGGGCGTGGAGCGTGAGTGCTGCAATACCTGATTCGACTGCAATGGCGGCGGCCTCCCGAAAAGTCTGGTGCTCGCCGTCAATACCGAGACGGAGCTTAGCCGTCACCGGCACGGCGCTGGCGCGCCCAGCAGCATCAGATGCTTCAGCGGCAGCGCGGACGGCTGAACTCACGATGCTACGGAATAGATCCGTCTTCCACGGCAGCGCCGAGCCTCCTCCTTTACGCGTCACTTTTGGCACCGGACAGCCAAAATTGAGATCAATATGGTCGGCTAGATCGAGCTCAATCAAGCGGCGCACGGCCGCCGCCGTCACGCCTGGTTGCACTCCATAGAGCTGCACGGAGCGCACAGGATCGCCAGCATCTGGCTGCAGCATCTGCATCGTGCTGGCCTTGCCCTCGACCAGTGCCCGCGTCGTAATCATTTCACACACGAACAGCCCAGCCGGTGCATGAGTGCCATGATCGGCGCCACGATGAGCGCCAATACCGCTATGAGCATCCACGCGCGCGTTCAACTGCTGGTTCCCAGGAGTCCCCACGTGAATGTTCACCTGATGTGCGTAGGCATTGAGCTGATCGCCAGCTACCTGGTAGCCAGCGTCCGCCTCCGCACTGCCCGGCACACCGCCCATGTGAGCAGACATAGGGCGCGCCCGCTCAAAGCTGAGAGACGATGCATCTGCCAGCGCCTGCTGTGCACACTCTCGGCACAGCTGACGAAAGGGGGCGTTCGTAACTCCGGCCATTGGAGAGAGCAGCACCGGCACGTCGAGCTGAAGTGCCCCAATATTCACCGGCGCACGCTGCCCACTCTCAACAGATGTCCCCGCTGCACTAGCTACTGCCCCAACGACGTCAGCAGCCACTTAGCATCCGATGAGCTTGTCGGCCAGATACCCACGCACCTGCTCCATGGGGATGCGCTCTTGAGCCATCGTGTCGCGATCGCGCACCGTGACGGCGTGATCATCGAGCGAATCGAAATCAACCGTGATGCAGAACGGAGTACCAATCTCATCCTGGCGGCGATAGCGCCGCCCGAGCGCACCGGCGTCATCAAAGTCCACATTCCAATACTGGCGCAAATCGGCCGCGAGATCGCGCGCCACCGGAGAGAGCTTCTCAGAACGCGAGAGTGGCAGTACCGCCGCTTTCACGGGTGCGAGGCGAGGATCGAGTTTCAGCAGCACACGCTTATCAACTCCACCTTTAGTGTTTGGCGCCTCATCTTCGGTATAGGCTTCCACCAAGAATGCCATCATTGAGCGAGTCAGCCCTGCTGAGGGTTCGATAACGTACGGGATATAGCGCTCGCCGCTAGCCTGATCGAAATACTCAAGTTTCTTTCCGGAACGCTGAGAGTGCGCTGAGAGATCGAAATCTGTACGGTTGGCAATCCCCTCCAGCTCGCCCCACTCAGAGCCTTGGAAACCAAACTTGTACTCGATATCAACTGTGCGCTTGGAATAGTGCGAGAGCTTCTCTTTCGGGTGCTCATACAGGCGCAGGTTGTCAGGAGAAATTCCCAGCCCCGTGTACCATGCGAAGCGATCATCAATCCAGCGCTGATGCCACTGCTCGTCTTCTCCAGGCTTGACGAAAAATTCAATCTCCATCTGTTCAAATTCTCGGGTGCGGAAGATGAAGTTACCAGGAGTGATTTCGTTGCGGAAGCTCTTTCCCACCTGACCAATGCCAAACGGCGGCTTCTTGCGTGACGTCGTGAGGACGTTTAAGAAGTTGATAAAAATTCCCTGAGCCGTCTCGGGGCGCAAATAGTGCAGACCAGCTTCATCGTCCACTGGGCCAAGATACGTCTTGAGTAGTCCAGAGAAAGGTTTCGAGTCCGTCCACTGCCCGCGAGCGCCGCAGTTCGGGCATGCCACATCTGCCATATCGACGTCAGCATCTGATATCGCATGCTTTGCCGCATAGCTCTCTTTGAGCTCGTCTTCACGCAGGCGTTTGTGGCAGTTCAAACATTCAATCAGTGGATCTGAAAACGTGGACACGTGCCCGCTGGCCACCCACACTTCACGCGGCAGAATAATGGAGGAGTCCAGTCCCACCACGTCAGCACGGCTCGTCACGTTGGCACGCCACCACTGGCGTTTGATGTTTTCTTTAAGCTCGACCCCGAGAGGGCCGTAATCCCATGCAGAGCGCGTGCCTCCATAAATTTCGCCGGAGGGGAAGACGAAACCCCGCCGCTTTGCCAGTGAGATCACGTTGTCGAGTTGTGAGGGAGCTGCCTTAGCCATGCCCATGTCCTTTCTACCGCATCTGGATGATGCGGAATCGTTGCATACCCCGCCATTGTACGGGCGAGATGACTACTTGCGTTTCGCTCAAGAGCCTCTACCACTTTGATATGCATCACACATCCCCTTTCTCCTTCCAAAAGTTTGAAAACGATTCTCATTAATTTGTAACATGGTGCCTATGAATATAGAGAAAGATAGTTTCGCTTCCAGCCGCAGATCGCGCACTCGTTCTCTGAGCTCCGTGATTGCCGTTGGTGCAGCAAGCGTAGTGGCATTAGCATCGTGCTCCACGCCCACACCCTCAGGGCCTGCGACGGGCAGCTCTAGCACCTCCGATGACAAAATTTCTGTATCGGCTTCGTTTTATCCCGTGGCCTGGCTCGCCGAGCAGATCGGCACGGATGCCGTCACGGTCTCATCCGTCACCCCTGCAAACGTGGAGCCTCACGAGTTCGAACTCTCCCCCGCAGATATCAGCAATCTTTCCAAATCTCAGCTCATCGTCTATGTCAAGGGTTTCCAGCCCTCTTTAGATGACGCCGTCGCCACCGTTTCTGGTCCAACCGTCATCGATCTTTCCCCCAACGTCTCCCTTGAAAAGTCGCAAACCGCAGGGGATACGCACGAGGATGAACACGCCGACGAGCATGAGGGCGAGCACGCCGAAGACGCCCACGAGCACGGCGAAATGGGACTCGATCCTCATTTCTGGCTCGATCCGGTACGCATGAAGGCTGCTGCCAGCGCCCTCACAGATGCGCTGAGCAAAGCACACGCCGATAAAGCCGAGGTTTTTAAGGCCAACTTGAGTGCGCTCGATGCCAAACTCACCACCCTTGACTCCGATTTCTCCAGTGGTCTCAAGCAGTGCAAGCTGCATGACGTCGTCACCTCGCACGCCGCTTTCAGCTACCTCACTGAACGCTATGGACTCAATCAGTACGCGATTTCCGGCGTCGATCCAGAAGCTGAGCCATCTCCTTCAGATCTCGCAAACGTGAAGAAAGTAGTGAGTTCTAACGGCACGACGACGATTTTCACGGAAGAACTGGTATCGCCCAAGACGGCACAGGCCGTCGCTCAAGAAACTGGAGCCAAGACGGCGGTGCTCTCCCCCATCGAATCGAAGCCAGAATCGGGAGACTACATCTCAGCTATGCAGAACAATCTCAAGGAATTGCGAAGCGCACTTCAATGCCAGTAAATAGCAACCGCGAGCCTCGTGACGCCGCACCCGCAGCGCCTGACACACACGCTCGCATCCGCGTGGTTCAGGCACGCGAGACGTCGGGCAGAGCGCCCCACCGACACGCGCCTGAGCCGGTACCAGCCGTTGCAGCCCAGAACGTCTCACTCGTTCTGGGCGCTTCGCCTATTTTGCACGACGTCTCTTTCTCAGTGCCCACCGGCCAAGTAGTGGCACTTATGGGGGCAAACGGTTCGGGAAAATCCACTCTCGTGCGCACTCTTCTCGGGGTCTACCGCCCCACCGAGGGCAGCGTGGAGATACTCGGCTACCCGCAGGGGCATCCCCACATACCTTTTGACCACATCGGTTATGTACCTCAACGAGTGACGCCGCGCTCTGGCGTGCCAGCAACGGCACTGGAAGTGGTGCGTTCAGGCTTACTCTCGCGTGGGCATCTCTTTGCAGACCGCGGCAGAAAAGCTAAAGCTAAGGCGCTGGCTGCACTAACAGCTGTGGGGTTAGATGAGCGAGCTCACGATCACGTTCACGTTTTCTCGGGTGGTCAGGCGCAGCGGTTAGCCATTGCGCGCGCTCTTGTGCGCAATCCAGCAGTGCTCTTTTTAGATGAGCCGTTAGCTGGAGTGGACGTCCATTCGCGCACCGCTCTGGCGCAGATCTTGAGCAAACTCAAGCGTGACGGCGTCACTCAACTGATCGTGCTCCATGAGACGGAAGAGCTGACTCCGCTGCTAGATCGCGTGATTTACTTAGAAAACGGCCAGGTGATATACGATGGCACCCCCGTAGAGCTCCCTAGAGCACTGGAGTGGCGCCACGCTGCCCACCACCGCGATCCGCTGGTACAGCACCACGCGCCAAAACTCACGGGAGAGTGAAAAGAGAGAAGCACTATGAATCTCATATCAGAAATGCTCACCTCCGAGCTGATGATACGCGCATTGATCGTGGCCGTCCTCGTCGGGATCTCAGCTCCAATCGTCGGCACATATCTCGTGCAGCGTTCCATGGCCCTCATGGGAGATGGCATCGGCCATATCGCACTCACCGGAGTAGCGCTAGGCTGGCTCATTGGCGCTGCTATCGGCATTCAACCCGTCGATATGCTAGCCGTGCCAGGGGCTATTGTGACATCTATGCTCGGAGCTGCGCTCATTGAGATATTCCGTGCGCGCGGACGCACTGGCTCAGATGTGGCCCTCGCTCTGCTGTTTTATGGGGGCATCGCCGGCGGCGTCATTCTCATTCGGGTGGCTGGCGGCACGACGACGAACCTCACGAGCTACCTTTTCGGCTCCATCGCTACAGTCAGTATCAGCGATGTGTACTATACCGTCGGTCTGACTCTTTTTATTGTGGCCGTCGGTATTGGGCTGCGTGGCCCGCTTTTTTCACTCTCCTACGATCCTGAGTTTTCCCGAGCTAGCGGGCTGCGCGTGAGCACACTCAACATCTGTGTCGCCATGCTGGCAGCTCTCACGGTGTCTATCTCTATGCGCGTGGTCGGGGTACTCCTGGTCTCCGCTATTATGATCGTGCCCGTGGCCATCGGGCAACTGGTGGCCAGTTCATTCCGTGGCACAATGGCAATCGGCATGACCATCGGCGTCATCGTCTCCGTGGCTGGACTCGTTATCACGTACATATACCCATTCAGCCCAGGCGCAATGATCGTCGTACTCGCCGTCGGCCTCTATATGATCGTGGCCGCGTTGCATCCGCTCATCCAGTATCTGAGCGCCAAAAGCCACATCTGAGCACTGGAATCACGGCGCAGAATGGCAGACCCGAGTATGACGAGTTTTTCTCAATGTATGAACTCAGATATGGGCGAGATTGCCACAACTCTGACAATGCTGGCACAGCTCTTACAATGGAGGTGGTTTGTGTATCTCTCGCATGGATGTGAGTGAGCGGGATAAGAGGTCAGCCAAGCTGAAGAATCGAGGACGCACTTATGCAACGAAAGACTCGCCAGCGCACAGCAATTGTGGACGCTCTGAAAAATAACCAGAATTTCATCTCTGCTCAAGATCTCTACGAGCGGCTTGAGGCAGCTGGAGAGGCAGTAGGGCTTGCCACCGTCTACCGCAATCTCCAAGATTTAGCGGCGTCACATGATGTAGACGTGGTGCGATTAGAAGATTCTGATGTACAGCTGTTCCGGTATTGCGGAAACGATCAGCACCATCACCATCTCGTTTGCCGCTCCTGCGGCACCACTGAGGAAATCAGCGCCGCAGATGTCGAGAAATGGGCTAATGAGGTAGCTGGTCGGCACGGCTTTAGCGACGTCAGCCATTCTCTCGAACTCTATGGCCTGTGCGCCGCTTGCCAGGCAAAAACACAGGATAGCGCATCCTAGCACGGCATGGGCAGCGCGCTATCCCAGCGCCGCTCTTTGCTGTCCCAACGCTCCGCTTACCTGCTATCACCCGTTATCTCAGCGCTCTGCTATACCTGCGGCAGCACTGCATCGCTATACCTGTGACATCACTGCATCTCGTCCCAGCAGTACTTTGAGATCGGAGTAGAGCGCCGGCTGCGGCGCCACGGAATAGCCAGGAGCAAGCGCTACCACACTGGTTTGTTTCCGCTGGACTATGTGCAGTCGAACAGGAGCTCCCCCAGGATATTGAGCGAGTACCTGAGCGAGCTGCCCCATGAGCTTTGGCGTGCATATCCGCTCACGCACCTGCACATCCACAGGTGCATTGAGATCGACATCTGTGGGCGCCAAATCAATACTCTGGGCAGAGAGGCTCACAGCCCCCTCACGAATGGAGACGCGCGCATGGACGATCACCACCGCATCTTGATTGAGCAGTGGAGCAGTTTTCTCGTAGGTCTTCGTAAAGACGTTTACCAGCGTGGAGCCCGTCAGGTCTTCCAAACCGATCGTGGCCCACACTTTCCCGCTCTTCTTCGCCACTCGCGTCTGCACTGAGGAGATCAGCCCTGCAATCGTCACGGGTTGGCCATCTGCAATAGCCTCGTTGTCGAGAAGCTGCACCACGGTGGTGTCAGAGGTGCGCGCGAGAAAGGCTTCCATATCCGAAAGCGGATGGTCGGAGACGTAGAGTCCTAGCATTTCACGCTCGATATTGAGTTTCTGGCGTTTATCCCACTCGGGCATATCCGGCACGCTCACGCTAAAGGACGATTCCTGGCCGCCGCCTAGCCCACCAAAGAGATCAAACTGCCCTGCCGCTTCATTGCGTTTCACCGGAAGCACGGCGTCAATCGCCTCTTCCATGACGGCGAGGAGGGCACGGCGCGTATAGCCGAGCGAATCAAATGCACCAGCTTTAATCATGCACTCCATGGCTCGCTTATTGCACACCTGCGATGGGACTTTGTCTAGGAAGTCTTGGAAACTGGTGAATGCGCCTTTTTCTTCTCGGGCGGCGATAATGCCATCCACTACCCCTGCCCCCACATTTTTAATGCCGGAGAGCCCCACGCGAATCTCGTCACCGACAGCCCAGTAGCTAGCGCGTGATTCATTGACGTCGGGCACCAAGACGGGGATTCCGAGGCGGCGGCAGTCCGCGAGATAGGCGGCCATTTTATCGGTCTTGCCGGTATTCGTGGCTAGCAGAGCAGCCATGAATTCCACCGGATAGTGCGCTTTCAAATACGCCGTCTGATATGCCACAAGGGCGTAGGCTTCTGAGTGCGATTTATTGAACGCATACGAGGCAAACGGCACCAGAATATCCCACAGCGTCTGAATACACTCGTCGGAATATCCATTGCTGTGCATTCCTGCTGCAAAGCCCTCAAACTGTTTGGCCAGCACATCCGCTTTTTTCTTACCCATAGCTTTGCGCAAGATATCTGCCTGGCCTAGCGAGAATCCTGCCACTTTCTGGGCAATTTTCATCACTTGCTCTTGGAACACAATCAGGCCATATGTGGGGGCCAAAATGTCTTTGAGTGGTTCTTCCAGCTCGGGGTGAATCGGCGTGATTTCCTGCAGCCCGTTTTTGCGTAAAGCGTAGTTGATATGCGAATTAGCCCCCATAGGGCCAGGGCGATAGAGGGCAGAGACAGCCGAGATATCGGCGAATTCATCGGCTTTCATCTGCTTGAGCAGCGAGCGCATCCCCGAGCCTTCGAGCTGGAACACGCCGAGGGTATCCGCTCGCTGTAACAGTTCAAAGGTGGCTGGATCGTCGAGTGGAATCGCGTCGATATCAGGCGCCTCTTTGCCATTGGCCGCTATATTCGCCAGCGCATCGTTGATGGTTGTGAGGTTAGATAAGCCGAGAAAGTCCATTTTAATCAGACCTAATTCCTCACATTGGGGATATTCAAATTGGGTGAGGACGATATTGTCTTTGGCATTGCGCATAATAGGAATCACGTCCGTGAGTGGAGCACTACTCATAATCACGGCACACGCATGTACACCCGTCTGTCGCACAAGCCCCTCAAGCCCAGTCGCCAGATCGAACACGCGTTTGGCATCGCCGTCACTCTCAATCACCGAGCGAAATTCTCCAGCCTCAGCGTAACGGGCGTGATCTTTGTTGAAGATCTCATTGACGGGGATATCTTTGCCCATCACGGATGGCGGCATTGCTTTGGTGAGCCGATCCCCCATTTCAAAGGGATAGCCGAGCACGCGCGCGGAATCTTTGAGCGCCTGCTTGGCTTTGATTGTGCCAAACGTGACCACTTGCGACACTTTGTCTTTGCCGTATTTGTCTTCGACGTATTTGATGACTTCTGGCCGGCGGCGATCATCGAAATCTACGTCGATATCCGGCATACTCACGCGCTCTGGATTCAAGAAACGCTCGAAGAGCAGCCCGTGCTTGATCGGATCCAGCTGCGTAATCCCCAGGCAGTACGCCACCATTGAGCCAGCTCCAGAGCCGCGCCCAGGCCCTACCCGAATACCATTTTTACGCGCCCAATCAATATAATCTGCCACTACGAGGAAGTATCCAGGGAAGCCCATCTGGACAATCACGCCCACTTCATAATCGGCACGTTCGCGCACATCAGTGGGAATCGTATCGCCAAAACGCCGATGCAAGCCGCGCTCCACTTCACGAATGAACCACGAGGTTTCATCTTCTCCCTCAGGTACCGGAAAACTTGGCATGTAGTTAGCTCCGTCACCAGTGGTGCGGAAAGAGACGTTGCACCGCTGAGCGATGAGCAACGTGTTCTCACACGCTTCAGGCAACTCGGCAAAAAGCTGATGCATCTCCTGTGTGGAGCGCAAATAGTATCCAGAGCCGTCAAACTTAAAGCGGGCAGGGTCCGTCAGCGTAGAACCGGAATTGATGCAGAGCATTGCATCTTGCACGTGGTCATCAGTTTTTTTCACATAGTGTGAATCGTTCGTAGCAATGAGAGGCGCCCCAATCTTGTGCGCCAAGTCAATGAGGTCTTTTTGCACGCGCCGCTCGATCTCGATACCGTGATCCATCAGCTCCACGAAAAAGTTGTCTTTCCCGAAAATATCCTGAAGCTCCCCTGCTGCGCGCAGAGCCTCTTCTTTCTGCCCGAGCCGCAGCCGCGTTTGAATCTCTCCCGATGGGCAGCCCGCCGTGCCAATCAGCCCCTCATGATAGGTTTCTAGAAGGTCACGATCCATGCGCGGCCACTTTCCGAATTGGCCATCGAGAGACGCGAGCGAACCCATCCGAAACAAATTGTGCATACCGGTGTTATTTTCGCTCAGCAGCGTCATGTGCGTGTAAGCACCTGAAGCAGAGACGTCATCACTCTTTTGCTCGGGCTTGCCCCACTGCACACGGGTGCGATCAAAACGAGAAGTGCCTGGCGTCATATACGCTTCCAACCCCACAATTGGTTTCACCCCAGCATCGCGGGCGGCTTTCCAAAATTCGTATGCGCCGAACAGGTATCCATGATCGGTGATCGCCACAGCGCTCTGCCCTTGTGCAGCCACTTCTTTCACAAGTTTTTTAATCTTCGCCGCCCCATCGAGGAGCGAATAATCAGTGTGCACGTGCAGATGCGCAAAATCGTTGCTGAGAACCATGCCTACCAGTCTAATAAGCACCTTGGAAAAATTCTCGATCAAAACTTCTCGCTCGGCGAAGCGCTATAGCTCTCTAGAGCACTCCTGCGCGCAGCTGATCGAGTGCCTGCTGTAAATCCTGAGGATAAGCCGAATGAAACTCCACATATTCTCCGCTGCAGGGATGCTCAAAGCCCAGCGTGACGGCGTGTAACCACTGACGATCCAAACCCAACCGCGCGCTGAGGGCCGAATCTGCCCCATACATATCGTCTCCCACACATGGATGATGAATCGCCGCCATATGCACTCGAATTTGATGTGTGCGTCCCGTCTCTAGATGCACACTCACAAGCGTCGCCCCTGGCATGGCTTCAAGCGTGTCATAATGCGTGACGGCGTACTTTCCGCCCTCTCCCACAGCCATCTTCCACTGCTTACGGTGATCGCGCACAATAGGCGCTTCAATCGTGCCGCTGAGTAGATCAGGATGCCCCTGCACCAGCGCGTGATAGATTTTAGTGACCGTGCGATCGCGAAATGCCCTTTTAAGGCCGATGTAGGCACGTTCTGATTTCGCCACCACCATGCAGCCGCTGGTTCCCACGTCGAGCCGGTGCACAATCCCCTTGCGTTCAGGTGGCCCATACTCGCTGAGCCGCCTGTTGGCAGCCATCAGTGCACCCAACACATCCGGCCCTTCGAAGTTGAGCGATGGGTGAGCAGCGATCCCAGCGGGTTTATCCACCACAATCAGATCGGAATCTTCATAGATCACAGCCATGCCTGGCACTGGCGTTGGCTGCGGCATCAGAACGGCGCCCGTGCGTTCAAGCTGTGCTTCAAGAATTTCTCCACTCGCCACTTTGCGAGATGCTTTCGTGACAGCTACGCCGTCAATCCAAACGTTGCCCGCTTCTATAAGCGCCTGCGCATTCGAGCGGGAAAGTCCGGTGACTTTAGAAAGCACCAGATCGAGCCGTTCCCCCACAAACTCTGGCGGTATGCCATACACACGTCGCTTCGTCACTGCCCTCTACTCTCTGCCTCTCATCTGTCCTTGCACATGTGCACGACCGGCTCGCTTACGCTCAGCCATGCCACTATCGCAGGTGCACGCTCACGGATACCCGTCTTATTCAGCGCTCACAATCCTCGTTCACCGCCCGCAGCGTCATATGCGGCGCTCATTTTGAGTGGCACCTGAGCTTTTCGCCTCGATCATAATCAGCGCGATCACTCCCAGGAAAAGTTCAATATCCGCGACGTTGCCGATAAAGAATCCGGCATAATTGATGAAATCCACCACGTGCCCGACGCCAAATCCTGGCTCCCGAAAAAGTCGGTCAATAAGGTTTCCTACCGCCCCAGCCCAGACCAAGGCAAGAGCCAGACGAGTACCTATACCGCGTGCTCGCACCAGGAAAAACGGGATGAGAAGGCACGCCGCCACAGCTATCAACGTGAAAATCCACGTACTGCCAGCTCCGAGGGAAAAAGCAGCCCCTGAATTGTATGTGAGCTGTAAGCTGAGCAGATTTCCCACGAGTGGACGCGGATTCGTGAGCGCATTGACCGCCCACAGCTTACTGAGCTGGTCAATCAGCACAGCAAGCACCGCGACCACAGCCGCTACAGCCACCTGAGTCGTCTTTTTCTTCACTGCTTCAGAATAGCAAATCAAGGCAGACAACGATCGACGGTGGCAGCGACCCGCACTACCACCGTCGATCAGTCGTTACGATAGCTTCAGCCCTGATTATCAGAGTTGTTCACATTCTGGAGCAGAGACTCCAGGTAGCTCTTCAAACGCCCACGATAATCGCGCTCGAAGTCACGCAGCTCAGAAATCTTACGCTCCAGCACCGTACGGTCTTCATCCAGCTTCGTGAGGACGGCATTCTTGTTGTCCTCAGTCTCTTTCATAATTCGATCACGCTCAGCGTTCGTCTCGTTCACAATCCGAGTGCGCTCAGCCTCGGCCTCTGAGATCATCCGCTCCGACTCGGCTTTGCCGTTGCTCACGTACTCATCGTGGAGCTTCTGCGCCAGTGCCAACATGCTCGTGGCATTCGCTGCCTCCGCATTGACTTCAGCGGCTTCCTGCTGTGGGGCTGGCGTCTGAGACTCTCCGGAAGTAGCCTGAGTGGCATTCTCAAGCTCTTTCACACGCGTATTCGCCGTCTGGAGCTGCGCTTCCAGATCAGCTTTGTCCTTTGTCAGCTGGGCGATCGTCTCAGCTACGAGATCGAGAAAATCATCAACCTCGTCCTGATCGTATCCATCCTCAATGCGCAGTGGTTCCTTGAAGCGCATGTTGACGACGTCATGTTCCGTCAGCATAGCCATAGTTGTACCTCGTTTTTCGATTTCTCAGCACACAGAAAGCTGTGCACTTTTCAGCGTGCCTCGTGCGGCACTCAGAGCAAACCACAAGGCTCGCGCGGAAGCCGGTCTGACGCACTATGTACAGCACTATTTTTACCACATTTATCGCATCAGTGGCTAAAAATCGCCACGATTCACATTCTTAACTTCTATTTACATCTTTCACAGGATGCTCTGCATCATTCAAGATGCTACGCACGTCATCGAAAGGTGCCCCGCACAATCGTCACCCGCAGGCTTTCTCATCCCGCTCCGCTCTCTCAAGCACTCTGCTCTCAGCATTAGCGAGTGACGGCGCCGGAAAACTCCACGGCGGGCTTCATTCAGAAGACGCGGAGAGGCGCAACACTGTTTCCTAGCGGCAGCACCTCACATCAACGAGCGCATCATCACGACGTAAGCCCCAAATTGCACCAGCTTAACGGCAAAATAGAGGACGACGAAGCCCACATCTAACGCGATAGTTCCCAGGCGTAACGGCGGAATAAAACGCGCTAAAAATCGCAGTGGAGGATCCGTGAGCCGATACACCCAGGTACCGATCACCAGCACGATCCCCTGCGGACGCCAGTCAGGTTTGAAAATCTGAATAAAATCAAAGACCACCCGCGCCAGCAGCACAAGAATATAGAGACGACACAGCCAGTAGAGCGCCAAGCCTAATAGATACAAGAACAGTTACCTCATCAGTCAGTGGGCAAAATCATGATTCTCATCCGTACCACGAGAATCGAGTTTCACAGCGTGCGGAGTGAGCAGGAAAACGTCTTCTGAAATACGAGAGAACAGCCCATCCAGACCAAAGCACAAGCCGAGCGCAAAATCGACAATGCGAGCACGCTCACCATCGGGGGCTTCCGAGAGATTGAGAATCACTGGCATTCCATCGCGAAATTCCACAGCGAAATCTCGAATTTCCTTATAGGACGCCACCCACACCGTAACGATTCGAGCGATTTCACCACGATCTACGGAGTGAATAGGAGAAATGCTGGATGCATCCTCTTCGTAGTAGTCGTCGTATACGCCGTCATCTGCCTCAAAATCTTCATCGTCGGCAGGATCGTACGCTACACGTCCACTGAGCCGATCTAAGAATCCCATGCCTGTGCTCCCTTCTTTGTGCTCTTCTCACACTATGCAAGCCACCGCAGCCAGCGGATGATATATGACGGCGTGTTGCCACATATGCCATCCATCGCCTCGCAGCTGCCCGCTGTGAGTCTCCGCTGCCAACCGCCGCAAACGATCACCGCAAAAGACTTCACTGCCGCTTCCCCGTTTTCGGACTCACTCTTCTCCGAAGAGGAATGGCGGAATATCCAAATCCGGCCGCTTGTGATCGTCCTCATCCAGGCCAGCAGGAGCTTTCTGCATCGCGGCAGTAGATGCCTGAGCGGCAGATTCCGGCACGACGCGCGGGCCAGCAGCTTCTCCACGCAGCGGCTGTACCTCAGGCTCGTCCAAATGTGCTGGCAGTTGCTCTGGCGCCGCAGCTGGCTCTGCCGGCTTCGGCTGGGCAGAGACAGCAGGCTGCACCAGGTAGTCATCGCTCTCGTCAAAACCGGCAGCAATCACCGTCACACGAACCTCATCTCCCAGGGACTCATCGAGAGTGATGCCAATGATGATGTTGGCGTTCGGATCCACCTGCTCTTTCACCAGCTGCGACGCTTCAGCGTACTCTTTAAGACCCAGATCAGTGGACGCCGTGAATGCCAGCAGCACTCCGTGGGCACCATCAATACGGGCTTCAAGCAGCGGCGAGGAAATAGCATTTTCCGTGGCGCGCAATGAGCGATCAGCTCCGGTAGCTGAACCCAATCCCATGAGCGCAGTGCCGGCATCTTTCATAATCGTCTTGACGTCGGCGAAGTCGAGGTTGATATGCCCTGGCTTGGTGATGAGATCCGAAATCCCTTTCACACCACTTTGCAATACTTGATCGGCGAGTCTAAAAGCCTCAATAATTCCAATGTCGCTCTCTGTGAGTTCCAAAAGTCGATCATTCGGGATGACGATGAGTGTATCGACGGCGTCACGCAATTCCGAGATACCGCTGTTGGCGTTGCGGGTGCGCTGCAGCCCCTCGAATCCAAATGGCCGCGTAACGACGCCGACCGTGAGTGCCCCCAAATCTCGGGCGACGTGAGCCACCACCGGAGCTGCACCGGTGCCAGTGCCGCCGCCCTCGCCCGCCGTCACGAACACCATGTCTGAACCCTGCAGCATTTCGCGCACCAGGTCGATGTTCTCTTCGGCGGCGCGTTTACCTACGCTGGGATCAGCGCCAGCGCCCAGCCCTTCGCTGACGTTGCGCCCGATGTCGATTTTCGTCTCTGCCTCGGATTTAGCCAAGCTCTGAGCATCAGTATTGACGGCAATAAAATCCACTCCGGCAAGGCCGTCTTGAATCATGCGGTCAATTGCATTGACACCGCCGCCGCCGACGCCCACCACTTTGATATTGGCTGCGTTGTTGAGTGAATCCATCGTCTCTTTTCCTCCCGAAAGCTCCAGCTATCCGAAAGCTCAAGTAAAGCTTGAAGTTTTTCGTTATTTTTCTCGCACAAAAGGTAGAAAGCTCAGCACATAAATGCAATCACCGCGCGGGGTGTGTTGCACATTTTGCACCATTTCACTGCCCCCGTTTCACCGCGCAGCTTCCACCTCACCGTCGGCGGCTCAGCTGCGCCAGCCTGTCAATCGCACTATCGTCCGGTATCTCGGTATTCCGCTATCGTCCCTGCTATTGCGTAATAGGTAACGTCGGCGCAGAGACGTCGTACAGCTGGTGCTGCTCTTTCAAAAGGACGGCGAGCACCGTGTTCTTCTGCGCATTTTGAGAAGCTGTCCCCCACCGGACGATAGCTTGCCCATCCAGTGTAAAGGAGAACTGGGTGCCAGCTCCCACTGTCACAGCCGTTATTCGCTTGCGCACCGCCGGCGACATACTCGTCAATACCTCGTCCAAGCGGGGAGCTAGATTGGCGAGTTTCACAGCGGAATCATCCACCGTGAGCTTCGGCAACGTTTTCTTTTCCTCAGCTCCCACGTGCAACTGCGCCCCACTTCCGGCAAAGGCCACACAATCCGATCCCTCGACGGCGCAGGCTATTGGCACTTCGGGCACGATCGCGATTCGCACGGACGCGGGGAATCCAAAGTGTACATCCGCCTGAGCCACTTCTGGAATGCTCTCCACATCTGCTGCCAGCACCGATGGCCGCATAAGCACCAGCCGCTCGCCGTTGTGATCTGCCAATACCCGCCGCACATCCGCCATTGACACGATGCTGGAGCCTCCAGCCCCATTCACTTGCACCCGATCAGCAGAAAACATGAGCATCGGGGAGAAAAACAGCAGCCATACCAAGCCGCTTAGCATCACCATCAGTCCTGCTGCAATCGCGAGGCGATAGCGCCACCGCAGCCGGTTCATCCGTTTCTTCTCAGCGCGGCGCTCCCTCATTGAAATGACCTGTGCACTAGCAGTCGCCATGGCAGCATCTGCGTGGACTCCCGCCGGCGGCGTTGATGCTCTCCGCGCGCCGAACGCCGCCGCACGCCGAGCACCGAGACGAGTGCTCCGCTGAGAGCGCCGCGCAGAATCTGGCTTCGCAGAATCTGGCCTGGAAGGATTCTGCGTCGGTCGCACCCCCGAGCGCGGCCGACGCACTGAATCAGCGCCAGAGGGCGCTTGTGATAATTCTGAGTGTGCTCCAGAGCGTTCTCGTGTCAATTCCGAGTGCGTCCCCGCTGACTGCGCGCCCGAGCGCATCGGCCGGCGCGGAGCTCGCGGCGCTCTCACTGCTCGTCCCGTTCGCACGGCTGCCCATCCGCCCCAAACGATTGCTCACCGCTGCCACGCCGCTGCTCATCGTTCTCCAACAGCTGCCCATCTCGCTCACGCAAAAGATCGAGCATGGCATAGCCCATCGAGCGAATTTTTGGCCCTAAGGTAATCACGATATCCCCCGCCCGCGCCTCGCTGAGCAAGAGCGCGGCAGCTTCGCGAGGGTCAGCGACGAACGGGGTGTGATCCATCATGTCTGTGATCGCAGTGCCCTGCGCCCCATCTGCGAGCGAGTCGCGGTTGGAATAGACCTGCGTCACTACCACAGCATCAGCTCGGGAGAGCTCCCGAGCAAAGTCCGCAGCAAAAATTTTCGTGCGCGCATACGTCAGTGGCTGAAAGAGCACCCGCACACTCCCCTGAGTCACGGCACGTGCAGTGGCAATTGTGGCAGCCACTTCCGTGGGATGATGCCCGTAGTCATCCACCACGCGCACCCCCGCCGCAGTGCCCAACACTTCAAAACGTCGCTGAGCGCCGCGGAATTTTCCGAGCGCCCGTGCCATATCTGCTCCATCTTCCCCAAGTTCACATCCCACAGCCCAGGCTGCTGCGGCATTGAGCACCATGTGCGCACCTGGAATCATCAAATCGATGTGTGCACTCTGATTGCCCATGCTCACGTCTACCCCCGCTAGCGCATCGAGGCTGCGAGCAGGCACGTCACGCACACTCACGTGGGTGGGAGCGACCGAGAGTGAACTCACTGTACTAGCGTGCGGCGAATCCATCTGGCCGGCGTTATCCCCCATCCTCCCAGCTTTCGCACTCGGATAGCGCAGTTCAGGAGCAGGGCCACGTCCATACGTACACACCCGAATGCCGTTCGCCACAGCCTGCCGCGCCAGTTGCAACGACCCTGCGTCATCTGCACATGCCACGAGCAACCCACCTGGCGTAATGCGATGTACAAAATCCACGAACGCCTGTTCGAGATTCTCTTCCGTGCCGTAGTGATCGAGATGGTCAGCTTCCACATTCGTGACCACAGCCACCTGCGGAGAATAATTCAAAAATGAAGCGTCAGACTCGTCTGCTTCCGCCACAAACGCATCTCCAGTGCCCACTTTTCCTCCAGGCAGGCCTCCCACTATTGAGCCTCCAATGGCGCGGGACGGATCGCGCCCTAGATCTTCCAAAGCCAACGCGATCATAGCGGATGTGGTGGTCTTTCCATGAGTGCCCGCCACAGCGATAAAGGTGCGCGTTCCCGCCGCCAGCGCTAAAGCCTGCGAGCGGTGTATCACCCGCTGGTGGCGTTGCCGAGCAATGGCAAGCTCCGGATTGGCTTCCTTGATGGCTGAACTCACCACTACTACGGCGTCGTCAGGCACCTGAGCGGCGTCATGCCCAGCGAAGATTGTAGCCCCCGCCTGAGCCAGGAGCTGCGTCGTAGGTGTGGATTCTTGATCAGAGCCGCTGACGACGTGCCCCTCACCGAGCAGAAGCTCGGCCACTACCGACATTCCGGCTCCGCCGATTCCAATCAGATGAAACTTCATTGAGCGTCCCCTTTTTGAGCTACATCCATAGCAATCCGTGCCAGACGTTGCGCCGCATCGAGAGCGGAGACGCTCTGCGCCGCGCCGGACATGTGCTCTAATCTCTCACCTCGGAACAGCGGGAACACATGAGCCATGATCCACTCTTCCGTGAAATTCTCATTCTTCACCAGCAGCGCACCGCCAGCTTCCACCACATCGTGCGCGTTGAGCGCCTGCTCACCATTACCAATGGGAAACGGCACAAACACTGCAGGGATACCTAGCGCTGAGACTTCTGCCACCATTCCCGCCCCAGCACGAGTAATCACCACGTCAGCCAGTGCATACGCTAACTCAATCTGTTCGAGATATTCCAGCACGACGTATGTGCCACCCACGCGCTCCACAGCGGCACGCACCGGCTCGTCTTTGCCCGCTCCGGTGAGATGAAGCACTTGAATTCCCTCGTCACGCAACTGCTCGGCACATGCACTCACCACCTCATTGATGTGCTGCGCCCCCTGCGAACCGCCCGTCACAAACAGCACCGGCTGCTCAGGATCAATCCCCAGCTGCTTTCCCGCAGCTGCGGCGAGCGAACGCCGTCCTCCCTGCGCCTGTGCGAGCTGCACAATAGCGTCGCGCATCGGCAAACCAATCGTGTCAGTACGGCCACGGCGAGCAGCCAGGCGCGTATTAGAAAACGTGAGTGCCACTGCAGCGGCAAAGCGGGCAGCCAGCTTATTTGCCAGCCCTGGCCGCGCGTTTCCCTCATGCACAACTACTGGGATATGACGCCGGTGGGCAGCAATATACACCGGCGTGGAGACGTAGCCACCAAAGCCAATCACCACCTGTGCCTGCGTGCGTTCGAGGATTTTCTCCGACTGTGCCACTGCCATGCGGAAACGGTGAGGAAACGCGAATGCCGCACGATTCACTGCCCGCGGCAGCGGCACTCGCTCAATAAATGCCAGATCCACCCCCGCCTGTGGCACCAGACGCGCTTCTAAACCCGTCTGCGTGCCCACCGCCGTCACGGAAATTTCAGGATCCAGCTCACTCAGAGCACGAGCAGTAGCCAACATCGGATTCACATGCCCTGCCGTACCTCCGGCAGCGAGTACCACATTCGTTCTCACACTAACTCCTCACCACGGCTCGCGCCTTACGCACAAATCTAGATTTTATCGAAAGTGCCTCGCGTACCCCAGGCACGCTCCGCGCACACGAAATCACGACGCCCTCCACGATGAGCACCCCCAGCATGGATGAGCCTCCCTGCGAAAGGAATGGCAGAGGGACACCAAAGACCGGCAAAACGCCCGTCACCACGCACATGTTGAGAATCGCTTGGCCGCAAATCCACAGTGCCGCACCCGTCGTCACCAGCTGCCCGTAGCGGGTGTTGATATTCTGCGCCAGATGGATAAAGCCCCAGCCCAGCAGCAAAAATAGCGCCACCACCGTGAGCGTACCAAACAGACCGAGTTCTTCTCCGATCACGGCGAAAATGAAATCCGTATGTGCCTCAGCTAAGTCTCCCCACTTCTCTTTGCCAGCTCCCAGCCCTACACCGGCTATACCTCCGGAGCCAAAAGCGAATTGGGCGAACTCTGCCTGGGTCGGCTCCACAATATCGGGCATAGCAAAGAAGTTAGAGAAGAAATCTTCCACACGTCGCAATCGATACGGCTGAGCGGCCACCAGTATGGCAGCACCGAAGACACCAAAAGCCGCCACCGCCACCAAATAGCGATTGCGCATTCCAGCCAACCACACCATGCCGCCACCAATGAGCACATAGATGAGTGCCGTGCCCATATCTCGCCCCATCAACACCACAGACGTGGCGAGTATAAAACCAAGCGCCGGCACGACAAGCGTGATCGGGGTTCGCACTTCCTCTAGTTGCAGCCTGGCCAACACATGAGCTAGCCACACCACCATGGCCGCTTTGAGGAATTCTGAAGGCTGCACCTGCACCGGCCCGAGAGCTAGCCAGTTGGTATTGCCATTGATAGTGACGCCGAAAGCTAGCACTCCCAACTGGAGCACCACTCCCAGAGCAAGCAGCCAGTAGCTGCATCGCTCCACCCACTGATATGGCAGGAAAGATACGAGCACTGCCACGAGCACGCTGATGAACACCCACAGCGAATGCCGAAGGGCGATGGAAAAGATCTGCTCGCCTCCACCATCGATGGCCACAGCTCCAATAGACCTGGCCGACGTTGCGGAAAACACCATGATGACGCCGAGCGCTACCAGGACAGCAGTAGCCGCCAGGATGGCGATGAGCGCTCGAATGACGCTGTCTCGCCGCTTCTTTTGCGCTTCTGTCAGTTCAACCACAGTAGGCAGGCTGCCATCTGCAGGATCGGCGAGTAAGAGATTCTTTCGCATCCGTGGCAGCGGCGGCACTCGTTTGTTCCTATCGCTTCCAGCATTTCTATCAGCAAGCGTCACCGCCCGCGGGCGGGGCACTCCCCGCGCATTCGCGTCTGGTGAGAATCGCTGCACACGCCCTCCTCGCGCCCCTCGCTCTCGAACTGTGTGGGTGCGCTGAGACTGCGAAGCGCGAGCGCGGCCATCCTCGCTGGTCGAATCGCGATATTTATCGCGCGGTGCGCGCTCATCGCCGTTCATCGCCATGACTTTCTGTCAAAACACTTTCTGCCAACTGCCCCTGCGCCAATGCGGCCACTTCGGCTGCGAATACCTCGCCACGCTGCGCATACGAGATGAATTGATCCATAGAGGCGGAAGCCGGAGCGAGCAGTACTGTATCTCCTGGCTGAGCGACGAGCGCCGCATGGCGCACGGCTTCTCGCATCGGCTGGCGTGAATCTGGGCTGACATAGTGCACGGGCACGCAGATGCCAGCGAGCGTGGAGACATCTGCCAGTGCGCGGCGCAGCGGTTCCTGATCGACACCGATCACCACTACCGCACGCAGCTTTGGCGCCAGTGTAGCCACTAGCGGCGCAAAATCCACACCTTTGGGCTGTCCTCCAGCAATCCACACCACGGAGTGATCGGGGTTGGCCATCACCGACGCTTGCGCCGCATGGGGGTTCGTAGCTTTAGAATCGTCCACATATGCCACTCCCGCCAACGTCTGCACATACTCAATGCGATGCCGACGCGGGGCAAAATCTATTAATGCTTGCTTAATATCGTCGCCAGAGACTCCAGCCGCACGCGCCAGAGCTGTGGCAGCGAGGGCGTCATTCACAATATGGGTAGGCAGCTGCGAGCCTGTGGGGGCGAGATGATTGAGCACGCTGAGCGGATAGAGCTCATATCCCTCCGTATGCCGACGCGGGTGGAATGCGCGATCAATCACTATTCCATCGACGATTCCAATCTGTCCGACGCTCGGGATACCTAGGGTGACGCCGATAGCCCGAGCTCCTTGCTGCACGTCTGCCTCATCCACCATCGCCTGTACGTCGGCATCTCCCACCGGATACACGCATGCCGATGACACCGCGTGATAAACGTTGGCTTTCGCATTCCGATAGGATTCAAATGAGGCATGCCATTCGAGATGATCTGGTGCCACATTGAGACACACGGCTGCCAGAGGCTGCATCGAGTAGGTGGAAAAGAGCTGAAAGGATGACAGCTCAAGCGCAAAAGCCTGCGGCGCGTCGTCACTGGTGTCGCTCACTGCACTCACCACTGGCTTGCCAATGTTCCCTAAGGCTTCTCCTCCGAGGTCAGCCTGGCGCAGCATAGCAGCGAGCATCGACGTCGTCGTCGTTTTGCCATTAGTTCCCGTGACGGCGAGCCACGGGGCATAGCTGCCATCTGCTCTCTGTGCGCGTAAATGCCATGCCAGTTCAATCTCAGACCACACCGGAATGCCGACACGCCGCAGCTCACTCCACTCCACGCCACGCTCTCTCAGCGCCGGAGTGATGATGACGCAATCAGGATTCCACGCGATGAGCTCAGCCACGAACGCAGCCGCATCCGCATTGGAATAGGCACGCTCAATCCTGCTATCTGCCTGGTAGGGTGTGAGAGCTTCAGCGCGTGCATCCCACGCGCTGACGACGGCACGTGTGTGCTTGAGCAGTGTCGCAATCGCGGCCTGCCCCGATATACCGAGGCCAAAAACGGCCACCCGCTGCCCGTCGAATTGAGCTGCTCCTGGAATCACTCCACTCATTGCTGTGCCAACCATTCTCCGTAAAACAAACCAATACCCGCAGCCGCGAGCAGAATTTCAATCAGCCAAAAGCGCACCACCACTGTGACTTCTTTCCACCCTTTGAGCTCGAAATGATGGTGAATTGGAGCCATCCGAAACACTCGACGCCCATGCGTGAGTTTGAAGTAGCCAATTTGGATCACGTCTGATCCCACTTCCATCACGAAGAGGCCACCGATGAGCACAGCGAGAATCTCGGTCTGGGTGAGAATCGACACCCCCGCGAAAGCTCCACCGAGGGCAAGCGAACCGGTATCCCCCATAAAAATTTTCGCCGGAGACGTGTTGTGCCACAAAAATCCCAGGCATGCCCCCACAATAGCGGCGCAAATAATGGCGATATCCCGTGGATCTCGCACGTCGTAGCAGCCAGAGGCGGGAGCCACCAAAGAGGCGCACGACTGATAGGAATGCCACAGCGCCACCACCGTATACGCCCCAAATGCAATGGCGCTTGCCCCTGCGGCTAAACCGTCTAAGCCGTCGGTGATGTTCACGGCGTTTGACCACGCCGTCACCAGAAAATTCGCCCAAATAATGAAGAGCACGGTTCCTAATATCACTCCGGCAAACGCCAGATTAATGCCTGAATCGCGCACAAAAGAGATTCGGAGAGTGGCCGGTGTACGGTTGAACGAATCCTTAAACTGCAAAGCGAGCAAGGAAAAAACCACTCCAATAGCACCCTGCCCGATCATTTTCGCGGCGGGGGTGAGCCCCAGGGAACGCTCTTGACGCACCTTCGTGAAATCGTCAAGAAAGCCAATAAAAGCCAGCCCTACCATCAGCCCTATTAGCAATACGCCTGACGCTCCAGGTTGGCGCCCCACCACGAGGTTCGACACAGCGTATCCCAGCACAGTAGCCAGCACAATCACCAAACCGCCCATCGTGGGTGTACCTCGCTTGGTGTAATGCGAGGTAGGGCCATCTTCACGGATGAACTGACCGTATGATTTCGCCCGTAAAAAACGGATCAGCAGCGGTGTGCCAAAGAGCGCGATGAAGAGCGAGACGCCCGACGCCACAATAATCGACAGCATCTACTCCCCTTTCATCCTTATGTCGTCATGCTGTGTAGGCTCAGCCAGTGCCGTCAGCGCATTGGCAATTTTCCACACTGATGAACTATTCGAGCCTTTCAATAACACTACGTCACCGGAGACAATTAGCGTGGGAACTATGCGCCGCGCTTCATCCACATCGGCGATTGTCACCGTCTGTAACTCCTTGCCATCACTGTGTGCGGCACTCTGGGCAGAATCCACGAGAGCGCGCACATCGCCGTCATCGCCTATGCCCACCAGCACATCGACTCCGCTCTCAGCGACGACGCATCCTAAAGAGCGGTGTTCATCAGTGCTGTGCTCACCCAGCTCGTTCATTTTGCCGAGCACCGCCACCATTCGCCGTCCACGCCCCAGGCGGGTCAGCGCACGAATGCCTGCGCGCATAGAATCCGGATTGGCATTGTAACTATCGTCAATCACAGTTGCTCCAGCCACGGTGCTCACGGCCATACGGTGAGCACTGGCAGCACCCGCTGTGCTGAGCACCTGTGCGATACGTTCCAGCGGTATTCCCAGCACGTGCGCTGCGCTTGCAGCTGCCAGAGCGTTGGCGACGTGGTGCTCTCCCACGAGAGCCAACCGCACTGGAGCCTCCCCAGCGGGGGTATGCAGCGTAAATTCTGCATGGTCAGCTTCATCCACGCGAATATCCGTGGCATAGATGGCAGCTTCCACTCCCGCGCCCGCCATACGCCCACGCGTGGAGAAATACCACACTGGCCCGTGAGCGATTTCTCCCATATGCGCCACCCGCACGTCGTCACCATTCAAAATCACCGGCGCGCCTGCACGCGCCCCGAGCACTAATTCAGATTTGGCTTTCGCAACGTTGTCGATACCCCCAAATTCCCCTAGATGGGCGCGGGCTACGATCAGCACAATAGCCACATCCGGCGGGGCAATCGCTGCGAGCTGCTCGATGTCGCCGATGTGGTCTGCCCCCATCTCCAGCACCAGCGTGGCCGTCTGCTCATCAACGCGCAGCGCCGTCACTGGCATTCCAATCGGGTTGTTAAAAGAGTGAGGAGGAGCCACAAGAGGGCCACGATCGGCGAGTAATGCGGCCAAAAGATCTTTAGTCGTCGTCTTGCCGACGGAGCCAGTGACAGCCACTACCTTAAAGTCTGCTCGGCCGTGAGCTCGCACCAATTCGACGTGCCGACGGGCGAGACGCCCCATCGCTGCCACTGAATCATCCACCGCGATGACCCGATCTGCGCTGGCTCCACTCTCGCAGGCAAGCTGCGGATTGTCAGAGAGGATCCCTGCCGCCCCAGCGCTGAGCGCCGCGCCAGCATACGAGTTGCCATCAACGCGCTCTCCTTTAATGGCCACGAATAAGCTCCCCTGGCTCACGCGGCGGTTATCAGTGACGACGGAGCTCACCACTGGATCAATCTCACTCGTGGGTGCAGCCGTCGCAGGCGCAGCTAAAAGTTTGCCACCGCACTGCTCGGCCACCACACTCAGCGACGTAGGAATCACATTCACTCCTCGTTAGTTTCCACTCGGATACCACGGATACTCAAAAAGAGGCTGAGTTGAAGGCGAGACCTTCAAATCTCTCATCGTGTACTCACCTATTTTTTGAAAGACCGGCACGGCGGCACCAGGGACGTACGAACCTTGGAAATACAGCGTCACTGCAATCGCCACCCGAGGGCTGTCTGCGGGCACAATCCCCACAAACGACGTCACCGTGTTCGTAAGTGCTCCTGAAGAATCCGCATTTTCACCAGTGCCAGTTTTCCCTGCTACATTGTATCCCGCAATCCGGCCGAGCTTTCCCGCTGTGGCTCCGTCGCGCGTCACGCCTTGCATAACCTGTAGCATCGTCTGAGCAGTTTCTTTCGATACGACGCGCTGCGCCGTCCCCACCACCGTGGGAGTGTACACGCCGCTTTCGTCCTCATACCCTTGCACGATATGCGGCGGGATGAGCGTTCCCTGCTGCCCGAAGACCGCCACCATCTGCGCGAGCTGAAGCGTATTGACCGACAGCGCCTGACCAATCATCGTCATGTAATGATCGCGTGAACCCCACTGGTCATATGGGCGGAGCAGTCCAGAAGTCTCAGCGGGGAGCTCAATGCCAGTGGGTTTTCCCAAACCAAACTTTTGCAGATACGAATACCGCACCTGATCGCTGATTGTATCACCCACCTGCACCATGGCCGTGTTGTAGGATTTAGCAAGTCCTCCAGCCACCGTCATCGTCTCTGTCGCATGGTTATCAGCATCCGAGATCTCTTCACCATTGGGCATCGTCATGTTACTCGCCACCGTCACCGGAGTGAGCGGAGTGACTTTCTGCTGGTCAATCGCCGCCGCGAGAGTCATTAATTTCCCGACCGAACCAGGCTCGACGGCAGAGGAGACTGAACGAGCTCCCCAATTTTCCGTCGATGTTTTGTTCAGTTGAGACGGATCGGGAGAAGCACTGTCAGCTAAGGTCAGTATCGCACCCGTACCAATCTCCAGTACGACAGCGGTGCCCCAGGTCGCGTGGGTTTTCTTCACCTGTGCATCAACCGCATCTTGAGCAGCTCGCTGAATATCGGCGTCCAGCGTCAGCTGCACTTCCCGCCCGTCCACGGCTTTCTTCGTCACTCGTTCAGAATCGGGGAACGTCGTCCCATAGGGGCCGACTTCTGCAGAAATAGACCCATCCTGCCCAGCGAGCGTCTTATCCATAGACGATTCGATGCCAGCTCGCCCGCGCACAAGTTCATCATCAGCGCTTTGTCCTACATATCCCAGCACATTGCCTGCAGTATTGCCATTGGGATAGATGCGCTCCATATAGCGCTCCGGATAGATCCCGTGAATGCCGAGATCTTTTACTTTTTGCCACTGATCGCTCGATAGCCCGCTGGCAATCAGCGCCCATTGATTCGTGTTCTCGCCCCGCGGCCCGAGCAACGTCCCTCCGAGCCTTGCTTCATCAACGCCAAGCACCGGAGCGAGCTTTTTAGCAGCAGCAGCGGGCCCTACCCCCACGATCGTTTTTCCATCCTCGCTGTAGCTCACATAATCTTCGAGGGCTACTTGATCAGCGCGCACATTGTAGCGCGGCACCGATGTGGCGAGTACTGTGCCTTGAGTATCGACGATATCGCCGCGTAACGCTTGCTGTTTGTAAGAAGCGGTACGAAAGTCTTTAGCGACATCTGCCAATGCCGGAGCGCGGATCACTTGCAGATAGAGCAGGCGCCCCCCTAGCAGCAGAGCCATGACGAGCACGATGATTACCGTGATGCGCAGACGCCGATTAGTGGTCACTCGCGCCGCATGATCGGCGCCTTTTCCGCTTCCTTGAGCACGTTGCCACCACGACTGATAACCACCTGTCTGAGCAGCATCACCCGCAGCGGATGAGTTGTGTGCCATGGCAGATCCTCTGTGCTCTCTGTATTACTTCGTTGCTGTCGATACAGTACCAGCATCGAGGTCAATGTGCCGCAGACCCGTGGCCGGAACCATGCCGAGCGCCGTCGCCTGAGAGCGCAGCCCCTGTGCACTCGTCGCCTCAGCGGCACGCGCTGCGAGGGTTTCCTCTTCAATCTGTACGGTACTCAATGTCACCTTAATCGCTTCCATCTCGTACGCACCTTGCACCATGCGCGTGTTGAGATAAAAAGAGAGCAAGAGCGCACCGATAAAAAGCACGGCACAGGTGAGTACGCAGAGCGTGAACCCGCGCCGTGGCGCGGGAGCAGGCACCACTGAGAGACTGGGGGCATCAATCACTGGACGCGACGATGGCTGCGCCCATGGCCGGCTCTTTACTCCTGCAAGTGCTACGCTCATGCCCGCTCTCCTTCAATGCAGCGTGAAATGTGATGTGATATACGATCAGAAGCCTCAGCGGCAGGTGACGCAGATGACGACGTCACTGACCATGCATTCACCTGAGTGCCTACCGACGGGACAGGGCGAATTTTGCGCACTGCACGAATCCGCACCGAAGCGGAACGTGGATTGTGCTCAATTTCCTGAGGCGTGGCTTTCAGGGCTCCCTTAGTGAGGGGTTCCAGATAAGGCTCATGGCCAGCAAGTTCCACGGGCAAACCAGCTGGAGTGCTCGACTGCAGGCCAGCTGCAAACGCCTCTTTCACGAGACGATCCTCCAGCGAATGGTATGCCTCAATCACGATATGTCCGCCTACGCGCACACTGGCCATCGCTCTCGGAAGAGCACGCTCAAGAATGGCTAGCTCATCATTGACGGCGATCCGCAACGCCTGAAAAGTGCGCTTAGCTGGATGTCCACCTTTGCGACGTGCCGGAGCGGGAATCGCCTCACGCACCAGTTCAGCGAGCTCAGCCGTGGTGGAAATAGGATGCTGCACGCGCCGCTGCACGATACGGGAAGCGATGCGAGAGGCAAAGCGCTCTTCACCGTACACGCGCAAAATCGTAGCGAGTTCACTCTGGCTGGCTTCCCGCACAATATCAGCAGCAGTGCGCGAACCGCTCCCGTCCATGCGCATATCCAAGGGGGCATCATGCGCGTAAGAGAAACCGCGCTCACGCATATCGAGCTGGTAGGAGGAGACGCCAAGATCCATCACAATGCCATCGACGCCGCTGCTGCCAGCGTATTCTTTCGCAACCTCGGCTACTGCGTCATAGGTGGTGTGCACAGGATGAAAGCGGGAGCCGAATCGGCGTAGGCGCTCAGAGGCAAGGGCGATAGCCTCGGCGTCACGGTCAATTCCAATGACTGTGAGTCCGCTAAAACGCTCTAAAGCACCCTCACTGTGCCCGCCCATGCCGAGCGTGCAATCAATGAGCACAGCTCCTGGTGCAGAGATAGCCGGAGCAAGCAGATCGAGGCACTGCGTGAGCATCACTGGCTGATGCAGCGCTCCCGCATCGTTAGCCAGCGGATATTCCACCATTGCTTGCCTCTTCCACTTGACAGCCGCTATCTCACAAGGGCAGTGCGAGAACCGCAGCCCTCCACCGCTCCCAGAAGTCGGGGAATCACCTCTGGAGGCGGTGAAAGGCTGTAGCCCTCGCCTCGCTACTACAAAATCCCTGGAATAAGTTCTTCTTCGCGGTCTGCGAAGCTCTCCTCATTGCCCTGCAAATACTGCTCCCACGCCATGCGATCCCAAATTTCCGCATGTTCGCCCGAGCCAATCACGCTCAAATCGCGCGTGAGCCCTGCGTATTGGCGCAGATTCACCGGAATAGTAATCCTCCCTTGCTTATCCGGAATTTGATCAGCAGCCCCCGAAAGAAAGACGCGCTTGTAGCTACGCGCTTCCTTCACCGTGATCGGCGCCTGCTGGAGGCGTTCCAAGATGCGCTCAAATGCGTTCATAGGGAACACATACAAGCAATGTTCTTGACCTTTGGTAATCACAAGACCACTGGAGAGCTGATCGCGATACTTCGCAGGCAAAATGAGGCGCCCCTTGGCATCGAGCAATGGCTCGTACGTACCCAGGAACACTCATCTCACCTCACTCCCTATCGCTCCACTTCTTGCTCATGTCTCCACTTTACTCCACTTTCCACCTCCAACAAAATATTTTTGCCAAATTACTTTGATTTTTTCGCTCTATTTTAAGGAAAAAACAAGTGGAGGGATTTTTAGTATATTTCGGACAATCATCAAGCATTGACAGCTTGCACAGTCACATACAGACAGATAGGCACAGCTCGCAGCGAATTGAGACAGCGAGATTCAGGTATGTGCCAGGCGGCAGATGCAGGGAATTGTCATCGATGACGCGAGTATGAGAACAAGTAAGGAAAGAAAAGGAAGAAAAAGCGAGCAAAGACGCTATAAGCAACTATTTTGACGCTTATCCCCATTTTTTTTGGCACTTAGCTCTTGACGATGGGTGGCCAGAACACCAGGACGGATGCAACAGGAACAGCAAAACGGGCACAGTCACGGCACTAGAACGAAAAGAGCCGGAACACTCGTAGCGGAAGCCCCGCACGCAGCAACAAAAAGTGGGCGCCGAAGCACCCACGTGGTGGAAAGTGGAGGGAAAAGTGGAGGAATATGACAGCAGAAACAGCAGGAGGAAGATTCCCGCATCCCCTACTTCTCCTACTTTCTATGTCTTTCCTACATCCCTCGCTCTTTGCGTCGGCGCTCCCACGCCTCAGCTTGACGTTCCATATAACTCGACTTACTCCGCTGTGGTTTGCGGGAGCGCACTTTCGCCTCCTGGCGTTCACTTCTCGGCCCAGAGACGAGATACCAAAATCCTGCAAACACAATCACTGCACCCACAATGCCGAGCGGCACCACTTCAATCATCACTCCGCTGAGCACCACAATGAGCCCTACGACGGCCACGATTAGCCCCAGCACGAGGTGTTTGGGCGAAATCGACAAGCCAGCTGGCACATCAGCGCTTTCTTCTTCGTGCGCGAGCGCTTTCACAAAAGCGGGATCTTCGTGGGCGAGCTGCGCCTCAAGTTGGGCGAGCATCTCGCGTTCCTCATCCGTCAGCGCCATATTAGCTCCTCGAAATCATACGATCTGCACCGTGGTGCTACCTCGGTACATTTTACTATAACCACTTGCTATAGCCATTTTTTGCTGCGTTCATGACGGCTCTCGAATACATTCACGGCGGCACGCGGCTCAGTTGCTCCCTTTAGGATATCCGATTGCGTCTGGCGAGGGTAGCACAAGTCTGCCCGCCAGCAGAGCAGAGCGTCCAAATCGTTCGCGTACCTCGTCAAACGTGTGATCAATCGCCTCGCGCCGCCCGTCGTCACCGAAAGAGAGCTGCATACCAGAATCGCGAGGTACCAGGCCAGCAGCTCTCACTCCCACCAAGCGAACTCCCCCATCGGGAAAGGACACAGCATCGAAAAGACGCTGCGCAGCGGCAAAGATATCTGCATTCCGATCCGTCGCCACCGGAAGAGTGACCGAGCGCGAGATAGTAGCAAAGCCAACGGAACGCACTTTCAGGGAAATGGTGGCTGCCCGCACCCCATGCGCGCGAAGCCGCTGGCCAAGATCGTGCGATTGCTCCAGTATGACTGCCTCTACGCTGGAGCGATCAAGCAGCGGATCAAAGAACGTGCGCTCTTTCGACATAGATTTCTCGTCGCGCTGTGGTATCACTGAGCGCGTATCCCGATTCATACACAGCGCAAAGAGCTTCTCCCCCGCCGCCGTTCCCAACATCCGAATGAGCGTTTTCTCTCCCAGCTCGGCAATATCTCCTACAGTCTTTACGCCTTTACGCTCCAGAATTGCGCGAGTCTTTTCTCCGACGCCCCACAGAGCGCCGATAGGCAGCGGGTGTAAAAACGCGAGCGACGCCGATTCTGGCACCAGCAGCAAACCGTCAGGTTTCGCTTGCGTAGAAGCAATTTTTGCCAGGTGCTTGGTGCTAGCTATACCCACTGACGCCGGCACTCCTTCGCGCGCGCGAATCTCATGGCGAATCATGCGCCCGATCTCCAGCGGAGAGCCAAACAGTTTGCGCACCCCCGAAACGTCGAGAAACGCCTCATCCACGGACACCTGCTCGACGAGCGGAGTAATGGAGCGCAAAAAATCCATGATGCGATGCGAGACGTCACGGTAGCGTTCACTATCGACAGGCAGGATGACCAACTGCGGGCACAACCGTTTTGCCCGAGCCACAGGCATAGCAGAATTGACACCAAAGGTGCGAGCCTCATAAGACGCCGCCGAGATGACCCCGCGCTCTTGTCCTCCCACAGCAAGTGGAATCCCGCGCAGATGCGGCTTGCTCAGCAGCTCTACGGAGACGAAAAATGCATCCATATCGACGTGCAGAATGGGCGTGGCTGAATCGTCACTCCCCCAATCGCGCTTTGCCGTCTGTAAACGAGGAGCACGAGACATCATTCACCTCACTCTCAGCACGCCGTCACCACTCTTACCGAAACTGCTCTCATAAGGAAAAACCGCTCTCATACTCGCATAGGAAAGCCTTAGTCTTTATGATGCTTTCCACGCCGCAAGCGCCCTGTGATGACGGTTCGCAGACTCGCATGTTGCTCAGCTTCAAAATCGCCCTGGCCGCCATCCTTACGTTTCTCAGAGTCAGGGGCTCCACGGCGTCCGAACTCATCTTGCGCCTGTCGCAGTGGATCTTTTGCCAGCGAGGCCAAAAACTGCTCAGCAGCTTGCGCAATTTCCTCCGCAGTGGGCATGGAAGGCAAGACCTCAGCAGGACGCGTGACTCCGGCACTGGAAGGGAGCTTGTCGTACTCCTCTTCGAGATTTGCCAGCAGTTGTGCGAAATCGGAACCTTCTTCAATCATCTGATTGAGCCCGCTCAGCTGCTCGTCTTCCAGCTGCTCCAAATCGCCCAACGGCAAGGTCGGCCCGCCAAGATGGGCCGTCATTTTGATGACGGCGAGCGCTCCAGAAATAAACGGATGCGGCCCTTTTGCCATATAAAACGGCACCCGCACGCGGATATTCGTGACCGAAATTCCCGTCTGCCCAGCGTGAAATTCAAAGAAATCCTGCAGCTGTGAGAATTGCTCAGCAACACCAGGCACGAATTGCACGTCCGTGCGCGTCGTCGTGCGAATGAGCATATCAGCAGGACGGGTGTGCGGAACTCCAGCGGGCATTCCAGCAAAAGAAAACACCTCTCGCACACCGAAACGCTCCACTACCGAGAGCAGATCACTCGTGAGTGTATTCCAGCGAAAATCTGGCTCTTGCCCAGAGAGATAGAGGAAATTCTCGCCGTGCATATCGGTGACCAAATCGAGATTCATATGCGGCTGAGATAGATCCACGAGCTTGCCATCCCGATAGGAGACAATCGGGCGCTGCGCGCGAAAATCATAGATCACATCTTGATCAAATGATGCCAGCTCCACAGCTTCAAGCGAATCGACCGAGGCAGCCACCGCCTGCGAGACGTCTCCGGCGTCCACGAGCGGATCGACAAGATTGATCAGCATTCGCGGCACTGTGAGATCGTGAGTGTCGTTCACGTAATGAATCAAGCTCGCCATTGTATCCCCTCTCGATTCAGCTCATTGTACATATACGCCCTAGACTCCACACTGCCACATTTCTCCCGCGCATGCGCGCTTCTCAGCATCCGGCTGAGCGTCAGATTCCTCACGCCGACGCACCCTATGCAGAGCCTCATGCCATGCAAGCACATTCCCCTTCCCTCCACGTGCCACATTCTCTCCTCTCACGCGAGCCAGCTTGGTCAGGTGACGCCCGCTCCGGTGGTTCCTTTTCCGGTGCACTCGCTTCGACAACGCCTTTTTCCCCGTGGACATCTACTCCGGTGCTCTGATAGCCCCTTTCTCCGATGCCTGCCTACTCCAGTGTCCCTGTTTCCAGCGGCATTCGCTCCGGTGGTTCCGCACTCCAGTGGCGTAAAGAGGCCGGAAAGAGAATAATTGAGTGCTATGAATTCTCACGAATCCTCGCGCCTGTCTTCCGCCGATGCTGCTTCTCAGGGCAGCCAGTCAGCCCTGCAGCGGGCTTTACACGAAGAACAGACGTTTGCCGATCAGGCCTACCGCGCTCTTGACGCCGAACACGACTACTACTCGGCTCAACTCACCCAGGTGCGCGCCCAAGGAGCTCACGGCACCCCCGCAGCCCGTTCGGAGCGCGATTCCTTTGCCACTCATTACGAGAATAACCTCGTGCGTCTGCGCAACGTCGAAAACCGCCTGGTGCTGGGTCGTCTGGATTTCACCGATCATCCCGCTATTCACATCGGACGCATTACGCTGCGAGATTCCCAACGCAATATCTTGCTCACCGACTGGCGAGCCCCGCAATCACAGCCCTTTTATCAGGCTACCGCAGCACATCCCGGCAATGTGTCTCGCCGTCGTCACATTCAGACGCGGATGCGCACCGTCACTGGGGTGGAAGATGAATTACTTGCCGCCGATCAGGCCTCCCAATCAGATCTCAACCTCACTGGGGAAGGCGCTCTGATCGCCGCTATGAGCGCCGCTCGCGATGGAAAAATGGGCGACATCGTAGCTACCATTCAAGCGGAGCAAGATCGTGTGATTCGAGCTAGCGGGAAAGGCGTGCTCGTGGTACAAGGTGGGCCTGGCACCGGAAAAACTGCTGTAGCTCTCCACCGCGCAGCCTATCTCCTCTACACGGAGCGCGAGCGGTTCGCCACGTCGGGAGTGCTGCTCATCGGCCCTTCGAGGCGCTTTTTGCATTACATCGATCAAGTACTTCCCTCGCTGGGAGAATCCAACGTCGTGGCCACCACTGTGGGGGAGCTGTTTCCAGGCGTGACGCCGAGCGTATCGGATTCCCCCGAGGCCGCCGATATCAAAGCACGCCTCGTCTGGCGCACAATAGCGAAGCGGGCAGTGCCCACCATTTTGGAAAAGCCGCTGCGCCACGCCGTGACGTTTACCATTTCAGGGAAAAAAATCTCGCTCACTCAAGCGGACGTCGAGCGTGCTCAGCGCAGAGCGCGGCACACCGGCAAGACCCACAACCAAGCGCGCACAGCATATGCAAAATTTCTCGTGGAACTGCTCGCAGAACGCCTAGCTGCAGCCATGGAGACCTCAATAGCGGACGCCAGTTGGCTCGTGGCGGATGTGGCGAGCGATCCAGACGTCACCCGCGAGATCAACAGGCACTGGCTGCCAGCCTCACCACAATGGCTGCTGGAGCATATATTGAAATGGCCGGAAGTGCTCGCCCAGGTGGCTCCCGAATTCACCGCCAGCGAGCGAGCCGCCCTTCGCCGTGATCGCGGAAGTGGGTTTTCACTGGCAGATATCCCTCTTCTCGATGAACTCGCCGAATATCTTGGCCCGTTCGTCAGCGATGCTCAACGCCGCGAGCAGGCAGCTAAAAACCGCTCAGACGAGCAACTCTCGAGCTACGTCGCCGACACGATGACCACGATGGGACTCGGAGGAGGAATCGTCAGCTCTGCCACGGTGGCAAGGCGTCTCGTGGCAGATGATCCACATGCGACGTTGGCCGAACAGGCAGCCACAGATCGCTCGTGGACGTACGGGCACGTGGTCGTAGATGAAGCCCAAGAACTCACGCCTATGCAGTGGGTGATGGTAGCACGCCGTAATCCTTCCCGCTCTATGACGATCGTGGGGGATCTCGATCAGCGGGCGACGTCTACGCCTGAGCATTCTTGGAAAGCGCTACTAGGAGAACTAGGACGCTTTGCGCGTGTAGAAGAACTCACCGTCTCCTACCGCACTCCGGCAAGTATTCTCGATCGCGCCGCCCGTGCTATGGGGGCATTGGGAATGGATGTGCGTCCAGTTCACGGAGCCCGCGATATCCCCGATAGCTATACCAGTGAGCAGGTATCTGCCGCCGATCGTGACGCCGCTCTCGAGCACGCCGTCACTGCTCAATGGGATTTTCTCGAACGCGAATACGGCAGTGGATTGGGATCTTTGGCTATCATTACGCCGAGCGTTGACGTCGATGCCACACTGGCCACTGTGGAGACTTTCGCCGCAGCTCATGACTATCGTGATGCGGTGAGCCACGAGAGTGATACCCGCCGCATCACCGTGGCGCATACACTGATGGTCAAGGGGCTGGAATTTGATTCAGTGATTGTGCTGGAGCCAGCAAAAATCGCGCGCGAGAGTTTAGGCAATCTCTATGTGGCACTCACGCGCGCCACGAAGCATGTGCACGTGCTCTCTACCGAGGAATTGCCGCGCTATCTCGCCATGCCGCAGTGAACTACATTACATGTTCCTCACAGGCCGGACGCTCTCGCTTTTGCCACGCAAATATTCGTACGATGGAGGCGACAGCAGGCGATGCTCTGTGCAACCCTGTGCCGACGTCACTTGCCGTCCCGTTTCTGAGTTCAACGGCGAGCACGGAAGCGGTTTCTTGGCACTGTAAGGTGCCACTACGGAAGAACAGAATAAAAGGAGAAAGTTGCTATGCCAAAGATTTTGCTGCTGGAGAATCCACACACCGTAGCTGACGAGACGTTTCATCACTATGGCTACGAAGTGCAGCGCATCTCTGGCTCTCTCGATGAAGATGATCTCATCGAGGCACTCGCAGGCGTTGATATTGTGGGGATTCGTTCCAAGACGCAGGTGACGGAGAAAGTGCTGGAAGCGGCGCGCCATCTCACTGCTGTGGGAACGTTCTCGATCGGTACGAATCAGATTGACCTCCCCGCTGCGGCAGAGCGCGGCATTGCGGTGTTTAACGCCCCCTACTCCAACACCCGTTCGGTGGTGGAATTGGTGATTGCCGAAGCTGTGATGCTCACCCGCCACGTGCCCGAGCATGATAAGAATTTACAGCTGCATAAGTGGAATAAGACGGCTAAAGATTCGCACGAGCTGCGCGGCAAGACGATGGGAATTATCGGCTATCACTCCATCGGTACGCAGCTGTCCGTTGTGGCCGAAGCAATGGGCATGAACGTGATTTTCTACGATATCGCCGAACGGCTCGCTATTGGCAACGCTCATCGCGCTAAGAATCTCGATGAGCTCCTGGCAGCTTCCGACGTCGTCACTCTCCATATTGATGGACGCCCGAGCAACACTGGCTTCTTCTCACGCGAGATGTTTGACAAGATGAAGAAAGGTGCGATTTTTATCAACCTTGCTCGTGGTCTCGTGTATGACGTCGATGCCCTACGTGAGAAGCTGCTGGACGGCTCGCTCACGGGTGCTGGCGTAGATGTCTACCCTGAAGAGCCACGTAATAATCAAGAGCCTTTCAATTCTCCGCTGCTAGGTATTCCTAATACTATTCTCACTCCGCATATTGGCGGTTCGACGCTTGAAGCTCAGGAAGACATCGGCCGGTATGTGTCGGATAAGTTGATGAAGTATATCGCCACTGGTTCCACTGAGATGAGCGTGAATATCCCGAATGTGACGGTGCCGGCGGAGCAGCCAGCACATCGTTTGGCTTGGATTCATCACAACACTCCTGGGGCTTTGACGAAAGTGAACAGCCTCTTCAGCGATGAGGGCATCAACGTGGTGTATCAGACCCTAGCTACCGAGGGCGAACTCGGTTACATGATTATCGACACATCCTCCCCCATCACGCCAGAGGCGCTAGCCGATCTGGAGAAGTCGTCGGCGCATATCCGTGCCCGCGTCATCCGCTGACCAGGCCGATAAAGCTAGAGGATAAAACTAGAGGAAACGTACGCAGCAGAATCAGCCAGACCACTTCAGAGGGGTAGGCCCCGCGCAGGTCAATGCATCAATCAACACATCAGCAGGTCGCCGCACCTATCACCGCAGTTGAAGCGACATATAGCGACACGGTGGAAACGACTGCCCAGACCGGCGTGCGGGCCGCCCTTGTCTGCACGAGCAACGTGCACACGCTAGGATGGCAAGCGCAGCAGATGCCCTCACATGAGAGAAGATCACATGAGCACGAAATCAATGAGCCAAAAAGCACAGGAACTCTATCCCGAGGGGATTCCCACATCCATTGATCCCATTGAGAAAACCATGCTGGATACTCTCAGCGCTGCCGTACGCACTTATCCCGACCGCGTGGCCATTGATTTTCTCGGCAGGGAGACAACGTATGCGCAGCTCATGCGCGACGTGCAACGCGCCGTCACGGTTTTGACAATGTGCGGGGTGCGCCGCGGAGATGTGGTCTCACTGATTTTGCCGAACTGCCCACAGCACTATGCGTGTTTTTACGCTATCCAAGCTCTTGGAGCTGTCGCGTCCGAGCACAACCCACTCGCCCCGCGCGAGCAACTCCTCAAACAACTTGAGAGCGTGGGAGCTCGCGTGGTAGTCGCGTGGGAAAAGACTGTGGAAACGCTCGCCCAGGAGAGCCTTCACGGCTACACGTTCCTCGCTGTTGATCTCACTCGGGCTTTGCCCAAACGCTCTCAGTTTCTGCTGAAACTTCCGGTAAAAGCTGCCAAGATTCAGCGAGCTCAGCTCCGTGGCAAGGTGCCGCTGGGCGTGCATTCCTGGGACAATCAGGTAGCGCACGCTAAGCCGATGAATCTCGATTCAATCAGCGCACCAGCCGTTGATGATATTGCCGTGCTCATCCAGACTGGAGGCACGACGGGCACGCCTAAGGCTGTGGCTCTCACGCACGAAAATATCTTGGCCAACACCGCTCAGATAGTGGCCTGGGTACCAATGGTAACGCCAGGGGCGGAGACACTAGCAGCCGTTTTGCCGTTCTTCCACGCTTTCGGCTTGCAGTTTTCGCTCTCGGTGTGTGTGGAGCTTGCCGCCACGCAAGTGATGCTGCCATCTTTTGACGTCGATATGCTACTCGCCGCCCACCAGCGCCATCCCATCACAGTTTTCAGCGGGGTGCCCCCGATGTTCGAGCGAATTTTGAATGCGGTAGACGCTAAAAGTCCTGTGGAACACGTGGATTTGAGCACTGTCCGATTTGGTATTTCGGGCGCTATGGCTCTCAACCCAGAGCTTGCCGCCCGTTGGGAAAAGGCCACCGGCGGATATCTCATTGAAGGATACGGCATGACGGAAGCATCTCCAGTGATTTCCGGGTCACCGCTCTCCGCAGATCGCCGTCCCTCCACACTGGGGTTGCCATTCCCCTCCACCGAAATAAAAATCGTCAATCCCGATAATATCGATGAAGAGTATACCGACGATACAGTGGGTGAAATTTTGGTGCGCGGCCCGCAGGTCTTTCACGGATATTTCCACAACGAGAAAGAGACGGCTCTCACTCTTACCACCGATGGGTTTTTGCGCACCGGCGATTTAGGAAAATGGGATAACGGATTCTTAGTGATGGCAGATCGGCGCAAAGAGCTAATTATTAATGGCGGATTCAATATCTACCCTTCACAGGTGGAAGCTGTATTGCGCGACATGCCTGGGGTACGAGATGTCGCTGTAGTTGGCATGCCTACAGGGTCAATCGGCGAGGCAGTCGTGGCGGCACTGGTGCTGGAGCCAGGAGCTAGTGTTGATCTGGCAAGCGTGCGAGCATGGGCGGAAAACAAAATTCAGCGTTATGCACTGCCAAAGTCAATTGCCGTGTTTGACGATCTGCCACGTTCACAGCTCGGAAAGACACTGCGTAAGAATGTGCGCGATCAATTGCGTACCTGGGAGCTTAAATCGGGCGAGTGGAAAGAGAAAATTTCTGCCGTGACGGCGGCAGCAGCTGAGCGTGCAGATTCGCTCAACGAGACTATTAAAGATAAAGCTGGCGCTCTCAACGAGCAACTTAAAGAGCACACCGACGCCTTGCGCGACAAAGCGGACGTTCTGCGCGATAAAGCGGATTCTCTCAACGAAACGCTGAAAGAACAAGCAGGTAATTTACGCAGCATTGCCGATGAGACAAAAGAAAAAATCGTCGCCCAGCACCGCGATCTTCAGGAAAAGATTCTCAGCCACAAAGACGATTCAAGCTCAACTGCTACATCTGATACCACCGCAATGGATTCCGATGCAATCGCTGCTGATTCTCATACCGATGCTTCTCATGCCGCCACGGAGAATGAGCCAGACTCAGCCGAATGAGCGCTCCACTATGCTGTTTTGCTAAACGCTCTACTATGACTGCTTTACTAAATGAGTAGTCATGAGTAGTGAGCGTCATGGGTACACTGCTCGATGAGCGCTGAGCAATCTGGTTCGCAGCGAACTAAGCTCACTCAAAGGGTTCCTGGTTCACAGACGCTTAGTTCTCAGGCTCTCGATTTCTCAGACTTTTGGCCCTCAGGGTCTTGGTTCGCAGACTCGTGGCTTTCAGGATCACGGCTTTGCGATTCTTGGTTTTGAGGCTTGCGGTTCTGCGAGCAATCCTCAGCGTGCCCCTGCGAATCCTGCAAATGAGCGTCATAATCTTCAGGATGATTCTGAAGCCGCTCGGCTTTCAGCTGATCAATGAGCTGTTCAAAATCGTCGAGTGAATCGAAGTTGGAATACACCGAAGCGAAGCGTAGGTAAGCAACTTCATCCAGTTTACGCAATGGCTCCAGAATAGCTTTACCCACATCATCCGTAGCGATGACAGAACCACCATTACTACGGATCGACTCTTCAACTTGCTGGGCTAGCAACGCAAGTTGATCAGTCGTGACGGGACGCCCTGAGGATGCTTTACGCACACCGTCAATTATCTTTTCACGGTTAAACGGCTCCATCGCACCAGAGCGTTTCACTACCACCAACGCAGCAGTCTCCAAAGTAGTAAACCGTCGTTTACAATTCGGACACTCTCTCCGGCGGCGCACAACAGTGCCGTCATCACTCGTACGAGTATCCACCACACGAGAATCTGGGTAACGACAGAATGGGCAATACATACCGTTAAAATATCGCGAATACCACACAGTCACAAAATTTCCCTATATATCCTCCTTATGCTGAGATTCTTCTCAAGGCCATTCCGCTCCATGGCGCCAATATCATCATTATGCCGACATTATGAATCATCATTCATACCGACATTACGAATCCGTTACCGCCAGCCATGCGACGGTATCCATCTCAGGCATTCATACGACAGCCACTCACAGATATTCGCACAGCAGCTATCTGCGGAAGCTGATGAATATCATCCCACGACTCCCAAACCCAGCGAAGCATAAAGTCCTAAGACAAAAATGAGACTCGCAGCGCCGACCATGAGCCCTATTCCCAGTACTATTCTCATAGGAGCCGTCAGCAGCGAGTGGGTAGCCGTCATTGATGGGACAATATGCACACCTGACCTGGCAGACGGCCTGACAGCCGGACTGGAAGCTGGCCTGGCAAAAGCACGATACAGCGTCTTCCCGCTGTCATCTCTGCGCTTTTCGTTACCACGTGCATTACCACCGCGTGTACTACTGCCGCGCACATTAGCTCCACCTCCGCGCACATCACGGCGAGAAGTGCGAATGCGCTCATCGCGACGGATATGCCCGCGCCCACTGCCGGCAGAAGCCGCTACACTGGCAGTAATAGAAGGCGCTTTCCGCCGCATGTACACATCGTGCATAGAGATATCGTCTGGAACCACCATCAGATAGCGATCACCATATGTACGCGGATGATCAGGACGTACTCGCTGCCGCGTCTTTACATGGCGCATACGTTTCGTTGGTGCTAGTGACACCTGATGATCGGGCACGGCATTCAGTACCCGTTGCCTCCGAGTGCTCTGTGCTTGAACAGCCACACGTGCGCTCATCATCCACCTACCTTTTCCCCGCCCAGTCAGGGCTTCCCGCACGACAGGCTTATCGTGCTATGAACCTTTTCACCACATTCGAACATCTGTTCGGATTTTCTGTTCGCAACTATACTCGGCACATCGCGCAATGTCTAGAACATACGTTCGAAAACGCCGAACAAATGTTTGAACATCTTTGTGTGTGCTTGATAAGCTGCTAATACCAGTGAATCAGATGGGTACCGAAGATTTTCAGAAAATTTTCGGTACCTTATGAGAAAACTGCGAAATAACGCCGCTAAGTAGTGCCACATCGTGGCAAAGAGGCAGCACTTATCAGCGCGGTTTCGTTAGGAAAGGCATTCTGTGATGCAGCGAGCACTATCATTGAATCTCACCGATCGTCAGCTGCGTATTCTTGGCACCATTCGCGCTGGCATCAGTGAACGCGGATTTCCACCGACCGTGCGGGAGATCGCCACGACGGTTGGTCTCTCTTCCCCCTCATCCGTGCAGTATCAACTGGGATTACTCGAAAAAGCTGGCCTCATCCAGCGCAATTCACACCGCTCTCGCACTATCGAAGTCACTGAACGCGGCAACCAACTCGATTTGGAGACAGGTCGGTTAAAAGCTGAAACTGCCGCGCCCGTACCACCTATCATGGCGCCTGCAACGCCTACTACGGCGGATATATCAACTGCGGCGGATCAGGCGATCGAGACCTTGAGTCATACCGCCAGAGCAATCAGCGATGCTGCAGCTCACGGCTACGCAGATGATCTCGATGCCGAGTGGGCTAGTCTCTCTACACACGATACCCTCTCCACACACAACGCCCCTGGCCACCCAAGTGCCGGATACCGCCATGCGGGTAATAACGGCGACAGACACTTGAGCAGCATCATTCACAATATCGACGCTGCTACGTCTACGAACGACGACTATTATGCAGACAACACTAGCTACACAGACGACGCGTATCGCTACGAGAAGAACCCCACCGACACGGTTTTTGCCCCGCTGGTTGGCACAATAGCAGCAGGCACGCCAATCTTGGCCGAGCAGCACATCGAGGAAGAGTTTCCTCTCCCCCGCCAGCTCACCGGCTCTGGCGAACTCTTCGTTCTGCGTGTACAGGGAGAATCAATGATCGATGCCGCCATCTGCGACGGCGATTACGTCGTCGTTCGCCAGCAGCCCGTAGCTGAGCAAGGAGAAATCGTGGCAGCCATGATTGAGGGCGAAGCCACCGTCAAAGTGTTGAAAAAGAAAGATGGCCACGTGTGGCTGCTGCCGAGAAACGACGCGTACGACCCCATCCCCGCAGACAACGCCCGCATTCTCGGGCGCGTTGTCTGCGTATTACGCTCCCTATGAGCCCCACTCTGGCCGTGCGTCTCATTCGTCAGCTGCGGCTAAGCGCGCCAGAGCTGCGCGGACGAGATGAGCATCCGTCGTCCGCCACATCTGCGGCATTGTGGCGAGCAGATAGCTCGCGTAGCGCTTCGTGCGTAAACGCGGATCAAGCACTGCCACCACTCCGCGATCGTGCACGCTGCGCAGCAGCCTTCCCGCTCCCTGAGCCAGCAGCAGTGCCGCTTGCGTGGCAGACACTTCCATAAATGCATTGCCGTGCCGCGCCTGCACTGCTTCAGAGCGCGCCTGAGTCAATGGTTCGTTGGGGCGCGGAAAAGGAATCCGATCAATCACGACTAAGCGCAGCGTGCGCCCAGGCACGTCCACTCCTTGCCAAAGAGCCATCGTGCCAAAGAGACTGGCGCGATCGTCGTCAGCGAATTCTCGGATAAGCGTAGGAAGTTGATCTTCTCCTTGGCACAGCACTGGAAGCCCCGAGTGTTCGCGCATAAATTCCGTCGCTCGTTCAGCTGCTGCGCGAGACGTAAATAGCCCTAGCGCTCCACCATCGCTGGCCTTCACCAGTTCCAAAATCTCATTGAGCTGTTCATTCCCGTAGCCATCTTTATTCGGCTCGGGCAGGTGCGCTGCCACATACAAGATGCCCTGCTTCTCATGCTGAAATGGCGTCCCCACATCCACCGCATCCCAGGATGTCCGATCCAGATAGCTAAACCCCACGCGGGCGGCAATTGGCTCAAACGATCCCCCGATTTTCAACGTGGCCGAAGTGAGCACTGCCGGCGCATCAGCAAAAATATGGTGTGCAATAGCGCGCGAGACATCTAGCGGCGCAGCGTTGAGATAGTCAGTTTCTCCATAGACGCTGTGCCACAGTACCAGATCACTGCCTGCCGACGGCTCAGCAATCACCTGCTCCACCATATGCGCGATATCCGCCAAACGGGTACGCAGGATGTGGCGCAGCGTCACTTGCTCTTCACCGCGCACTTTCAGAGCATCTGCACTTTCCATCGCCTCTTGAATTCGCCCTAAAAGCCGAGTGAGCGCATCGGCAAGATCATCTGGCACCATAGTAATTCGCTCCGGAGGAAGAGACTTCAGCACCGCTTCTATCTCTTCCGCGCTCGCATCCAGCATCAGATCGTCGAGTCCACAGCGGCGCAATAAGCGAGCTACACCAGCTATATCAAAGTGGCTCAGTGACGCCGTCAGCTGCGCCGTCACTCGCTCTACTAGCACATGAGCCTCATCGATGACGTACGCATCCGTGGGAGGGAGCACTGCCGTACCAGAGCTTTGCACACCGATCAGGGAATGATTCGTGACGACGACATCTGCTTCCTCCGCGCCGTAGCGTGCCAAAGCTGGGAAACACGATTCTCGCAGTGGACAGCTCTCGCCAATGCATTCACGCTTGGGCAGCGACACGTGCGCCCACACCCTATCGCTGACGCCAGGCACGAGATCATCGCGATCCCCCGTGTCTGATTCCAATGCCCACTCGCGAGCGCGCACGACGTCTTTGCCGGTACTCGTGCTCTCTAAATCTCCATATTCGGCTTCGATACGCGAGATGAGCGCACCGTCTTCGGGGTATCCCCCTGCCGCTTTACGCAGGCACGCGTAGTTATTCCAGCCTTTGAGCAGCACCACCTTGGGCGTGCGATGAATAATTTTTCCCACTGCTGCCGCAACTAGCGGAGCATCGTGTTCAATAATCTGACGCTGCAAGGCGAGCGTGGCCGTAGAAATAATGGCACGGCGCTGTTCACGAGCGCACCACAGCAATACCGGCACGAGATAGGCGAGAGATTTCCCCGTCCCCGTGCCAGCTTGTACCAGCACGTGCCCTGATGTCTCCAGTGCATGAGCCACATACTGCACCATCTGTTCTTGCCCCGCTCGGCTCTGCCCACCAAACTCTGCTACTAGTGATTGCAGCACTTCCAGCGACAGCTGCGCTATATCCATCGTTTCGGCGGCATCGGCACTCGCAGCGATCTGTGCATCGTCGACACTAGCTGCGGCATCCACAGCATCGGCGCTTTTGCTTTCCTCCTCACTCATGCCTCTCCTCAAGAGCGTAGGGGCGAAGCTCATGCATGAGGTCAGGCAACACCAGCGCGTGAATCCGCGTGCCATCAGGGGTAAATTCTTCGGATAGCACATCCCCCTCTGCGTGTGTGCGCGCCACCAGCTCTCCGCGAGAGTATGGGACGACAACCGTGATGTCCTGATTTGGACGGGGAAGCAGCTCTTCTATTGCTTTGCGCAGTTCAGGAATGCCTAGACCCGTGAGAGCGCTCACGACCACCGAGCGATCGAAGCGACTGCGCAAACCTGCAAGCATCACCGGATCAGCTAGGTCGGCTTTGGCCAGCACAATGAGTTCTGGAATCTCTCGTGCATGATCGACATCTCGCAATACCTCATGCACAGCTCGCACTTGCCCTACTGGATCGGAATGAGACGCATCCACCACGTGCACAATGAGATCCGCGCTCGACACTTCTTCGAGCGTGGAACGAAATGCCTCGACGAGCTGCGTCGGAAGTGAGCGCACAAATCCTACCGTATCGGTGAGAGTGAAAAATCGCCCATCGCTGGTCTGCACTTTACGCACCGTGGGATCAAGCGTGGCAAAGAGGGCATTTTCTACTAAAACACCAGCCCCTGTAAGCACGTTCATCAGTGAAGATTTTCCAGCATTTGTGTAGCCAATGACGACGACGGAGGGAATGCGATGGCGCCTGCGGTTGAGCCGACGGGTGGCTCTGCCGGCTTTCATCGTGGCCAGATCACGGCGGAGCTTCGCCATTCGGCTGCGAATTCTGCGACGGTCAAGCTCTATCTTTGTCTCGCCTGGGCCGCGCGAACCGATCCCAGCACCACCAGCCACACGGCCTCCCGCCTGGCGGCTCATTGATTCTCCCCACCCGCGCAGCCGTGGCAGCAGATAGTCGAGCTGGGCGAGCTCTACTTGAGCCTTACCCTCTCTGGATTTTGCGTGCTGAGCAAAAATATCGAGAATCAGCGCCGTTCGATCAATGACTTTGACCTGCACAATATCTTCTAACGCACGCCGTTGCGAGGGAGCGAGCTCAGAGTCCGTAATCACTGTGTCTGCGCCAAGTGTACGCACAATCTGAGCCAGCTCACGAGCCTTTCCGGAGCCGAGATACGTGGCTGGGTCTGGCATCGGCCGACGTTGCAACAGCCCATCGAGCACGTGTGCCCCCGCCGTCTGAGCGAGAGCAGCGAGTTCTCGTAGTGAATCCTCCGCTTCCTGGAGACTTCCCTGACTCCATACCCCCACTAGCACCACTTTTTCCAAGCGGAGCTGACGGTATTCGACATCGGCATCTTCCTCGTGCGAGCCGCTGGAGAGATCGCCCACGCGCCGCAGCGAGGAGCGCACTTCCCGCTCGAAATCATCGCCCGCCCAGGAACCGGCATAGTCAGGATCTGCCTGCAACGCGCGGGCGCGCCCAGCGAGGATTCCCTGCTCATCATCTGCGGGCGCAGCGTGGCCTCTCATAGGGGACTTCTCATCCATCGTATGTGTGCGTTCTGCGGGCGCCCTATGCGTGGCATGTGCTATCTCCTCGTTCGTGCCCGTGTGGGAAAGAGCGGCATTGAGCGGAGCTCTTCCTCGCGAGCGTGAGCCAACCTTGCGCCCCGACGTTCCTTGCACGCTCATCGCTCCGTCACTCCATGCTCCTCATACAGCTCTGCTCCTCGTGTGACGTTTCCCCGCGTTATCTCCCCGCCAGCTGTTTCTGAGGTCTCGCCCATCTGTGCTCGCTCCCATGTTGATGTTTGAGCTGCCCGAACTTCCGCATGAGGAGTCCGCGCAGATTCGTCATATGCTTGTGCAGCTTCGTGAGCCGGCTCCTGGGCTTGTTCACACGCTGCCCGCACAATCTGAGCAGCCCGCGTCATGCTCTGCACCTCCGGTTCCAGCCAGGTAATCCGTCGATCTGCTTTGAACCATGTGCGCTGTTTTTTCGCCAGGTGCTCGGTGGCGCTGATGGTGCTAGCAATAGCTTCTTCCTGGCTCATGCCACCGTCAATCACGCTCATAGCCTGCGCATATCCGGTAGCTTTCCAAGCAGTGACGCCGTCACGCAGCCCACGCGCAATGAGCTCACGCGTCTCGTCGATGAGTCCGTGTGCAAACATCGTCTGAGTGCGCAATTCAATACGTGGATCGAGAAAATCCCGAGGTGCTGCAATCCCTAGCTCTACCACGTGCTGATAGTGGCTCGTGTGGCGAGGAAAAATTGGCGTGTATGACGCGCCGGTGAGACGCACGACTTCCAATGCCCGAATCACGCGGCGCGGGTTTGCTAGATCAATAGTCGCTGCCGTTGTTGGGTCTTTTTCTGCCAACTCGGCAATGAGCGGAGCGAGTCCAGAGTGAGCAGCAGTCTCCTCCAATTCGGCGCGTATCATGGCATCAGTACCAGGAAAATTAAGCTCATCGAGCGCAGCCGAGATGTAGAGTCCCGATCCTCCTACCAGCAGTGGAATTTTTCCACTGGCAGCTATACGTTCTATGTCGGCTCGGGCTTTCCTCTGGTAAACGGCTACCGACGCTTCCTGCGTCACGTCGAGCACATCAATCTGATGGTGGATGATGCCGCGACGTTCAGCGAGGCTCGCCTTCGCTGTGCCGATATCCATTCCGCGATACAGCTGCATCGCATCGGCGGAGATAATCTCGACTTTCTCCGGCCCGCCCAGCTCGTAGGCGAGGGCGATCGCTAGAGCGGTCTTTCCGCTGGCAGTCGGGCCGACCACGGCCACGACGGGCATATCAGTTGCCACAGGATGCCAGCCCTGCGCCGAATCTGGCACCTGACGGATGCGAGAGCTGCGCTGGCTAGCACGGCTCTTCACCGAATGAAGCATTGGGTCAGCCGTCATTGCGATGCACTCGAATTGTTGGCATACCAAGGGATACCGGCGCTTCGCCGTCAGCTTCCGCCTGCAACTGCTGCCGGCGCTTTTCGGCCGCCTCCCACGCATCTCCAGCACGGGTGCGCCGGATGTCAAAGAGCCCACCGTCCAAGGCAGAATCCGCCACCAAATGATGCGGTGCTCCATGAGTGACCCGCGCTCGCACCATATCCCCTGGGCGTGGACGCTGGCTCAGATTTGCCGGCAATGCCACATGTACCAGCCGATTGTCGGCAGCGCGGCCAGAGAGGCGTTCCGTCTGTGCATCCTTGCGCCCCTCACCTTGCGCGATGAGCACCTCCACTATAGAGCCCTCCAGTTTCTGATTTTCTTCCGTGGAGATGCGCTGCTGCAGCTCCAGCAGACGCTGGAAGCGTTCATTCGCCACATCAGCAGGCACTTGTCCGTCCATGCTGGCCGCTGGCGTCCCTGGACGAGGAGAATAGAGAAACGTAAAAGCTGAGCTAAAGCGTGCAGCTTCCACCACATCGAGGGTAGCTTGGAAGTCTTCTTCGCTCTCCCCTGGAAATCCCACAATAATATCGGTGGTGATTGCAGCATCCGGAATACGCTGGCGCACCCGATCGAGAATGCCTAAGAATTTTTCGGAACGGTAGGAACGCCTCATTGCTCTGAGGATGCGGTCAGATCCTGATTGCAGCGGCATGTGCAGCGACGGCATCACCGCCGGCGTCTGCGCCATCGCATCAATCACGTCGTCCGTAAACATCGCTGGATGCGGAGAGGTGAAGCGAAGCCGCTCTAAGCCATCGATATTTCCCACCGTGCGCAGCAGTTTGGCGAAAGCGCCCCGATTCGAAAAACTTACGCCGTAAGAATTTACATTTTGCCCTAAAAGCGTGACGTCGATCGCCCCTTGCGCCACTACAGCTTCCACTTCGCGCACGATATCATCCGGACGGCGATCGTGTTCTTTGCCACGCAGATGCGGGACGATACAGTACGTGCAGGTGTTGTTGCACCCCACTGAGATACTCACCCATGCAGCGTATGCTGACTCGCGGTGAGTGGGGAGCGTGGAGGGAAATACCTTCAGCGATTCCTCGATTTCCACAGCCGCTTCATGATTGTGACGAGCCCGTTCAAGAAGAGCAGGCAAAACATCGAGATTATGCGTGCCCAGCACTGCATCTACCCACGGCGCTTTTTCCACAATTCCGCCGCGCAACTGCTGCGCGAGGCATCCGGCAACGGCAATCTGCATACCAGGGCGCTCGCGCTTGACCGCAGCCAGCTGTCCTAAATTGCCAAAGAGCTTCGTAGCCGCATTTTCGCGCACTGAGCAGGTGTTGATGACCACCACATCTGCCCCTTGATCGCCAGCATCCGTGGCTCGCGCTGCTTTTTGCGGCACGAGCTCTACTGGAACGTAGCCAGCGCCATCGAGCAAGCCCGCGAGCCTCTCGGAATCGTGCACATTCATCTGGCATCCGAGCGTGCGGATTGCGTAAGTTTTCTGGGAAGAATCATGTGTTTCTTTCATCGCCGTCAGTCTAATCACTCTCCGATGACCCACTCAATTCTTCGAGGGCTCGCTCACACGCACGCATGATGGTGGCCGTCGTAAATCCCCTCCGTGCCAGCGCACTATATAAGCGTCGATGTGCCACCTCCCGCGGCAGAGTGCTCATTGAGGAAACTTTTCGCATGGCAAACTCGATGGCTGCTGTCTCTTCGGCCTCAGCGTCAATCTGTTCGAGCGCCGCTTCGATATCGTCGCTGCTCAGGCCGCGCTTTTTCAGCTCTGCCGCCAGCGATCGGCGGGATATAGCCTTTTCGTTGAAACGAGAGCGCACAAATGACTGCGCGAATTTTGCATCATCGACTAAGCCAGAATCAGCAAAGGCGGCAATCGTTTGCTCTGCTACTGCTTCCGGTACATCTCGTTTGCGCAAGGCTGCACGCAACTCCCCCATTGAGCGGTCGCGCACACCGAGCAACCGATAGACAGTTTCTCGCGCGTAACGCCGCCAATCGTCTTCACTGCGTGCCGCATTGCGGGCGTCTCGCCGGCGTTGGGCTTGTTTAAAGCTCACATACGTTCGCGATTTTCTGTGCCCAACGGCATCTGCGTCTTCCGAATAATCAACCATCGTCAGCCCATCTCACATCTCATCTGTACCCTGCACTCTGCACACTCTCTACCCTGCTCCCTGTACACCGTGCACGCCATACCAGCACATGTCAGATGTGCAAACCCAGATGCGCTGCCCCGCACACCAGACCAATTATGCCGCCACACACGTCTATCCGCTCAGTTTCGGCACGGCGTCACAGTCGCATGGCGCCGCAGTGCCGCACTGTGTGGCGCAACTTTCGCGCAGCGTTTAGCAATCAACGCAGTCTCCGTGCAACATCTGCACGGTGTAGCTTTCGCATGACGTCTATCAATCAACGCAGCTAATTATCAGCGAAGTGAGCCGTCTACGGAGGTAACAGGCTGAGAGTCAGCATCCGGGAATGCCGGATCATCGGCTGAATTGCTGGCCACATCTTGAGCAGAATCATCCGCATCCACCCCGAGGTGCACCCGCACTTTATGCTCAATTTCAGCACATATCTCAGGATTATCTTTCAGGAACTGGCGTACTTTCTCTTTGCCTTGTCCGAGCTGATCGCCGCCATACGTGTACCACGAGCCTGCTTTCGTGATGATTCCGGTCTCCACTCCCATATCGATAATCCCGCCCTCACGCGAAATACCTTCCCCGTAGAGGATGTCGAACTCCGCCTGCTTAAACGGAGGAGCCATCTTATTTTTCACCACTTTGACGCGAGTCCGGTTGCCCACTGGCTGCGCACCGTCTTTGACAGCTTCTCCGCGGCGCACGTCTAAACGTACAGAGGCGTAAAATTTCAGCGCTTTACCGCCGGTCGTGGTCTCTGGATTGCCATACATCACGCCGATTTTTTCGCGGAGCTGATTGATGAAAATCGCCGTCGTCCCCGAGGCCGAGAGGGCGCCGGTGATTTTACGCAGAGCTTGGCTCATGAGGCGCGCCTGCAAGCCCACATGCGAATCCCCCATATCGCCCTCTATTTCAGCTTTTGGTACCAGAGCTGCCACCGAGTCGATCACGATAATATCCAACGCCCCCGAACGGATCAGCATATCGGCGATCTCCAGAGCCTGCTCTCCAGTATCAGGCTGCGACACAATGAGATCGTCAATATTCACACCGAGTTTTCTGGCATATTCAGGATCCAAGGCATGCTCAGCATCAATAAATGCTGCGATGCCGCCAGCAGCCTGTGCATTAGCCACCGCATGCAACGCCACCGTGGTTTTACCTGAGGACTCGGGCCCATAGATTTCCACCACTCGACCACGAGGCAGACCGCCCACGCCAAGAGCAATGTCGAGAGCCAGCGAGCCAGTGGGAATCACTTTCACGTGCTGTGGTGGTTTATCCCCCAAACGCATAGCTGAACCTTTGCCAAACTGGCGGTCAATCTGACTGAGCGCCGTATCCAACGCTTTTGCTTTATCAGCAGCAGGAGCAACTGATACAAGCGTGGATTTTTTCGATGTTGCCATAGCACTTCCTCATCGCAATCATGGCCGAAGCCGGTGGACAGAACAGGCGTTCATGGAGCTCACCCTCTCCGAGCGACTATCCATACACAACGTTAAGCTCCGCCTAGGGCAAAAAATGACGGAAAAAATACCAGTGGATAACGCCGTCACTTTCGTTGTGCGTGCACAATTCTATCCGAACATCCGTTCGAATTTCCACGCCACGCCGAATAGCTAGGTGGTCTACGCCACCACTCACGCATTACGCACGCCACTATGCCTCACGCCGTCAGCCACCATTACACCTTTGCACTGCCAACTTGCACGCTGTTAGCCGTATTGTTCGCCACACGATACAGCTACGTCATGTTGTACATGTACTTCCTATATACCGCTTCACACACTGCTGGCATCCTTGGGATTTACCCTGTGCAGGTATTCATAATGCTGCGGGAGCCCTTCCACAGCCACAATGCTATTCCACACCGTTTGCGGAGCAATCCCCTGCTCCAGCGCTTCGCTGGGCGTAAGCGAATTCAGCTGCGGCAATACCAAATCTTGCGCCACAGAACGCGCCCGCCCTTTAGGGAAAACGCGCTCCATCACATCCCAAAACTCACTGTGCTTCATAGCCCTTACGATAACTCTTCTCCGGCCGCTTCATACCCCAAAGAGGCGCTACGTCACGACGTCACCTCACCAAAATCACCCACCGAAAGCTACCATAAACCATTCTATCTTGGTAAAATTTCGCCCAACCGTACACAGCAAAGGTGCACTATCGTTCGCGGTTTACACGTCTCCGTTCATGGCTTACATCTGTCCGTACACCGCCGAAGCAAAGGAGAATTCCATCGCTAAAGTGCCAATGAGAGAAAGTGCATCCACACGCCACTGGCTCCTCACTGTCCTGCTGGGGGTAGCCTCCTTGGTGCTAGCTAGCTGCGCTGCACCCAGCACGATTAAGAGTATCTCACAAGAAGATGCCCGCTTAAATAATAACTACGTACTGGCATTGCGCATCAGCCCACAGCTGAACGAGATTGCATGGGGTGCTACCGAGGGCTACGTGCTGTTAGCGCGTGAGGACGGCACCGCCGATATTATTGACGTCGGCTATATGGATACCGGTCAGCTGGTGTGGAACAAGAACGGCCTGTTTTTTAGCGGGCCAGCAGTGGAATACCAACTCACTTCCTCAGGGCTACATACCCAACCGCGTGGCACCGACGAAGAATACGAGACAGTACGTTTCTCTAGTACCGATGAACATGGCTATATCGCTGTCTACAACGTGGGAATCTCCGAAGAAGGAGACGTGAGCAGAGTCGTTGTTGGTGACGGCGGGCAGCCACGCTACTGGGATGTCTCGGGAATGCTCACCTCGATCGCACAATGCGACGACAAGATAGTAGGGATCACAACGAGCAACGAAGTCAGCACTGCCGTGAAACTAGTTTTATCTGCACCCAACCATTCCGAGATACTCACCCAGCTCTACCCGCAAGCAAATAGTGTGACAGATAGCGTTATCAGGCAAGTCAAGCGCGACAAAGACTACACATATAACCAGTTTATGGAAAATGCTCCTTGCGTAAACGGAGTCATCTACACCATGGCAGAGAAAACACCGGTTTTGGAGCAAGAAGATGGACAGCTCGTCTTGCGAGCATGGAGCATCCACTCCAATTCCTATCGAGATATCCCCCTCACCGCCGAAGATGGGACTCAACCACAGATCAGTCTTGATCACATTACATCCAGCGAGGGAAGTGTGAGCCGCGATGGTTCACACTATCGCTGGGTAGCGTGGGAAGATGGAAAGGTTCGTTCCGTAGACCTTGCATCGGGCGTTGTACAGGAACTATTCACGATAGATCTGTCCCACTATAGTGGCGGAGAATCGAGATTCTTTTTCACAGATACATCTGTTTTCGTACTTGACGTCAATGCCAAGCGTGATGAGCTAAAATTTTCGCGCTACAGCATCACTAATGGCAAGAAAACAGACTACTTCACCATCAAAGATCTCCCCAATGTGGATTGGCTACGAATGCCACGCAACATCATCCGAGACCTCGCCATCAACCCCACATGGCTCACGGGGCACAACGGCTAAGCTAGCAAACCCAGCAGCCGCTTCCTCAGCCGACTTTCGCCATACAGCTTCGCCATACAGCGACGAGCCTAGTTGCCCGCCACTGCGTTAGTTTGCCAGCTTGCCAGTTTGCTGGCGCACTGCGCTAGCGGCGCACACCCATGAGTTCACGTTCAATCACGGCATCTGGAATCACATCTGGAATCTCTGCTAATGGACTCTCCATCCGATTCCCTCGCACGGCTTCCTCACGTGCACGTTCACGCACAGCAGCGCGGCGCATAGCAGGCGTCGGCCGCCCCTGCGCAATATCCATGCGATCTGCCACCAGCCGAAGCACGTGGCTGAGCGGCACATTCAAAGCCTTGGCAATGGATTCCAGCAATTCCGAAGAAGCCTCTTTTTGCCCCCGCTCCACCTCAGAGAGGTAACCGAGAGAAACGCGCGCGCTGGAAGAGACTTCGCGCAGCGTACGCCCTTGTCGCTGACGATATTCGCGCAGCACATCGCCCATCTCTTCTCGCAGTAAAACATTCTCAGAGCGGAAGTTCATCTCAGTCTGCATCGTTGGACATCCTATCTATCATTACGGCGACCTCTCGCCGGCCATCTAGGCATCTACACTCCTCAACGCGAGGCATTGCAAATATCTTCCCAGAGTATACTGAGAGCTACCTGATTGCTAACTAGAACTATCATAAAACTTGAGTCCTACTCACTCAAGTTTTATTACCCCAATTCGCAGCTATTCCGCTCAATGCAACGCCATCAGGAGCAACTCTAGCGCCCGCTCTACTGTCTGCACCCGCACGGCGTCACGATCTCCCACAAAGTGGCACTCCGTGGCCGCAGCTCCCTCCGGCGTCATGACTCCAATAAACACAGTGCCCGCATCATGCCCGTCTGCGGGGCCAGGGCCAGCCACGCCAGTGGTGGCAAGTGCATAATCTGCTCCGAACAACTCTGCCACCCCTCGTGCCATCTGCTGCGCCACTATCGGATCGACCGGCCCCGTGCGAGCCAAATGTACGGTATCTACTCCTAAAATGCTCGCTTTCGTATCGGTGGCATACGTGACGGCGCCACCCCGAAAGACATCAGAAGCCCCTGGCACGCTCACAAGAGTGGCGGCAAGTGCTCCTCCCGTGAGCGACTCTGCCACAGCAATATGCGCCCCTCGCGCTGCTGCACCAACGAGAATAGTCTCAGCCAGCTGCACCGCCCGCTCTGATACGCCAATCATGGCTCTTCCTTTCCATATCCCATGCGCGTCCTGGCTTGCTGGCCTACCCTACTTATCTCCGCCACTTCACAGCTACACTGTGCTACCAACTCACAGCCACTATTTCACGCCCTGACGCGCACGCATCACTATCGCTCCTGCTCTGCGGGTGTCTCTCGCACAAGCCGTATCCCCTCGCGCACGTATCCCCATGCCGAGGTGAAAGCGAACACTAACGCTACGGCGAGGCACACCCACCCCACGTTGTAGCAACCGTGCACAACCGGGCTCCAGGCATCAGACATGTACTCCACAGAGTCGCCAAAAATCGTCTCCCAAGGCACCAGCAAAATCGCGATCCCCACGCTTTGCAGCACCATCTTAATTTTGCCGTGCCAACCGGCTGCGATCACTTTGCGATTCTTCAGTGCCATCTTGAGCCAGGTAATCCCCAGCTCTCGCACGATGAAGAGAGCCGTGACCCACCACCACAGCAAACCGTGCCAGCTCAAGAGCACCAGCGCCGCAATAATCAGCGCCTTATCTGCAATGGAATCTGCCAGTTTGCCAAAATCGGTGATGAGCGAGCGGGCGCGGGCAAAATAACCGTCGAGCTTATCCGTGAGCGCTGCCAGCACGAAGACGGCGAACGCCCACCACCGACGTTCAGGGGTATCCACCCAATAGAGCGCTATGAACACCGGCACCAGCACGAGCCGAATAATCGTCAGCACATTGGGAAGATTTAGCAAAGGTACGCTCTCGCCGGCGTCATTTTTCGTGGTGAGTGCCATGATCGTAGTCCTTTCCCGTGAGCTGCCACGCGTCTTCATTATCCGGTGCGTTTGGGTCGTCGATGTCGTAGACGTATCCGTCGTCATCTGGCGTCCGCTCAGCCAGTGGATCGTTATCATAGCGCGGGTCTGCGTGCATCACCACGGTGCGCCCATCGTGCATATCACTGCCAGCCTCAACATGCTTGTCTTCGTCGCCAGCCTCCGTAGCGCTCGCTTCGCCTTCGGTTTGTAGCACGGCTCGCTGATGGGCGAACGGCTGCACATCGGTACTCGCCTCTCGCGCCTCCGTGACGTCGCCCAACTCCTCTACATCCAGGTAGCGATCGCCGTCATCCTCGTAGCTGGCATCATCTGCCGAACTAGAACTCAAATCCACATCTTCACCGCGGATAAGTGCGAGCACATCAGGAAGTTGCTCCGGCGTCACCAGCACATCCCGCGCCTTTGACCCCTGCGCTGGTCCGACGATTCCCCGCGATTCAAGCAGATCCATCATGCGTCCAGCTTTGGCAAATCCAATGCGCAATTTGCGCTGCAGCATCGAGGTGGCCGCGTATTCGGTACTCACCACCAGCTCGGCCGCTTGCAGAAGCGTCTCTAGATCGTCGCCAATATCATCGTCAATCTTTTTCTTTTCTTCTTTCGGAATCACGTCGTCACGATAAACTGGCTGCATTTGGGCTTTCACATGTTTGACGACGGCTGCGATTTCCTCTTCATCCACCCATGCGCCTTGCAGACGACGCGGCTTAGAGGCACCAGATGGCAAGAAGAGTGCATCGCCCATGCCGATGAGCTTTTCTGCCCCTGGCTGATCGAGGATGACCCGCGAATCAGTGAGTGAGGACGTCATAAATGCCAGCCGTGAGGGGATATTAGCTTTGATAAGACCCGTCACCACGTCCACGGATGGCCGCTGGGTAGCCAGCACCAGGTGGATACCAGCCGCTCGTGCCAGCTGAGTGATGCGCTGAATAGAGGCTTCTACATCGCGCGGAGCCACCATCATCATGTCTGCCAACTCGTCTACCACCACCACTAGATAGGGGTAGGGCTTGAGCTCTCGGCGGGAGCCGTCAATCGGATGGACTTTGCCCTCCCGAATGGCTTTATTCAAATCGTCAATGTGCTTGTAATGGTAGGTGGCCAGATCGTCGTAACGCTGATCCATCTCTTTTACCACCCATTCGAGCGCCTCGGCAGCTTTCTTTGGGTTGGTGATAATGGGAGTGATCAGATGTGGAATACCAGCATAGATCGTGAGTTCCACGCGCTTGGGATCAACCAAGATCATGCGCACTTGATCGGGCGTAGCTCGCATCAGGATTGAGACGATCATCGAGTTGATAAAACTGGACTTTCCAGCGCCTGTGGCACCAGCCACCAGAAGATGCGGCATTTTCGCCAGGTTGGCGACCTCGTATTTGCCTTCCACATTCTTGCCTACGCCCACGGCCAACGGATGCGGATTCTTCAATGCCACCTGCGAGCGCAGTACATCGCCGATATACACGATTTCTCGATCCCTATTGGGGATCTCAATGCCAATCGCACTCTTTCCTGGAATCGGGGAAATAATACGCACATCGGCGCTGGCCACAGCGTAGGCAATATCTTTCGACAGCTGAGTGACCCTATCCACTTTCACGCCAGAGCCAAGCTCCACCTCATACTGCGTGACGGTGGGGCCACGCTGGAAGCCCACCACATGTGCATCCACTTTGAACTGCGTAAAGACGTCGGTAAGCGCTTCGACCACATCATCATTCGCCTGCGAACGTTCCTTGTGCGGCGGGCCAGCCTTGAGCATATCGTAGCTGGGCAACGTGTACGTGATGTCTGATGAAAGCTCCATCTGCTCGACGCGCTCTGGCATAGGAGCAGGAGCTGGGGCTTTGAGAGTCTTCTTTGCCCCCGCGCTTGCTGCTCCTACTGTATCCGCCGCGCTTGCTGCTCCCGCCGCGCTCGTCGCTCCGAGAAGTGAGCTGGCGCCAGCACGTCCGGCTTTGGCGGATCCATCGTGGGCTGAGCGGGCGGCGGCAGAGGAATTCTGAGCGTCAGTACCGGCGGCAGCGTCGGCCGAGCTAGAGGGAGAGGCCACCACCGTCGGCATGCCATCAGTGCTGCGAGCAGTGGTGTCCACTGCGCTGCCAGGGGAGGCTGCAGCCGTTTCATCGCCATTCCGCTCCGACGGCGATGCAGAATCCGCCTGCGAGAAGAACGATGCAATCGAGCTTCCAGATTCGGATTGACTGCGGGCATCGCCTGGCGAATCATCCGCAGCTATCTGCGCTTTCTCGGCGCGGTGCTGAGCATGTGCGGTGCGTTTATTGCGCAGCCAATCCAGGCCATCACGCACCGATAGCTGCGCAGCTTGCAACACGGCGTAGATCATCAGTAAAACGAGCAGTGGAACTGCGCCCCACACGGAGACGAGGGCGCCGAGAGATCCACCAACTATCCAGCCGATAAGCCCTCCGGCAGCCTCAACATCAGAAAAGCTACCGGCAGGGTCAGGACTGCCGCAGGCAATATGCACGATTCCCGCGATGGCCACGGCAATGAGCAGCACAGCCAGATAGAGCCGCGTCTTCATATGCAGTGTGGCGCGGCGAAAAAGTGTGACGGCAATGGCCACAAGCACCACTGGCACAGCGTAGGCCACTATCCCCAGCAGCCCTGCTACCACGTGGTGCAGCAGCTGTAGCAAAATTCCTGGCAGCGTGAACCATTCAGTGAGAGCCACCAAAAGTGCCAGCGCCACCAGCACGATGGCGACGCCGTCACGCGATCCATGCCCTCGCCCCGCACTCCCCGCTGCATCGGCACCGGCAGAAGATGTTCGCATGGCACCAGTGCCCTGACCAACGCTTTGGCCGGTACTCTGCTGCCGCGAGGCTAGGGCACTGCCGTAGGCGCCCGACGATTTCGACGCCGAGGAGCCAGATGCCGCCTTTTGCGTACGCCGAGCAGGTTTGCGAGCCACTGCGAATCTCCTTATCACAAAGCCGTCTAAGCGGTCTACACCGCTTACTTCACGAGTGCTATTCTACGGCTAATGTGCGGCGCAGCTCGATAAGCTCCGAAGCGATCTTCGCAACCACATGAGAGCACACTCATTATCACTACACTCATGGCCACTACTACCACCACTGTTCACCGCTACTGCTACCACGGCGCGAACTGGCTCACATCTCGGCGGGCGCATCCCTCTCTCACCCTCATGACCGCGAGGCTACTGCTCCACTATTCGCGCAGCTGCTGCGCTCCTCGCTACCCTTCGCTATTGTGCGCGGTTACAGCGCGAACTGGCTCACTCGGTTTCAGCTGCGGAGCAATTCGCGCGTGTGAGCGAGCCGCTCCACAGCTTGCTCTAGCACATCGTCCGATTTGGCAAAGTGCAGGCGAATGAGGTGGTTCACTGGCTCGGCAAAGAAGCTTGATCCTGGCACTGCCGCCACTTTCACGTCCCGAGCTAGCCGCTCGCAAAAGTCCAGATCTGAGCTGGCGTGGAATTCGCTAATATCCACTAGCACAAAGTATGTGCCATCTGGAGTGGTGTGCGGCAGTCCAGCTCGATCTAACCCATCGAGCAGAATGCGGCGTTTGCGCGTGTACGCCTGTGTGAGTTTCTCATAGTAGCTCTGTGGCAGTTCCAGTCCTACCACGGCCGCTTCTTGCAACGGAGCTGGCGCCCCCACCGTCAAGAAATCGTGGACTTTTTTGATGCGATCGCTCACCTCGGCAGGCGCAATCGTGTAGCCGAGGCGCCACCCCGTAATCGAGTACGTCTTCGACAGCGACGAACAGCTAATGGTACGTTCGCGTGCTCCTGGTAGCGAAGCAGCATACGTGTGCAGTGCTGGCGCATACACAATATGCTCGTAGACCTCATCCGTGATGATATAGGTGCCGTGCTCATTGGCGAGGCTCACGATCAGCTCCAGCTCGGCGTGGGTGAAGACTTTCCCGCTCGGGTTGGAGGGGTTGCAGACGATAATCGCTTTTGGATCTCGGGCAAAGGCGCTGCGCAGGGCGTCTTCATCAATATCGAATGACGGCGGCGCCAACGGCACGTAGATCGGATGCGCTCCAGAGAGCACCGTGTCTGCACCGTAATTCTCGTAGAACGGCGAAAAGATAATCACGTCATCGCCAGGATCTGCCACGCTCATCAGCGCGCACATCATGGCTTCCGTCGAACCACAGGTAATCACGATCTCTGAATCTGGGTCGATCTCCCACCCCATGCGAGGACTCTGTTTTCGCGCCAATGCTTCACGGATATTTTGAGCACCCCACGTGGTGGAATACTGGTGTACATCCACATCGGCCACCTCTCGCAGCCGATCGAGTATTGGCTGCGGCGGAGCCCAGTCCGGAAAACCTTGCGAGAGATTAATCGCCCCGTATTTGGCGGCAATGCGCGTCATTCTCCGAATGACTGAGTCAGTAAATTTCTCGGTACGCTGCGAAAGATGATGATTAATCGGCTGCATAGCTCACTCCTGGATTCAAGATTCCCTGCGGGTCAAACACCGCTTTTATCCCTTGCATCAGCGCCACGATGCACGGATCTGTATAGCGGAAGAAGTATTGGCGCTTGTTTACTCCTAGGCCGTGTTCGGCAGAGACGAGTCCGCCGAGCGAGGTGGCTATCTCATAGATACGGTTGAGCACATCCGCGCGCACGCTCTCCCATTGTTGCTCTGAGCGCTCTCCTTTCATCACGGACATGTGCACGTTGCCATCGCCCGCGTGCCCGAACGTCACCATTTGTACTCCCGTTTCTTGCTCCAGCTGCTCAATACGCTGCGCGAACGTACCCACCTGAGCAATTGGCACCACCACATCCATCGGCTCTTGTACGCTCACGGCCTCTGTGGCGCGCCCAAGCGAGCCGCGCACATGCCACACGTCTGCACTGCGCTGGGAGCTGAGCACTTCCACATCTGCGGCGTGATGCTGGAGCGCTATCGCTTGCAGCTGTTTTACTCCTGCAGCCACGTACTGTTCGGTGCCGTCTACCGTGAGCAGAACGTAGCACTGGGCGTCTGGATCGCCGAGCCGAATGCCGGTATAGGCTTCCCCCATGCGAGCTACGCTCTGGGCGATAAATTCCATCGCCGTCGGTTCCACCTGCGAGCGCATGACTGCCGAAATAAATGCCCAAGCATCGCTGGAGCGCGTGAAAGAAAACAGTGCTGATTGCGCTACCTCGGGCTTGGCCACTAATTTCACGGTAATTTTGGTGATAATAGCCAGGGTGCCCTCTGAGCCCACGATGGTATCGACGAGGTCAAGGCCGGTGGCGTCTTTGCGGTTTTTTGAGCCGAGCTGTAGCACGTCGCCATTAGCTAGCACACACTCTAATGCCATCACGTAATCGCGCGTGACGCCGTACTTCACGGCTCGCATCCCGCCAGCATTCGTGGAGACGTTCCCTCCGATGGACGCCTCACGGTCGCCAGGATCTGGCGGATAAAAGAGGCCGTGTTCTTCAGCATAATCCGCCAGATCTTTGAGGAGAACCCCTGGCTCCACGGTGGCAGTGAGATTCTCTGTATCAAGTTCCAGTATCTTCTTCATACGGGAGACGTCAATCACCACATTATTTCGGGTGGGTACCGTCGAACCCACCATATTCGTGCCTGCGCCGTGCGGCGTCACCGCCCATGAATGAGCGGAAGCAGCCTGAAGCAGACGGCTCACCTCATCTGTGCTTTGGGCGAAGACCAGCGCGCTCGCACGCCCGCTCACATGCCCGAGCGCATCGGAGACGTAGGCTTCGTCTATATCGTCCGCGCCGAGCACCCGCTCCGGATCTCCAATAATTTTTCGCAGTTCAGTGACGATCTCAACCATTGCTTCACTTTCCTCTTCGCTGTACACACTCGTGTGGAACTCGGCCGCGTGAGATTACGCTGCAGGCTTCTCAACGTCTGTCAGCACCTGCAGCGCATTCTCTCGGCTCATTTCAGCAGATTTTCATCCCACCCTTGTGCGACGAAATAACCCTTGAACGTGGTCTCGAACAGTTTCTTCGTCTGCTCGCTCTGGAAAGCTTTCACCACTTTTTCGTAGAGTGCTTTCTTCTCTGGATTGTTCAGATCGTCGTTGCGGGCAGCGATGACGTTCCAGTATGCCTTTTCGTCGAGTTTCTTATCTTGATAGACTGCCGTGGCTGGATCGAGGCCGGCGCTGAGAGCATAGTTGCCATTGACGAAACCGGCAGTGACATCCGGCAGATTAGACTGAATGAGGTTTGCCGCGAGCGGCACCAGCTGAATCTTCTTCGCAAAAGAGGCAATATCATCCGCTGTCGGGCTCAGCCCCGCCCCATCTTTGAGCGTGAGTACCCCTGCCGCTTCCAGCACTTTCAGAGCGCGGCCACCGTTTGTGGGGTCATTCGGATAAGCAATTTTATCGCCGTCTTTAATCTGATCGACGCTCGTAATAGCGCCAGCTGAATAGAGATTGAGCGGAATGATAAACGTGTACCCAGCTGCGGCAATCTTATAGCCATTGGCCTTAGAATCGGATTCTAGGAATGCCACATGCTGGAAAGCGTTCAGATCGATATCGCCTGAGGCGAGCGCATTGTTGGGCGTGGAGTAATCTCCAAACTGCACGATCTGCAGATCAATGCCTTCTCCGGCGAGCAGCTCTTTGGCGGGCTGCCAGAGATCTTCGTAGACGGCTCCCACGACGCCGAGCTTCAGTGTGGTCTTCTCGCTGGAGGCACCAGATGTGACGGCGGGGTTCGAGCTGGAGCAGGCGGCGAGGCTCAAAGCCGACACCGCTGCAATGGCCAACGATGCTAATTTCTTCAGTTTCATGATTGTGTACCTTTCGTATATATGTACGTGTTGATATGTACGTTTCGTTCTGTGTGTTTCGTATAGATGTGCCGTCATGTACGGACATCAGAATGTGTGGACAGTCAGTGTTTAGCTCTACGGGCTATCGCCGTGCCAATCACCTGCACAATCGTGACCATCAGCACCAGCATGATCACTGTTCCCCAAGTGACGTCGTTTTGGTTGAGATCTTTGCCGTAGCGAATGGCGAAGTCGCCCAGGCCGCCCGCCCCGACGGCACCGGCCATCGCCGTCAAACCAATCAGAGAAATAATCGTCACGGTACCGCCGCGCACCAGGGCAGGAATCCCTTCGCGCAGATAGACGCGCCAGATAATATCTCCGGTGCTCAGACCCATTGCCTCAGCAGCTTCAATGAGACCGTCAGGCACGTCTGCCAGCGCATTTTCCACCTGCCGCGTGAAGAAGGGGACGCATCCAAACACCAGCGGCACAATCGCGCCCGCGACGCCGATAGCCGTGCCCATAATCAGACGGCTGAGTGGCATAAGCAGAATGACGAGAATAATGAACGGTACGGATCGGAAAAAGTTCACCACTTTGTCGATCACTTGAAAAATCAGGGCATTCTCGCTGATTCCCTCAGGGCGAGTGATCGTGAGCAGCACAGCAAAGAACATGCCGAGTACAAAAGAAATCGCGCCAGAGATTCCCACCATGACCAACGTATCGACAGTCGCCTGCCAAAATTCCGGCATCCGCTTCGCCAAATTTGGGAAGATACTAACGAGCCACTCGCTCATCGCGCAACACCTCCACTTCCACATCTTGTTCACTCATAAAAGCTATTGCCTGCGAAATGTTCTCAGCGCCGCCAGAGAGAATACCCACCGTGCCACCAATCGGAGTGCCTTGCACCACTTCCACATCGGCGAAAATGATCGCCAAATCTACATCAAAGCGGCGAGCCATCACCGTAATCAGCGGATCTTTAGCGTTGTGGCGCACATAGCGCAAGCGCACGAGCACCTGCCCTGCAGCAATATCGGTGATAGCAGCGCCTTCCTCTAAGAATTCCTCCACCTTCGACAGATGAGAAGTGGAGCGAATAAATTCGCGCGTGAGCTCTGCCTTCGGTTCAGAGAAAATGCTGTAGACGTCGCCCTCCTCTGCCACCACACCGTCTTGCATCACCGCCACTTTATTGCAGATTTCTTTGACGACGTTCATGTGATGAGTAATCACGACCAGCGTCAAACCAAGCTGTTCATTGAGCTGTTTGAGCAGCTTGAGAATGGCTTGCGTATTTTGCGGATCGAGAGCGGACGTCGCCTCATCACATATCAACACGCTGGGATTGTTCACAAGCGCACGGGCAATCGCCACCCGTTGCTTCTGCCCACCCGAGAGCTCACTCGGATATGCTTTAGCTTTCTCCGCAATCCCCACCAGTTCCAGCAGCTGAGCCACCCGCTCTTTGCGCTGCGCTCTTTTCAAGCCAGAACGTTTCAGAGCAAAGGCCACATTTTGTTCGATGGTGCGCGAGGGCATCAGTGCGAAGTGCTGGAAAATCATGCCGATTTTGCGGCGCGCTGCGCGCAAATCTTTCGTGCGCAGGCTAGTGAGCTCTCGCCCATCGACCGTCACCGTGCCAACTGTGGGGCGTTCCAACAGATTGATACAGCGAACCAACGTAGATTTTCCAGCGCCCGAATAGCCGATAATGCCGTAGACGTCGCCGTCCTCCACCTGGAGCGAGACGTCTCGCAACGCATGGACGGCATTTTTACCTTGCCCGAAATCTTTCGAGATATGAGTGAGTGTAATCACTATATGCTCCCATAATGCTAGGACGTGACGCCGTATCCAGATCGCAGAGCTGGCCGCACTACTCTTGCAGACTCGTTACGTCTGACGCTGCACTGCAGACTCGCGCGCACAATAGTGTGCATTCATGTCTCATCGCTAGCAGGCAGCGGCAGCTACGGCATCACCGTGAGCGTACACATCAAGTACCGGCTCATGAGCTGAAATAAACGGCGATAAATTCTTTTCCCGCGCTGAATGCACACGCTTAATGTTGGCTTGTCTCACCTGCCTGCGTGCCCGAAAGCATTCAGCGCACCCGCATCAGCATGCACATCATGTGCATGCGCATCATGGAAGGCGTAGCGGAGCCACAGGCACGAGCGGCGAACCAGCAGGCCATCTGTGTACTCCTCCAATAGAACCAACCAACGCCCTCACTGTACACACACTCGGCAATCAGCTCAAACTGCACACCGACACACCGGCAAAAATGAGACGCGACCGACGGAACTCACTCCGTCAGCCGCATCTCGCACTAGCTTTCATTACTCCTCACGCTAGGCTGTTCCTCAGGTTAGGTTATCCCTCACGCTAGGCTTCAATCACCGTCGGAATGATCATCGGGGCACGATGTAGCTTACGCGCTGCCCATCGCCCTACTACTCGCCGCATCGCCTGCTGCATTTGATAGCTGTCAGCTGAGGGAGCTGCCAACTTCTTCTCTAAGGCTTCTTTGACGTCGGGCACGATAGTTTCAAACACTGAGTCATCTTCTGCCATACCGCGGGCTTGGATATGCGGCCCCGTGATAATCGTGCGCTCGTGCCCATCGACGACGGCGTAAATGGCGATGAATCCCTCTTCGCCCAGCGTGCGCCGATCCGTGAGGTCCGCTTCTCCGATCTCACCCACGGACGAACCATCGACAAACACATACCCCACAGGCACTTCGCCCACGATTTTCGCCACGCCGTCATGCAGGTCTACCACTGAGCCATCTTCGCAGATGAGCACATTCTCCGGCGGCACGCCAGTCTTCACTGCGAGCGCACCGTTGGCCACGAGATGCCGCGCCTCGCCGTGAATCGGCATAGCGTTGAGTGGTTCGACAATATTGTAGGCAAAGAGCAGCTCGCCCTGAGCGCTGTGCCCTGAGACGTGGACTTGTGCATTGCCCTGATGCACCACTCGCGCACCGAGCTTCGTCAGTCCATTGATGAGGCGAAATACCGAATTTTCATTGCCAGGAATGAGAGAGCTGGCAAAAATCACGGTATCCCCAGGGCCTACGCCGATGCGTTTATGAGAGCCGGACGCTATTCGCGAGAGCACCGCCATCGGCTCCCCCTGCGATCCGGTGCTCATAAAGACACGCTGATCATCGGGTAGATACTCCATATCTTTGACGTCGATCAACGTATTATCTGGCACGGTGAGGATTCCAAGCTCAGCGGCAATCGTCATGTTTTTCACCATGGAACGCCCGACGAAACACACCTTACGCCCCATTTTTGCCGCTGTATCGAGCACCTGCTGCACCCGATGGACATGCGAAGAGAATGCTGCCACCACGATTTGCCCGTGGCTCTGAGCAAAAACGCTCTCTAAAACCGGCCCAATCTCCACCTCAGAGTGCACAAATCCTGGCACTTCTGCATTCGTGGAATCCGCCATAAAGAGATCGACGCCTTCGTCGCCTGCGCGGGCAAAAGCGCGTAAATCCGTGATTCTGCCATCAAGCGGAAGCTGATCCATTTTAAAATCGCCCGTGATGAGAATAGTGCCACCAGCTGAGCGCATGAAGACGGCCAACGCATCTGGGATGGAGTGGTTCACGGAAATAAATTCGCACTCAAAGGCACCTAGCTGCTCGACGTCTCCCTCACGTACCACCAATGAATACGGCTTAATCTTCCATTCGGCGAGTTTGGCTTCCGTGAGCGCAATCGTAAATTGCGATCCCACAATGGGAATATCGGGGCGCAGTCGCAGCAGATACGGCACTGCACCAATATGATCCTCGTGTCCGTGCGTGAGCACCAGCGCATCGACGTCGTCAAGACGATCTTTAATGTAATCAAAATCTGGCAAGATCAAATCTACGCCAGGCTGTGTCTCTTCTGGAAAGAGCACACCGCAATCGACGATCAGCAGCCGCCCATTGCATTCAAACACCGTCATGTTTCTGCCGATGTTTCCAATTCCGCCAAGTGGCACAATGCGCACTGTATCAGGTGCGAGTGCTGGGGGTTCTTGTATATGACTCATACCCCTATTGTGCCACGCTCAGCTGTGCTAGCGTGGCACACCTGAACGCATCTGAGCCCAGAACAGCCGAGCTGCAGCACCCCCTGCATGATTTTTCAGCTCAAATAGCCACCAGCAGCAAGCGCCGCATGGAGCGATTCTAATTCTGGAGCGCTCGCACCAACGAGCGGCAAGCGCAGCGTGGCATGTGGAATCACGCCGAGCATCTTGAGCGCCTCTTTCGCCATGACGGCTCCTTGCCCGCCTCCCATAATGGCATCAATGATCGGCAGTTGCGCATAAAATTCTTCACGGGCGCTCGTGACGTCGCCAGCATCCATCAGCGCGACGAGCGCGCGCAATCTGGCGCTCATGACGTGTCCTGCCACACTCACCACGCCGGAAGCTCCATGTGCGAGCCATGAAAAATTGAGAGAATCGTCGCCAGAGTAATACGCCAGGCCAGTGCTATGCATCTTCTTCAGCCCTGCGGCCACATCTCCGGTGGCATCTTTGACGGCGAGCACCTGTTCTAACTCTGCCAGTCGCATCAAGGTATCATCAGTGATTTTTACTCCGGTACGCCCAGGAATGTCGTAGAGCATCACTGGCAGTCCCGTCGATTCTGTCACTGCACGAATATGCTGATAGACGCCCTCCTGGGAGGGGCGATTGTAGTAAGGGGCAAGCACCAGCAGTGCGTCAGCACCAGATTTCTCAGCGCTCTGTGCCATCCGCACGGCGTGAGCAGTGTCGTTTGAGCCAGCACCGGCAATGATCGTTGCTCGATCTCCCACGGCAGCTTTCACGGCACGCACCAACTCGTCTTTTTCCGGCTGGTGGGTGGTGGGAGATTCGCCGGTCGTGCCAGAGAGTACCAACGCATCGCAGCCGTCGTCCACGAGCTTGAGAGCAAGTTTTTGGCAACTCTCCGTATCAAGAGAGCCATCTTCAAAGAACGGCGTCACCATCGCAACAGCGACAGAGCCGAATGGACGCGCAGGAATCGTTGTGTTAGCCATATCGCTAGCCTAGCTCTCCCCTCTCCGAGCATCCGGATAAGCTCGCCATGTGAACGGATATGATGGCTCTCTATCGCTGCAGTATTGCGACGAACGGCGCACGGATGAGATACCGAGGCGATGTGCTGGCGTGACATATCAAAGCGATGCATAGAGGCGGGCACTATCTGTCACGGCGTAAGCGTTGTCACGGCGTAAGCGCATAATAGAGATATGGATAACCTCGATGCAGATGCCCGCAGCAGTCACCGCTCCCCCTCTATGCGCGCCCCCTATGTACGTCCAGCCCGACTGAGCGATGCGAGCGATATTGCCGCTTTGCAGGCACGGCAGATGATTCACACCGTAGAGCGCACACTCGGAAGAACGCTTTCCACTCAGGCGCGAGCCCACTTTGATGAAGCCGCATTTGCCGCGCAATGGAAAGAAGCGATTGCTACGAGTCGGCAGGAGAACGCTCCATACGCGGTACTCGTCTTGCGCACATCAGAGAGCTTGCTAGGCTTTGCCGCCCTCGCCCCTGCCGAGCAGGCTGCGGACGCGCCCACTGCGCAGAGTACCGCCGCTGCCTATTCCGATTTCGTCATCACTGCTTTTGAGATAGCCCAGCAGGCAGAAGCTCTCGCTACTCCCGATGGCATTACTCCTGATGGCAGCGAAGAGACGACCGCCAATAACACCAGTGATATGTTGCTCTCTGCCATCGTAGAAACCGCTCGTCGCTACCGAGCGGCCACACTTTACCTGTGGCTGTTTGCCAGCGACAGGGCTGTGCCCGCGCTCACGCGATATGGCTTTGAGCCAACTGGCGTGCATCAGACTTTTACGGTGGACGACGCCGCCATCGCCCAGCATCTGTGGAAGCTCTCGCTGTAGTACTGTAATCGCTATAGATGAATCTGAGCTTAGCGGGCGAAGTCGTGGAAGCTCTCGCTCTAATACTACGTTCGCTATAGCACCACAATCGCTGCAGCGCTGTGCCCGTTGCGATCTTCTCAAGTGCATCCGCACTGCATCCGGCGCGCCATCTCAGACTGTTGGGAGGGCACTCTGGTGGGGGCACTGCGGACGCGCCTCAAGTGTGTTCACAGTTTTACAGCAAGGTATCAATCCCGTGGATGAGGCCCGCTGGCCGATCGTCATCTGCCATGGCGCGCACAGCCAGCAAAACACCCGGCATAAAGCTCGCGCGATCAAAACTATCTTGCCGAATCGTCAGCTGTTCTCCCGAGTTGCCCAGCAGCACTTCTTCATGCGCATTGAGTCCGCGCAAACGCACGGCATGGACGTGGACGCCATCCACCACGGCTCCGCGTGCTCCCAAGGGATCCATTTGCGTGGCATCAGGGCTAGGAGCAGTGACTCCGGCTGCCGTGCGCGCAGCAGTAATACGCGCCGCCGTGCTCGCTGCAGTGCCCGAGGGGGCGTCCACTTTATCTGGATGATGCAGCTCAATCACTTCCACCGATTCAAAGTAGGGCGCCGCTTTTTCCGCAAATTGCATCAGCAACACGGCAGAAATAGAGAAGTTCGGTGCGATCACGACTCTCACTCCCGCACGCTGCGCGTGTTCACGCACGGCGTCACGGCGTTCAGCGCTCCAGCCCGTCGTGCCCACGACCACGTTTACCCCCGCATCGATCAGCGCGTGCACATTGGCGTCGCTGGCACTGGGCACTGTAAACTCCACGGCGACATGTGCGCCGTGGAGCGCCTCCGCCGTGATTGCATCGTTCACGTCGAGCCTCGCCACCAGCTCCATATCTGGCGCCGCCGTCACCGCTTCGCACACCGTCATCCCCATGCGCCCACTCGCGCCTACCACTGCTACTGCAATCGTCGTATCCATACCCGTTGTCTTCATACTTTCAAGTGTAGCTGGCAGCAAGGCCGCTTCTCAGAAGTGTTCAGGCTTGCCACTGTTCAGCCTGCCAGGAAGCTATCATGCGCCGAAAAGCTATAAGCCGCAACAAAAAGCCGCCCTCATGTGCCCAGCACCGTGGCATGCTATCACACTGCTGGCCCAGCCACCACGATGGAGCGTGGAGCCGTGGCCAATTTTTGTGCCAATGCCTGCACGTCGGCTGCCGTCACTGCGCGCGAACGGGTCAGCGATTCTTCCAAGCTCATCAGCTCGCCGCGCATCAGCTCTGCCTGACCAAGCCGATCACGCCGAAAACCATTGCCTTCAAAAGCGAACGTCAGCTGCGCCCGCCGCTGGTTAAAAGCGGTGTCGATCTCCTGCTGAGTGACGCCGTCGTGGGCGAGACTATCCAAGCACTCGCCCATCATAGCGGCCACTGCTTGCGCATTTTCCGGAGCGCACGCAGCTTCCATCGCCGCGACGCCGCCCTCCAGCCAGCTCAGCCCCCAGGCATAGGTCGAATAGGCCAGCCCGTGTTGCTCGCGGACTTCTTGAAAGAGCCGGCTCGACGTGCCGCCACCCAAAATTGTAGTGAGAGTGTAGAACGTGAATTCTTCACTGCTCGATAGCGCCAGCCCTGGCATCCCAACGACGACGGCACTCTGCCGGCCAGGATGCTCAATCAACCGTTCGCCTCCACTGGTAAAAATCAAATCCTCCACACGCCTGCGTGGACGCGGATCTGCCGCCTCATCCAGCTGCCAGCGCTCACCCAAGAGCTCCAGCAAAAGATCTCGCAGCTGATCGTGATTGACATCTCCGGCCGCCGTCACGACGAGCTCTTGGGGCTGGTAGACGCTGCGATAGTGCTCAATCATATGCCGATAATCGAGCGAACGTACCACATCCATCGTGGCTCCTACCGGCCGCGCGAGCGGATGAGATCCGAAAATCATCGGTAAGATGGCATTTTCCGCCACCTCAGAGACGTCGTCCTCACTCGCTGCCAACTCTTCCAAAATCACGCCTCGCTCCGTTTCCATCTGCTGCGGATCGAGCGTGGAATCAGTAAACATATCAACGAGCAGTGCCAACAGCTGCGGCACATCCGTGGCAAAGACTCGCCCGTAATAACACGTGTACTGCCGAGCAGTGGCGGCGTTGAGCGTGCCACCCAGGAAGTCTCCGAGCGTGGAAATATCGAGTGAACTACGCGTCGAGGTGCCTTTGAACAGCAGGTGTTCCAAAAAATGCGTCGAACCCTCTGCACCAGCAGCTTCATCGCGTGACCCAGCTCCCACCCAAAATCCCAGAGCCACCGAACGCTGGCCAGGCACATGCTCAGTGAGCAGGCGAACTCCACCAGGGAGAATGGAGCGCCGCCCGAGCACGCCATCTTCTTCAAAGGAAAGATCAGGCACTGTGAGCGGGAAAGCAATCGTTGAAAAAGTCATAGCTCTAAGGCTAGCAGGGATAAAACAGCCGCGCGCATTCGCGGCCAGCACTCACGGCGGCGTGCCCGCGCACGAGCCTACAATGGCGCTTCAAACGCCTGTTCCCGACGCTGCGGCATAGCCATGCCCGCGTCGGGAACAGTGAGAAATCACGTGCGTGCCACCGGCTCGCGCCGGCGGCTACACATCACTCTTCGTCATCGTGCGATTCGCTGTGTTCTACAGCTGCCTCATCAGCGCTGGCCGGCACATCCTCTGCAGCTGGCTCGTGCGAGCGCGTGCGACGACGCTCGCGTGGGCGGCGCTCACGGCGAGCCTCATCATTGCGGACGTGCCCGCGGCGATCGCCTCGGCCATCGCGTTCACGGCGATGCTCACTCTCTTCAGCTTGCGCAGCTTTCTCTGCTTCGAGCTGTTCATCAGTGAGCACTGCGTGCAAAGAGAGTTTGCCGCGATCGTCGATCTCAGCGAGCTCTACCTCCACCTTGTCTCCTACGTTCATGACGTCCTCGACGGAGTTGATGCGCTTGCCACCCACGAGTCGGCGAATCTGGGAGATGTGCAGCAGACCATCACGCCCCGGAGCCAGCGAAATAAACGCACCGAAAGTAGTCGTCTTGACGACCGTGCCCACGAAATGTTCGCCAACTTCCGGCATCTGCGGATTGGCGATCTGATTGATCGTGGTTCGAGCTGCTTCAGCAGCTGTACCATTGGTAGCGCCGATGTAGACGGTGCCGTCTTCCTCAATGGTGATGTCCGCTCCAGTATCTTCCTGGATCTGATTAATCATCTTGCCTTTCGGCCCAATCACCTCACCGATTTTGTCCACGGGGATCTTCACCGAGATGACGCGCGGAGCGGTCTGAGCCATTTCTTCCACCTCGGGCACCGCCTGCTCGATGAGATCCAAGATAGCCATGCGGGCATCGTGTGCCTGCTGCAAAGCGGCGGCCAGCACTTCAGCGGGGATGCCGTCGAGCTTGGTATCGAGCTGCAGCGCCGTCACGAAATCACGAGTGCCAGCCACTTTGAAATCCATGTCTCCAAGAGCATCTTCAGCTCCGAGAATATCGGTGAGCGCCACGTAGCGCTGCTCGCCGTCAATCTCACCAGAAATGAGCCCCATCGCGATGCCAGCCACAGGAGCTTTCAGCGGCACGCCAGCGTTGAGCAGCGAAATCGTGCTAGCACACACTGACCCCATCGAACTGGAGCCGTTGGAGCCGAGAGTCTCGCTCACTTGCCGAATGGCATACGGGAACTCATCCCGCCCTGGAAGTACTGGCACCAGCGCACGCTCGGCGAGCATGCCATGGCCAATCTCGCGGCGTTTCGGAGAACCGACACGGCCAGTCTCACCTGTAGAGAACGGCGGGAAATTGTAGTGATGCATATAGCGCTTCGAGGTGATCGGCGAAAGGTTGTCGATCTGCTGTTCCATCTTGAGCATATTGAGCGTCGTGACGCCGAGGATCTGAGTCTCGCCACGCTGGAAGAGACCGCTGCCATGCACCCGAGGAAGCACCCCAGCTTGAGCCGTGATGGTGCGAATCTCCACAGGAGTGCGCCCGTCCATACGCTCGCCCTCCGTGAGCACTCGACGGCGCATCGCATTCTTCCAGTGCTGATTGACGGCGAGCGCCAGCGCCTGCTCCCGCTCTGGGAAACGATCGGAAAGCTGCGAGATGATCTCATCTGTCGCATTGTTCAAAGCCACATCGCGCTCATGCTTATCACGAATGCCGAAAATCGGATCGAAATGAGTGCCCACGAGCTCGCCAACAGCCTCAAATTCTTCATCTTCATAGCTGGGGTAGATCGGCAGATCCAGTGGTTCTTTGCCAGCCTGCTTCACCAGTTCCAGCTGAGCTTCGCACAGGGCGCGAATAAAGGGCTTAGCAGCCTCAAGACCGCCAGCTACCACATCTTCCGTGGGCTTCGTGCCGCCTTTCGCCACGTTCTCGATGAGGTTTTCGCCGCCTTCTGCTTCCACCATCATGATGGCCACATCGTCGCCCACAATACGGCCAGCCACGACAATCACGAATGTGGCACGAGGAAGCTCCGAATAGCGCGGGAATGCCACCCACTGGCCATCAATCAACGCCAAGCGAGTGCCGCCCACCGGCCCGTGGAACGGCAGACCGGAAATCTGGGTCGAGGCAGAGGCGGCGTTGATGGCGAGTACGTCATACGCATCATCTGGATTGACGGCCATCACCGTCTCAATCACCTGCACCTCATTGCGCAGTCCCTTTTGGAAAGCGGGACGCAGCGGACGGTCGATCACGCGCGCGGCGAGAATAGCATCGGTGCCGGCGCGGCCTTCACGGCGGAAGAACGAACCCGGAATCTGGCCTGCCGCATACGCCCGCTCTTCCACGTCCACCGTGAGCGGGAAGAAGTCAAAGTGTTCCCTTGGCTGCGACGATACCGCCGTCGTCGAGAGCACAGTGGTGTCGTCGTCGAGATATGCCATGACGGCGCCAGCTGCCTGCTGTGCGAGCAAACCGGTCTCAAAACGCACCGTGCGGGTACCAAAAACGCCGTTGTCAATAACGGCTTGTGCAAATTTAATATCTGGACCTTCCACAAGGCCTCCTTACTATCGAGTGGCGCACGATCCGCGCGCGCCTGCCTCGCCCTGATACGGCCGTCGATAATCATGCTCGGAGTGCATATTATGCCGTGCGCACCCTCATCAGCTGGACTCATCCGCGCTGGCACTATGGCTACTCATGGGCTAGCTGGCATCTGTTCTATCAGATACCAGCGGCTCGCCGCGCTGAACTCTGCGCTCACCGCCCTACTGCGCTCATGCGCTGCCAGAACTGACGGCGCGCTGCCAGCAGCATACTCCGCTCACCATTACCGAAAGCCGAACCTCGTGGGCTAGGCATGTTGGGTATTTATTTGTTTATGTTACCTGTTGTTTATGCTACCTGTACACAGTACTTACCTATATACAGTATCTGCCGCGCCTGGAGCTGCGGACCTGCATGAGTACGTGTCTGCTACGCCGCGCAGCGCTTAACGTTTGAACAACGCCGCGATATGCGCAGCGACACGCCCTTGCACAGCAAGCCCCAGCACAGTAATCGGCTTGGGCGATATACCCAAGCCGACGAGTTCAGCACTATCGGCGCAAGCCGAGGCGCTGGATCAACGAGCGGTAGCGTTCGATGTCTTCTTTCGCCAGGTAGGTGAGAAGACGACGGCGCTTACCAATGAGCAGCATCAACCCGCGGCGGGAATGATGATCGTGCACATGCGTATGGAAATGCTCGGTGAGATCTTTGATACGAGCCGAGAGCAGCGCCACCTGAACTTCTGGAGAACCGGTGTCCCCCTCGTGAGTGGCATATTCAGCGATAATGCTATCTTTGCGCTCTTTCGTGAGAGCCATACAATTCTCCTTTGTTCGTTGCACAGAGCTCGGAGCCTATTCATCCGAGCACGCCTGGCCGTGGCCGATCTTACGGCTGAGCTATTCTATCACGTGTTATCTCCACCCCGTGCTCGTGAGAGCGTGACGTGAATAACGACGCACCACGCCGTCTCAGCGGCTATCTCGCTGCCATTTCAGCGCTACCACCTCCCTGAGCATCGCCTCTCTGTGCTCGGCATTCACCGCACGCAACGCGATGGAAGTAATGAGGACAGAGGACAGATGGGAACAAACAGGAGTGGCAGCTTGGCACGCCGCCGCTATTGCGCCGTCACCGCTCTTGGATCAATGCGAGAGGGCACCGGCACGGCAAGCACCTCAGCGACAGCGCGCAAATCATCATCCATCTGCCGCAACAGCTCCTCCACAGAGCGCAACTTCAACATCGGCCGCAGATATTCCATGAAGTCAATGGCGATCTCCTGCCCATAGAGGTTGAGATCAGCTCTCCCCAGTACGTGTGCCTCGACAGTTCGCTCCGTGACGTCATCAAACTGCGGATTGGTTCCCACTGAAATTGCTGATGGCAAATACTCTGCTGCTTGGGTACCTGGCACCCGCACCACGACCCAGCCTGCGTAAACGCCGTCACGCGGTATCTCTCCCAGCCCGTCACCAGAGAGATTAGCCGTGGGAAAGCCCAACGCGCGCCCGCGCTGAAAACCGCGCCGCACCTTTCCGCGCACCCTGTGTGGCCGTCCCAGCACTCGCGCAGCACCAGCGACATCCCCTTTGTCTAGCAGTTCTCGCACCCACGTAGAACTCCAGCGGCGTCCTTCAGGAGAGCGCACATCGGAGACGATGTGCACGCTGAACCCGAAGCGCTCCCCCAGCTCTCGTAACTTTTCTTGATCGCCAGTATTGCCAGCTCCAAAACGCACATCCGCCCCCACGACCACAGCGCGGGCTTTCAGCTGCTCGACCAGCTGACGTTCGACGAACTCCTCGGCGGTGAGCTGCGCATAGCTGAGATCGTAGCGTTGCACATAGGTAGCCCACAGCCCAGCCGCTTCAAGGCGCTGCAGCCGATCATCCACAGAAATCACGAGCGGAGCCGGCACATCTGGATGATGAACCACGCTCGGATGGGGATCAAACGTGAGCGCCACCGCTGGCAGTCCCATATCTTTCGCCCGCTGCACGGCGGCATGCAAGATTGCTTTGTGCCCTTTGTGTACACCGTCGAATACGCCGACCGTCACCACCGCTCCATCATAGGCGGGGATATCACTCGGCTCACGCCAAATCATCATATATCTACTATGGTTGATTCCCTCCACTTACACAAAAGGAGATCTGGCCGCAAGGACGCTCAACTAATAGTGAAGCCGAGCTAGCAGCGGGAAAAACAGCGGGACATACCGCAAACTGCTCAGGTGAGAAATGGACATACCGCTGAGAAATGGACATACCGCGAACTGCTCAGGCGGGGGATACCGCAAATCATTCAGGCGGGAAATACCGTCGCCGGAGCAGTGAGCTGACCACGTGCCTTTCCGATCGCCACCAGCTGAGCTGGCGAGCCGTGGGTGAGCAAGGCAACGGGATACCGCTCCTTCTGAACTCCGAGATTGATGAACTGGCCGTGGCGCAGTGCCGCAGCTTGCTCGGCCGTGACGGCAATCGGCTCCATTATGCGCACCGCTGCCTGAGCTAGCGGAATGATCGGCAAAGGCTCACGCGCACGCACCCGCTCAGCCATATTCGGAATACTGTGCGCCTCGTCAATACTGAATGCCCCCACGTGCGTGCGCCGCAACGCCGTGAGATGTGCTCCCATGCCAAGCGCCTCTCCCAGATCACGGGCGAGGGCGCGCACGTAGGTACCCGCAGAGCACCTGACCTCCACATCTACATCAATCGCCGGAGCCATCGGGCGCCCCAGCTGGTAGATGGCAGCGGCGCGCGGATCGCTTCGCCGTGCAAAGCGGTAAACCGTGACGGGACGCTCCGGCAAGACGACTTCTTCACCGGCACGCACGCGGGCATAGGCTCGCTCTCCCGCTATTTTAATGGCGGAAACGCTCGCAGGCCGCTGCATAATCGGTCCCACAAAACGAGCCATAGCAGCATCGAGCTGCTCCACGCTGAAATCAGGGCGCACCCCGAGCGATTCCACAATGACCTCGCCCTGCGCGTCATCCGTGCGGGTGGCTGCCCCAAAACGGATAGTGGCCTGATAGGTCTTATCGTGGCCGCTCATATACGTGAGCAGCCGCGTGCCCGCGCCGATGCCGAGCGTCAATAGCCCCGTCGCCATCGGATCGAGGGTGCCAGCATGCCCGACTTTACGAGTGCCAGCGAGCCGGCGCACCGCCCCCACCACGTCATGCGAGGTGACGTCGGCCGGCTTATCAACGAGCAGCACACCGGATAGAGCCGAAGAATCTGCGCGAGCCGCATCTGAGCGGGCTGCATCGGCCGAGCCAGCTGCGCAGCCAGTCACGTCAGCTACGCTAGCAGCGTCAGTGCTCCGTGTGGGGCGGGGCAGATCTCCCCACGGCATCACCCGCAGCAGGTTTTTCTTAACCGTCATATCCATCCGTATCAGAAGCATATCCATCTGTATCAGAAGCGTCGGTTTCCCGAGGTTTCTTATAGGGATCTGCCTCTCCAGCAAATGCTGCACCTTGAGCCATGCTGCGCACGCGGGCATCATGTGCACGCGCCGCCATCAGTGCATCCTCAATGGAGCGGCTGTGCTCAGGTATACGGTCGAGCTCAAACTCAATCGTTGGCGTGAGCCGCAGACCCACGCCCTTGCCCACCGCAGAGCGAATCAGCCCCTTGGCCGATTCCAAAGCGCGAGCCGTCCGAGCGGCGTCCTGCTCAGATCCCAGCACTGTGTAATACACAGTGGCGTGCTGAAGATCTCCGCTCACGCGCACATCAGTGACGGTGACCATCCCTAAGCGCGGATCCTTGAGCTTCGTGGTAATCATCCGCGCCACAATCTGCTGAATTTGCTCAGCTACGCGAGCCTCACGAGTGTTGGGCATATCCTCTCCTTCAGCTTACTCACGCGGTTTTTCGCGCATCTCCCAGGTCTCAATGACATCGCCCACGCGCACGTCCTTATAGCCGAGCGTAATGCCGCATTCGTAGCCCTCTTTCACCTCCGTCACGTCGTCTTTTTCACGCCGCAACGAGACGATTTCCAGATTCTCTTCCACGACGGCGTCATCGCGCTTAAGCCGCGCCTTGGCACCGCGTTTAATCGATCCGGTGCGCACAATCGAACCGGCAATCACGCCAGCTTTTCCGCTCTTGAAGAGCATCCGCACCTCAGCAGTGCCAAGCTGTACTTCCTCATAGATCGGCTTGAGCTTGCCTTTGAGCGCATCTTCCACATCGTTGATGGCATCGTAGATGACTGAGTAGAACTTCAACTCCACGCCCTCACGATCAGCCATATCAGCTACGCGCTCAGCCGGACGCACATTGAAACCAATGATGACGGCGTTATCCACGGTAGCCAGATCCACATCGGACTGCGTGATATTGCCAACGCCACGGTGAATCACGTTGAGCTGAACTTCTCCAGCGCCAACCTCGATATCGAACAGCGAGGATTCCAGAGCCTCCACAGCACCTGACGAGTCGCCTTTGATAATGAGGTTGAGGTTTTCCACCTTGCCCTCTTCAATGGCGGCGTTGAGATCCTCCAGCGAGATGCGCTTGCGACGCTTAGCCAAGGTGGCTGCCCGCTTAGCAGCTTCTCGCTTCTCGGCAATTTGGCGAGCAGTGCGCTCATCTTCAGCCACAATGAGTTGATCGCCCGCGTCTGGCACCGATTTCAGGCCGAGTACCTGCACTGGGCGAGCTGGAAGTGCCTCCTGCAGGCGATGCCCACGGTCGTCAACCATAGCGCGCACCGTGCCATAGGCGGTGCCGACGACGATCGGGTCGCCCACGTGGAGCGTGCCCTCTTGAACCAGCACCGTAATCAACGAGCCACGACCCTGATCGAGCTTCGCCTCAATAGCCACGCCACGAGCCGGTTTATCAGGATTAGCCATAGGCGCCACCAAAATATCCGAGGTAGCCAGAACCGTCTCCAGCAGTTCTCCGATGTTGGTGCGCTGCTTGGCCGAAATATCAACAAATGGCACATCGCCACCGTACTCTTCAGCTACCAAGCCGTATTCCGTGAGCTGTGCGCGCACCTTTTCAGGGTTGGCACCATCCACATCAATTTTATTGACGGCGACGACGATCGGCACATCTGCCGCTTTCGCGTGGTTAATCGCCTCCACTGTCTGTGGCATCACGCCGTCATTTGCCGCTACGACGAGCACCGCCACGTCGGTGGCATTTGCGCCGCGCGCACGCATGGCAGTGAATGCTTCATGGCCTGGCGTGTCGATAAAGGTGATATGCCGGTCACGATCTTCCACATGCACGGTGGTCTGGTAGGCGCCGATGCTCTGGGTGATGCCGCCGGCCTCATCCTCCACCACATCGGTGTGCCGAATGGCGTCCAGCAGCTTCGTCTTGCCATGATCGACGTGTCCCATGACGGTGACGACGGGCGGACGGCGCTTGAGCTTGTCGGGGTCTTCTTCCTCTTTCTCAGCATCCAGATCAATATCGAAAGATTCCAGAATCTCACGATCCTCATCTTCGGCACTCATAATCTTGATGTCGTAGCCAAGCTCAGCCCCCAAGAGCTGGAATGTATCTTCGTCCAAACTCTGGTTGGCTGTGGCCATCTCCCCCATGCGGAAAAGCACGGTGACCAGTGCCGCCGGATCCGCTTGGATCTTTTCGGCAAAATCCGCGAGTGAGGCACCGGCGCGCACACGCACCACTGTCGAGCCGTCGCCGCGAGGAATCTGCACGCCAGCGAGCATCGGAGATTGCATCTCTTCAAACTCTTGCCGTTTGGCCCGCTTGCTCTTATGCCCACGTCCGCCGCCTTGACGACCGAAAGCGCCAGCTGTCGAGCCACCGCGTGCCTTGCCACCGCTGCGAGTAAAACCGCCACGGCTGTTCGGGCCATTCTGCCCGCCACGGAAGCCTTGGCCGCCGCGATTAGCGCCAGAGCGACCGGCGCGACCACCGGCATTGAAGCCGGTGCCGAAGTGTTCACCCATAGTGGCTGGAGTGGCAGTATGCCCACCGCGTGAGCCACCAGAGCGCGAGCCACGGCCGCCTTGGCTGCCCTGGTTTCCATTCGGGCCGTGGCCGCCAGAGCGCCCCATCCCCTGCTGCGAGGAGAATGGTGAATTGCCTGGCCGTGGGCCACGTCCGCGACCGCCAGAACGCCCCATGCCTTGATGGGATGCGAACGGTGAATTGCCTGGCCGTGGGCCACCACGCCGCGCTTGCGGACGCGGCGGCGCCGCCTCGCGAGCTGCTTCGGCGCTGCGATGTGCATCGCCAGGAGTGGCCATCGTGGGATGGCGCATAGGCTTTGTGGGCTTGGCATGGGTGGCCGAGGCGGCGCCCTGTGCTCCTGGCTTCGGGGCGCTCTGTGTCTGCGAGTGGGATTGCCCGCTCTGGTGGCCTGGCTTAGGCCCGCGATTCATCCCTGGCTTCGGCGCGTGAGATGCTCGCGAGCCAGAAACCGTAGGCGTAGGAGCAGCTGCGGCTCGGCCAGAGTCGTTACCCGCCTCAGCGGCGCGCTGAGCCGAGGCATGAGAATCGTTAGCCTCAGCAGCGCTCATCTCTCCAGCATTACTCGGCGCTCCTCCGGCCACGCTTCGCGCGCCATTTGGCTGAGTTCCTCTGGATGCTCCAGACTTCGGGCCAGGCTTCACGCCCGTGCGAGCAGCTGGCACGGCAGCAGGCGAGCCAGTCGATTCTGCAGCAGCACCAGCGGCAGCTGCATGTGCGCCGCCGTCAGACGATGCTGGCGCGACACTATCCGCCGTGCCCTCGCCGCCAGCTGTATCCGTGGAACGCTCAGATAGCTGAGCGCCAGCTACCTGGGGCGCACCCTTTTCTGATTTGTCCGATTCCTCTGCTGTTTTCTTTGCTGGCGTCTTCTTCTTCGCCGGCTTCGCAGCGGCGGCAGCAACTTCATCCGGATGCTGCTCAAAATACTCTCGTGCTTTTCGCACGACTGGCGCCTCAATCGTCGAGGACGCCGATTTTACGAATTCACCATTATCTTTAAGCACCGCAAGTAGCTTTTTACTCGTAATGCCGAGCTCTTTCGCAAGCTCATGTACGCGGACCTTCGCCACATTTCTCCTTCTGCTTGGCCCGCGCGCGTGCGCCGACCGTCGTTATTCGCAGCTCATTGCTGTGTACTCATCGGGTGCCCATCGGCTTTCTACCCGCTTTCTGTATAGATCGGAATTTCTGCGTGAATAGTGCAAAAATCAAAGTGCGCATAACGCACCCTTGCAAGTGTAGCTGAAATTGGCTACATTCCCAGAGTTGCACGCCACAATCAGCAGGTGAGGGCGCTCACTAATCAGTGTCGCTCATCAGTGCTCACCCAGAATGCGCCCTCATCAGAGCGCACCCTGCACACCAAGAGGGCGCATCGATCTGCACATCTAATCTGCGAATGTACGCCCTGCTACTTCTGATTCTTTACGAATGTCGATATTCCAGCCGGTGAGCTTAGCAGCGAGCCGCACATTCTGAGCCTCTTTACCGATGGCCAACGACGCCTGATCGTCGGGCACAACCGCAAGTGCCTGGCGCGCATCTTTGTTGAGAATGTGTACGGCGAGCACTTTAGCCGGAGAGAGGGCAGCACGAATGAATTGTGCCGGATCGTCACTGTACTCCACGACGTCAATTTTCTCACCCTGCAGCTCCTGCGTGACGGCGCGCACGCGCTGTGCGTTGTGCCCAATGGATGCACCTTTGGCCGCCACATTAGGATCGGAGCTCCACACTGCTATCTTTGTGCGGTGCCCTGCCTCGCGGGCGAGCGCCACAATTTCCACGATACCGTTAGCAATCTCAGGGACTTCGGTTTCAAAAAGCTGGCGTACAAAATCAGGATGCGAGCGCGACAGTCGAATAGACGCGCCGCGAGGCCCCACTGAGACGTCGAGTACCAAGGCGCGAATGAGATCACCGTGCTTGAAGTGCTCGGTTGGCACTTGCTCTTCCGAGCGCAGCACCCCTTTATTTTCGCCTAGTTCGACGAACAGATCACGAGAATCAGGACGCTGATTTTCCGCACTCTCTACGACGCCTGAGACGATCTGGCCTTGCTTGCCACGAAATGACCCTAATACCCGCTTGCTTTCCGCTTCACGCAGCCGCTGGGCAATGATTGATCGAGCAGTCGAGGTGGCGATACGGCCAAAATCCCCTGGAGTATCGTCAAACTCGCCAATTTTGACGCCCTCTTCATCCACCTCAGGTGCCCACACAGTGGCCTTGCCACTCGTGCGATCGAGCTCCACACGAGCACCTTTAATAGCTCCTGGCACCCGCTGATACGCGTGCAAAAGGGCATCCTCGATCGCCTCAATCAGCACCGAGATGTTAATTCCCAGCTCGGATTCCACGATCCGAAGTTCGCTCATTGAGATGTCCATTGATCCCCTTTCTCAAAGGCCTACCAGCTTGTATACCTTACAGCTCTACCACTATACGCGCCGAGCGAATCTCGCTAAAAGTCAGCTCATGCTCACCCGTAGCTACGCGCTGTTTATTTTTTTCAGCATACGTGGTGACGACGATCGATTCCTCCGACACCCGCTGTACCCGCGCGGTCATATCGGTACCATCCGTGAGGATAATATGAGCCAGGTGACCAATAGCGCGCGAATAATGCCGTAGCTCAGTGAGTTCACGTTCCGCTCCTGGGGTGGAGACTTCAAGCGTATATGCCCCTGAGATAGGATCGGCGGCATCGAGAGCTGTAGAAATTGCACGGGAGAGCTGCTCAAGTTGCTCTGAGTCTACTGCTCCTGCTCCGCTCTCCAGATCGACGGTGACCCGCACTGTGACGTATTTTCCGGCGCGCTTGAGTGCCACGCCCTCAAGGTATAAACCCATGTCTTGAACGAGCGGAGCCACAATTGCCGTTATATCGCCCACGGTTTCATTTTTTGCCATGCACCAAGCCTAACGATTATCCCCCGTTTCTCGCCACTAGCCTGCCCCATGATGGCTCGCCGCTATCACTCTCGCTAGCCCCCCATATGGGCGCCCACACTTTCCCGCCTGCAGCTCTTATCCCCGCCCCCCTCATCCCGCACTTTTGTCTGGCAGTGACGACGCAGAGGGTATGTACGCAGCGCGCATACTGTGCGACTGCTATATCTCATTTGTAAGATAGGGAACATTACCTGTGACAAAAGTACTAGGATGAGTGCGTTCTTAATTAGAAAACAGGCTCCGAGAAAAATCGAAGAGCTCTGTGATGTCAGGTGGAGAGAAACACATGGTCAATCAAAATGAACACCGCGATGCTGCTCCTTTCCAGGTGAAGCGTGGTCTAGCTGATATGCTCAAGGGCGGCGTCATTATGGACGTCGTCACTCCTGAACAGGCAAAAATCGCAGAGGATGCCGGAGCTGTAGCCGTGATGGCACTTGAGCGCGTCCCTGCTGATATTCGGGCGGAGGGCGGCGTGGCGCGCATGAGCGATCCCGACCTCATTGACTCGATTAAAGACGCCGTGTCCATTCCGGTGATGGCGAAGGCGCGCATTGGCCACTTCGTTGAGGCGCAGGTACTGCAAGCATTGAAAGTTGATTACATTGACGAATCCGAGGTGCTGACGCCCGCCGATTACACCAATCACATCGACAAATGGGCGTTTGATGTGCCGTTCGTGTGCGGCGCTACGAATCTCGGCGAAGCGCTGCGGCGAATCACCGAGGGCGCCGCTATGATCCGTTCTAAGGGCGAAGCTGGCACCGGCGATGTCTCTCAGGCCGTCAAACACATTCGATCAATTAATGGCGAGATTCACCGTTTGCAAGCGATGGACGAAAACGAGCTGTATTCGGCCGCGAAAGAATTACAAGCCCCTTATCCGCTGGTCAAGGAAGTGGCGGAAGCTGGCAAACTCCCCGTGGTGCTCTTTGTGGCAGGCGGCGTGGCCACTCCAGCTGATGCCGCCTTGGTGATGCAGCTCGGCGCTGAAGGCGTCTTTGTGGGATCAGGCATTTTCAAGTCGGGCGATCCGGTGAAGCGCGCAGCGGCTATTGTAAAAGCCACAGCGCAGTTTAATGACGCCGCTACCGTCGCTGACGTCTCGCGCAATCTTGGCGAAGCGATGGTCGGTATCAACGTGCATGATCTTCCTCAAAACCAGCTTCTCGAAGGGCGCGGCTGGTGATTCGCACTGTGCAGAGCGTGCCAGCAATTGCCACTGGCACGCCAGAGTCGAGTGTCGGTGCAGGGCTGCTAATCGGCGTCTATGCGCTTCAGGGTGATTTCATGGAGCATGAGGCTATGCTGCGCACTCTCGGCGCCGACACTCGACAAATCCGCAAACCGCAGCAGCTTGCGGGCATTGACGGAATCGTCATCCCAGGGGGCGAGTCCACCACCATTGATAAACTCAGCCGTATTTTTGGCTTAGCTGAGCCATTGCACCAATTGTTGCAGCAAGGCTTGCCTGCACTGGCTACGTGTGCCGGTCTCATCTATCTGGCATCTCATGTGGAAGATGAGGCGCCAGGGCAGCAGACGCTAGCGTGCCTCGATGTCACGGTTCGCCGAAACGCATTCGGTTCTCAGCTCGATTCGTTTATCATGTCTCTTGATGTTGACGGCGTCGGCGAAGGTGTGCCTGCCGCTTTTATTCGCGGGCCCGTCGTCACCGAGGTAGGAGAAAAAGCGCGCACCATTGCGCGTTTAGCAGATGGGCGAGCCGTCGGCGTCCAACAAGGCGACATTGTGGCTTTGGCTTTCCATCCTGAGCAGACCGACGATACTCGGCTGATGGCGTGGTGGCTTTCGCTCGTGCGCGCCCACTCTCAGCAGTGACTGTTCCGCTCTACTGCTCCACGTTACTGTTCCGCTACTCTCAGGGGAATTGTTCCGCCGCTCTCAAGAATTTTCTGATTCTTCCCCGCGCGCTCGTTTTTTCCACGCGCTGATTCTTCCTCGCTCACTCGATTTTCCTCACGGCGCTGGCGTTTGAGCCGTATCAGCCACCAGAGTAGCCGTCCGGCGATGAGCATACCGAGGAGCGCCCCGATGATCAGCAGAATCATCCACCACGCCCAGGCAAATCTTCCTACGTCCCCATGCGACGGTGTGGGAATAATGCGATCTCCCGTGACGAGCAGACGGTGAGAATTGATTCCGTAGGGAGTGCACGTGAGCAGCGTGACGAGATCTTTGCCGTTCACCCGCACTAGACTGCTCGCATCTTTCGGGTTCACCTGCTGAATGCTGATGACGCGATAGCCAAGCTCCTGCCCTTGCACAGTGATAAAGAATTCGTCACCTTTTTTCAGCTCGGTCAGCCGATCAAACATCGTGGCGTGGATGAGTCCTGTATGCCCAGTAATCACGGCGTGCCGATTCGTACCTCCCACCGGCAGATCGCTGCCGTAGAGATGCCCTAATGCCTCATTGAGGGTGTGTGCATCCGTGCCGTGCATAATTGGCAATTTGAGGTTGATTGCAGGCACAACCAGCGTGGCCATCGCGTTCTGTGGGCCAGGCAGCAGACTCAGGTAGTTCCGATAATCGGGAGTATCTCGAATCATGGAGAGCAGCGGATCGAGGACTGGCACACCATCAATGCTCTCGTTGTAGCGTTTTGCCCGCGCCAGCTGCGTATCAAGCTCGGCTTGTGGGATGGCGTTCACATAATTTTCATATGCCTGTGCTTTGCGCCGGTCCAGCTCATTGTTCCAGGCACTTGAAATCACGGGGTAAGCGATGAGCGCAGCTCCAAGTAAGACAATCCCAATGGCGACGGCAAGTGGCCAGTCAGCACTCCAGCTCCAATGGCGCTTAGGGCGAACATCGTCGGAACGTTTAGGGTGAGCGCCATCGGATGCTGTCTGGCGAAGCGAATCTCGCTTGTATCTGTGTCTGCCTGACGAACTCTGCTGTGGTTGCCGCTCGTGCGGTTGCGCGAGTGCGCGGAGCTGTTCTTCCCCGCTTGCACCGCTACCGCTCGCACTACTATCGGTGCCGTTTTCAGCATCGTGTGAAAAACTGTGTCGTGCCATCAGATCCCATTAACTGCGTCTATCGTTGCTGAACTGCATTGCCGAGCTACATTCTAGATGCCGTCTGCACCCTGCGCTCCCTCTGGCACAGCTCTCCTCACATAGCGTGTATCTCGCTGCGTGCCATCGCTAGCAGGAAAGCCCCTCACCAGCCAGCAACCAAGCAACTCAACCGAACACCTCGCGCTAGCACCTCGAACGCACAGCGGCGTGGCGGCTACCGCACGTCTGCGGCAACGACCACGCCACTGCGGGGTGCCCAACTCAGCGCCAGCTCAGTGCCCAGCTCAGGCTACTGGCTCCTGTTCCTTACGGCGCTTTGCCACATATACGAAGAGGCCAGCACCACCAAAGATCAGCACGGCACCGAGGATGACGAGAATCACGACGCCGGTGCTACCCGTTTGCGGAAGCCCAAACCATCCCTCGCCACCTTGCATCGCCACGTTGGTGACGGTAGCCGTATATGTATTTTCATTCTCCACGTGAGAGAGCGTGATCGTTATCGGCTTTGGAGCTTGTAGATACTTATCTGGAGCTTTGATTTCGACGAGGTAGTAGGTGCCATCAGAAATGTGCGGCATCGTCACCGTTCCCAGCGCACCAGCGTCAGCGCTGGTGGCAATGATCTTCTTCTGGTTCTCATCGTTAGCCTGAGGATTGACAGTCAAAGACTTCTGGCACTGCTCAGCTTGGAGATTGGCCGCGCACGCCTCAGCATCAGCTTGTGTGGAAAAGACGCGGAATTGGGCACCGCCAAGCTTCTTGGCAGAATCTGCCGCATCTACTTTCGTCAAAGTGAAATCTTTGAAATGCAGCACGGGGTCGTCCCCGCCTGGCGTGGGGACGTCGGGATTCGGCTCTGGATTTCCAGCGGGTTGCCCAAGCATGAAACCACCGTGGTTCTCCACATTGGTACCTTTGCTCACCCCAGGATCAATCGTGAACGTATACGTCACGCGCACCTGCGCCCCAGGATTAGCCACTTTAGCGGCGGCGATCTTCGCCAGCCCAGCACTCGTGAAATTCACTTGCACCCGAGTGGTGTCAGCAGTACCATCAGCTCCTGCCGTAAGAGAGACTGTGTAATCTGCAGACTTGTCGAGTGGATATTTCTGCGCATCGCCATTCATGATGACGGTGCCATTATGGTCGAGAATCTCCACTTTTGTCACGGTTGCTTCTAAGCCTGCTTTGCCCGTCTCATTGTTGGCAGCCCACGCTTTTGCCTCAGAGAAACCGGTGTTGCTGGCGTTATCGTAAATCGCATAGCCATCCAGCCCATCCACCGTCGTGGCGTTGATCGTGGCCGTGACGGCGTAGCTCACTTTATCGCCAGGCACGTATCCGGTGGCATCTCCAGCAAATGTCTTGCTGACGCTATCGATCTGATTCTTGGGATACACGTGTGTGGTGTAGAGATAGCTCTTGTTTTGCTCAGCGATAGGAATGGCCATAAAGAATGGCTGCGCTTTCGTCGGAGCTGGCTTGAGGACTTTCCCATCCACCTTTGCCGTGGCAGTGTCTCCTTCGCTCACGCGATACAATCCAATGGCGAGATTATTAAACGTCGCTACGCCAGAATTATCTGTATTCTGAGTCGTGCCGTCTGCATAGACGAGCGTCGCCGTCGCTGGATTGGCTAGCTTGTATCCCTCTGGTAGCGCCGTCAATGGCTCGGTGAGTGTGAGGGTCGTGCCCCCTGGGTGGGCATTCAACTGTTTGACGAGTCCCGCCAGCTTCGTCCAGGTGTCGAAATCTTTCACATCGACGTTAAACTCTTGCTGCTGCGTCTGTGCCTCATCGTCAGTCTTTACCACAGTGTACGTGATCTTGGTGAGTTGCCTCACTTCGTATGGCACTGCTTCTACTGGCTTCAACCCCGCCAGCTTATCCCCAGTTTGCTCGGTGCCATCATTGGTGACGCCGGTGAGTGGGCCATCGGGCGACATATATTTATGCACCGTGATGCTGCCAGTGTAGTTTTTCCCAGCATCGCTCCACGGAGCGTCTGTGGTCGAACCAGTATTCGGAGGAGCAGCATAGGCTGCTAGTGGAGCGCTGAGAAGCGCCGCGCCAGCTATCAAGGCGACGAACGCTTGTCGCATCCTTTTCTTATTCATGAGGGTCATCCTCTCTTGCTACTTGTATGTGTCCATTGTGTCTACGTTTGTGAATGAAATTTTGCACTGATGATGCGCGCCAGCATCGTCGTCTATAGCGATGTTGCACATGCCCGTGCCGTATCTGATATGTCAGCTATATCAGCACCGACTGCGAAAGAAACTTCTTTTATATGCCCGTCCTTCCCCTCGGCCTGCCGTGACGATCGCCTCTATTACATGCCGTGATCTGCGATGCTTCAGCGCCTTGCACCTCTGATTGACGAACAGCGCCAGCACGGGCGCCACCGCGCGCAGCTGCAGATGAGAATGACGGCGTAGCCCGCCACACAAGCACGAGAGCAGCAGCTACCAGCGCCACCATAATGGCGAGATACCACAGTCTCAATCCAGGCACACCCGTCATAGGTAACTCGCTCACATCAGTATCTACGAGCTGGTACGTGAGGATCTGCATCCGCTCATCTGGCGTGAGGCGAATGGTGTCTGTTGCTGTGAACGCGCGGCGCGTGAGAGCAGAAAAATCGGGATTCAGTATCATATTGCCGGCGCCGTCAAACAGGGATGTATGGCTAGGATCGACGATTCCCGCTTTCCATCCGAATCCAGCTTCGGCAAGTTTGTTCGCCGCTCCCTTTGGCATATCGGCATAAGCGTCAGCTCCAAAGTTGGCGCTCACGTTGCAGATGGTCCCCTCTGGCACTGTGAACACTTTGAGGCTGGAGACTTCAGAGAGAGGTACTGCCGTCGCATCAGTATGAGGCTGGGGAGGCCGAGGATTCTGGTGCGTCGTAAATTCTTGCACTAGATCGTTATTGGCTCCCGCTTTAGCCGTAAATCGAGCATTGGCCGGCATGGCGGAGTATTCGCAGACCGACGAGTAAGAAAATGGCTGATCCGTCATATCTACCGTCTTGCCGTTCATCTTCGCTAAGCCTTCAATGGTCTCAAGATACGTGCCGAATGTGTAGCTGTCTACCTTGAGCACATACCTATTGGTGAAGACGACGGACGTCGGCGTCGTGGGACTCAAACGCAGTTCATCCGCCCGAACGGGCACCGCAGCGACGTCCGGAATATCTGCCCCATCTTGATGCCCATAGACGTCGTGCGCATCTGCGTGCTCAACAGTGCGCAAGCTATCAAGGCGCACGCTGCGCCGCACCGGATTTGTGGCGTAGATGTAAGAATCAAGTGGGTTAGTATCGCCCTTAAACCGCTGCGTGAGCGTACACGAGGCGGAGGCGGGGACGTCGAGAGTTGGCGGACTCGCTGGATCGCCACTGTGGTATTCAGGGTTTGGAGCTGGCTTAATAGCCACTGGATCGCCATTAGTGAGCACATCGACGGCTCCGGTATACGTCACCGGCACCCCCTGCTTATCTCGCAAATATTGATCGACGCATTCGTAGCCCACCGTGTAGGCGGCAATCCACATGCCAGATCCCACATTGACGTTGTCGTTTGTAAGCTCTGTGGTATCGAGTGTTTGACGCACGCTCAAAGCAGCTCGCGGGCGAGTATACGTATTCGTGATTTGGATCTCCGTCACGCGTTGTTTACCGTCCGCATCAGCACCGCCGAGGGCAGGATCCGTGGTAAACGTCGCGCGAGCTGCCTCTCCGGCAGCAGGGGCTTCTTCGTGGATCGGCAAGAGAACTCCATCGCTCACTTCGCTCAGCGCAGTAATAGCCGTCGTGACGGCGGCATCATACGTCGCATAGCGCTGCTCACTCACGGTGCACTGGTAATGTACGGGAATGGGCTGCTCAAAGGTGGCCACGAACTCTGGCGTGCTGCCCTTTTTCAGCTTCAACGTCTTCTCAAACTGCGTCTGATTGGTGTGTATCTCATCGTCGCCAATCTCCACGTAGTGTGAATCTTGATAGCAGGTGAAGTGCACTGCGAATTCGTCGTTCTCAGCGAGATTCTTACCGTCACCTTCTAGAACTTTGCGAATCACCAGCTGCGTCTTATTGAATGTGTAGTCATTCCAGGGAACAATCGTGCCATAGAAGTATTCAGCTACAGGCGGCACTGGCCCTATGTTAGTGCCATAGATACTCTCGCAACTAGTTTTGCCAGCTTCTCCGCTTCCATTGGCGTTCGCATCGCACAGCCTATCGCCGTCGCGGGCAGTCTTGACTGTGGGTAAGCGGAATGCGATCACCGCGCCATCTTTGCCCTGCTGGTAGGCGGATCTGCCGCCTTCTGGAACGCTGGGATTCGTGTAGACAGCTGGCTTTTCTACGCCACGGCTCATCGGTCCATCGCTGGCAGTCCAGGTGCCTACCCAGGTGGTGTCCTCAATCTGGGCACTGGCCTGCGTTTCATAGGCTTCGCAGAGTGCTCCGGCGGGGAGGCCAGAAATTTGATTGGGAATAGCCCCCTCAGCAAAGCGCGACGCTTTGAGCGTACTCCAGCCGTCGGGATCAATCTCAGCAGTGGCAACGAGATTCTCCGGAGGATGTGCGGGGTCGTCCCAGGAGCCCTTGGGATCAGCCTGATAGGTGCGTCCCGACGTCACCGTCACTCCGTTGAGCCGACACCTATATTTCACATCGACAAGCTTCTCTGGCAGCACTGAAGCAACGCCGTCACCTTTCACTTTCATCTTCACGTTGAACTGAGCCGCTTGCACATTGAACGTAAGTTTGTATGTGAGGGTCTGCGCCGTGGATTCTCTGACTGCGAGGAAAGCCGACTTCCCGTAATCACGTATTGTGTAGACGCCCGATTGCATATGTCCTGAGGCGTGTGCAGCGTCGTCACCATAAAAGAATCCTGGAGAATCGGTGCCGGCATAGCTGATCTCAGCACCTGATATATCTCCCCAGTCTGGTCTCGCTACTGGATCCGTCGCTGGTATAGGGGCAAACGCCATGTCTGCAGCCCCCTCATCCACTCGGAATTCGCAAGTGAATCCGCGCGGGACGGCTTTCAACGTCACCGTCTGCGTGGCATTGACGGTGGTTCCGATACGCTGGGAGCCAACTTTGAACGATGCCATCTCACTCGCAGCGGGCGGAGCTCCTGCATCTGCGGCAGGATAGCATCGATAGCTGAGCCAGAGACTCTGATCATCCGGCACACGTTCGAGTGCCTGCCGCCATGCATCTTCCATGCCCTCGCCGCCCAATTCCCAGATCGATGCCGTGCTGGTCGTCATGCCTTTACGCGGGGTGCGAATGTTCATCTGTACGTTGATTGTCACGTCTTTCGTGAGCAGTGCAAACGTATTCGTAAACTCCAGCACAGCGTGAGAATCAGCATCAGGGGTCGTGAATGTAAAGCCGGCGTCGGAGTACGTACCTGCCGTCAGTTCTCCTGCACCGACGGCGGAGGCAACAGTGGTCGTGACGCTGTATGGCACATGGCCACCGCTATCGTTATCACTTCCCACCGGTTGCGTCACTTTCACAGTGCAGAGCGTCTGAGCTGGAAGTGTATCAAGCGTCGCCGATGACGAGACTGCAATGGTCGTTTTCACGCCGCCAGCGCAGGTGAATTCCAGCGTGGCATCATTATTGACCGCCGGTAGCCAATCCCACGCCCCTTGGGTGAAACCATCGGCCACGCCCTGTACCCTGAGCGTCAGCGGAGTCGTGGATTTGCTGAACTCACTCGTGATGCTGAGCGTAGGCATGGCGGCACTCACGACGATATGGGGATCATTCTCAGCACCACTGCCCTCGGTGCCATTGTGGAACGTCGTCACGGCGGTGAGATCGTTCGGAAGATCAGGATACGCGAGGGCGAACGTACATGACGTGCCGTACGGCAAGCCCTGATTCGCGTTGTCTTTCATCGTGACGGCGGCGCGAAAAGCAGCATCTACATCGTTCGTCGCCGTAAATGTCTGGCGAATAGTCGTCGTGTTGTCCGGAAGCGTGCAGGTGGCAGTGATAGTCTTGGTCAATCCAGCTACCACTGCCGCATTCTCAACAGCTGTCAGCCCCGCGCCCAACGTTGATTGGTGAGTGAAAGAGACGGCAGCGCGTTTGTAGTTCACCGTGGTGGTGAGCGTCACGGCGTTTTCACCATCATGCACATCAAAGGTGTAGGCATTGGGATAGATAGGCGATTCGATCTGTGACAGAGCATCGAGTTCGGGCACGTGCGCCGGCGTGATCGTACAGGTGGCATCGCCCGGAACGGCACTGATCGTAAACGGCACTGCATAATCGGTGGTGCCGGCTTTCATCGTGAATGTGAGATCCGTCCCGCTGGCACTGCCATTCACGTCTAAAACTGAACCCGATTTGGCTTCGCAATGCAGCGTGGCTGGAAATTCTTTGCCCAGAGCTAAAGCCTCGCGGGCGGCGTCTCCTTGCACGACGCTCTTCACCGACACGGCGACGTTCTGGCGCTGAATTGTCTCCACGAGTTCGAGCCGTAGCTCCGTACTGGAGTCTGCCGGATTCGTGAGCCATTCTTGATCGCCGGAGTGTAGATAGGTGTACATGCCTTCGCACGCAGGCGGCTCTGACGTGCGTTGGGCGAGCGGAATGGGACTGCCGTCTGCTGCGAATATCTTATCTCGGTACGCCCCGCCCTCAGCGTACTTTTGATAATCGGCGGCGCACATATCAGAGTTAATCGTCTCTTTGTCACGCGCTTGCATCCAACCGGTTCCTTGCAACTGCTGTGCCAGTGGAACGCCATCATCTGCCTGATCGTAGCCCACCATCGTGTCCGTCACGTTGGTCGATACAATGCAGTGCGTCCCCACAGGGAACGTAGCCATTCGCTCCAGCGTAGTATTTTCCAGATCCAGCTCTGGAATACCTCCGGCTTCCTGAGCAGACTGCACAAAGTCGATGTATCCACTGGCAGGATCAGAGCTCGCCGTCACGGGTATACCTACTACATCGCTGACGACCATGCCGGGAAAAAATGGCACATCTTTGAGAGTTTCCGGCGGATGTTTCGGATCGGGCATATATCGGCAGGTGAGCTGCACAGGTATCTTCTGCAACGATGCGAGCATATTGTTTGATGGCGTACCGCCCTCTACTTTCACCCGCATCCGCAGCTTAATTTTCGCCTTGTTCATCGTAAAGGCCGTGCTGGATTCGATAGCCGAGGTACCGGATTCATCGGCGGCGGACACCACGGCAGTCGCCGTGTACTCGCTCGGGTTGGCCACGATATGGCCAGTTGCGTCGGTCTTTCCTTTCACCGCGCCGATAGCGACGCCAGTGCCGGAATACGTCGTGTTGGAATTGAAAATCTGATCAGCTGCCATACTCGAATAGAGTGGATCGGCGGGATCAGTGTATTTCGAGGGGAGTCGCATCGTCTCTACGACGTCACACGTAGCTCCCACAGGCATGCGAGCTAGGAGCTTGTCACGTGCGAGATACGTCTGCGTCTGCACTGCCTGCGATACCGTCATGGAGTATGGATTTGCTATCTCACCTGCAGCGGGAGTGTCGCCAGCCTCGCGGTAAATGCGCCCGCTATGAGGATCGTCCGGATTCGTGAGATCCTGTGGGTCTTTGCAAGTGTAGGTGAGTGTATAGGCCGTACCAATCACATCGAATCCCATAGGAGACGGCTGCACCTGTGCCGACTTTGTGAACGTCATATTCTGCATGGGGCGGCTGAGAAATCCGCACATAATATATGCATATTGGGCGCTTGAAGCACCCGAGGTATCTTGCACACCTATGCGTACCGGTCGTTTGCCCGCGACGACTTTCAGCCCCTCTTTGCCCGCCGTCATAGAAGATCGTTCCAGCGCGTCGAGCGAAATCAGCTCCGGCTCTTTGCCGACGGCATAGCCGGTACATCGCACAGGGCGCTCCGCAGAAAAGGGCGTACTGGCGTAATCACGGCGAGGGGTGAGCGAATCCTCTTGCATAAGGGCGTTCAAGACGACGGCTCCCCCAGGGTTGAACTCCGCCACTCCTTGCTGGTTGGTCGAGAGTGTGCGCGTGCGAGAAGTACTCGCCCCTATAGGGGTAAACGTGACGCTGACCTGAGCCTCTGTACGGCCATTGCCGCGCGGCCGCAAATAGCGGCGGTCTCCATCCATCACCTGACTGACGACGCGCACGCACTGCTCTTGATAGAAAGCACGGTTCACTTCAGCAGAGAACTGTCCATCGCGGACGTCATTGCTGGTGTGGCCTCCTGTACGGGTATCGTACTGTTCGCCAATCCCCCACCAGCCTGGGTTGTGCGTCATCTTTGTATAGCTGAGCCGCTGCTCGCCACAAGCCGGAAGATAGGTCTTTAGCTCAGAGTTGTACACGGTTCCAGAAACCGCCGGCTCTCCTTTATCGGTAGAGATAGCACACTGCTGTTTCGTCTTCGGATCTGTCCACGAGAGATTCTTAAAGACGTCCGTGCGGTGGCGAGCCGCAGGCCCCATCTCCAGAATCTGGAATTTAGCTCCAGCGGCAGAGATTTGGCGAGCGTAATCGTTAATTTTAGAGGCGTTGTCGCCTGTCTGGCCGACGGACATGAAGAAGACGTGCGTATAGCCATATTTTTTCACTTCCTGAAGGAGGGTGCGAAATGCCATCTCCCAATCGGAGGTATTTTCGCTGACGCTCCGCCGCGTACCTGGTTTATCAGGGTTTGTGGCGTCAAGAGAGCGAATCTTATTGACGACCGTCTGATACCCGTCGGCCGTGGCCAGCGAGGTGGCGCCAAGGTTGGGCGTATTGCCCGTGGCTTCCCCACCCACAATTGTGCCATCGGGGAGAATGCGCCCTGTACCTCCGCGCGTATTAAATTTGGAAAAGGTGTAGATCCCCACCTCCACCGGCGCTCCCTTGAGCTTGCTCACCGCTGCCTCAATTTGCTGCGCTTGATCGACGCGCCGCACATACGGGGTGCCTTTATAGCGGGTGCCCCAGTTGGTCACGTTCCATTCCACTGATCGGCTGTTATCGTATTTATCGCTCCCCCACAAGGTGGAGCGCACAGCAGCATCCTCAACGTATTCACCGTTACTCGTCGTTGGATACTGCTTAAAGACGCCGCCCATCGTCTCCCACGTGTAGGTGGCAGCGAAGTCAAACATAAGCGCGATCTTTTCCGATCGACACCCGCTGTCCGTAATGGCGTCAAAAGGATTTTCTCCAGGAAATCTCGGCCACGGATCATCATCTGAACCGATGACGTAGGAGGATGCCGCCCGCGATTCTCCTGCCGCCTGCGGCGAGCGCGCGGCAGCGTCCGAGCTAGCGGAGGTGGCCTGCCCTGCAGGAGCAGCCTGCGCCACAGGCGCCACAGGTAACGCAGCAAAAACCGATGCCACCAGAGAGAAGACGCTCACCCATATGGCCAGCGCTGACGCGTTCTTCTTTTTCCTGAAACCCCTGTACATAAACTGCCTTCCCCCGAAGCAGATACATATCTGCCGCCCTGCCAGCAGCACAGCAGCCATGCACACACGACTACACACCCAACCGATCTTGCTTCTTCAGCGGCCCGCCCACAGCAGCCAACTTCTGCGCGGGCAGAGGTGAGACTCAAAGAATTCGTGCGTCTTGTATGTATTTAAGATAGTAGTCTAGCTAACATGACCTCAGGATAAAAGTCCTCTTTGAGCACTATGCCTTATGCCTTACTCATACACGTGGTAAATGCACCGCCCCGCTTCCGGTGGCAGCTGCGTGACGGCGTGCGTATAGTTGGTGCGTACGTCTTGGCATCTCTTTCTAGAGCCTCGCTTGTTGGACTCTTGCGCTAGGGCTGCTTTTCGCGGCGTGCGTGCACTCACTGCAGTGCATAATCGCCGCCGTGCGAACGCACAGGCGAAACTGGTGCTAGACGAGATTGGCACCACACAACTGGTGCTGAACGAGATGAATCTGAATGAGAGAGATGTCGCGCAGGACTAATGCGCACGCGAGTCGGGGTGAAAATTTCTGTGATCCATTACAACGGCGTTATCTACCGACCTCCCATTGAGGCCGATACTTTCATGATTCCGGTGACTGAGGGGTGCAGCTACAACCGCTGTGACTACTGCACCATGTACCGCGGGATACCTTTTCGGATGGTCAAGCCCGATCAGATAGCCGAATTTTTAGAACAGGCAATAGCGGCCAGTGGAACGGAGCTCGCAAACGACATCACGCGCGTTTACCTCATCGGCGGAGATCCTTTCGCCCTGAGCCCTGCACGACTCCATCGCATTCTGGACGTCATTGCGGAATATCTGCCAGCTGTACAGACCATCACGATGTACGCTTCGGCGGCCAATATCGTCGCCAAAACTGATGAGCAGTTGCGAGACCTAGCGAAGCGCGGAGTGAACGATCTCTACATCGGGGTGGAGACGGGCCTAGACTCAGCTCTACACCAGCTCAATAAGGAATCAAGCAGCCAGCAGATGCTCACCCAGCTTCAGCGGCTCAATGCCGCTGGAATACGCCACCGCGATCTATTGATGCTCGGCGCTGCTGGGCGCGGGCACGGGCAGGCGAGTGCTCTGGCATCTGCGGCCTTCGTCAATCAGAGTAAGCCAGATATGGTCATGTTTACGACGATGGCAGCTTTCCCTGGCACTCCCCTCTTCGATCACATCCAAGCCGGCACCTTTACAATGGCTAGCGAGCGCGAAATCCTCATGGAAGAGCGCACTTTTATCGAGCACGTCGACGTGCCTCATACGCTGCTGCGCGCGGGCCACGTGCTCGATTCCGTTCCCCTGCGCGGATATCTCGTAGAGGATAAACAGCGCCTGCTCGCCACGCTCGATCAGGCGCTCGCTACTCTGGGTGAGCACGACTACAGCAGAGTCTTTGGCTAGTGGCAGCTAGTAGTAGCAGAAGCGACTCGCGTGGATGTGCCACTGCCGCAGTGCTCTCCCCAGTGTCCTCCTCAGCGCTCGGCGCAGTGTTTCTCCGTAGTTCCCTTTTCAGTGCAGCAGTGCTATGAGCGTGCCACCAGATGCTCGTAAGCCACGTGGGCGTGCAAACGCATTCCCACGATGAGAGCATCGTCGTCAGCGTAGAACGCCGGATGATGATTCGGCACCAGACCGCGCCCTCCGGGAATCGGCTCCACAGTGCCGTGGGCAAAACGGGTGTCTTGCACGCCTAAGCCCACATACAGCCCGCCATATTTATTGACGAATTCCGAGACGTCGTCATAGCCGAGTGTCGGCGGCGGCGTAATAATGTGATCGTCTCCTACGACGGCAGCGAGCGCCGGCGTCATTTCATCCGCCCACTCTTTCGTATTGTGTACAGCTGGCACCGGCTGCAGATACTCAACCGTGCATTCGCATCCCGCAGCCAGCGCACTCCCTTGCACCAGTCGTGTGAGACGCTGCTGGACCTGTTCCATCACTGCATCGTCCAGGGAACGTATCGTCCCCCACAGCGTCACAGTTTTTCCAATCACGTTGAAGCGCCCGACGTCATCAATATGCCCAATGCTGATAGTGAAAGGTGAAAAGGCGTCAGTCTGCCGGTAGATCTGCCCAATACCGCTTAGAATCTGTCCAACTGCTGGCATCGGATCAATGCCAGCCCAGGGGGTAGAACCGTGCACTTGCTGGCCAGTCACCACAATTTTTACCATGCACGACGCCCCGAACTGCGTCCCCTCCATCAGCGTCACTACCCCTTTGGGGAATGGCTGCACATGCATTCCAAAAGCCATCGTGGGGTGCAGATCGTCGAGAGCTCCAGAGTTCAGCATCGTGCGTGCTCCGCCCTCTTCTGGAACCGGCGCACCTTCCTCAGCAGGCTGGAAGAGCGCCACGACGGTCCCAGGAAGATGCGCGCGTTCAGCGGCGAGCACCCGCATTGCACCGAGCAGCATAGCCATGTGGCAATCGTGCCCGCAGGCATGTGACACCGGAAATGGACCACCAGGATAATCCATATCGTGCACGTCCGCAGCAAAATCGACGCCGGATTCATCCGGCACCGGCAAGGCATCCATATCGGCACGCAGCAGCGCCACCCCCTCGCCTGGCTGACCGCCTCGCAAAATTCCGATTACGCCGTGGCCAGTGATCCCCGTGCGCACCTCGTCAAGACCTGATTCCCGCAAATTGCGGGCGACGAAATCGGCAGTTTCCCGCTCCCTGTTGGACAGTTCAGGATGCTGATGCAAGTGGTGACGCCACTGGATCATCTGAGCTGATAGTTGCTGAGCCTGCTCATCTATACTCTCACGAACGTTTTGGACATCTGATGTAGCTGACATCTTTGATTAGCTCTTTTCTACACATACTGTGCTCAACAATGATGCACGCGGCTCGATAGCCGTATACATGAGACATTTTAGCAGCGGATATCAGCGCCTATACGAGCACCGCCAGCCGACATGCCGTGATGCACAAACTAACGTGTGTACACCAGCCGTCGCCGCGCCAACTCTTCTCGCAGCTCCCCTCCTCGCAGCAATGCGCACAATCGCAGCTAGCTTTCCTCGCTGCCGCGTATCACCGCAGCCGTGTACACATCGTGAACGCTATTTGGCAGCTGCACGAAAACTGTTTACCATTCAAGTATGAAAACGAGCGCACATGATGTACACCCCGTTCAGGGGTTCGCTCTGCGCGCGCGAATGCGAATGCGAATGTGCAACTAGCACATGGCGCTGCCTGTCACCAGCTTGCCCCTGTCGTCAGCTGTATGTGACGTCGGCTCCAGCGGTGTGTGCTTACACAAGCGCCTCTCACCTGATACGTCATTTCATCTTTCTCACATGGACGTTTCTCAAATGGCGCTGGCAGTTTCATCACTTCGCATTCAAAGGATTTCTCATGACCATCGCAGACGTGACTCTTCACCGTATTCAGCCCAGCGCATTCGATAAAATTCGCCATGATCTGATGCTCTCATTTGAGGTGATGCCCCCTCGGAGTCAGAAAGCCGTAGAGCCTTTCTTCGACAATCTCTCTCAGCTGCTCTCCGTGCGGCCTGACTTCGTGTCCGTCACGTATGGGGCTGGGGGCAAAGATCGCCGCAACGTGCGTGGCTTGGTGAAAACTCTCGTGGAAGATAGTCCCACGCACCCTATCGCCCACCTCACCACCGTGGGCGACACTCGCGACGGCATCCGCGCCGTGGTAGAAAATTATCTCGATGAGGGAGTCCGCACTTTCTTGGCTTTGCGTGGAGATCCACCGGCCGACAATCCTACATGGACTCCTGGCCCGAACGACGTGCGCTCTGCTTCTGAACTCATCACGTTGATTCGTCTGGCTGAAGCTCGCCGCTCCGCCCGCCATTCCGGCTTGGCTCTACGGCAGGCACTGCGGCCGCTCACCATTGCCGTGGCCACGTTTGTGAATGGAAATCCGCAGGCAGGCACCACGCGCGAACAAGAGATTGAGAATCTCGCCGTCAAACAAGAAGCCGGTGCCGATATGGCAATCACTCAGCTCTTTTGGAATCCCGAGGCTTACAGTGCATTCGTTGATGCCGCGCGCCACGAGGGCGTGCATATACCGATCGTGCCTGGAGTTCTCCCTCCCGTGAGCTATGCTCGGCTCACACGCATGAGTGAACTCACAGGGGTGCAAGCGCCGCCGGCGTTACTCCGTTTGCTAGCAAACTCTGATAATCCTACCGAGACGGGCATCCAGATCGGCGCTCAGCTCATACAAAAATTGTTGGAAGCCGATGCTCCTGGCATACACATCTACACAGCCAACAAAGCTGCACCAGCTCTCGGCTTGCTGCAGGCGGCTGATTTGATTCGTCCTCATGTGCGACGCTCTGGTGACGCCGATCTAGCTTCGGACACGTCCGCTCCACTCACGGCTACTCCCGAGCATATGTCCTCAGCTGTGCCTGAACACACTCCCCTTACGACCTCAGGCACATCAGTTCCTGCTGCAGAGCCACACGCATCCATTCCCGCTGCGGAGCCAACGGACATCTGCGCACCTGAGCCAACGGACAAGGAGGTTCTCATGACGCGGCGTTAATGCGCAGAGCGCTGGCACGAGACTGGCTTGCGCTAGAGCGCTGGCTTATCGCTAGCGAATCACTTACACACGTTCATCACAATTCGCACGCATTTATCACGAACTCATACTTATTGACAAGCTCACGCTTACCACGAAACAGAATAGAAACGGATAGAAACAATGGCAGAATTAGCATCCACCATCGCAGGCTACCCACGAATTGGACGCAACCGAGAGCTGAAAAGGGCGCTCGAAAGCTTCTGGGCCGGAAAAATTAGCGAAGATCAGTTTGAAGAGAGCGTAGCGCAGCTGGTGCGCACAAACCTCGCCACACTCACTCAGCTCGGACTCACCGGCTCGCTGCCCGACAGCTCTACGCTCTACGATCAGGTGCTCGATACTACCGTGTTGCTCGGCGCCACGCCGGAGCGTTTCCGCGGCAAAACGGGGCTTGATCTGTACTTCTCGCTCGCGCGTGGCGACAAAACCAATCCCCCACTGGAGATGACTAAGTATTTCGATACGAATTATCACTATCTTGTGCCTGAGATTGACGCACAGACACCCATCGCTCTCACTGATCGCCGAGTGATTGAGCGCGCCCGAGCGCTAACTGATGAGGGGATCAATGTGCGCCCCGTCATCGTTGGACCCGTCACCTGGCTTGCCTTGGCAAAAGGTGCGAGTGAGGGCTATGAGCCACTTGAGCGTTTGGATGATGCTATCACCGCCTTTGCCGACGTGCTGCGCGAGTTGGCAGGCGCCGGTGTGGAGTGGGTACAGATTGATGAGCCAGCGCTGGTGAGCGGCAATCTTGCCGCCGACCGCTCCGCCGTCATTAATGCCACCGTGCGGGCATGGAACACGCTTGGCGCTCTCAAAGCTGGAGTAAACCGCCCGAAAGTGCTGCTGAATTTCCCCTACGGGGATTCTTCAGCTGCGCTCGAACGGCTTGCACATACTGGCGTTGAGGCTCTCGGCGTAGACGTCGTGCGCGGCTTGCTCCCTGCCAATATTGATCTCAGTGGCATCACGCTAGCCGTGGGGGTGGTGAATGGGCGCAATATCTGGCGCACCGATCTCAGCGCTGCCCGCGACGTTCTCGAAAGGGCGAAAGCTACCGGAGCCCGCATCGTGGTGAGCACCAGCACATCGCTCCAGCACGTGCCCCACTCGGTAGCCGACGAACACTGGGACGATCCGGAGTTGGATGCACATTTGCACGAGTGGCTGGCCTTTGCCGATGAAAAAGTGCGCGAGGTGGAGATTCTCGACCGTGGTCTGCGCGGCGGATGGAGCAGCATCGAAGACGAGATTTCCCAGGCGTCACAGGCGCTGGCGCGCAGACAGGAGACGGCTGGAGTCAATAATGCCGCGATTCGGGAGCGCGTGCAGCGCCTCGCCACCGCGCGAGATCGCGTGGACTACGCTCAGCGGGTGCTGGCTCAGAAATCACTCAATCTGCCGCACTTCCCGACGACGACGATTGGCTCTTTCCCGCAGACTGTGGACGTGCGGAAAGCGCGGGCAGCGTTCAACCGAGCCGATATTTCCGCTGACGAATACACTGCCCAGATTAAGGCAGAAGTGGAGCGCGTCATCCGGCTCCAAGAGGATCTCGGGCTGGACGTGCTGGTGCATGGCGAGCCGGAGCGCAACGATATGGTGCAGTATTTTGCCGAACAGCTCACAGGATTCTCCGTCACGGCAAATGGCTGGGTGCAAAGCTACGGCTCACGCGCCACTCGTCCCTCCATCCTCTGGGGTGACGTCGAGCGCACACACGATATCACTGTGGACTGGTGGAAGTATGCACAATCCTTGACGGATAAGCCAGTGAAGGGCATGCTGACTGGCCCCGTGACTATTATTGCGTGGAGCTTCGTGCGTGAGGATATCCCACTGCCACAGGTGGCTGACCAGATTGCGCTGGCACTGCGCGATGAGATTGATGCTCTACAAGAGGCCGGCGCACGAATCGTCCAGGTGGATGAACCGGCACTGCGCGAGTTGCTTCCCTTGGAGCCTGCCGCACACGAGCAGTATCTCACCTGGGCAGTGGACGCTTTCAAACTGGCAACAGCTGGCGCAGCTCCTGCCACTCAGATTCATACTCATCTGTGCTATTCCGAGTTTGGCCAGATCATTGATGCTATCGCCGCGCTTGATGCAGACGTGACGAGCATCGAAGCTGCTCGTTCTAAGATGGAAGTCCTCCCTGATCTGCAAGCCCACGGTTTCAGCCATCAAATTGGCCCAGGGGTGTGGGATATTCACTCTCCACGAGTGCCCTCAGTATCAGAAGTGAAAAAGCTTCTTGACGAGGCGGCACGCGTGGTACCTGATGACCACTTGTGGGTGAATCCAGACTGCGGGCTGAAGACGCGCGACTATCCCGAGACGATTGCGACGCTCAAGAATCTGGTGACGGCGGCGCAAGAGATTCGCGCAGAAAAGCCTGAAAAGTCTGAGTAACGCACAGCTAGCATGGGCCTGAGTCACACTGGTCATAGCCTAACCAGCTAGCGCAGCTAGCCACACGGTGCTGTTGGTGGCAGGGGAATCTTCGCCCGCCACCAACAGCACCGTATCTCACATCAGTTTCGTCGATTCGAGTGCGCGCGTGAATTTCGCGTTGTAGGCGACGAGCGGTTTGCGTAGCACTGTGCCAACTGCGAGCGCCAGCATCAAAAAGGCGAGAAGCCCCAGCATCGCTTTCCAGTAGTCACCGCCATATCCACCCGCCAGAGACGCACGAAAAGCTCTAATTGCGTAGGTGACGGGGAGCCACGGGCCAAGATTTTGGAACCATTGCGGGAGCAGTGGCAGCGGATAGGCGCCGCCAGCAGCAGAAATCTGGATGACCATCAGCAGCACCCCCAGAGCTTTGCCCACATTCGAGAAAATCGCAACCAGCGTATAGACCACGAACATAAAGACCAACGAGCTCAGCCACAGAGCGAGCATAAGTAGCAGTGGATGCAGTGGCTGCAGTTGCACAAAATAAATCAGCCCCAACCCCACAAGCGTGGACTGTAACAGCCCGATCAGTGCAAAAATCCCAAATCTGCCAAAGTATTCTTTCAGTCCGTTACCTTGATTCCTCGGCATATCTGTACGCAGCGTCACCGCCGTTAAAAGACTCCCCATCCACAGCGCCAGCATCGTGTAGAGCGGAGCCATACCCGCACCAAACGACACTAGCGAAAACACGCTTTCACGCTCGACGTCAATCGGGGCGGCAATCATGCTGGCCAACGTATCGGGATCCGTCCCGACGAGCTTTTTGAGCTGCGATACGTCCCCTGAGCTCTGAGCGGCGCTGAGGGCGGTACGCAGCGCACTGAATTTTTGTGCGTAAGCATCGAGATCTGTGGCGAGTGCCCCAATGGATTCTCCGGCTCCCGAGAGCGTTTGAGTGTCGATATCTACCGCAGTGGGCGAGAAAGTAAAATCTTTCTTCAGCTGCTCAATGGATGTGCGCAGCTCAGCGAGTGCCTGAGGAAAAGCAGCATCTCGTACCTGCGACAGTGCCGCTTTCGCATGGCTGATCGAGGAGAGATCTGGCATACGAGGAGCAGAGGTTTTCGCTGCTGCCTCCAAACTGCTGTGTACGCTCTCCTGTGCGGCGATAGCCTGATCGAGGCTCTTAGTGAGGGCAGCGCCAGCTTCCGGCAATACTGGCGTGATGTGATCGTGCACGTAGCTGCGAAGCTCGGCGTCATGATCGATACTGCGTTGCACACCGTCCGCCATCTCCTGCAATGCTGCACGCCGATCAGTGTCCGACGCTGCCGCACGAGTGTAGAGATCTTTGACGCGCTGGGCAAGCACATCGTAGCTCTTCAGCGTGGCGTCAATCGCTGAGCTGAGCGACTCGTCTGATGCTGGCAGTGATATGCCAGCATCGGGGAGGTCGAAAGATGGCGTCTTCACTATCGTCTCAGCACTCTTTATCAACGGTATGGACGCCGTCACCAGGCCAGAAAATGCTCGGGCAGTTTGGGCACTTGAACGCAGCTGCGATTCTATCCACGAAGCTCGCGCCTCAATCTGCGCGAACGTCTTCTGCGTCTGCCCACGATTCATATACTCATTAAGCGAAGCGATCATACGCAGGCAGATATCGCTCAACGTCTGCGTGAAGGCTTGCGAAATCTGCGCAGATACACCATTTGCTCCCTGCCCCGTAATCTTTGGCGCCAAGGCATTCTTTTTCTCGTTTGTGTAGAGAGCAATATGAGTCGGCTGGGAGCCATCAGAGTAAAACGTCATGATATCTCGGCTGAACGCCTCAGGAATCACGATGGCGGCATAGTAATCTCCGGATCTGGCTCCATCAATGGCGTCGTCTTCACTCGTGATAATCCAGTTGAGCTGATTATTGGCTCGCAGTGCTGCGAGCACTTGTTCGCCGACGTTCATCGGCACGGGTAAAAAGTCGCTGTCGAATCCCTGATCGACGCTCGCCACCGCTACTTTGAGCCGGCCCGTATTGCCCAACGGATCCCAGCTGGCAAGCACATTAAACCAGGTGAAAAGCAACGGAATGAGCACCAGCCCACAGAGCACGAGCATCGCCATGACGCTTTTCCAGGCCGCTCGAAGATCGCTGAGGACTATCCTGCCGATCTCTCTCATTGCTCCTCCTCTGCAGACTCCTGCGGAACGTCAGAATCGTGAGCATCAGAATCGTCACGATTTTGAACGCCAGAATCATTCTGCGCTGCGCCGTCACCCTCCGCGCAGATCGCCGCTCCCTCTTTATGTGCGTCGTCGTTCGCAACGTCGTCTGCGTCGTCGTCTGCATCGTCACTCGCAACGTCGTTTGCGGCGCAGCTAACGTCGTCACTCTGCGCGTCGCTATCATTCTCATCCACAGCTACTACCTCAGCTGTGTCCGCAATCATTTCAGAAATCGTTTCAGAGCTTTCGTAGGGAGTAGCGGGGATTTCGTGAGGCGTTTCAGAGCTTTCGTGAGGCGTAACAGACGGCGTGACGCGCCTGGGGAGCGGGCGTTCATCATCCATGTGGATCCCCGCACCCCGAGCAGCAATGGCAGCTCGCAGTTCGTCGTCACTGAGCTGGGTGAGAGCCGTAGATTGCCGAAGCGACTGGCGCAGGTATTCGAGAGCCACCACCGTCATCATCACTGCGAAGAACCACAGCGCACTGACGCCGAGGATGAGAGTCTTTTGAGCGGGAAAGACCCCCGCACTACACCCGAGGATTATCATCCCCACGAGGCCGATACTGCCGACGACTCTAATCCAGGTGAGATAATTGTGCGTGCGCCGCGCGAGATCAGCAGCAAATCGTTCTTTCCCTTGCATAGCACGGATGATGTCAGCAATTCGGTAGCCGCGACCAACTACCTGAACTTTTTCAAAACGCACCAGGTTTGTGCGCGCAAGCTCGCGGTTGAAGAGCACGTTGAAGTGCGCTAGCCCTTTGCGAGCGAGCAGCCCTATGCCAAACGACATGACGCACATCAACACCAGCACCGCCATATACAGGGCATAATGATTCCCGTAAAAACCGCCAATTACTTCGCGCATGGCGTTGATGCCGTATGAGAGCGGCAGCACCGGATAGAGCAGACGGAAGAAATTGGGCATCAGCTCAATGGGATAGAGCCCTGATGCTCCTGGGATTTGTAAAATCGCTAGCACGACTGCAAGCCCTCTGCCCACGTGCCCAAAAGCTGATGTTAAGGCATAGATAATGCTGAAATATGCCACTCCGATGAGCATTCCCGTCACGACGAAAATGGCAGGATTCACAGTTTGCACCCCGATAGCGATATCTCCCAGCGTCACGACGCCAGCTTGCCCGAGCACGATCAGAGCTAGCAAGAGGAACCTGCCGAGATATGCCTGCCCGACGGTGACCCGTTCAAGGCCCTCTGTATCCACTTCGACGCGGAAGATCACCATGAGCGCAAAGGCACCGATCCACAGCGAAAGGTTGGTGAAAAGCGCCGCCATCGCAGATCCGTAAGAGTTGATAGGGAAAACGGGAGTGTTGGTCACCGTCACTGGCTGCGCAAAAAACTGCCCGATACGCGAAGCATCCAGACCCGTGATGGTGACGAGCGTATCCGAATGAGCAGCCAGCATGAGCGTCTGGATATCACTGCGGACTCCGTCAATGCCCTCGTGGAGAGAGGCGAGATTGGAGTCAAAACTGCTCAGCACTCCCTGCGTGGCCGTGAGCTGGCTCAATATGCCATCTATGAGGGTGCGTGCTTCGCTCAACGTCTGTTTGTAGCTATTGAGATTGGCTGAGAGCGCAGCCGTACGCGACGTGACGGCGCTCATTGCCCGATCGATAGCTGGCAGCGTCGCCGTCACGGATGAGCGCAGCGTGCTGGCCGTTTGACGACTGCTTTGTGCCGCCTGATCTGCTGCTTGAGCTAACTCGTTTACTGAATGAACGGTAGCTGCAGTGTCGCTGCCGAGCGCCTGCAATTTCTCTACCAGACGCCGGTTGCCGGCATTGTCTGCATCGAGCCGATCAAGCTCAGCTTTGAGAGGTTCAAGCAACTCGGGAGGAAGATCGGGAGAGTCGAGAAGCTGCTTGAGAGCCGAAATGACACTATCTGTGCGATCGATAGTATCCGTCATTCGGGCAGTATCTGCCTTGAAGCGACTGCCCACTCCATCGAGTTCAGCAGTGATATCTGCCGCAGCTGAGCGAGCCGTACCAGTTGCATCAGCCACCGCAACTGTACCCTCTACCAGAGCTGACGTGGCAGTATCGGCGTAATCGGCAAGTGACGATTGCGCCTGAACTGCTAGAGCCTGCGCACGAGTGAGAGTCTTCTGAATATCTGCAATTCCGGTGTCAATCTGGGCTATCGTTTCTTTACCTGATGAGAGCCTTCCGCGCAGATCTGTGATATCTGTCTGAATCGTCGAGATACGCGAACGAGCGTCTGCTATGCCTTGTGAAGCCTGAGCAAATGTAGTATCGGCGTCTTTGTGCGCATTCGTGAGGTCTTTCTCAATCTCTTTTCCCTGGGCACTGAGCGCCGACGTCGCCGCCTGGACTAGCTGCTGCTTAAAAATAGCGGTGATCTGCCGCTGCAGCTCCGATGCAGCAGTGTCCGTCATGACTGTGGCGACGACGTTATTCTTCTCGTTCGCACGATAGTGAAGAGTTGGGCGCACGTGTGTGCCATCAATCATGTGCAGTAGATCTGAACTGAAGCTCGGTGGAATGGTGATAGAGGCATAAACATCGCCTTTCTGCAGAGCGACCTCAGCCGCGTCAGCATCCAGAAATTGCCATCCGAGTAAGTCATTGTGCCGCAGCTCAGCCACTATTTGCTGCCCAACGTTGATAGATCCGGAAAGCTCTGAGCTAGCACCGTGATCTTCATTGACGACGGCGACGCCGATATTTCCAGTCGCTCCGTAGGGGTCCCAGAATGCGCGGACGTTTACCCACGAATATAAAGCCGGAATGATGAGCACTCCAGCAAGTACTATCCACGCCTTTTTCACGTGGAAAAGGCGCTTTATATCCCGAGTGAAAATCTTCCAGCTCTGTCGCACACAGGTAACCATACCCCGAAAAAATTTCTCAAAGAAACACTATTATGGATGAACACGCTGTGCAGGAGAGCGCTCACCACTTTTCGTGTCCGTGCCGGTAATACCCACGCAGGAGATGCACTGTGTCGGAGATACGCTTCCCACAGCAAAGCTGTGCTGCTTGAGCATTAGGCTTTTCAGCCATATAGTCAAGCAGCACAGCTCGTATATCGGTAGATGCAGATATCAGCTACATCCTTTAGGCGTAAATCTTACGCCTGCTATGTCAGTTGAACTTACGACGAAGCGCAACGCCGGCAGCGCCCGTCAGACTCGTCAGACCAGCAAGTCCGGCAACAATCCCAATGGCAGCGCCCGTCTTAGGAAGCTGTGCACTAGCTTCTACGCTAGGCGCAGCAGCAGGAGCCTTCTCAGCCACCTTCACTTTGTCAGCCACCTTGGTCTCTGCTTTAGCACCAGGCTTAACCTCTGCACCAGGCTTAGCTTCGGTACCAGGCTTAGCTTCGGTACCAGGCTTGACCTCTTCGGTATTAGGAGTATCTTCTTTGGCTAGGCACTGGCCAAGAGCCATGCAGGGGTTCCGCTTGAAATCCCGCAAGACATTGACGAGCACACGGCGATCTTCTTTGACAGTAGAGAGCCTCTCCTCGACAGTCTTAAGAGCTTCCTTCTCGGCATCAATGAATGCTTTGTCCTGTGCATTAGCAGCCGCTGCATCTTTCTTCAGCTGATCCAGCTCTTTCGCCAACTTGTCCAGCTTTGCAAAGTCATCCTTGTAGGTGTACTTTGCCATATCTTCGCCGAACGTTTTAACGATGACGTTCCACGAATCCTGAGCTGCAGCGAATTCTTTTTCTTTTGCTGCTACGGCTTTGCTATTGTCTTTCTTGCTGTAATCATCAATATACTGCTTGGCTTTTGCTGCCTCTTCTTCCAAGTACGCAATCTTAGAATCAATTTCGGGTAGCAATGCTTCGAGCTTGGGCTTCAGCACTTTGTTTCTCTCGATCGTCACCTTCGGACGATCCCACTTGTTGGTATCAAGATCCCACGTAGAGAGATCGTAGTAGCTCGAGCTGCGCTGCCCAATCATTGTAACGACATCGCCCGGCTGATAGTTCTGAGTCGCAGCGAATGCTGCCGTCCCGCCCGAGAAGCATACGGCTCCGGAGAGAATCACAGCAGCGAAAGCTTTCTTCACCTTCATAATGTTCCCCTATTGCAATTTTCCATATCTAGCGTCAAATACGCGGTGCGCTGACGCTACTGAGCGTAGCGCTCCCCCCCCCCGAGTCAAATTGACCGAAATAATGGGATTGCGGTATGGAAAGAACAATGGGAGACATACAGGGTAGGGGTGGTTGAAGAAACTATCATCAGGTTTGGAGTGCGAAAGTTTGGATGGCGAAAATGCGTGAGCACACCCTTGGATATACGGCGATATCTACGGCGATATGCGCACTATGCCTTAGCTTATAGGGCACAGCTGTGCCCTACCGTGTAAGCACGGCGTAGGTGTGCGTGCAGGCATAAAACACGCAGTGTATGCACAGCTAGGCATATGTGAACTTAAGATGGCCGTGCATCAAATACAGCACTCGCGTACCACTGATAAAGTACAGCGCAAGCATCGCCTAAGCTGCGGCGTCACGCCCGCATGAGCGCATACCTCGCCAGCTGACTACGTATACCTTGCCAGCTGCAGCTGAACTAACACAGAACTGATTTTACAGGCGGTTCAGCCCTCTCAGTTCAGCCCTCTACAAATACTCGCCGCCTGCGATAGCACAAGGATGCTCCGGCGAGCGCCAGCGCCGGTGCCAGTGCTATAGCGGCTCCGACGCTGGCACCGGTATTGGGCAGAGCGCCCTGACGGCTCTGGCTCTCTTTCCCTGCCTGTTTTTCTGCTCCTGAGCCGCGATTGATCTCGTCAGTCGCTCCGCCTTTATCGTCACCCACATTTTTCTTGCCATCCGCATTCGATGGAGTATGCGAGGCTCCAGATCCAGCAGGAGCGCCGTCTGGGGTAACTACTGGTGGCGTGGGGACTGAATGATCCGTCTCGTTCACGTGCTCGGCCTCATCTACATGCCCCGATGTCTCAATGCCGCCGGAATTTGGCTCAGTTCCCGTACCAGGCTCTCCCGCTCCAGGCTCCGGCTTATCCCCTGATTCATGACCACCAGTTTCAGCACCGGTGCCTGGTTCAACGGGTTTTACTTTACGCAGTTCCCAGGCACCGCCGTCGTTACGCGCCACTTCGTAATCATTGTGGGCTGGAGTGAGCGATATCGTGAGCGGCTCCTGCGAGCCAGACGCCGTCACGTAGACGTGCCCCAGCAACGGAGCCCAATTCATGTCGCTGCGGTACACCTGAAAATCAGTATCAGAGCTGACTCCGCCATCGCCAGCAGTGATAGAGCCATTGGAACCGATCATGACCGTTCCGTCTCCTGCAATCCCCGCAACGTGAACGGCGTTGTCTGCGATTTTCAGAGTGGTTCCCGCTGCTACAGTGACGATTCCGCGAATATCGACGTCTCCCATATTCCCTAGCGTGACGTACGCTCCATCAGCAAGAGTCACATCGTGAATGCCAGAGAGCTGCACGTCTGTGAGACTCGCCTTATTGAACGTGACGGAGCGCTTTCCTATCGCAGCCCCCGCCGGAGCTGCACCCACCTTATTGACGAAGTTAGATTGGCTGACGATAGTGACTGCTCCAGTTTGTTCCGTGTCGTCTTCTGAGCCGAGATAGATCCCCTCATCCACTTTGATATTCGTGCCAACGAGATTGATATCAACCGGAATTGTGCTGTTTTCCTCCGGACTGCCCACATAGATTTTGTGCAGCCGAGTCTCTGCATGCGGATTGATGACGTCGAGCACTGCTTTCTCTCCGATGACGCCAGTATCATCTTTCACACCGGTGTAGATAATCGGGCGCACATCAGTTTGCAAGGGGCCAACCAAAGTATTGACGTTGTCTAAGGTCAGCTCGTGTCCAGCCTGATAGATGACTCCATTCACATTGACGCCGTTGTTAAACATCAGTTTCAGGTTCTTAAACGTCACATCGTCGCCAAGCTGCAGATCGCAGCCACGGAATGTGATGAATGAGTTCTCAGCTCCAGCATGTGCCTCGTCGCCAGCGTCTGCCACAGGCGTGCCATCAATCGTGACTGCGGCATTAATCATCAGTACATCACTATCACTACACGGCACAGTGACGTTGCCTTTCAGACGAATGACATCACCATCGCTGGCGTTCGCAAGAGCGCGCTGGAAGCTGGTGTAGGGATCGCTGAATGTGCCCGTTCCCCCATCGCCAGGATCATTAGAAAGCCACACTTCTCGCGTTGCTGCCGAGGCAATCGGGGAAGAGAATAGCGGAAAGGAGAGCGCCACCGCCATCGCGAGCGCAATCTTTTTTACGATTTTTCGGCCGGCCATTGTACCCCTCTAATCCCCTGGTTCCAGATGTTTTCGCCAGTCTATCAGTATCCAGCTCGCCGATGCACGCGCGCCGAAATCTGGCACCTAGGTGCGATCTAATATTCAGGGATATCTGGGAGCTCTAGAGAATCGGCATAGCCTTTGAACTCGCTCCAACTGGAGAAAGGCGGCTCGCCATTCCAGGCAATATGTCCCACAAGGATAAACATATCGCGTGCTTCTCTCAATGCCTCTCCAGGAGTTTGAAACCAATCTCTATCAGGCCAGAGCGAGAGCCGCACTCCCCGATTCTTGCCCTCCACCGTCATCGCTTGATCGCCGTCAAAAAGCTCCAGCGTACGGCGTTTGCCCTCATAGACCTCCTGCGCAGATGGATGGTAAATATGCTTTTCTGAGCGCGAGAAATACAGATACTGGGGAACATTGACAAGCTCATGCCCTGCCTGAGCCAGCTCCTCAGGAGAATAGCTGGCCTCTTTGCGATCCAGCCAATACTCCACCACAATATCTCTATCGAGCGGCACAACTCCCCCACGCCGAATGCCATCGTTCCATATGCGCAGCCGCTTGCCACGCTGCTTCATATGAGCATTAACGGTATTGACGAATGCAGTATTTACATCCCACGGCTTCGCTTCGGAGCCAAAACATTGGCGTGCAATCTCAGCGAGGTGCGGATAATCGGCATAAGTGCGGTGGTCAAGCTCGTTTTCAAACTCGTCAGCCCCCATGTGCCACCATTCACTATCGAACACGCGAGCATAAGAATCTGCCAGATCGAGATACCACTGTACAGCCTCAGGATTCGAGGCATCGAGTCTCTCCAGATCGGGCTCGCCACTCGCCAGCGGGATAGCATATTGCGGAAATTCGGTGAGCCATGTGCGCAGATGACCAGGAGAATTGATTTCCGGAATGACGTTGATTCCACGTTCACGCGCATAAGAGAGCGTTTCTCGCGCCTGTTCTGGAGTCACATACGGCTCAGCAGTGGCGAAGAATCCGTCCTCTGATACGCCTGATTCTCCGGCACTTTCGCGGCCTCTCGATATCTTCACTTCCCAGAGCAGGGAGTTCATACGCATGGCAGCCATGTAATCGAGCAGGCAATGCATCCACTCTGGCGAGTATTTCACTGTCGAAGCAGAAAGAGTGACGCCACGCTCAGCAAACCGAGGCGCGGCGTCACGAAACATAGAAATCGTCATGCAGAAAGTTTATCAGCCTTTCACTGCACCAGCAGCGAGACCACTCTGCCAATACTTCTGCAAGCCGAGGAATAGGATCACAAGCGGAATCACACCCAGCAAAGACGCCAGCATAATAGGCCCGAATTCTGGCCGGAAGTAGCTGAGCATGCCGTACAAGCCGAGAGTGATGGGCTTGAGCTCATCAGACGATATCATCATCTGCGGCAAGATGAAGTTATTCCAGGTGGCCACAAAGATGAAGAGGAAGATCGTCACCATTGCCGGTGCGAGCAGCCGGAGTACCATCGTGAAGAAAATACGGAATTCTCCAGCGCCGTCAATACGCGCTGCTTCCAACAGCTCCGTTGGTACAGAGCTCTGCGCATACACACGCCCGAGGAATACCCCAAACGGGCTCACGCAGCAGGGGATGATAATGGAAGCCATCGTATTCGTCAGCCCCAGATGAATAAATACCACGTACATGGGAACGGTGAGAATGGCAACCGGCATCAAAAGCCCTGCCATAATCGTACCGATAGTGAAGTTTTTCCCTGGGAAACGGAACTTGGCCATCGCGTAGCCAGCCATGGTGGAGATAATCGTGCCAATAGCGGCAGCTACCGCAGAGTAGAGAATTGAGTTGCCAATCCAGCGCCACAGGTATCCACGAGTCCACCCGATCAGGGCGTTATAGTTGGCCACCGTCTGCCCCCACACAGATGAGCTTTCGGAGTTCTTACCGTGAGGAGCGAACCATAACCCAAATGTGCTTGCCATTTCATTGTTGTTCTTCGTCGCAGAGATGATGACCCAGAAGATCGGGAAGATGAAATAGATAAGCACTATAACCATCACGACGATAGTCAAGATGCGAGCAACCGTCGATGGCGCCAAGCTTCTCGACGGAAACCCCTCGATGGACTTCAGATACTTCTGCCCTGAGGGCGTCTGTGCGTACTTCGCCTTAGTCATTCGATCCTCCGATCTTTCGATCTGCCAGGAAATACAACACGGCAAGCACCCCAGCTATCAGAGCCATGACGATAGCGATAGCCGAGGCTGGCCCTTCGCCGCCAGGAGTAATCTGATTCTTCGCCGTAGAGAGAGCCATCATCATGGGGGTGTAGTCATACTCCATCCACGAATTAGCCGTGGAGAGCACTTGCGGCTCGTTATAGAGCTGAATGGTGCCAACGATGGAGAGCAAAATTGCTAAGAGCGCAGCACCACGCACCATAGGAATTTTAATTTTCGTGACGATTTGCCAGCCGTTCGCTCCATCCAGACGAGCCGCCTCATAGAGGTCATGGGGAATTGCCTGCAAAGCTGCAAGGAAAATCAACATGTTGTAGCCGGTGAACGTCCATGTGGTCATATTCGCCATGGAGAGTATCACCATCTTATGCCCGAAGAAATTGATGGGAAATTCCGTGCCGAATAGCTCAGCGATGGAGTTAAACGGCGAAACTCCTGGAGTGTAAATATACATCCAGATAATGGCAGCCACTACGCCTGGCACTGCGTAGGGAAGGAAGTACCCCAGACGAAAGACCGTCACTCGTTTGACCAAATAGGAATCGATGAGGAGTGCGAGTGCCAGAGCCGCGATGATCATCACGGGCACTTGGAAGAGTGTATAGAGGATGACTCTCCCGATGCCAGTCCAAAAATCACTGCTGGTGAGCACGTACTGGAAATTTTCAAACCCAACAAAAATGTTGGTCTTCTCGCCTCCACCAAATGCACCGCCCCCTGTTGCTTTCAGCTTAAAGAAGCTGGAATAGATTGATACTAGGATGGGGACAACAAAAATGAGAATAAAAAGGAGGGTAAACGGCGCCATAAAGATCCAGCCCGTTCGCGCCTCTAGCCGCGCTCTCCGAGAAGAGCGTCTGGGAGGATCGCTCTTCTCTGCGGAGGTTCCCCCTGCAGGAAGTCTTTTGTGCTTAACCATGAAAATAACACCTTTTGTCGTGGATAAAAGCCTACGGTTGCCACTGCGCCATGAGTAGATGCCACTGCGGATAGCCGCCGTGCGTGACGCCGTCACCATTGACTGCAATCAGCGCTGCCAGCAGCCGGATAAAGCAAGTGCCCACCTCTCCCGCCTAGGATCGGTGGGCACTCACACTTTACTGTGTGCCAGCCTCATACCGCATACTAGCGTTGTCGATTGATATCAGCAGATATTTCACGTTCAAACGCCATACGATCTATCAAGATACTCAAGAATCAGAGTGCACTGACACCACGC
>JALFSN010000001.1 GCA_022778805.1 Arcanobacterium sp.
ATAGCGCGCTGCTCGGGGAGAGAGGGGAAGAGAAGCGATATGCTTCCTAATAATGTTGGAGAGATTTCAAGAAACGTCGAACCAGAAGCTAATTTCTCCGCATACCTTTTGACTTTGAATCCAAGCGAATAAACAAAATAGGTATCGACTTTGTCGCCCAGAACAAGAGATTGAAAACCCTGATTTGTGGTTCCATCTCGGCGCAAAATTGCCATATCACCAATACCCGCCCTGCTCGTAAAGAGTACGGTTATATTTGCAGGTAAGAGTTTCGCTGACGATCTAGCTAAACCTAGTGATGTGATTTGTTTACGGCTCTTAGTGGCATATACATCTGAACCAATTTCACTTGGTGAATACCAGTCAATATCTCCATTCCAATAGTTCGGATTATTAGTGTCAGGTGTACCGCCCCCAACAACTGTTGCAACTTGATTCAGCGCACGCTGTTCCCAAGCGTCAGCCCTGCGAGGCAGCACACACGCTTGGGAACAGCGTGAATTAGATTCTGTTGCTAATGGAAAGACTGGAGGGGGTACTCCATCTACTGCAAATAGTTCACTCTGGAATGGAACTCTTCCTTGGCTGCAATCATCTGATTTAGTTGAAGATCAAGTGCTAGAGGTTCAACTGAACAAACATATATCGAAAAAGGCTCTCTCGATGACTGCGGCTCGATTGATTCCAGAAAAGTCAATCGCAGTTGTGACACGTGTAGGCGTGGGAAAACTTGCCTATATGCCGTTTTCTTATTCTACGAGTCAAGATTTTCTATCACTATCGGATTTACGAGAAGACGGACTATTTCTCTCCTATTCGATTTATGTATTGCTCAAAAGAGCCCAGTCTCTTCTGCAAGGAACATCAATCAAAGGTATAACCAAGGAAGAGCTGCTTTCTAAGAAAATTGTCATTCCATCTCTACCCGAGCAGCGGGCTATCGGTTCCTTTTTCTCCCGCCTTGATGCCCTTATCGCTCTTCATCAGCGTGAACCAATTTCAACCAAGAAAGGAGCACATGATGGCTCAAAATCAAGATGAAGAATTGTTTTGTCGTTACTATGCGCGCTGGATTGAGGTGTACAAACGCGATGCGGTGCGTGCCGTCACCATGCAAAAATATCAAATGACGCTCAAGTGGGTGGAAAAGCTTGCCCCTAGTCTCACCTTAAGTGAGCTGGATAGAGTGGCATATCAAAAGCTGTTGAATGCTTATGCGGCGCACCATGAGCGGCAAACTGTGATGGATTTTCATCACCAACTCAAAGGAGCGATTTTGGATGCCGTGGATGAGGGCAAAGTGCCGCGCGATCCTACTCGTAAGGCTGTGATCAAGGGCAAAAATCCACGCAAAAAGAAACCGAAGTATTTGAACCAGTTTCAGTTGCAGACGCTGCTCAACAATCTCGATCTTGGGGCTGAAGTAAACTGGGATTATTTCATCTTGCTGGTGGCGAAAACTGGGTTGCGTTTTTCGGAAGCCTTGGCTCTCACACCGGCTGATTTCGATTTTCGTCACCAATCAATATCGGTGTCGAAAACGTGGGACTACAAGGCAGGCACGGGGTTTCTCCCCACAAAGAATGCTTCGTCGGTGCGCAAAGTGGCCGTGGATTGGCAGACGGTGATCCAGTTTTCCGAGCTGATGAAAAATCTGCCGGCCGATGAGCCGATTTTTGCCACTGGGGCTGTCTATAACGCCACAGTGAATGGGATCTTGCGGCGGCACTGCAAGCGTCTCAAACTTCCTGTAATCACCATTCACGCCCTGCGCCACACCCATGCATCCATTTTGCTATTTGCTGGAGTGTCGATCGCATCGGTGGCACGCAGGCTCGGACATTCCTCGATTAACACCACTCAGAAAACCTATCTGCACATCATCCAGGAGCTAGAGAATCAAGACGTCGATCTAGTGATGCGTTTGCTCGCAGGGCTGTCTTGATTTGGGAATTCTGCAGCCAGTGGGAGCTGATGGCTAGGATTCTGATGGCAGGGGTCTGATGGTCAGAATCTTCGTGACTAGTGAGGCTTTCTCGCCAGGGCTTTCCTCAACAGTACTGTTCACGCTGATGAAGCCCAGCACTCTCACAGCTTTGCAGATCGAGCCTTGCAGCCCACGACTTCGTTAAGTTTCCTTCCTGGTAAACTCGGGGATCAGGCCTTACCAATGAGTGCCTGATAAATCTGCGCCTACCAATGAGCGTTCACGTGCTTCGCGGCTTCGTGCACATCTGATGCAAAATCTATTGTCCCTAATTCAAATATCCTATATGATATATGAGTAAGGAGATGTGGTGAGCGCGGTGCGATGAGGCACGGCGTGAGGCTCTCAGAGATCAATAGCTTAGAGATCTCTACCTGGTAAAGAGATGGAGCAGTTATGACTCATATCGTCAATGACCCATTGGAATTTGCCAACGATAGTTTGCGTGGTTTTGCGGCGGCGAATAGAGAGTACGTCGTTCCAGTAACGGGCGGCGTCGTCAGCGTTGAAGAGCCTGTGGCGGGGCGTGTCGCTCTCGTCGTTGGGGGAGGATCGGGGCATTATCCGGCATTTGCTGGCTGGGTGGGGCCTGGATTAGCTCAAGGGGCTGTATGTGGCAATGTGTTTGCCTCTCCCTCGGCCTCTCAGGTTGCCAGCGTGGTACGCACTGCCGATGCTGGAGCGGGTACGCTTGTACTTTTTGGAAATTATGCTGGCGACGTCTTGCACTTCACCGCGGGGGCTGAACGAACCCGTCAGGAGGGAATCGACACGAGACTGGTGGCAATTTCTGATGACATCGCTTCTAATGATGCCGCTCATTGCGACGATCGGCGCGGAATTGCGGGCGATCTTTTAGTGGTGAAAGTGGCGGGAGCAGCTGTCGCCCGTGGAGATTCGCTCGATGCTGTAGAGCGGGTTGCCCGCAAGGCGAATCGCGCCACACGCAGCATCGGCGTCGCTTTTTCTGGCTGCACAATGCCTGGCTCGCATGAGCCGCTCTTCACGGTAAAAGAGGGGATGTATTCGCTCGGCTTGGGTATTCATGGGGAAGCGGGACTGTCGGAACATGCGATGGTGCCAGCAGCTGAACTAGCGCAATCGCTCGTGCAGCTGGTGCTGGCGGAGGAACCAGATCGAGAGCATTCGTATCGCGGCCGCGCTGCTGTGCTAGTCAATGGGCTGGGAGCGACGGGACGCGAAGAGCTGTTCGTGCTCTATGGGTTAATCGAAGATGCGCTACTGCACGCTGGTGTGACGCCGGTGATGCCGGTAGTAGACGAGCAGGTATCGAGTCTCGATATGGCTGGGGTATCGCTCAGTGTGATGTTTTTAGATGACGAGCTGGAGCAGCTGTGGCGCGCACCGTGCGATTCTCCAGCTTTTCATCGGGGAACTGTGATCTCCTCTGGACGACGGCGCCATCTGGAGAACCGCTCAGAAACTGACGGCGCGCAGCACGCTCTCGCGCAGGGGTCATTATCATCTCGCAGACAAGCTGAGCAAGCGTGCGATGTGCTTAATCAACTGGCGCGCACGGCTGCCCAAGCAGAGCACATTCTCGGACGCCTCGACACTATTGGTGGTGACGGCGATCATGGGCAGGGAATGGTACATGGCACCTCCGCAGCCGCCCACGCCGCCCGCAAAGCAGTGGATGCTGGGGCTGGGTTGGCGAGTACTCTCACACGTGCTGGAGAGGCGTGGGCTGATGGTGCCGGTGGTACGTCAGGCGCACTGTGGGGAGCGGCGTTTGCTGCTGTTGGCGCTGCTCTGAGCGATCACACTCCTGCTTCTCTCGATGACCTTTTGGCAGCCGTCGCTGCTGGGGCGGAAGCCATTCAAAAAATGGGCGGAGCGGATATTGGCGAAAAGACGATGGTGGGTGCCAGTGCTCCTTTCGCCCAAACCATTCGTCAGGCCATCGCCCGTGGTGAGGGGTCATTGCAGACGTGGCAACAGGCTGCTCGTGCGGCGCACCAGGGTGCGGAGGCTACGGCGCACGAAATTGCTACCCGTGGGCGAGCACGCACTCATGGGGATGCCACATTAGGGCACCCTGATCCAGGAGCGATCTCTTTTGCGCTTCTAGCCGACCGCTTAGAAAAGTGGTTCGCGGATTCTAGTACCCAATGGGACGTCGAAGAGCAAGGAGAATTGCCTGTCTTGCATCGGGCGGTATCGCCATCGCGAGGAGTATCGCAATCGGCTGCGAGCTGAGGCTGGAGTTAGAGCGGTAGCCAGAACTTGGAGAATAGAGTGCTCTCTGCGTTATCCATATTTCCTATATCATCTATGAAATTTAGAAAGGATTACTGATGAAACTAGCATTTGGCTGCGATCCGAACGCAGCTGAACTCAAAGCAACGCTGATGGCCGCCGCACAAGCGTGGGGGCACGACGTCACGGATCTCGGCTCTGATGATCCGATCTACGCCAATGTGGCTACGGATGTAGCTGAGAAGGTAGTGTCCGGCGAATACGATCGAGGAATTTTGCTCTGCGGTACGGGAATTGGAGTGTCGATTGCGGCCAACAGAGTCAAGGGAGCGTATTGCGCATGTGTGGCAGATGCCTATCAAGCTGAACGAGCCACGCTCAGCAACAATGCAAATCTGATTGCTATGGGTGCTCAAGTGCTGGGGGCAGAGACGGCCAAACTGTGCTTGAAGCTCTATCTTGACAACGAGTTTGATCCCAGCTCTCGCAGCGGCGTAAAAGTTGCTCGAATTGCTGAGTACGAGGATGAGCACAGCAAATAAAGGGCACGAATGAGGGGAGATAGACAATGACGATTCCCGTCATGAGACGTCCCATCGTGGCCGTCAGCTTGAAAATGTATTTCAACCGGCAGCGTGCGCTGCGCTACATTCGTGACCTCAGCGAATTGTCAAGACCTTATGCTGATGCGCCGGTGCGTATGGCACTCTTGCCCGACCACCTCGTGATGGCTGAGGCGGCGCAGCTCATGGCACATAGTCCACTCATGCTTGGTGCCCAAGATATTGCTCCCGCAGATCGAGGAGCTCTGACGGGCGAAGTATCGGGGGCAGACCTGGCGGATCTCGGCGTTACGGTAGCGGAAATTGGCCACTATGAGCGGCGCACAATTTTCGCAGAGACGGCAGACATGATCAAGAGCAAATTCGCTGCGGCGCTGCGCAACGGCCTGATTCCATTGCTATGCGTGGGGGAGAGTGTGAAAGGCGAGCCCAGCGCGGCAGTTGAGCAGTGTCTTGAGCAGATTGACGCCGCTATTGGCACCCAACGAGTGTCAGAGCTGTGGATTGGGTATGAACCGTACTGGGCAATTGGTGCAGCTGAGCCTGCTACTCCTGACTACGTGAGCGCTGTGGCGTGCGGCATTCGAGCTGAGCTAGTGAAACGCATAGACGCAGAAACCAATGAAACTGTTGCAGAGAAGGGCATCGGAGCTGGTGCAGGAGCTGGCGAAGCTGACGAGAAAACTGGAGTAGAAACTAGTGAGGAGGACGCCGGAGGGCAGCCGAATCTCCGGATACTCTACGGCGGCTCCGCTGGCCCTGGACTACTGGGACAGCTTGATATGGCCGTTGATGGGCTTTTCTTGGGAAGGTTTGCCCACAATCCAGCAGCATTCATCAGCGTCGTTGATGAAGCACTCGCGCGTGCTCAGCGGTGATGGTAAGGCTTCTATACCTGCTCCTGTGATTGCTGCTACCAGCTTGCGCTCCTATCTACCTGCGGCTATCTGCCTGCACTACTTATAGGTACACGTCTTAAAAGAGGTCTCAATGGCGAGTCTGAACATGATTGATTTATCCATGCCAATCGCAGAGCATTGGCGTTTTACTCCAGCGTTCGAGAATACGTATAAAGAGCGTCCGCATTTTACATTTGAAACGACGAATATACACATCACAACTCATTCCTTTTCCCACGTGGATGCTCCCTCTCACATTGAGCGTGACGGCGTCACAATCGATCGCCTCCCACTTGAGACGTTTGCTGGCGACGCTTCCATCATTGATCTGTCTGATTTAGGGGATAACGCTGCCATTACCGAGCAAATTCTCAAAGATCGAAGCGCGCATGTCCGCGCTGGAGATATTGTGCTCCTTCGCAGCGATCAAGGATTGCGCCACCCCACTGAGACGAAAGAATACTGGACACGTTCGCCGTGGGTATCCCTTGATGGGGCGCGGTTTTTGCTGTCGCTACAGGTAAAGGCAGTGGCGTTCGACTTTCCGCAAGATCGGTGCATTCGCTTCGCGTACGACGAATCTGTGCAGCCACTTCCGGAGGTGGGGGAGGATGACGCTTGCCATCTCATCTTGCTTCAGCAGGGAGTGCTCCAGTACGAGTACCTGCAGAATTTTCACCGTATCTCGCAGGAACGCTTTTTATTCCTTGGTTTTCCACTGAATATACAGCATGGAAATGGTTCTCCTATTCGTGCGGTGGCGATTGAGGGAGAGCATACACGCCGCTAGCGCATACTGCTGGCACGCATCGCTAACACTGAGAGCTCAATGGAGAGTGAAAACAATGAAGAAGAAAGTTACGACTGCTGCTCGGAGTGCCGCTGTCGAGCAGCGCAGCAAGAATCTCAGCACCAATGATGCCGGCGTCAGCGCTGGGCAGCATGACGGTGGCGGACGCGCCCTGGATATAGCCGCACCCAAAAACGCAAAGCATCTCAATCGGCGTTGGCTGATTCTGATTCCGGTGATTATGTTCATCTACATTATCGCCTACATGGATCGGGTGAATATCGGATTCGGGCTCACTCAGATCCGTGAAGCGCTGCAGATGAATGCCTCGCAAGCCGGTTTGGCATCGGGAATTTTCTTTATTGGATATCTCATTCTGCAGATTCCAGGCGGCTACTTTGCACAAAAGTGGAGTGCCAAGAAGGTCGTTGCCGTACTGATGCTCTTGTGGGGGCTATGCGCAGTGGCTGAGGGACTCGTGCACAGCTATGAGCAACTGCTGTGGGTGCGATTTCTACTAGGCGTTTTTGAAGGCGGCGTGCAGCCGGCACTGATGGTGATGATCAATAGGTGGTTCTCACTCTCAGAAAAGACCCGCGCCAATTCGCTTTTTATCATGCACAATCCCATTGCCACTATCATTACTGGCCCATTTGCGGGGCTTTTGCTCTCGTTTGGCGACTGGCGAATGCTCTTCATTATCCAAGGTCTCTTGCCATTCTTGGGAATTGCGATCTGGTGGATTCTCAGCGCGGATATTCCACAAGATGCCGCGTGGGCACAACCAGAAGAAGTAAAGCTCATTGATGCCAAGCGCGCTGCTGAAGAACCCGCTCCGGTGCAGACGTCCTGGAAAGAAGCCGTCTACTCGCCGTACACGTGGATTCTCGGACTCTTGGGATTCTTAGTGTGGTTCGGTTTCTACGGTTTGCAGATGTGGCTACCGACGCTGCTGAAAGAATCGTTCACCAGCGATTGGGAAGTGGGGCTAGTGTCGGTGATTCCTCCCGTCGTCACGGCTATTGCCATCTACGCCAATGGGCGTGGAGCAGATAGAGATCATCGATATAATTTGCGGGTAGCCGTTCCGCTGATTCTCGGAGGTATCGTCTTGGCATGCTCCACGTTCGTGACGGCTGATATGCGGTGGCTGATTGTCGCCATCTATTCGGTCGCCGTCGCTTGCCAGCTCTCGTTCTTTGGCTCCTACTGGACGATTAACTCCATCTTGCTTTCTCCTGCTGCCGTCGGCACGGGATTTGGCATTATTAATGGAGTGGGAAACTTCGGCGGCTTCCTCGGCCCATACGTCGGTGGCTGGATCACTGATGTCACCGGATCGCTGCCTTTGGCGACGGCCATATTCGGCAGTGCAGTAGTGGCGGCAGGTCTCATTGCTCTGGCGCTCACAAAGGCGGTTCGCCGAGAGCTGGAGAAGCGCGCCGCGGCGAGTGAAGAGTGAACTCGTGGGCGAAGAGTGAACTCATGAGCGGGGAGCAAATCCGCATATGGAAACTAGAGACACTACAGACGAAAGTATAAGCACAGGTGAGAGGCAAAGGGGTGAAATGGAATGGCACTCTACCGCGGGCCCATTATTGACGCCCATCATCACTTTTGGGAACCGGAGTTAGGGCATCAGCCGTGGCTGCGTCCAGATGCCCATATTCCTTTCCGCTATGGTGACTATGAGGCTATCAAGCATTCGTACCTGCCACCTGATCTCTTGCGGGATGCTGACGGACTCGCGATTGCCGGTACAGTGACGATGGAGACCGAGTGGGAGCTTGACGATCCACTTGGCGAAATGGCCTACATGGAGGCAATGCAGGAGAAGTATGGGCTGCCGAGTGCGTGTGTGGCTCATGCGCTTCTCAATGCCTCTGATGTGGACGATACACTTGCCGCGCTGGCAGATAAGCCGATTGTGCGATCGGTGCGTCATAAGCCAGGGCAAGCATCATGTGCCCGTGAGGCTCCCACGCATCCGACGTTGATGATGAACGCGCGCTGGCGTGCGGGATTTGCTCTCTTGGAAAAATACTCGCTGCATTTTGATCTGCAAGTGCCGTGGTATCACGTGGATGAGATACTTGATCTGGGCAGATCTTTTCCCAATCAGCTCATTATTATCAACCATGCTGCACTGCCTGCAGACCGCAGTGCGGCAGGGCTGCGCGGATGGGCAGATGCCGTAGCGCGAATGGCTCAGCTCGACAATACCGTGATGAAAATTTCCGGCATTGGCGTGCCAGGGGTGGCGTGGACTGCAGAGAACAATCGCTTTATCGTGGAGACAATCATGGAAAATTTCGGCTCAGAGCGCATCATGTTTGCCTCGAATTTTCCAGTGGACTCGCTCACGGGGAGCTATCGCGAGATCTTCGATGGATTTCGCGCGATAGCTGCCGAATGGTCAGATGATGAACAGCGTGATGCGTTTGCGCGAACGGCGGTACGCGTCTACGGTCTGGATGAAGCGCTGCTATCTGCTGCAGATGAGCTTTCTAAGAACAATTGCTCATCGTCCTGAGCAATTGTCGCTCTGCGCGGCGTCACAACCCTGCGGCGTTACATTGGTGCCCAATAGTGCGCACCAGAATGGGGGCGCACCTTACTGGGCTATTGCGCCAGAATGGTTGCTTCCAACGCACTACGCCGTTGCGCCGCCGCACCAGAATGGCACTCAATAAAGCACCAGCCAGAATAGTGCCTCGGAGAACTCGTCAGGGCAGCCGGCCGGAGCGGGTGGCGTGCCACGGGGCGGCAGTGAGCCACTGCGCTGGATGGACGGCGGTGCCCTCGCGGCTCATAGCTTGGCAGGCGTAGCGCTGACCTCTCTTCTCGCACTCTACGTAATAGCGCAGAAGCTCAGCAGCGATACGGGCGTCAGAAAGACCGCGATGATCTTGATGCTCCGCCAGGCCGAGCCGCTGTGCAAGCCCGATGAGCGAATGCGAACCAGGCGGACAATAGATGCGACTTTGATTCATGGTACACACAGTATTGACGGTATAAATCGTGTGATATAGCCGAGCGCGGGCAAATTCGCGGTTGATAAAATTCTGATCGAAGCGGGCGTTGTGAGCCACGAAAATTCTGCCCTCAAGCAGCTTCGTGAGAGTATCGGCAATCTGGGCAAAAGTGGGAGCTGCTGCGACGTCAGCATCGACGATCCCGTGTATATGGCTGGCGTGTACGTGCCGTCTCGGATTCACGAGCGTGCTCCACTCGCTCTCTACTTCTAGCGCTGCGTTGAGCTGAATGATGCCGATCTCAATCACGCGCTCACTCATCGGATCAAGCCCCGTCGTCTCCACATCGACGACGGCATATCGGCGCGAAGATGGGTCAGTGCCGTAATCAGATCGCATCACGCATCTAGGATACGCTGCAGGGCGTTGCCGAGCCAGCGAGTTTGTTTCTGGAATTTTTGGGCAAGGCAGCTAAAATACTTGGGTGCATACACAAGCAACATCGAGTCAAACGCATCAAACTGCTCAACAACCAGCATCCAAACATGCCCCCAGCGAGGAATACAATGCCCGCCATCTGCAGGTATTAGAGGGACTGGAAGCTGTGCGCAAGCGTCCTGGCATGTACATTGGCTCGACGGACTCACGCGGACTTATGCACTGCGCATGGGAAATTATTGATAACGCCGTCGATGAAGCGCTAGAGGGGTATGCCAAGCGCATCGACGTCACGCTCTACGCCGATGGCTCGCTAGAGGTGAGCGACGACGGACGCGGAATCCCCGTAGATGAGGTACCAGGCACGGGTGCGAGCGGCGTGGAGGTGGTCTATACCAAACTCCACGCTGGCGGCAAATTTGGTGGAGGATCATATTCGGCTTCTGGCGGTTTGCACGGAGTGGGAGCCAGCGTCGTGAATGCGCTGAGTGAGCGGCTGGAAGTGGAAGTCAATCGCGAGGGCAAGACGTGGGCGATGAGCTTTATGCGCGGTGAGCCTGGCATCTTCCACGATAAAAAATCAGCTCCGCTCACTCCTGCAGCTGCTTTTACCCCGTTTTCGCAGAGTGATGAATCTCCAGATCTGCGCATCGTCGGTAAGGTTGGCAAAAAGGTAACGGGCACGAAAGTGCGGTTTTGGGCAGACCCAGAAATTTTTCCTGACGGCACCGCTTTTCACTATCCGGAGCTCATTGAGCGGGTGCGAGAGAAAGCCTTTTTAGTGCCTGGCCTGCATATTCATGTGCGCGATGAACGCTCTGCTTCGTTGGCGACGAGCGGCGCTGCCGTCACTGGACGCGCCGCTCCCGTGGAGGATGATTTTCTCTATGCCGGCGGGGTGATGGATTTCGTTGATTATTTAGCTACCGATGCCCCCATCACCAGCGTGATGCGCTTGACTGGCGCTGGAGAATTTCAAGAGATGGTGCAAGCTCTGGATCCGCTCAGCGGGCATCTCAAACCGCAGCAGGTCACTCGCCAGTGTGCGGTAGACATTGCACTGCGGTGGGGGACGGGATACGAGACCCGCGAAGAGAGCTTCGTCAATATTGTGGCCACTCCGAAAGGTGGCACCCATTTAGCTGGCTTTGAGCAAGGGCTGATCAAAGTGATGCGGGCCCAGATTGAAGCAAAGTCACGAGTGCTCAAAATTTCGGCCAAAGAGCCCAAAATTGAGAAAGACGATGTGCTCGCAGGTATGACGGCCGTGGTGACGGTGAGCTTTCCCGAGCCCCAATTTGAAGGGCAGACGAAAGAGATTCTGGGCACTGCTCCGATTAGGGGCATTGTGGCAAAGGTGGTGGAAGAGGAATTTGGCAAAATTCTCACCAGCACCAAGCGCGATCTCAAGACGGAAAACCAGCGACTGCTGGAAAAAGTGGTGGCCGAGATGCGTGCTCGCGTGGCTGCGCGCACCCAGAAAGAGATATCGCGGCGCAAAAATGCTCTGGAAACGAGCACGCTTCCAGCCAAACTCGCCGATTGTCGCTCGGAAGATGTGGAAAAGACGGAGCTTTTCATTGTGGAGGGGGATTCAGCTCTCGGCACGGCCAAACTTGCCAGAAATAGCGAGTTTCAGGCGCTGCTGCCGATTCGCGGAAAAATTCTGAACGTGCAGAAAGCCTCTCCGGCCGACATTTTGAAGAATGCCGAAGTTTCGTCCATTATCCAGGTGGTAGGAGCCGGATCTGGGCGTACCTTTGACAGTGAAGCCGCGCGGTACGGCAAAGTGATTTTTATGACGGATGCTGACGTCGATGGGGCACATATTCGCACTCTCCTGCTCACGCTCTTTTTCCGCTACATGCGTCCACTCGTGGAGGCAGGGCGAGTGTATGCGGCAGTGCCCCCACTGCATCGGGTAGAAGTAGCTGGCAGCGGCAGGCGCGAACGCGAGTACATCTACACCTATTCCGACGCTGAGCTACACCAAGTGCTGGCGCGGCTGAGTAAAGAGGGAAAACACTATAAGGAGCCGATTCAGCGGTATAAAGGTCTAGGCGAGATGGATGCTGATCAGTTGGCAGAGACCACTATGGATCCTAGGTATCGCACGTTGCGGCGTATCTCTATGGAGGATGAGACGGCATTGGCGTACGCCGAAGAGACGTTCGAGCTGCTGATGGGTTCAGACGTGGGGCCGCGCAAGAACTTTATCGTCGATGGTGCAGCGAGCATCTCGCGCGATCAGATCGACGCCTGAGCGCTATTCTCCTCAGTGATCGCTTTTTCATCTGTTCAATCGGCAGAAGTCTGACGTCCGTTGTAAGCCAAACGTCGTTTGCCACCCCACTTGGGCTGCGCATTTGCGGAGCTCTATGCTCTAGCTCATGCCTCTCCCTCCCAGTTAGTTATCCAGCTAGGGCAAGCAGCTGGGATAACTAACTGGATAGCTGTGAGGGGCTACCCCAGGTATTCGTCAATAGGGGGCGTTAATAGAGTTCCTGCAGCTTGTAAGGCTGGAGATTGAATTGGTTGGCAAGCGCATTGCTCATGGCAAGTGCCCCCGCCGCTGTGGTGTAGAAAGCTATCCCGAGCTGCAGTGCTTTTTGCCGAATTGCTTGGCCATCGGTGACGATTGTGCCGGTGGAATTGCCAGTATTAATGACCAGTGCAATCTCGTCGTTCGTCATTGCGTCAATAATATTCGGGCGGCCTTCAGCACGGCGATTGATCAGCTGAGCAACGATGCCGTGTTCTGCCAGATACAGCTGAGTGCCGCGAGTGGCGCACAGCCCATAGCCGAGCTGCTGGAGGTTACGAGCCACTTCCACAGCCGCAGGCTTGTCTTCATCGCGCACTGAGATGAAAGCCTTGCCAACGGTTGGCACAATGTTGCCCGCCCCAAGCTGAGCTTTCATATATGCTTCGGCGAATGAGTCTCCCACGCCCATCACCTCGCCAGTGGAATGCATCTCCGGCCCTAAGCTGGTATCCGATCCAGGGAATTTAGCAAAGGGCAGCACCGCCTCTTTCACGCAGTACTTCGCAGGGAGTACTTCTTCGGTGAAACCGAGCTGTTCCAAGCTCTCACCAGCCATCACTCGCGCCGCGATCATGGCCACTTGCACTCCACAGCTCTTGCTGACAAACGGCACTGTGCGCGAAGCCCGAGGATTCACTTCCAGTACGTAGACTTTGCCATCTTTGACGGCGTACTGCACATTCATGAGCCCGACCACCTGCAACGCGCGAGCCAGCTCCACCGTCTGCCGGCGCACCTCTGCCTGCAGATCAGGGCTGAGCGAATAGGGAGGCAGCGAGCAGCCCGAATCGCCAGAGTGAATACCTGCTGGTTCCACGTGCTGCATCAAACCTGCAATCACGACCCGTTCGCCGTCACTAATCGCATCGACGTCAAGCTCAGTGGCGTTCGTGAGGAACGAATCAAGCAACACCGGAGAGTCATTGGATACCTGTACTGCCTCAAACATGTAGCGCCGCAGTTGCTCTGAGTCAAAGACCACCTGCATGGCACGTCCGCCGAGCACGTAGCTGGGACGCACCATGAGCGGGTAGCCTACCTCGTCAGCAAGATGGAGCGCCTCGTCTTCAGAGCGAGCGGTAGCATTGCGCGGCTGAAGCAGATGGAGCTTCGTGACGATCTGCTGGAAGCGTTCACGATCTTCAGCGGCGTCAATCGAATCAGCTGATGTCCCAATAATATGAACCCCGTGTTTCATCAGCGCCTGAGCGAGCTTGAGTGGGGTCTGCCCGCCGTAGTGTACAATCACGCCATCGGGTGCTTCCACATCGGCGATATTAAGCACATCTTCGAGCGTGAGCGGCTCAAAATAGAGGCGATCAGAGGTGTCGTAATCAGTCGATACCGTCTCAGGATTACAGTTCACCATAATCGTTTCATAGCCGGCTTCTCGCAGTGCGAGGGAAGCGTGTACGCAGCAGTAATCGAATTCGATACCTTGGCCAATCCGGTTGGGGCCGCCACCGAGGATCATAATCTTCTTGCGGTCGCTCGGATGGGCTTCGCACTCATCCTCATAGGTGGAATACATATAGGCCGTCGTTGAAGCGAACTCAGCAGCTACGGAGTCCACACGCTTAAAGACTGCGCGAATGCCTAATTCCATCCGGCGCGCACGCACGTCTTCATCACTGCAGTCGAGCAGCTCTCCCAGACGAGCGTCTGAGAATCCTTTGCGCTTGAGAGCGTAGAGAGTGGAGTAGTCAAGATCGGTGACGCCGTAGCCGCGCTCGGCGTGAGCTGCCACTAGTGCCTGCTCATTTTCGACGAGATCAGCAATAGCGGCGAGGAACCAACGGTCGATCTTTGTAGCTGCATAGACCTCATCCATGCTCATGCCGCAGCGGAAAGCATCAGCCACGTAGAGAATCCGCTCTGAGCCAGGATTGGATATTTCGTGGTAGATGGTCTCCTGATCCGTCGTGCGCGGATTTAAGCCGGTCAGCCCCGTCTCTAAACCTCGCAGTGCCTTGAGCAAGGATTCTTCAAATGTGCGTCCGATCGCCATCACTTCGCCCACTGATTTCATCTGAGTAGTGAGCCGATCATTGGCGGCAGGGAACTTTTCAAAAGCAAAGCGAGGAACTTTCGTCACCACGTAGTCAATCGTGGGTTCAAAGCTGATCGGCGTCACACCGCCCGTGATATCGTTGCGCAGTTCGTCGAGGGTGTATCCGACGGCGAGTTTTGCTGCCACTTTTGCAATGGGGAAACCGGTGGCTTTAGAAGCGAGGGCTGAGGAGCGAGAGACGCGCGGATTCATCTCAATGATAATCATCTCGCCGGTCTCGGGATGAATGGCAAATTGCACGTTTGAACCGCCGGTGTCCACCCCAATTTCACGCAGGACGGCGAGCGATGCATTGCGCATCAGCTGGTACTCTTTGTCGGTGAGGGTCTGGGCAGGGGCGACGGTAATGGAATCGCCGGTGTGAATGCCGCAGGGATCGAGATTTTCAATGGCGCAGACGATAATGCAGTTGTCGGCCTTATCGCGCACTACCTCCATCTCGAATTCTTTCCAGCCGAGAATAGACTCTTCAATCAGCAGTTCGTGCACCGGCGAGGCATCAAAGCCACGGGTACAGATTTCAAACAGCTCATCACGGTTGTAGGCGACGCCGCCGCCAGTACCACCGAGCGTAAAACTCGGACGGATAAGGGTGGGAAAGCCGACATCTTTTTGCGCGGCAAACACTTCGCTCATCGTGTAGCACACATGAGATTTGGGCGTGCGCAAGCCAATCTTGTGCATCGCCTCTTTGAAACGTCCGCGATCTTCCGCCTTGTCGATGGCATCAGCAGTGGCGCCGATCAACTCCACATTGTATTTGTCGAGCACGCCATGCTTAGCCAGATCAAGGGCACAGTTAAGGGCAGTCTGGCCGCCCATCGTGGGCAAAATCGCGTCAGGACGTTCGCGAGCAATAATCTTCTCCACCACGTCCCAGATGATCGGTTCGACGTAGGTGGCGTCAGCCATATGTGGGTCGGTCATAATCGTGGCCGGATTGGAATTGACCAACACGACTCGATACCCTTCTTCGCGCAGCGCTTTGCACGCTTGCGCACCAGAATAGTCGAATTCGCAAGCCTGGCCGATCACGATCGGGCCAGCACCGAGAATGAGCACTGTGGAAATATCGGTGCGCTTAGGCATGGATGCCACCTTTCTGAGATGTCTGAGAGGGCGAAGCTGCTAGAGAAGACGGCGGATTCTCACTCTGAGAGGGCGGAGCGCTGTGCGAATTCGCGCTGTGCGAATGTGCGCCGTGAGCACCGCGCGATAATGTGCTGGACGAGGCTGAATCCATCGCCGCCACAAACTTGTCAAAGAGTTCATGCAGATCATGTGGCCCAGGGCTGGCTTCCGGATGCCCTTGGAAAGAGAACACCGGCTTATCTGTGAGCTCTATGCCTTGCAATGAGCCGTCGAAGAGGCTTTCATGCGTGATTCGCACGTTCGCTGGCAACGTGGAAGCATTCACGTCAAACCCATGATTCTGACTGGTGATCATCACCCTGCCAGTGGCGAGCTCCCGCACCGGGTGGTTGGCTCCGTGATGGCCAAAAGGCATTTTGCGGGTGCGTGCTCCCAGAGCTAGACCGAGCAACTGGTGGCCGAGGCAGATGCCAAACATAGGGATGCCGAACGTGAGAAAGTCTTGGATAGCTTTGATGGCGTAGGTGCATGGTTCAGGGTCGCCTGGGCCATTGGATAGGAAAATCCCATCGGGCTTGAGCGCGAGCGCATCAATGGCGCTCGTCGTGGCGGGCACGACGTGTACTCGGCATCCACGCGCTGTGAGCATCCGCAAGATATTGCGCTTGACTCCGAAATCGTAGGCCACGACGGTGCGCTGTGGCTGTGGAGGAGCGGCGTATCCAGAGCCGAGCTCCCAGGTACTTTCCTCGTACACATAGGGGACTGCGGTGCTCACGCCACGAACGAGATCTTTGCCGCTCATAGAGCCAAATTCGCGTGCCCGCTCCTGAGCGTGGGCGATGGCGCTGGCGTCATGCATGTCTGCACCGGTGATAATCGCACCTGCCTGAGAACCCTTTTCCCGCAAAATGCGAGTGAGACGGCGGGTGTCGATATCGGCGATGGCTACCTTTTCCTCGGCCAGTAAATAATCGGGAAGCGATTCCTCAGCACGGAACGAGGAGTGAACTACCGGCAACGAACGAATGATAAGGCCAGCAGCTTGAATGGCAGACGACTCTACATCTTCATGGTTGGCTCCAGTATTGCCAATATGTGGGTAGGTGAGAGTGACGAGCTGGCCGGCATAGGAAGGATCAGTGAGAATTTCTTGATAGCCGGTGATGGAGGTGTTAAATACAACTTCGCCAACGGCTTCACCGCTTGCGCCGATGCTTGTTCCTGAAAAGACTGAGCCATCAGCGAGCACGAGAATTGCAGGTGTTGTCATACTTTCTATTGTATGAAACGTTGCGGTGTGAATAGGGCACGGCCAACAGGTGAGAGGGCGCACAATTGAGTGAGCCACTGGTGAGAGGGTACACCTATCGGCAGCTAACCGGCACTCAACCGGCAGCCGACGTTCTCACCAACTTTCTTATACTGGTGGTGCCACATTACACTGACTTTTCGTGATATCCCTCAGCGACGTGAATCTTCGTATCGGCACCCGTCATCTGGTAAACAATGCCACCCTCAGCGTGAACAAAGGAGATCGCATCGGGCTGGTAGGGCGCAACGGTGCTGGCAAGACGACGTTAATGCGACTGATGGCTGGCGAGGGCGTGAACGCGCAGGCTGTGGAACACACCGGCGTGATTTCCGCCAAAGGCACAGTGGGGTATCTTCCGCAAGATACTCACGCCGGAAAAGACGATCAGAGCGCTCGCGACCGAGTGCTCTCTGCACGCTCGATTGCTTCAAAATTGCGCAATATCCGCAAAGCCGAGCACGATATGGCAACATTGACGGGAGCTGCCCAGCAAAAGGCGATGGAACGCTACATCCGCTTGGATGCCGAGTTCAGTGCGGCTGGCGGATATGCGGCAGAATCTGAGGCGGCTAAGATCACGGCAGCGCTCGGTTTGCCAGCTCGAGTGCTCGATCAGGCTCTGGGCACTCTCTCTGGTGGGCAGCGCCGCCGAGTGGAACTAGCTCGTGTGCTCTTTTCTGACGCTGAGACGTTGCTCCTCGACGAGCCTACCAACCACCTTGACCATGATTCTATTGTGTGGCTGCGCGAGTGGCTGCGCTCGTATTCGGGCGGATTCGTGGTGATTTCGCACTCGGTGGAGTTGCTGCAAGAAACGGTAAATCGAGTGTGGTATCTCGATGCTAATCGCGCCGTGATCGACGCCTACGCTCTCGGTTGGGATGCCTACCTCAAGCAGCGCGAAGTGGATGAAAAGCGCCGCAGGCGTGAGCGTGCCAATGCCGAGAAGAAAGCCGCAGCGCTGTTGGAGCAGGCGAATAAAATGCGGTATAAGGCCACGAAAGCTGTGGCGGCGCAGAATATGGAGCGCCGAGCTCACGAACTGCTGGCGGCATTGCCTGAGCAGCGACAGGCAGAGAAAGTGGCACATCTGCGTTTCCCTGATCCGCTGCCGTGCGGAAAGACCCCTTTGCGCGCTGCAGAGCTGTCGAAATCATATGGTTCCCTTGAAGTATTTGCTGGGGTAGACCTCGCTATTGACCGCGGTTCGCGAGTGGTGGTGCTAGGTTTCAATGGCGCTGGGAAGACCACGCTGCTGCGTATCCTCGCTGGTATTGAGCAGCCAGACACCGGTGAAGTCATTGACGGGCATGGCCTGAAGCTCGGCTACTATGCGCAGGAGCACGAGACGATCGATACCCAGGCCACTGTGGAAGAAAATCTGCGGGCTGCTGCCCCCGAGCTGGACGACACCCAGCTGCGCAACGTGCTCGGCAGTTTCCTTTTCTCTGGCGACGACGCCAGCAAGCTCGCCGCCGTGCTCTCGGGCGGGGAGAAGACGCGGCTTGCACTGGCAATGCTGGTGGTGAGCGGGGCGAATGTGCTGCTGCTCGACGAGCCTACGAACAACCTCGATCCGGCTTCGCGCGAAGAAATTTTGCACGCGCTGCGCACGTATGAGGGAGCCACAGTGCTGGTGACGCACGACGAGGGTGCCGTGGACGCGCTGAATCCTGAGCGGGTGTTGCTCTTGCCTGATGGAGATGAAGATCTCTGGGATGATGACTACCGCGAACTCATCTCGCTAGCCTAGGGCATCTGCCTCGCTGGCTTGGGGTATCTGCTAGAGAGCTGATACCCCATTGCTTTCCAAAGGCGCTACAGCGTGACTTTCTTTTCTCACTTGGGGAGTGTGTGGCGTTGGTGAGAAGAGCTGTGACGCCGTCATCTAGGATAAAACCGCTATGCGCTCACGTGTGCATTCTTGGGTACGACCACGATCCCCTCAGGCGAGATGAAAAAGCCGCGCGCACGGTCGTGCTCATGATCCACACCGAGCTGAGCGCCGTCGTCAATACGCACATTCTTGTCGATGATAGCGCGCACGACAGTGGCATTCCGCCCGACGTTCACGTTGTCGAAGAGCACTGAATCGCGCACTGAACTCCACGAATTAACGCGCACGAACGGAGAGAGCACCGAACCGATCACTTCGCCGCCAGAGACGATGACGCCAGGAGAAACGATTGAATCGAGGGCGTGCCCTAACCGCTCGTGATGGCCGTAGACGAACTTTGCCGGTGGCAACCCCGTATAGCCGGTGAGCAGTGGCCAACGGCGATTGTAGAGGTTGAAGATCGGGCTAATGGCAATCAAATCCATGTTCGCTTCAAAGAACGAGTCGATCGTGCCGACGTCACGCCAATAGTTTTTATCGCGCTCAGTGGAGCCAGGGATATCGTTAAAAGTGAAATCGTAGACGCCGCAATTTCCGGATTCTACAAACATGGGCACGATACTGCCGCCCATATCGTGGGCTGAATTCTCGTTTTTGGCATCTTCGTTGAGCGCATCTATCAATGCCTTAGTAGTAAATACGTAGTTGCCCATAGAAGCGAGCACTTCATCTGGAGAATCTGGCAGCCCAGCGACGTCCGTGGGCTTTTCAAGGAACTGCCGCACACGATACGGATCGCTCGGATCGCGGTCAATCACGCCGAAAGAGCTAGCGAGACTCTTGGGCTGGCGAATGCCAGCCACCGTGAGATCAAGACCTGATTCAATGTGCTGAGCCACCATCTGCGAGAAATCCATGCGATAGATATTGTCGGCCCCAGTAATCACGATAATGTCCGGCTGCTCATCGTGCACGATATTCAGGCTCTGATAGATGGCATCTGCCGAGCCGAGATACCAATTCTTCCCCACGCGCTGCTGAGCGGGCACGGGAGTGATGTAGTTGCCGAGCAGGTTGCTCATTCGCCAGGTGCGTGAGATGTGTCTATCGAGGGAATGGCTCTTGTACTGGGTGAGCACAACGATGTGCAAATAACCAGAATTGACGATATTCGACAGTGAGAAATCGATGAGGCGATAAATACCACCAAACGGCACGGCCGGCTTGGCGCGGTCTTGGGTGAGGGGCATGAGGCGCTTGCCTTCGCCGCCAGCTAATACGATTGCGAGCACAGTCGGGTTCTTGTTCGTCATATTTCATATGGTATCTGCTTACGTGCCGCCGTGGGGAGAGAATACAAAAATTTTTGCACCTTTTTGCATCTGTATAACCTCGTGCCTCTCTATAGGCTCGCGTGCATGATCACCTATTGTCTGCGTGTTTTATTACGTACATGTCTATTACGTGCGTGTTTATTGAGCGCATACCTATCGGGGTACTGCACGTATCTACCGCAGTATTGGGCGTATCTCTGAGGTATTGGGCGGGCGGATGCTACGAGAGCTGTAAGCTGCCACGAGGCTGCAGGATGGGCGGAATCGTGAGGGCTGTGGAACATATGGAATCGTGAGAGCTGGGCGGCAATGAAAATTAGTTGGTCGTGACGCCGTCAATTACTCGCTTTCTGGAGCAGGTGAGATAAAATCAAGAGACGGGCATGCAGCGCTGCTTGCGCATAGTTTCACGGTGTACCCCGCGACGGTCGGGGTGTTTCTCGGTAGCCTTATGTGTAGTGACGCCGGTATGCATCCTCGCAGGGTGGGTGCGAGGTAGTCAGGAAAGTTTGGAAAGGAATCCCATGCGGGTCGATCTTCTCACGCGTGAATTTCCGCCGCATGTGTACGGCGGGGCTGGTGTACACGTGGCAGAACTCTCAAAAGTACTAGCGGCTCACGCCGACGTACATGTGCATGCTTTTGATGGGCCGCGCGCATCCAGCGTAGCGGGAGTGCATCTCGACGGATACGACTATCCTGAAGGGCTCTCTGGCGCAAATGATGCGGTGCGCACGCTCGGAGTGGATTTGGAAATGGTCAAAGATGTGCAGGGTGCCGATCTCGTGCATTCGCACACGTGGTACGCGAATATGGCTGGGCATATCTCCAGCGTGCTCTACGGGATTCCCCATGTGATCTCGGCGCACTCACTCGAACCTTTGCGCCCCTGGAAGCGTGAACAGCTCGGCGGTGGGTACGATTTGTCGAGTTGGATAGAAAAGACGGCCTATGAGGCGGCCGATGGAATTGTGGCCGTTTCACACGCGATGCGTGACGACATTCTCACGGCTTATCCGGCCATTGATCCGGAGCGGGTGCGCGTGATTCACAACGGTATTGATCTTGAAGATTGGAAAGCGCCGAGCAGCGAAGCCCAGTGGGAGGAGGCTCGGGCTTTCTTCACGAGCTTTGGCCTGAGTTTGCAGCGCCCCACGATTATTTTCGTCGGGCGAATTACGCGCCAGAAAGGTGTACCAGGGCTGCTGCGGGCACTGCGGCAGGTCGAGAAAGACGTGCAGGTGATTCTCTGTGCTGGTGCGCCTGATACTCCTGACATTGCCGACGAGACCCGCGCCCTCGTAGCGCAGTTGCAGCGAGAGCGAGATGGTGTAGTTTGGATTGAAGAGCATCTGCCGCATGAGCAGATTGTGGCGCTAGAAGCGTGCTCAACCACGTTCGTCACCCCGTCTATCTATGAGCCGCTTGGTATCGTCAATCTGGAGGCAATGGCCGTTGGACTACCTGTGGTTGGTACAGCGACGGGCGGGATTCCAGACTGCATTGATGACGGCGTCACGGGTACCTTGGTGCCGATTGAGCAGCTGAATGACGGCTCTGGTACGCCACTTGATCCAGAGCAATTTGAAGCTGATCTCGCTGCGGCGCTCAATGCGATGTGCTCTGATATGCAGCGTGCCAAAGAGATGGGGCGCGCTGGTCGAAAGCGTGTGGAAGAGCATTTCTCGTGGAGTGCTATAGCAGTGAAAACGATGGACTTCTACCGCAGTGTAGTAGCTGGAAAGAACGCTGCGTGAGGGTATGCGAGTGTGAGTGCGGGGTCGGTGCTGCTGCGCGTACGCCATGCGCTGAGCGCCGACTGTGCATACGATAGGGAGCAAGCGGCAGTAGAGAGGGTCGTTGGGGTAGAGCGTTATGGGTGATGTGCTGGATGTACGAGATGTGTGGGTGCGCCGCAGTGGCAACGATATTTTGCACGGCGTGAATCTCTCCATCAATGACGGCGAACGTTGGGTCATCCTCGGCCCGAATGGGGCAGGAAAAACGACGCTGGTCAAACTCATCTCCGGCAGGATGCATCCCACACGTGGCGCGGTGGAGATTTTAGGGGAGCGCCTCGGCCACGTGGATGTCGCGCAGCTACGGCCGCTAGTGGGGTTATCATCGTCAGCTCTCGATCAGACAATTCCCCAAAGTGAACGGGTACTCAACGTCGTGCGCACGGCGGCCTATGGCATGAGTGTTTCGTGGCGAGAAGAGTATGCGGCGGAAGATGACGCCCGAGCTCGTGAACTACTTGCTGCCCTCGACGTGCTAGATCTTGCTGATCGACAGCTGGCCACGCTCTCAACGGGGGAGAAGAAACGTGTGGGCATCGCCCGTGCGCTCATGCCAAATCCAGAAGTGCTGGTGCTTGACGAGCCCGCCTCCGGCCTTGACCTGGGCGGGAGAGAACGGTTGTTGAGCGCACTGGGGGAATTAGCGCGCGAACAATATGCTCCGGTGATGGTGATGGTCACTCACCATGTGGAAGAGATTCCGGCGGGATTTACGCATGCGTTGCTGCTCAAAGAGGGGGAAGTGTTTGCTGCTGGAGAGCTGGCTTCGGTGCTCACTAGCGCTCACCTCTCGGCGCTCTTTGGCGTAGACGTCCAGCTGACGGAGCACCAAGGGCGCTTTGCTGCGGTGGCACAATAGCGGGTGACGAGCCTCGATCTTTACAGCCTGTACTGGCTATGTTCAATTCAGGCTATGTTCAATTCAGGCTTCGCTACTGTAGACTAGTACGTGACGTAAAAGACGTTTTGTATCTGTAGTCTATCTGCATGAATAACGTGTGCAGGGCTAAGTGGCGGAGGCCGATATGTGGGGAATCTGGGCGATTATCGCACTGGTGCTACTCATCGTGGAAATGTTCACCGTAGATTTTACATTCTTGATGTTGGCTGGCGGTGCTTTCGGAGCGATGTTCACTGCCATCTTCACTGATTCCTGGATTGCACAGATCGTCGTCTTCGCCGTCATTTCAGTGGTGTTGCTAGTGTTTGTGCGTCCGTGGGTGCGCAAACATGTGAATTCCTCGTCGACGAAAAAATCTAATGTGTACGCTTACGTGGGCAAGACAGCACGCACGCTTACCGACGTCACTGAAACGACAGGACGGGCAAAAGTGAGCGGAGAGGTATGGAGTGCTAAGACGGATAGCGGAATTCTTCCTCAAGGTATTGAGGTGAAAATTGTCGGTATCGATGGGGTACACTTAGTTCTGGAAGCGCCTGCCGTGGGCATCCCTGAGGCGGAAGCGCCAGATTCGGGGATAGCGCCCGAGCGCGCCTGAGGCTCAGCGTTCTCACCACCACTTCACTAGTAAACAGCAATATGAAAGGTAAAAGATGGGTACTCTCAACCTGGGGATGATCGTCTCGGTTGCATTCATTGTGCTTGCGCTCGTCGTCATTGTGGCGATTGCAAAATCAATTCTGATGGTGCATCAAGGATTCACGGTGATCGTTGAGCGCCTCGGCAAATACAACAAGACGCTTACGCCTGGTCTGCATTTCCTCATCCCCTTCCTCGATTCAGTACGTCAGCGCATTGATATGCGTGAACAGGTGGTGCCATTTCCTCCGCAGCCTGTGATTACGTCCGACAATATCGTGGTCAATATCGACACCGTTATCTACTATCAGGTGACGCAACCGGAAGCTGCCACATATGAAATCGCTGATCCGATGGCTGCTATCGAGCAGCTTGCCGTGACGACGCTGCGCAACATCATCGGTTCGATGGATATGGAACAGGCGCTCACGGGGCGCGATCAAATTAACGGCCAGCTGCGCGGAGTGCTCGATGAAGCAACTGGGCGTTGGGGGATTCGAGTGAGCCGCGTAGAACTCAAAGCCATTGATCCGCCAGCAACTGTGCAGAGCGCAATGGAACAGCAGATGAAAGCTGAGCGTGATCGCCGCGCTGCAATTTTGACGGCAGAGGGCGTCAAACAAAGCGCGATCTTGACGGCGGAAGGTGAGAAGCAGAGCGCAATTTTGCGGGCCGAGGGCACAGCGCAGTCCACAATCTTGAAAGCTCAGGGTGAATCGCGTGCTATTTTGCAAGTCTTTGATGCAATTCACCGTGGCAATGCCGATCCTAAGTTGCTCTCCTACGAATATTTGAAGACGCTTCCGCAGATTGCCAATTCCTCCAGCTCGAAGCTGTGGATTGTGCCGACGGAACTCACTGCCGCTCTCGATGCTGTCTCTCGCGGGTTTGCCGGACGCGCGGGTGAGGGTGACGAGGAGAACGGAGCATCGAGCAGTTCAGTGGATTTCGGTGCTGCTGACAATATCGCAGACGCTTTAGCGCAGACTACTCTCGAAGATGTGAATGCGGCGTTGGCTTCGGCTCGCGGGGAAGCTCAAAGTGCCACCAGTGAGGCGGAGGCGTCGGGCACGGGATCTGGGCAGAGAGCTAATCCTGACGATCTGCTGGGGCAAGCTCCCGATACGCCGATAATCTGAAAAGAATCTGAAAGAGAATATTGCACGGCCAACTAGACGTATACATACGTGTACATGGCTTTACGTGCAGCGCCGCAGCTCCGCGTCATCATTGCGAGGCTGCGGCGCTGGCCTTTATGTACGTGTATGTGCGTGATTTTATGTGCGTGGACGGTTGTGGCTTTTATGCGCGGGGTTTTCCGCCTGCGTCTGGGCGTGGCCTCTCGCTGAGGAGTTCGCTCATGGGTACTTTGAGCGCGTTGGCCAGTGCCATGAGCGTAAAAATTCGCGGGTTGAGCAAGCTATTGGTAGAGCGATCAGATCGGCCGGACTCCATGAGCTGATAGGTGGTGCGGTCTATGCCGGCGGCCTGGGCGACTTCCTCTTGACTTAAACCAAGCTCATGGCGCCGATTTCGCAGTGTTCGGGCAAGGGTATACGCCAGCGTCTGCTCTGCTACCGAATATTGCCTCACAGAGAAAATATGGAGTATCTACTGTGCTGTTGTCTGCGGTGTACACACTGCATCTATGCCCAGCAGCAGGTATTTTCACGCTGCGCGCGGCAGTAGCTCAGAGCAGAAAAAGGCAGAGGGCAGGAAAAAGCAGTAATCCTAAACGTCAGTTTGCTGCAGTTGCTGCTCCGACATACCCCAGCTGACGCCAAGCCTCATAGACAGCTATGGAAGCTGAATTGGTGAGGTTGAGAGAGCGCCGCGATGGGAGCATCGGGATGCGTACGAGTTTTTCTATGCGCGGATCATTCATCACTTCAGCGGGCAAGCCGGTAGCTTCTTTGCCAAAGAGCAGCACGTCGCCATCACGGTATGATTCATCCGCAAAATCGTTCGTCGTATGCGACGTAAACGCAAAAATCCGCTGATCAATCCCAAAGTATGCCTTAGCGGCTTCCCAGCTGGGATGGATGACGACGTCAGCTAAATCGTGGTAGTCGAGCCCCGCACGTTTGAGATGAGTATCGGAAAAGTCAAAACCGAGCGGCTCAATGAGATGCAGACGGGCGCCCGTGCAAGCGCTGAGGCGAATAGCCGCGCCGGTATTTCCGGCAATTTCAGGTTCGTGGTAAACAATGTGCAACATAGTTGCTAGCGTAGCGCAGAAGTGCGGCGCGGACAGAGAGCTGAGCCTGAGTGGAGCGCACAGCGTGAGCGGAGGGCGAGATGTGAGTGGAGAGCACAGCAGTGGAATTGCTATCGGCAGCAGATGTGAGAAAATGAGGCATGGCTGAACTGTTATCAACACCCGATGAGCATTATCTGCCATCGGCAGAACGCATTGACGCAATTCCTATGAATCGCTGCGGTACCAGTGGTTTAATGCTGCCCGCTATCTCGCTTGGGTTGTGGCACAACTTCGGCGATGATCGTCCGTTCCAAACGCAGCGGGATATTGTGCGGCGCGCCTTTGATCTCGGCGTCACGCATTTTGATCTAGCCAACAACTACGGCCCGCCCTATGGAGCTGCAGAAGAGAATTTTGGCCGTATTATGCGCAAAGATTTTCGTGCCCACCGCCATGAGATGATTATCTCGACAAAGGCCGGATGGGATATGTGGCCAGGCCATTTCGGTATTGGCGGTTCGCGGAAATACTTGCTCACCTCGCTCGATGAATCTCTTCAACGGATGGGACTTGACTACGTTGATATCTTCTATCATCACCGCCCAGATGCCGATGTGAATCTGGAAGAGTCGATGATGGCGCTGCACGATGCTGTGCGCAGTGGCAAAGCTCTCTACGCTGGCATCTCCAGCTATTCGCCGGCGGCCACGGCACAAGCTGCAGCAATCATGCGTGAGCTGGGCACACCGCTGGTGATTCATCAGCCGAGCTATTCCCTGATTAACCGCTGGGTGGAGCAGCCAGGAGAAAATGGCGAGGCAAGCCTGCTCAGCACAGCGGCTGATGAAAATATGGGCGTCATCGCCTTTTCGGCTTTAGCGCAAGGGCTGCTCACCAACAAGTACCTACAGGGCGTGCCGGCACACTCGCGTGTGGGAGAGGGGAAAATGGACAGAGGGCTGCTCAGCGAGCAAAATCTCACCCATGTGCGTTCTCTCAATGCGCTGGCAAGAGAGCGTGGGCAGAGCTTGGCACAGATGGCGATTGCGTGGGTGCTGCGTGACCAAGGCAAAGCGAGCGTCACGAGTGCGCTCATCGGTGTGAGCTCTGTGGCTCAGCTTGAAGATTCACTCGGAGCGCTGAATAATACCCACTTCAGCGATGAAGAGTTGGCTTTAATCGACAGGTATGCAGTGGAAGGTGGAATTAATCTTTGGTGGAATGCGACAGCTTCGCGCATGTGACGCAGGTGGCATCCTCTCGCGCGTGTGCAGTGCCCTCACCGCCGTATAACGCTCACAGTGCCTCTCGCAGCGCGGATTACAGCGCTGGTGGCAGCGCAGATCATGGTGCGACAGCTGCTAATCCGTTTGAATCTGCGGGGGATTCCGCTATCACGTATGTGGATAGCCGTCCGAGCTACGCTTCTGCGGCACTGGAGTGGGCGCTGCACAGCGTGTCTGCCGGTGCACGGGTGGCAGACATTGGAGCTGGGACGGGCAGGCTCACGGATGCTCTGGTTCGCCGTGGCTACGATGTGTGGGCATTGGAGCCAGCGGCGGATATGCGCTCTGAATTTTTGCGCTACCTGCCGAATTTTCCAGCTACCCGCTTGCTCGGGACGACGGCTGAAGCGACAGGACTGGGGGATCATCTCTTTGACGCGCTCACCTATGGGGAGAGCTGGCACTGGCTCGATGCCTCGCTCGCGGCGCGGGAAGCTGCCCGTCTGCTCCGCCCAGGCGGAATTCTTGTGCTGGTCTACAATCAGCTGGCTGTAGAGCACCCGTGGGTGCACCGGCTCACGCGAATTATGCGATCAGGGGATGTACAGCGCCCGGATCGGCCACCGGCGCTGGGGGATCTCTTTTCAACGCCGGAATTTTTTGCCGTGGACTGGGCTGATCGCGTGACGCCGGAGCAGATTATTGAGCTGGGCACCACCCGCGCTTCATGGATTCGTGCCACGCCTGCACTGCGTACGCGGATGCGCGGCAATCTTGTGCACTACCTCTACACGGAGTTGGGAATGCAGGTAGGAGAATCGCTCGCACTGCCGTACCACACGTACGTGTGGCGGGCTCAGCCTGCTGCTGATTCTATTGCTCGGCTCTACCGGTAGTCGCTCCGCTAAAGCGTCCTCGTCACTTGCTAATAGCATGTCATTCGTTGATAGCGCGGGCACGACGCCCAGAGACACCAGGAGAACATACTCAGAGTGTCGCCGTCAAAGGCAGCATCATCGACGAGCCGCTCAGGAGAACGCACTCAGAGCACTCAGAGCTTTGCCAGCGCGAGCCTAAAGGCTGTGCCAGAGTGGTACCTATGGGGGTGTCATGGCACAGCGATGCACACCATCTGGTCTGCATCGCGCGGTGCGCTCTAGCGCTCTATGATAGAGCACAACTGAGATGAACCGAGATGGAGCATGACTAAGGAAAGGATGCATCATGCCGGCATTACGATCTGCAACATCAACACATGGCCGCAATATGGCAGGAGCTCGCGCGCTCTGGCGAGCCACAGGCATGAAAGATGAAGATTTTGGTAAGCCGATTATTGCAGTAGCAAACTCGTTCACCCAGTTTGTACCGGGGCATGTGCACCTCAAAGATGTCGGGCAGCTCGTCGTCAGCGCTATTGAAGAAGCCGGAGGCGTGGCCAAAGAGTTCAATACTATCGCTGTGGACGATGGGATTGCGATGGGGCACGGGGGTATGCTCTATTCACTGCCGAGCCGTGAACTCATTGCCGATTCAGTGGAATATATGGTGCAGGCTCATCGAGCAGATGCGTTGGTGTGCATCTCCAACTGCGATAAAGTCACCCCTGGGATGCTGATGGCGGCACTGCGGCTGAATATCCCCACTATTTTCGTCAGCGGTGGCCCGATGGAATCAGGCAATGCTGTGGCCGGTGTGGTCGATCATCGCACAGATCTGATCGATGCGATGGCACTCTCGGCCAGTGATGATGTGAGCGATGATGCGTTGGCGTTGGTGGAGGAATCCGCCTGTCCTACGTGTGGCTCATGTTCGGGGATGTTCACGGCAAATTCAATGAATTGCCTCACCGAAGCACTGGGACTTTCACTGCCAGGAAATGGTTCGACGCTCGCCACGGCGAAGAGACGCCGTGAGCTTTTCGTGCGCGCTGGCCGTACCATCGTCACGCTCGCCAAACGCTATTATGACGACGATGACGATTCCGTCTTGCCGCGCAATATTGCCACTCGTGATGCATTCCTCAATGCGATGAGCATGGATATTGCGATGGGAGGATCGACCAACACCGTCTTGCACACGCTGGCAGCAGCCCATGAGGGCGATATCGATTTCACGCTTGCCGATATTGATGAGCTCTCCCGTCACGTGCCCTGCATGAGCAAAGTGGCACCCAACTCTACCCAATACCACATGGAAGATTTTCACCGAGCTGGAGGGATTCCGGCGCTTCTTGGAGAGCTGTATCGCGCTGGTCTTCTGCGAGATACTGTGCATTCCGTGCATTCGAGCGACCTCAAGAGCTGGCTGGAGGCGTGGGATATCCGCGCTGAGGCGCCGACGGAGCAAGCACGTGAACTATTTTCAGTGGCTCCTGGACGGGTGCGCACCACCGAGGCATTTTCGCAAGATGCGCGTTGGGAGAGCCTCGATTATGACGCCGAACATGGGTGTATCAGGGATGTGGAACACGCTTACACCAAGGATGGCGGACTGTGTGTGCTCTTCGGCAATCTCGCCGACGATGGGGCAGTGATTAAAACTGCTGGAATTGATGAGGCTCTCTTCCACTTTGAAGGGCCAGCGCGGGTAGTGGACTCGCAAGAGCAGGCCATTGACCTCATTCTGGGCAAACATGTACATCCAGGAGACGTCGTCGTCATCCGCTATGAAGGGCCTAAAGGTGGGCCTGGAATGCAGGAGATGCTCTACCCGACGAGCTTCCTCAAAGGCATGGGGCTTGGCAAGAGCTGTGCCCTCATTACGGATGGGCGTTTCTCGGGCGGCACCAGCGGCCTATCCATCGGGCATATTTCGCCAGAAGCAGCTTCCGGCGGCCTGATTGGTCTCGTGCATGACGGCGATCGCATCGTGATCGACGTCCCCTCTCGACTGTTGAAACTCGATGTTCCCGATGCCGAGATTGAGCGGCGTCGTCAGCTCAAAGGAGCAGCGCCGTGGCATGGGCAACGGGAGCGTACGGTGAGCAAAGCGCTACAGGCATATGCGTCCATGGCGATGAGTGCTTCAGCGGGGGCTGTGCGCGAACTTAGCTAGCCTGGCTCACGTCATTGACCGGGTCACTGGCCTGCGTTTAACTGGCCGACGCTCAGAGAGCAGTGCCTGGATGAGCAGTGACGACGAAGTGAACAGTGTGATGCTCGTGTAACGTAGGACTCATGGGCCACTATGCGTGAACTCATCGGGGATAATAGATTGATGGTTATCCACTATGGCGTGGGAGCCTATGGAGGAGCCCCTGCTGTGATCGACACGAAAAGGCAGACGATTCATGAGCGTTGTGTTTGAGTATCTAGCCCACTACCCGATTTTTTACGCATTCCTTTTGGTTGGCATTGGGATGGCGTTTGGGCGCATCAAGGTGAAAGGTATTTCGCTCGGTGCTGCGGCGGTGCTGTTTTTGGCGATTGCCATAGCAGCATGGGGCAAAGCATGCGGCGTAGAGGCAGTGCTTCCGCCGGTAGTCGGCACTCTTGGGCTGGTGTTGTTCACGTTCGCTATCGGCAACAACTCAGGTCCGTCGTTCTTCTCAAACGTGCGCAAGTCGCTAGGGCCGATGGCTGCGCTCATTGGTGTGTATATCGTGGTGGCTATCGTGGCGCTGCTCGTTGGCAACAATGTGTTTCATATGTCGGCAGCGCAGATTGCCGGCACCTTTGCCGGAGCTACCACGAATACTCCGGCACTTGCCGCTGCTGGAGAGGCTTCTGGCGATCCCGCTGCCGCCACCGTCGGCTATTCCATCTCGTACCTCTTTGGAGTGCTCGGCATGTTGGTGGCCGCTATTGCTGCCTTGGGGCATTCGGCCTCGGATACCGACAAGCCAGAGCAGGTGACGCACATGAATTTGCGGGTCGATCGTGAAGATTTGCCGCGTCTGGGCGATTTGCTCAAGCTGATGAACAACCCCGTGGAGGTTTCGCGTATTCGCCGTGGAGAGCAAGGGCCGATTTGGGTGGCCACGGCAAATGATGTGATTGAAAAAGGTGATTTGCTCACGGCATTAGGTACGGAGAAGCAGCTCAAAGAGTTTATGGCGCTCGTGGGGCATAAATCTTCTCATTCGCTGCGGGCAAACCGGAAATTTTTGGATTTTCGGCGGATTACTGTCTCAGAACCAAAAATTGCGGGGAAAACTATCGCAGAGTTGGATGCTGTACTTTTTGAGCGTTTTGGTGCGATCTGTGCCAGGCTTCGCCGTGGGGACGTCGATATGCTGGCCGCTCCAGATCTGATGGTAGAAATGGGAGACCGCATTCGCGTGGTTGGGCCAACCGCGAAAATGAAAGAGATCTCTCATTATTTTGGTGATTCATCCAAAGGCTTGACGGACATCAATCCCGTGACTCTCGGCGTGGGTATGGCTCTGGGAGTATTGCTGGGCGAATGCAAAATTCTGCTGCCTGGAGGCGTGAGCTTCAGCATGGGAGCAGCGGCTGGCGCCCTCATCGTCGGGCTCGTTTTCGGCCGCATTGGCCGGATTGGGAAGCAAGTGACGGCGCTGCCTAATACCACAAATGCAGTGATCTCTGAGCTTGGGCTGCTGCTCTTCTTAGCACAGGCTGGCACTAATGCAGGCATGCAGATTGCCGCCGCTTTCACGACGGGTGAATGGGTGGGGATTCTCCTGCTCGGTATTATTCTCACCACGGTGGAAGCAGCCGCACTCTATTTCGTGATGCGCTACGGCTTCCACATGGGGGGCACCAAGCTGTCTGGGCTGCTCGCTGGCGCACAGACGCAGCCAGCCGTGCTCGCCTTTGCCAACGGGCGCACGAACTCCGATCCGCGTGTGGCGCTCGGCTATGCTCTGGTCTATCCGCTGGCCATGATCGGAAAAATTCTCGTCGGTGCCGTGCTCGGTTCGCTCTAGTCTCACTTTCAGCCTCACTGGCCAACCTGGATTAAGCCTGGGCTTTTGCGCGGTCTTGGGCTTGATGAACGATCAGTGCGGCTGCTGGGGGATGAAAGATTATCGACAGACAACCTAAAGCGAGTGTGCCGCTATCGGGTGATAGCGGCACACGGTTAAGCTTCCCGCGAGGTATCTCACGAGATAAATCAAAGCGGCGGTGATTAAGCAGCGGGTGAATCTTGCGATGTGTCGCGGACGGCGGGAATTTCGCGAGTATCTGCTGGAGCAGCCTGCCAGCCATCGTGCGGAGCAGGAGGAATCGTCTGCTCAGAGCCCTTGAGCTTGGGTAATCCATGGGAACGATCGACGCGCCAGGACGAGTCCGTCACCATGCGTGCTCCCGCGAGGCCGCAGCCAATGGCAGAAATGACCAGTGCGATAGTGACGATCTCTCCCAAAGCGAGCACCCCAGAACCGTTGCTCATAGCGCTCAATGCGCGATAGAACGGCACGCCAGGAATCATGAGCACGACAGCGGGTACAGAGAGCGATACGCGCGAATGTGAGCAGAAGTGAGCGGCGTACTGTGCGAAGAGCCCAGCGGCGAAAGCTGCCAACCCCACTGCGGCGAGCCACGAGAAGCCGGTATCTTGAAGTGTGAGCCGGAACGTGTTGATAATAGCGCCATTGATACTTGCAATCAGGCAAGCATGCAGTGGGGCATTAAACAAGCTGGCGAATCCGAATGAGGCAATAAATGAAGCCACGGCGCGAGCCCCGAGTAAGACGCCGACACTGAGGGTATAGCCGTCGATATCCGACGTGGTCGACCACTGTAGTGCTGCTGTGACGCACCAGACGGCCATAGCCGAGGAAAACATTAGCATCGCCACATAGACCGAGCGCGAAATTCCAGCGGAAAAATCTTGGCGGATGAGATCGAGAATAGCAGTGACGAGCGGGAATCCTGGCACGAGGAAGAGTAATGCTGCCACTACGCCGGTCTGGTGGGTGGCGTCAATGAGAGCGAAATACCGCCCTGCGCTAATGACGGCAATGTAAACGGCTGAGGCAACCACGCCACACGCAAACCAGGTGCCGAAGTGGTTCATGTGTCGCTTCACCATGAAACGGCGTACGCATTGGCCGCAGACGGCGGCGATGAAAACAGCAATGCACTCGGGAAAGCCGCCTTTGTTGAGAAAGGCGAAAGCGGCGCAGGCGAGTCCAGAGAGGAAAGAAGACAGCGGGATGCTGTACAGAGGTGGGCGGCGTTCGATGCGGCTCAGGGCGTGCTCGGCATCCTCTGCTAAAAGTCCGCGCGGAGGTAGGGAATTGACGAAGTGATCGAGAGCGTCAATGCGATCAGCATTGACCCCGAGGACACGCTGCTCAGCAATCTCGGTGCGGAACGTGCCATTGGCGTACGCTGTCACGGAGATTTCGGTGTACGTCACCTGCGCATACATACGGTCAATACCCACCGCGTGGGCGAGGCGCTCCATAGCATCTTTGACTCGATACGACGAAGCTCCAGCGGAGAGCATCATGAGCCCTATATGAAGAACGACTCCAATTTGGTGTGCTAGGCGCGTGTGCGCGGCAGTGAGATCGCTTTGTCCGTTACTATTCACGCTATTATTCACGGCGTCATTGTAAAAAGACATGTGCGGCAAGAAAGCGGGCACATGGTCATGGCCGAGGTTAATCTAGGGACGTGACGCGCCCCTGGTAAACGGTATTTTCGTTGCTATGACGGGGAAGAGAAGATAGTGCAAGCACGCTGAGAAACGCCGTGATGAGCGTCGTCACAGCGCTGCGAGAGCGTGTCTGAGTTTTCGTATAGCGAGAGCGTAATCCACAATGTGAGACAATCTGTGAGGTTTTCGTGTGAGCCAGAGGGTGTGTATTACGCTGATGCCATGACGATAAAGCACGTGGTAATTAGACAGCGCACCGATCGGTGAGTTGCCGACTCGGTGCGCGCCCCTCTGACGAGGGGCTTTTTTATTACCATACCCGCGTCACACCGCGCATCTACGAGAGTAGATCACCACTCAGAAAGGGGCATAATGGCTCAGGAATCTGAGGCTCTAAAGCCTGGCTCACCCGCCTATATGGGCGGCACGGAAGCTATACGAGAAAAATCTACAGGAGCACGCTCGATTGTGCGCACGCTTGAAGAGCTAGGCGTGCAGACGGTATTTGGAATTCCTGGCGGCGCCATTTTGCCGACTTTTGATGCGATTTACCACGCTGAGAAACTAAAGTACGTCCTCACTCGTCACGAGCAGGGCGCTGGCCATGCTGCTGAGGGATATGCAGTGTCCACCGGGAAAGTGGGCGTGGCGCTCGTTACGTCTGGTCCAGGGGCGACCAACTTAGTGACGCCGCTGCTTGATGCGAATCTCGATTCGGTGCCGATGGTGGCCATTACCGGGCAGGTCAGTGCCGAGGCTATTGGCACGGATGCTTTCCAGGAGGCCGATATTATTGGGGCGACGCTGCCGCTGACGAAGCATTCATTCCTCATTACCGATGCCAACGATATCCCAGCGCGTCTGGCGGAAGCTTTCTATATCGCCGCGAGCGGCCGGCCAGGCCCAGTGCTGGTGGATGTGACGAAATCAGCACAGACGCAAGAGGCAGATTTCGTGTGGCCGCCGCGCATCAACCTCCCTGGCTATGATCCACAAGTGCAGCCAGATGCTGAGCAGGTGAAAGAAGCGGCAGCGCTCATTGCTGCCGCGAAGCGCCCGGTGTTTTACGTCGGAGGTGGCCTCGTGCGTGCCGGCGCCAGCGAAGAGTTGAGAAAGATGGTGGAACTCACCGATATCCCCGTGGTCACCACCCTCAATGCCCGTGGAGCTTTCCCTGATTCTGATAGGCACAGCTTAGGGATGCCGGGGATGCATGGCACTGTTCCAGCTGTGCTCTCCATGCAGAAAGCCGATTTGCTCATCACCCTTGGGGCGCGCTTCGATGATCGAGTGACGGGCGATGTGGATTCGTTCGCTCCGCACGCGAAAGTGATTCACGCCGATATTGATCCAGCTGAAATTGGGAAGATTCGGGCGGCAGATGTGGCGCTGGTGGGCGATGTGAAAGCGAGCGCCCAGGCGCTGCTCGCTGCTCTGCCGGAGGCAATCGCTCACTATGGGGAATCTGATCTCAGCCAGTGGTGGGCATTCCTCTCCAAACTCAAAGCCGCCTACAGCCCTGGATACGACGAGCCAGAAGATGGCCTGATGAGCCCACAGTACGTGATTGAACGTCTCGGCGCGGCAGCTCCGCAGGCGATTTTCACCACTGGCGTCGGGCAACATCAAATGTGGGCTCAGCAGTTCATTAAAATGAACTTTCCCCGTCAGCTCGTCACCAGCTGTGGTGCGGGCACAATGGGATTTGGTGTGCCGAGTGCTATGGGTGCGCAAGCTGGCAATCCCGATAAGACGGTGTGGTGCATTGACGGCGATGGCTCATTCCAGATGACGAATCAGGAATTGGTCACCTGCGCGCTCAACAATATTCCTATCAAAGTGGCGCTTATCAACAACTCCAGCTTGGGGATGGTGCGCCAGTGGCAGACGCTTTTCTATGGCAAACGCTATTCGCATACAGATTTGCATGATGGCGCTGGCACCGTGGGAATTCCAGACTTCATGAAACTCGCCGAAGCGTATGGCTGTGCAGCTTTCCGTGTGGAAAAATACGCGGATGTGGATGCCACTATTGCTGCGGCCATGCAGATCAACGACCGCCCAGTCGTGGTGGAATTCGTTGTGAGTCCAGATTCGATGGTGTGGCCGATGGTGGCTGCCGGTACGCCAAACGACTCGATCCAATATGCGCTCAACCAGCGCCCAGATTTCAGCAAAGTGGAGGCGTGAGATCATCATGGCAAAAAGACACACAATTTCGCTGCTCGTGGAGAATAAGGCGGGTGTGCTCGCGCGCGTGGCTGGCCTGTATGCGCGGCGAGCATTCAATATCGAATCTCTAGCAGTGGGCACCACGGAAGATCCGGCGATTTCTCGCATTACTTTGGTCGTCGATGCTAAAAAAGCCCCGATTGAGCAGATTACGAAGCAACTCAACAAACTGCTCAACGTGATTGCCATCGAAGAGCTCAAGGATGAAACCTCAGTACAGCGCAAACTGGTCTTAGTGAAAGTCTCGGCAGATGATTCTAACCGCAGCAACGTCTTGCAGGTGATTTCCATGTTCCGTGCGCACGTCGTCGATGTGGATCCGAACGCCGTCACGATTGAGACAACTGGCTCTGAGCAGAAAGTGGAAGCTCTGCTCGCCGCTCTTGATCCGTATGGGATCAAAGAAATCGTGCAGTCAGGCACGGTGGCCATCGGGCGTGGCCCAGAGTCGATGAGTGAGCAGCTGCGTCACCAGCTTTCCCAGCAGCGCTACGAATACGGGCAAAGCCTTGATGACGCTGATGAGTGACGCCGGCCAGCTGGCGTGACGAATAATCGCTTACATACTTGATAAAACCAATAAAACGTGCAGCCTTCACAGGTTGTATAGCCAAGGAAACTAAGAGGAGAATACCGTGGCAACAATTTATTATGATGATGACGCCGATCTGAAATATCTGGATGGCAAGACGGTAGCCGTGATTGGCTATGGTTCCCAAGGCCATGCTCATGCGCTTAATCTGCGCGATTCCGGCGTAGACGTAGTGGTGGGGCTGCGCCCAGGGTCCAAGAGCGTCGCCAAAGCGGAAGAACAGGGGCTGCGAGTGGCATCTGTCGAAGATGCCACAAAGCAAGGCGATATTGTGATGATTCTGGCTCCCGATCAGTATCAGCGCACAATTTATGCGCAGCAGATTGAGCCTAATCTCAAACCGAATGCGGCGCTCTTTTTCGCCCATGGTTTTAACATTCGCTTCGGCTATATTAAGCCTGATGTTGGACACGACGTGTGCATGGTGGCTCCGAAAGGTCCAGGCCATATTGTACGTCGGCAGTTTGAAGAGGGGCGTGGCGTGCCAGATATTATCGCTGTGGAGCAAGACGCTTCTGGCGAGGCCTGGCAGATCACGCTGGCGTACGCCAAAGCTATCGGTGGCACCCGCGCTGGCGTGATTAAGACGACGTTCACTGAGGAAACCGAGACGGATCTCTTTGGCGAGCAAGCTGTGCTGTGCGGCGGTCTGAGCAAGCTGATTATGAGCGGCTTTGAGACCCTCGTGGCGGCTGGATATCAGCCGGAAATCGCTTATTTTGAGGTGTGCCATGAAATGAAGCTCATCGTTGATCTCATCAATGAGGGTGGCCTCTCTAAGATGCGGTGGAGCATTTCAGACACCGCCGAGTACGGCGATTACGTCTCCGGCCCGCGCGTGATTACGCCGGAGGTGAAAGCCAATATGAATGCGGTGCTCAGTGATATCCAAAGCGGTGCCTTTGCCCAACGGTTTATCGCCGATCAAGATAACGGCGCTCCGGAGTTCAAGGAGTTGCGCGCCGCTGGCGAAGAACATCAGATTGAAAAGGTGGGGCTTGAGCTGCGCAAGATGTTTGCGTGGGGATCTGCTGTCGATGAAGATTACCAGCAGGGGCATGCAGCACGCTGAAATGCGGTGCCTAGGCAAATGCTGGAGGATTGATGAGGCAAAAAGCACGTGAGGCCATACTCCGAACCTGAACAATCCAGTAGTCTGAGCCAGAGCAATCCCGTTGAATAATTCAGCTGAATAATCAACAGAGAAGTACTGCCCGCAGCTTGGCTGAGAAGCCAGAGCTGCGGGCAGTACTTTTTGCTCAACGCTTTTATTCAGTGTGGGCACTGCTTTCTGCCCTGTGGCTCTGCTTTTCGTAGGTATTCTCCCTTCGATTCCTCACTCGGCTACAATGGCGCCTATGAGCAATTCCAATGGCAACGACTGGCAGCCGCGCAGGCCAAAGAAATCTCAGCGAATTATCGCTATGGTCGTGGTGCTCGCCATGATTTTCACCACCTTTATTGCGGCGCTAGCCGTAGCATTCGGCTCCTAATGGGAGCTGAGCGGATGAATGAATTCAGCTCGATCGGATAGAAGGCCGCCAGATAGAAGACCGCAGATCTAAATGCAGGAGCGTAGTAAAGCTGCACAGCAGAACTGAAGAAAGCACCTCATAGAAAAAGCCACAGGGACAGCTGATACGGGAACTCAGAAGAAGGGGAGAGAGCCACATGGAAAAAATTGCCAGCTTTACTGTAGATCACCAGGCACTGCTGCCAGGCCTGTACCTCTCGCGCAGAGATAGCCACGCCAGGACCGACGTCACGACGTTTGATTTGCGTTTTACAGCGCCCAATCGTGAGCCAGTGATGGACGTTCCGGCAGTGCACTCTATTGAGCATCTCGGAGCGAGCTATCTGCGCAACTGTGACCGGAAAGATGAAGTTATCTATTTCGGCCCGATGGGGTGTCGCACGGGTTTCTATCTCGTGATGTTCGGCCAGCTGGATCCGGAAGATGTCGAGCAGCTAGTGCTGGATATGTGCGATTTTATTCTCGGCTATGACGGCGTGGTGGCCGGAGCGCAGCCTGAACAATGCGGCAACTACCTTGACCACAATCTCTCGATGGCAAAGTTCTATATCCGTCGTTACCGTGAGCAGTTGCAGTACCGGCGTTTCCGCTATCCGCAGTAACCATGCAGACAGCCACAGCGGACAGTCATACAGACAGACGGCTGCAGCACCATTTGCCCATTTTAGGCTCGCGCTCTGCAGAGCGTAAGCTAGCTGTGCAAAGACATGCTGTGCCGCTGGTCATTGCTACCGACGTAAGCGCTCGGCACAGCTCAGTGTGCTCGCTGCCCTCGTATAGCAGTGAGCCGAAGAGGAGGCATCATGCAGCTCATAATTAATGGCGACGCTACCCAGATCGCCAGCCCGATCACCGGCGTAGATTTTTTCAAAGACCAGCCCACAGTAGTGGCGCTGCGCGTCAATGGTGAATTGAAAGATCTCGCCACGGAGCTCACGAGTCTCCCCGAGTCGGCCACGGTGCAGAGCGTAGACATCCATTCTGATGACGGACTCAACATTCTGCGGCATTCGTGTACTCACGTGCTGGCTCAAGCAGTGCAAAATAAGTTCCCCGACGTCAATCTGGGCATTGGCCCTTTCATTACGGATGGTTTCTACTACGACTTTGGCAACATACCGGCGGTCACCCCAGAGATGCTGCGCGATCTGGAAAAAGACATGAAGCGCATCGTCAAAGAGGGACAGCGGTTCGTGCGGCGAGTGACGGACGAACAGACGGCCTTAGAAGAGCTGAAAGATCAGCCATATAAAATCGAATTAGTGAGCCTCAAGGGTGGCAGTGACGTCGAGCGCGATCAGGCCGCAGAGGGAGCCAGCATTGAGGTGGGGGGCGCAGAGCTCACCATGTACGACAATGTGAACCGCAAAGGCGATGTGGTGTGGACGGATTTGTGCCGTGGACCACATCTGCCCTCGACGAAGCTCATCGGCAACGGCTTTGCCCTCACTCGTTCCAGCGCTGCATATTGGCGTGGCGATCAGAAGAACGATTCACTCCAGCGGATTTATGGCACGGCATGGCCGAGCAAAGAGGAGCTCACTGCCTACCAAGACCGTATTGCAGAGGCAGAGCGACGCGATCACCGCAAGCTCGGCGCTCAGCTCGATCTGTTCAGCTTCCCCGATGAGATCGGCTCCGGACTGGCCGTCTTCCACCCCAAAGGTGGGATTGTGCGCATGGAGATGGAAAACTACTCGCGCCGCAAGCATCTAGAAGCGGGCTACAGCTTTGTGAATACTCCGCATATCACCAAATCGAACCTCTACGAACTCTCCGGACATCTCGATTTTTACGCAGATGGTATGTATCCTCCGATGCACATGGATGAGGAGCGTGACGCCGATGGAAATATCGTCAAGCAGGGTGCGGATTATTATCTCAAGCCGATGAACTGCCCGATGCACAATCTGATCTACAGATCTCGGGGGCGCTCCTATCGAGAACTGCCGCTGCGGCTCTTTGAATTCGGCACAGTCTACCGCAATGAGAAGAGCGGCGTGATTCACGGCCTGACCCGTGCCCGCGGATTCACTCAAGATGATGCGCATATTTATTGCACTCGGGATCAGATGAAAGCTGAGCTTGCCACGCTTTTGCAGTTCGTGCTGGACCTTTTGCGCGATTATGGCCTGGATGATTTCTATTTGGAACTCTCCACAAAGAACCCCAACAAATTTGTGGGTAGTGACGACATCTGGGAAGAGGCGACAGATACGCTTGCGCAAGTGGCTGCAGAGTCAGGGTTGGAGCTGGTGCCTGATCCTGAGGGTGCAGCTTTCTATGGGCCAAAAATTTCAGTGCAAGCCCGCGATGCGCTAGGGCGCACATGGCAGATGAGCACGATTCAACTCGATTTCAATCTGCCTGAGCGCTTCCAGCTCGAATACACGGCTCCCGACGGTTCTCACCAGCGGCCGGTGATGATTCACCGTGCCCTCTTTGGCTCGATTGAGCGATTCTTTGGTGTATTGGTGGAGCATTATGCGGGGGCATTCCCTGCTTGGCTCGCTCCGGTGCAGGTGAAGTTGGTTCCAGTGGCCGAAGCGTTCAACGGCTATTGCGAGCAGGTGGCTGCGCAGCTGAAAGCTGAAGGTGTGCGTGTAGAGATTGATGAGAGCGACGATCGCTTCGGTAAGAAGATTCGCAATGCCGCCAAAGAGAAAGTTCCCTTTACACTCATTGCCGGTGGAGAAGATGAGGCGGCAGGCGCTGTGAGCTTCAGGATGCGCGATGGCAGCCAAGACAATGGCGTGCCAGTAGATGAGGCTGTAGCGCGCATCGTCGAACAAATCCGCACACATGCGAATCAGTGAAAGATACATGCTGGCGCAGTGAGGTGCACGTGAGTGACGGGTGCGATGTCCACGCCATTGAGCGCGATGCCATCGAGCGTGAGTGGCCGCCCGATGCGGAGGGTTTCCCGCACCGGCAGGCCGCTCGCACAGTGCTGATCAATCCGGCAGGTGAGACGTACCTCATTCACGGCCACGACGTGGACGATCCAGATTTTAACTGGTGGTTCACGGTGGGCGGTGGCATCATGGCGGGGGAGAGCGCCCGTGAGGGCGCGGTGCGTGAGCTGCGTGAAGAGACGGGGCTTGTCATTTCTCCCGCCCGTCTCGAAGGCCCCGTCCTCTATCGGGAGGCGACCTTTCACTTTGTGGGAAACACGCGCAAACAAGATGAACACTTCTTCGTGGCGCGTCTCGATACTCACGAGGCAGATGCGGTGACGACGGGCACAGGGCGAGAGCTGACGGCCCTCGAAGAGAATGTGCTCGATCAAGGCAGATGGTTCAGTTTGGGCCAGCTCACGGGACTCATAGAAGCGGGAGATCACGTCTTTCCGCAGGACCTGGTGCACTATTTGCGTGGATGGCTCGCAGGATGGGACGGTTCCACCATCCACGTGACGGAGCGGTGACGACGTCACGAAGTATCGCTGCGCCGTCACGAAGCGTGAGAGGCCAACTGCAGAGCGAGTATTGTGAGCCAACTGGTGTAGTTCGTAGTGTGGTTCGTCGATTGTGGTTCGTAGATATGGGCGTATGCGCGCTAGAATATACCCAGTTTTTATCGTTCGAGGGAGGAAAACGTGTCAGGACATTCCAAGTGGGCCACCACGAAGCATAAGAAAGCTGCTATCGACGCCAAGCGTGGCAAACTCTTTGCCCGCCTGATTAAAAATATCGAGGTCGCAGCGAAAACGGGCGGTCCTGATCCTGATGGCAATCCCACGCTTTTTGATGCCATTCAGAAAGCTAAGAAGAATTCGGTACCTGCAGACAACATTGACCGTGCGCTCAAGCGTGCCAGCGGCGAGGGCAAAGATGGTGTGCAGTACGAGCAGATCATCTATGAGGGGTATGCACAAGGTGGCGTGGCCGTTCTCATTGAGGTGCTCACCGACAACCGCAATCGGGCAGCTTCCGATGTGCGCGTTGGACTCACCCGCAATGGCGGCACGCTCGCTGAGTCTGGCTCTGTGAGCTATCTCTTCAACCGCAAAGGCGTCGTAGAAGTGCCAAAAGAGGCTGGCGTTGATGAAGACACGATCCTCATGGCAGTGCTGGATGCCGGAGCTGAAGAAGTCACGGACGACGGCGATATGTTTGCGGTGCTCTCGGATCCAAAAGACGTAGTGGACGTGCGCAAGGCTCTGGTGGATGCTGGCATTGATTACAACTCTGCCGAGGTACAGTTCGTGCCGAGTATGAAAGTGACGGTCGATCTGGAGACGGCGCAGAAAGTGCTCAAGCTGCTCGACGCCCTCGATGACCTTGACGACATCCAAAACGTCTATTCCAATATGGATATCCCTGAGGATGTAGCAGCTCAGCTAGAAGATGACGAGTGAGCGGGCTAAATGAGCTAAAGAGGGGATAGCTGCGTGCGGATTCTCGGCGTTGATCCTGGCCTCACTCGCTGTGGCCTCGGCGTCATTGACTTTCAAGGCGGACGGCGCGTGCAATTGGTCGATGTGGATGTGGCGCGCTCTGCGCCGGAGCTTCCTCCGCACCAGCGGCTCCTCATCATCTACAACAAGCTGGAGGAGACAATCCGGCTGCTGCGCCCCGACGTCATCGCTGCCGAGCGCGTCTTTGCCCAAGAAAATGTGCGTTCCGTGACCTCCACCGCGCAAGTGGCAGGTATCGTCATGCTCGCTGCGGCTCAGCACGGTTTGCCGATGGCTTTTCACACTCCCTCGGAAGTTAAGGCAGCCGTCACGGGCAATGGGCGAGCGCAGAAAATTCAGGTGCAGCTCATGGTGCAGCGAATTTTGGGGTTGGATTCGCTTCCACGTCCAAAGGATGCGGCCGACGCTTTGGCTATTGCCATCACACATGCTTGGCGTGGGGGAGCGCATCACATGGAATCAGACGATGCGAGTAGAGCGCAGCACGGCGGTGCTGGTATGCTGCCGCGGGCTGAGGGGCCGGATCTCACGCAAGCCCAGAAAATATGGGCGCGCGCTGAACGGCTGAGCTCCCGCCACGGAGCCGTCGCCCCCAAAACTTCTTCGCCCTCGTCCTCGCAGAAATGAGCAAGAGGGCGCTGGGGTGGCGCTAGCGTGCGTCGCGTTGCCACGTCGCTACCGATATACTTGCTACGGCGGGCGGCATTGTCGCGGCGGCAGGTGAGCGTACATTCGATAGCGTGGAGGACACAATGATTGCATCAGTGAGCGGCACAGTAGACGCCGTCACTACTAGCTCAGCTGTGATAAATGTCAGCGGCGTCGGCTTCGAGATATACGCTACGCCTGACACCCTCTCTCAGATACATGTGGGAGAAACAGCGGCGCTGTACACGACACTAGTAGTGAAAGAAGACTCGCTCACGCTCTTTGGCTTTGCCACTCTCGACGAAAAGGACGTATTTTCCACACTGCTCTCCGTCTCGGGAATTGGAGCGCGAACGGCGCTGGCGATTCTCTCCGTTTTACCTCCCGATGAGCTGCGCGCGGCGATTGCCGCCAAGAACGAAGCGGCGCTCACGCGCGTGCCTGGCATTGGCAAGAAAGGGGCACAGCGCATGATTTTGGAAATCGGCACAAAACTCGGGCCAGCTCGCGCTGGTCTCGAAGCCACTGCTGGCTCTGCGAGCGCTGTGCCGACAAACCCCGATGTGCTTGAAGCGCTCGTCAATCTCGGCTGGCCCGAGCGTCTGGCTCAGAGCGCTATTGATGAGGCGTATGAGCTGGCAGGCGGACAGCACTTGGATATACCGGAATTGTTAAGGAATTCACTGCGGATTTTGGGAGCGAAGCGCTGATGAACGAGGATTGGGAGATCACGTCGCAGGAGGCCACCGAGGCAGAGCGCGCCCAAGAGGCGGCATTGCGCCCCAAACGGCTCAGCGAATTCGTCGGGCAAGAGGTCGTGCGGAGCCAGCTCTCGCTGGTGCTGGATGCCGCTATCGCTCGCGGTACTTCCCCCGATCACGTGTTGCTCTCTGGCCCGCCAGGATTGGGAAAGACCACGCTGGCAATGATTATTGCGGCAGAAGTGAACGGTTCACTGCGGCTCACGAGTGGGCCAGCTATTCAACATCCTGGGGATTTGGCTGCGGTGCTCAGCTCTTTGCAAGAGGGCGATGTGCTGTTTATCGATGAGATTCATCGTCTCGCTCGCACTGCTGAAGAGATGCTCTATTTAGCAATGGAAGATTTCCGCGTAGACGTGATGGTGGGTAAAGGGCCAGGAGCCACATCAATTCCGCTGCCATTACCCCCTTTCACTGTGGTAGGAGCTACCACGCGCGCCGGACTGTTGCCTGCTCCGCTACGAGATCGCTTCGGTTTCACTGCTCATCTCGACTACTACACGCACGAAGAATTGGCTCAAATCGTCGCCCGCAATGCGATAAAGCTCTCCGCAGATATCACGCCGGAAGCGGCAATGGAGATCGCTTCTCGCTCGCGTGGCACTCCGAGAGTGGCAAACCGGCTGCTGCGACGGGTGCAAGATTGGGCACAGGTGCGCGGGTCGGGGCTGCTCGATCTGGAGGCGGCGCAGGCGGCGCTCACGGTATTTGAAGTCGATGAAAGTGGGCTTGATCGCCTTGACCGCGACGTGATTCGGGCGATCATTACGCGCTTTGGCGGCGGGCCGGTGGGCTTGACCACTCTCGCCGTCTCGGTGGGAGAAGAGCCGGAAACCGTGGAGACAGTGTCTGAGCCGTATCTGGTGCGCGAGGGATTTTTAGTGCGCACTCCGCGCGGGAGAATGGCCACTCCCTTAGCATTTCAACACTTGGGGCTCACCCCGCCCGAAAATTTTCAGCAGGGAGCGCTGTTTAACTGATCTCTCATTATCACATCGTGGATACGTTTTATAGCTATCACGCTGCGAAATTCGGAAATAGCCGAAAAGGCGGTAAACTCATATTCGGTTTACTCGGTTAAGGAATACGGAGCGTGCGCATGGGCGTTGAGCTTATTCTCATTCTCGTAGTGATGGTAGGGCTCTTTTGGTGGATGAGCAGAAGTGCCAGAAAGCAACAGGAGCGCATGAAAGAGCAGCGAGATGCTGCCATTGCGCTCGGCACTACCGTGATGACGAATGGTGGCTTCTTCGGCACCGTCGTCGATATTGATGGTGACGCCGTCACTCTTGAGTCTCCCTCTGGTGTGGAGACCGTGTGGTTGCGCTCAGCTATTGCGCAGGCAATGGATATTCCTTTCGCTCCTGCTGAAGAGGACGAGCGCGGTGCGGAGGATGATACCCAGCAGGAAGCTACAGCTACTGCCAGTGGTGAGGATGCTGCTGCGCCAGCGTCGTCGGCAGCTGAGGATCTAGCTTCTTCATCTGAGAATGAGGATAAATGATGTATACGACGCACTATTGCGGCGGAGGCTGTTGATGCTGACACGATGGAGGATATGGCCGTGCTACTTCTAATCCATTGACGTGACGGTTAGTTTTGATGTGACAGTGAAGTGACGGCGAGCTCGGGTTCTACGCCCTAGCACGATAGTCGCACGAATGAAAATGAGAGCAACGTGGCAACGAAGAGAACGACAACTCGGTATAAAGCAGGCAAGCGCCTAGTAATTCTGACGATTTTAGTGATTGCACTCCTAGGCACACTGGGTGCGGGAACAGTGCTGGGTAAAGGGCATAATCGCTACACTCCAGATCTCGCCCTTGATTTGGAGGGCGGTACGCAGCTGATTTTGACGCCGATCACCACTGACGGCTCGCAGATCACTGATTCAGATGTGCGCCAAGCTATTGAGATTATTCGCCAGCGCGTCGATGCTTCTGGCGTGGCCGAGGCCGAGATCACCTCACAGGGCGGCTCGAACATCGTGGTGGCGCTGCCAGGTGAGCCGAGCAAAGACACTCTCGACTTGGTGCGTACCTCGGCCGTGCTCCGTCTGCGTCCGGTACTGGCTTCTATGAGTCCCAATGCGCTCACTGCCCAAGATGTGGCGACTGCGCGAGCTAGCTCGACTCAAAGCACCGACACGACGCAAACGGGTGCCACTCAAGAAGGACAGACTACTGCCGATGCTCAGAAGATCGCTGAGGCAGCTAAGAAGCTCACGGATAAAGACATCCAAGCATTTGCACTCGAACAGGCCGACGTCAATAAAGATGGCAAGCTTTCCGATACACCAGCCACGACGCCGGAGAATTCCTCCGATCCCACGTGGATTAGCGAACAAAATACCTACGATGCTTTGCTGCTCCAGTGCGGTTCAGATGCAGCGCGCCTTGAGGCGACGAAAGACGATTCAAAGAAACCGCTCGTGGCGTGTGACTCTTCCGGAACGGCGAAATACATTCTCGGCCCTGCTGATATTGAAGGAACGGATCTGACCAAAGCCACGAGCTCTCTAGCGGTGAACGATCAAGGCACTCCTACGGGAGGTTGGGCCGTCAATATGGAGTTCAATAAGGCTGGCGGCGATAAATTCGCCGAGGTCACTGGCCGTATTTACAATCTGGAATCGCCGCGCAACCAGTTTGCCATTGTCCTCGATGGACAGGTGCTCTCTGCTCCAGTGCCAAGTGGGCCAATCTCGGGAGGACGTGCCGAAATTACAGGGCATTTCACGTCTGAGGCTGCCGCGTCACTGGCCAACCAGCTGAGTTTCGGTTCACTGCCGCTCAACTTCACAGTGCAGAGCGAAGAACAAATCTCCGCTACTCTCGGCACGGAACAGCTCGCTGCCGGTTTGATTGCCGGTTTGATCGGCCTGGCTCTGATCGTGGTCTACATGGTTTGGCAGTACCATTCGCTGGGCTTGATCTCGGTCGCTTCTATCGTGTTGTCTACAGGGTTGTCGTACTTCGTGATCTGTCTGCTTTCGTGGCTCATGGGATATCGACTCTCCATGGCTGGCGTGCTCGGCATGATTATTTCCGTGGGCGTCACGGCGGACTCATTCATCGTTTATTTCGAGCGTATTCGAGATGAAATCCGCGATGGGCGCACTATCCCTGCCGCCGTCGATCACGGCTGGGATCGCGCCAAGCGCACGATTATTATTTCCGACTGCGTAAACTTGATCGCCTCGGTCGTGCTGTACGTACTGACGGTTGGTTCGGTGCGTGGCTTCGCCTTCACCCTGGGTATTACGACGGTGCTGGATCTCGTAGTCGTCATGCTCTTTACGCACCCGCTGATGGTTGAGCTTATGAAGACTCGCTATTTCGGCCACGGACGCAAGTTCTCCGGACTGGAGGAAAGCCAGTTGCAGCGCACACCACTCTATCGTGGTCGCGGCAATGCGTTCGGCGCTGCTGCTCATACCGATATGCACGGTTCGGAGCGGAAGGCGGCAGCTGGCACTGCTGAGCTGTCTCACGTCGAAGCCGCTGCGGCTGATACAGGAGAAAACTCAGCAGATTCGGCAGCAGCACAGGTGGCGGTGCTGGAGCGGCTAGAGAACGAGACACTAGCACAGCGCAAGGCACGGCTGCGTCGGGAGGCAAAGGAGGCCGCAGCAGGTGGCGTCTCTGACGCGCAGAACACTGCAGCGGAGACTGACGCTGATGCTTCAGCACAGACACACGATACGGCGAGCGCAGGAGATACTCCCACAGACGGCGACGCTACGAGTGAGGGGAGAGCCTAATGTCGATGTACACAATTGGAAATGACCTCTACAGCGGCCGCCTGTCGTTCAAAATTATTCAGCACCGCAAAATCTGGTTCGGCATTGCCGGCGTCATCGTACTGATCTCGCTGCTGTCGTTCGTCGTCAAAACTCCCAATCTGGGTATTGAATTTCGTGGCGGCTCACAGTTCACTATTTCTGGCATAAGTAATCAGAATCAGCAGCTTGCCTACGACGTCATTGCAAAAGAGGGCAACGATCAAGCTCCGCGCGTATCGAACCTCGGTGCGAGTGGCATGCGGGTGCAGACGGTGCAACTCAATAATGAGCAGACTGCCGCCGTGAAAGAAGCCCTTGCCAAAGCCTACAACGTGCCGGCAAATGCGGTGACATCCACTTTTGTGGGGCCGAGTTGGGGCGCAGATATTATGAACAAAGCGATCAGAGCAATGATCGTCTTCATGGTGGCTGTCTCGCTGGTGCTCATTATTTACTTCCGCTCCTGGACGATTGCCGTCGGTGCCAGCGGCGCCCTGCTGCACGATTTCATTGTGACGCTCGGTGTCTACTGGATTCTGGGGCTAGAGATTACGCCAGCTACAATCATTGGCATCCTCACCATTATGGGCTACTCTCTGTACGACACTGTGGTGGTCTTCGACAAGGTCCGTGAAAACACGCAGCAGCTGAATAAGCAGTTGCGCTACACCTATGAGGAATCGGCGAATCTCGCTATCAACCAGACGCTCATTCGTTCACTCAACACCTCACTCACCGGACTTCTGCCAGTGCTGAGCGTGCTGATTATTGGTGTGTGGATCTTCGGCGCGGATACGCTGCGGGATCTCGCCTTGGTGATGTTTGTGGGAATGTTGCTCTCCACAATCTCTTCCATTTTCATTGCGGCGCCGCTCGCCGTCACACTCGGTATGCGCCGCCCTGATATCAAGGAGCACACACAGCACGTGTATGAGGTGCGTTCAGCCGTTTCTAGCGATGTGGACGGATCCTCCCTGAGCAAGAACGATTCGGATATGCTCAACTATGTGGCTGAACATGAGCGCCAAGCTGGCAGCCATCAAGGCGTGAAAGCACAGCCAAAGCGCAAGAATAGGAGTAAGCGATGAGTGCTGGCGGTCTGTTTCCTGATGATGTGGTGAAACTCGTAGAATCGCATCTTCGTGAAGTCAGCGATTTCCCTGCTCCAGGGGTACTCTTTCGTGATATCACGCCACTGATTGCCGACGGACATGCGTTTTCCGAGCTGATACGTATCCTCGCCGATCGTTATCGCGGTCAGGTGGATGCCGTAGCTGGCTTGGAATCTCGTGGGTTTATTTTAGGTGCTCCCTTGGCCATTGCTCTTGGAGTCGGAATGCTGACGGTGCGCAAAGCTGGGCGTCTTCCAGGGCCAGTGGTGAGCGTCGATTACGAGCTTGAATATGGGTCAGCACGTATGGAGCTGCAGCCTTTCACCGTCACGGATGGTGCGCGCGTGCTCGTGATTGACGACGTTCTCGCCACTGGTGGCACTGCCGGAGCGGCCTTTGATCTGATTCGTCAAGCTGGAGGGGTTCCCTCGGCATTGTGTGTCTTGTTGGAACTCGCCGAGCTCGGCGGACGCGAGCATCTGGGCACTGATGTTCCAATTGACGCAGTTCTCACCTACTGACGTTTCTCATCTGCGGACATCGCGGTAGATTCATCTATCGGCATCGCATGCGCATCGCAGACTGGTTTCGATTTCCCTCAGTGCGATCACTTACGCGGAATATCCAGCTAGGCCGTATAACCTGACTTCCGCAATTAGAGTACTCATTGCTAGCTTTGAGGCTGGGTGTTTAGTTTGTTGAGGAGTCCCTGGATTTTAGGCGGGATGGGGGCGTCTATGGGGATTTCTATTCTTCAGACTTTTGCCAGTGTTGTGCATGTTGGTCGTAAGGTTCGGATTAGCTTTTTAGGTTGTTATTCCAGTTTTGTGTATAGGTGTCGGCTGATGGCCAGGCTGCCATTACTATCGTCACATGGACCTGGATAGCGTCATGTTGGTGATGGAAAATTGGGCGGGCGCGTAGGTCAGTTTTTGGTATGCGGAAGGATTGTTCCACGTGTCGCAAGTCGCGGAATGAACTGATTACCTCGGCAGCAGACCCGTTGTGGGAATCAGGGATTTTATGGAGTCCCGATTTCGAGACCTTGTGGAAGTAATGATTCCGCTGTAATTTGAGAGTGGAGCATAATCTTGTTCAGATGCCGCTAGGATGGAGGCGTTCTTGTGAAAAAGATCCTAAGTTGTATTCTCGTAGGCTCTGCTTGTATGTTTTCCGCAGGAATGCTTGACGTGTCAGCTCAGACTAATGCTGAGGCTAAAATACTTTCCGAAAAGGCTGTACGTAGTGACGATGAGGAGTTGGGCTACGAATCGCGGGCGGGGATCCCTTGGTGGAGTGTTGGTTGGTATGTGGTAAAGCGGGCGGGATCTTGGGTTGAGGCGCAAATCAATCTTGATGGCCAGTCCACTGTAAGTAGCAACAGTATGTATCTTGTTTCTCCGACTATAGATTTTAACTCTGGTAACATCAGGGGAGAATTTTATTTTAGACCAAATATTACAAGTGGTATGTCAACAGTTTATATGCACGGACACAGGCTTTTTGCCCTGGACGTGTTTTCAAAAATGTCGTTGACGCTTGCTAACCCGCGTGGTACGACTGTCGCAACTAATACAGTAAGCTCAAATCAGTATCTTGTGTATAAGTTGCGAAAAAATGACCCTTCTGGATCTTGGAAAGCTCAGTACATTACGACAAGTCGAACAACCTGGCAAAATTACTTGCGAGTCACCGCAGGGTCTCGAACTAGTTCAACATCAAGAGGCAGTGTGCCGGATAAGCAAGTAGTATACTCGGACAATAACAGGCTGCTCGTTTCTGGTAATCAGATACGTAATCGAGACAGCGGTCAAGACTGTTTCAAATGCCGAAGTGTGAGTGTGGACAAGGTAATTTCACATTCGGATCTTGAAAGACAATTTCGGGATGATGCTAATTCGGTGGTAGACCAGATGCGGGATTATTCTCCAGGTGAAACCGTTTTGGTATCATCTCCAATTGTTGAAATAGCCTATGATGCTAAATCCAATGCGACGTCCTTTGTATTTGAAATAGGTAATCAATCAAACCAACGTGCTGGAACGAAAGTGACCTGGTGGTTTGCTGGTAATCTTACTGGCAAATATCGAGTAGGGGACTCTCCTTTGTTCTCTTTCAAAGTAGTTGAACTTGGAAAGAGCAATGGTGTTACTTTTGAGGGACTCGATTACTTTGAAGAAGCCCTTGCTCTTCAAGAGCAGGGAAAATATCCGCAGATTGACAATTACATTCGAAATTAGGCTGAGAGGCGGAGAAATTGCTATGAAAGCAAAACAAATTGTTTTTTATACAGTATTAGCTCTGTACACTCTCATCTACAGCCTTTTTTACGGGGATGGAGGTTTGATTCTTCCCTTTACAATTCTCTTTCTATACTCTTTATACCGAGATACTGTGCAATACAGAAAAAATAAATACTGTGATTCAGCAGGGAAGACTGATTCCACAACTATGAATTTTTTTCTTAGAGAGGGACACGAGAGAATTGTGTAACAGGGCAACACCTTAAGAGGCATACCCAGACCATTTCAACAATCAGAAAAATTGTGGACGTCAGATCGCATACGCCTCTCGGACTGGTTTCTTCCCTCAGCGCGATCACTTACGCGGAATATCCAGCTAGGCCGTATAATGCTCTCATGGTAGGCACAGGGAAAGTTCGTAAGCATCGTGGGTTTTTTGGTGCTCAGCGCACGGCGGAGGAGTCCGCGCAGCCTAGCTATCCACAAATTCTCACTCCCATTATGGAGGCAGTTGCAGGGCGAGATATTAATACGGAGCGGCTGGTCAAGGCCTTTAACGTTGCGAACACATACCACCAAGGGCAAAAGCGCAAGAGCGGGGAGCCGTATATCACTCATCCAGTAGCTGTGTGCACTATTTTGGCCGAGCTCGGAATGGATGAAGACACGCTGGTAGCGGCGTTACTTCACGACACTGTGGAAGACACTGGCTATACGCTCAAGCAGCTCACGAAAGATTTTGGCGAGACGATAGCGCTCTTGGTTGATGGCGTCACCAAACTCGACAAAGTGGAGTACGGCGAAGCGGCGCAGGCGGAGACGGTGCGCAAAATGGTGATCGCTATGGCCAAAGATATCCGCGTGCTGCTCATCAAGCTCGGAGATCGTCTGCACAACGCGCGCACCTGGGGCTTTGTTGAAACTAAATCTGCTCAAAACAAGGCCCGAGAGACCTTGGAGATTTATGCACCGCTGGCTCACCGGCTGGGCATGAATTCCATCAAATGGGAGCTGGAGGATCTCTCTTTCCGCACTCTCTATCCGGCTGTGTATGCAGAAATTGAGCGGATGGTGACGGAGCGCAGTCCGGAACGTGAAGCGTACATCGAGCAGATGAAAGAGATTCTAGAGCGGGAACTCGCAGCGGCTCACGTCTCATGCACAATCACCGGACGGCCAAAACACTACTATTCGATCTACCAAAAGATGATCTTGCGCGGACGCGATTTTGAAGACATCTACGATCTGATTGGGCTGAGGGTACTCGTGGATGAAGTGCAAGACTGTTACACAGCCCTGGGCGTGGTTAATTCCGTCTTCACGCCGATTCAGGGGCGTATCAAGGATTACATTGCCGCTCCGAAATTCAATCTCTACCAGTCGATTCACACCACTGTGGTCGGGCCAGGAGAAAAAACGGTTGAGGTGCAGATTCGCACGTTTGAGATGCATCGGCGGGCAGAATATGGTGTGGCTGCGCATTGGCGGTACAAGGAAAATCCCAACCAGACGAAAGGCCTGATCTCCACCAGTGCTGAAGATACGCAGCTGGAATGGTTGCGCCAACTCGTTGATTGGCAGCGCGAAACGGCTGATCCTGCGGAATTTTTGGATTCGCTGCGCTATGAGATGAGCGGCGATCAGGTGTACGTCTTCACTCCGGCTGGGGAAGTGATGGAACTGCCCAGTGGCTCGACTCCCGTCGATTTTGCGTATGCAGTTCACACCGAAGTTGGGCATCATACGGTGGGTGCGAAAGTGAATGACAAGCTGGTCACGCTCGATCATCTGCTCGAATCGGGCGATACCGTCGAAATCATCACCTCGAAGAGTGACGACGCTGGCCCGTCGCAGGGATGGCTGGATTTTGTGGGCACGCCGCGGGCGCGAGCCAAAATCAAACAGTGGTTTAAGCGGAGCCGGAGAGAAGAGGCCGTTGAGGCTGGCAAAGAGAAGTTAGCGAAAGCAATCAGACGCAAGAATGAGCCAGTACAGCGGTTGATGAGCCATGAGACGCTCGGCGCAGTGGCTCACGATTTACAGCTTGCAGATATTTCGGAGCTCTATCACTGTGTGGGGGAAGGCTCAATCTCCGCTGAAACCGTCGTGCGCCAGATTATTTCATCGCAGGGCGGAAATCTCAGCGTTGAGGAGACGATGGCTGAAGCCGTCACGCCAACACGCATTCAGCATCGACGCCAAGGCAACGTGAGCTCGGCTGTCATCGTGAGTGATATTGATGACGCCGACGTCTTAGTCAAGCTGGCAAAGTGCTGTACGCCGGTACCGCCAGATGCAATCGTAGGATTCGTCACGCGCGGCAAAGGAATCTCGGTGCACCGCGCCGACTGTCCAAATGTGGAAGCGTTGCGCCGCCAGCCTGAACGCTTTATCGACATCGCATGGGACAACACCCCTGAGGGAATCTTCCTGGTACAGGTACAAATCGAGGCGTTGGATCGGCGTGGACTTTTGGCAGACATTTCACGGGTGCTCTCTGACAACGGCGTGAATATGCTCTCCGGATCGATCAATACCAGTTCTGAACGGGTGGCACATTCGACGTTCACATTTGAGATGGCCGAGCCGAGGCTTCTCAAACATGTGCTCAAAGAGTTGCGCAAAATTGAGGGCGTCTACGATGCCTATCGCGTGGTGGCTGGTAAGAAAGACGGACTCCAGCGAGTGCCGACGCTGTGACGCCGCGCTGTGGTGGCGTGCTTTTGCTCGGCTGCAGATGTCTACCGATGAGCAAAGACGCAGGTGCCGGAGTATAGATCAGCAGTTGTAGCATTCGGCAGAATTATCGCGACAGAATCATTACGACAGTGGAAAAGTGGGCAGGTCAGCAAGCTGATCGAGAACGGCACGCACGCGGCGAATTCCCCGTGCAGAACTCATACTCCAGGCACAACGCTGCACAGCTGCCAAGGCCATGGCGGGATACGCCCGTGCGATGTCGAGCATATAGCTGATTCCAGTGGGAATGTCCTGCATAAGGAGATCGACTGCGGTGCGCTCTGGGCTGGTGAGACGCTGAGAACCGCAGGTGACGATGTCGCTCGGCGGGATGTGAGATCGGCGGGAACGCCCGTGGGTATTGTTGGTGCTATCGGCGATTGCCAGCCCGCGTTCGAGAGCAGGTGTGGCGCGTCCAGTGTGAATCCACAAAGCAGTCTCATGGGTGGCCACCGAATGCTGTGCGGCGATGCAGCTCGTCACGTATCCGCGCATCGCCGCGCTATCGCACCAGCGCGCTGGCACGAAATAGGAGCGTGCAATGCACGCTCCTATATAGGGAGCATTGGCCAACTCGTTGCGATCTGCAAGCGAAGTCGGGGTGAGAATAAGCTCCACGGTATGCTCCAAAATATCAGTGGGAGAGCGGGAGAAAGCCCGTCAATCAATCTTTCAGCACTTCAGCAAGCCATGCTTGACGAGCAGCTAACGCCTCTTCAAACTCGTGCACTTTGCTCGTCTCACCAGCTGCCATAGCTTGGGCAATTTGCTCTTCTAGCTCCGCGATGAGCGCCTCTAATTGAGCGGCCATTCCGTTGGAGCGTTCCTCTTTGTCGGGGTCGCTCTTTTGCCATTCTGCTTGATCAGCGTCACGGATAGCGCGCTCGATATCACGCATTCGGCCTTCGGTACGGTTCACGTCGGCGCGCGGTACTCTGCCAATAGCATCCCACTCTTCGCCGATTGCACGGATGGCTTCTTTTGCCTGTGCCACATCAGTGATCGGCAGTAGTGCCTCAGCTTTTTCTAGCAGTGCCAACTTCGCCGCTAGATTGGCTGCATATTCTTCATCAATGGAGGCGTTATGGGCGTTACGAGCATCAAAGAACACTTGTTGAGCAGCGCGGAAACGCGCCCACAGCTTATCGTCGTCTCTCTTAGTGGAGCGCCCTGCGCGTTTCCATTCCTCCATGAGCTGCCGGTAAGTCGCAGATGTGGCGCCCCAGTCGGTAGAATTTTGGATCTTTTCCGCTTCGGCAATAATTGCCTCTTTTCGGGCAATAGTAGCTTTGTGCTGTGCCTCCAGCTCGGAGAAGTGCTGCCGCCGGTGGCGGTCAAACTGAGTACGAGCGCTACTAAAGCGCTTCCACAGAGCTTCCTCAGCTGTGCGATCGAGACGAGCGCCATGGCGCTGGGCATATTTCCACTGATCCAGCAGTTGCACGAACTTTTGATGTGAATCGCGCCAGTGAGTCGTCGCAGGATCTTGAGCACAGATCGCTTCAGCTTCCTCTACGATGCTCGTGCGCTCGGCAAGTGCCTTTTCTTTTGCTTCGGCGCGCTGCTCGGCCACTTCCACCTCGCGCTGCGCGAGGCGGGCATCGAGTGCGTCAGCGCGCTCTCTCAGCGAAGCGACATCCCCGATCACAGCTGGCTCGACGAGTTGCTCATGCAACGCGTGAAGAGATTTCTTTGCCTCCTCTGGGGAGATAGTAGCCATTCGAGATTCCAGCAGGGACACCTGTGCACGCAGGTCTAGAAAGCGGCGTACATAGATCATCAAGGCGTCTTTTTCGGTGCCGCCAGCAGCATACTGACCAACGATTCGTTCAGGGGCATCTCCAGAGGAACGCAACCATACGTTGCCGTCGTTGTCTACGCGACCCCACGCCGCTGCCTCTGCAGCGGCTGTCTCGTCGATGGCGGGCTGGGGCTGGGATAGGACGGCAGACGGCTGTGCCACCTGCTGTGGCTTCGGAATCGGGTGTGGCATTGGGCGCGATGGCTGTGCTTCGGTCATATTCTGAGCTCCTTTAGACGGGGTAGGCGAGCGCCTCACCGTTCTCGAATGAACAATCCGCAGTCTACTCGCATTTGCTGCCGTTAAGCACGCCGCTGTTTATTCAGGTAGCGTAAGCACTATGGAGATCAGCAGATATTCGCAGACATTCTTCGAGGCAAATTGCTACCTGATCGTTCCCGATTCAGGGTCTGAGGCGCTCGTCGTCGATCCAGGCGCCGGCGCAGCGGCATGGGTGCCAGGAGAATTAGAGCGGAGTGGTCTCAGCCTTGGCGCCGTGTTACTCACGCACGGGCATGCCGATCACCTGTGGGATGCGGCAGCTATTGCTGGCGATGCCCCTGTATATCTTGCCGCTCCAGACATGTATCGCATTGACGATCCGCTTTCGCAGATGACGATGCTTGGCGCGCAGTTGGGGTTTGAACGGATGGGAGCTGCTGATCATTGGGTGAAACCGCCCAGGATGCGAGTGCTGCCACCTGAAATTTTTTCGCGCGACGTCTCCCTCGTTTCAGGATTGCCCATGCGGGCAGTAGCAACGCCAGGGCACACCGAAGGATCGGCGGTATTTCTTTTTGCCGGAGCCGTGCACAGCGCTTTTGATCAAGCGCTGGTCAGTGAAACCGAACCGCGCACGTACATGCTCAGCGGTGACGTGCTGTTTGCTGGGAGCGTGGGACGCACAGACCTGCCAGGCGGAGATCAGCGGGAGATGGAAGCGTCACTGCGCTTCCTGGTGAACGTAATCAAGCCAGACGTCTTCGTCCTCCCTGGGCATGGAGGCCCAACCACGATATTCCACGAAACTCGTCATAACCCTTACGTCCATGCGGCGATGAGCTGACGGCGCGTCCACATGCCGTCGGCCATCATTTAGAAATATGGCCAATGGGTGCGAGAATAGGCGCATGGCGAAAATTGCATCTCTATCTGGATTTCCTGAATGGCTCCCTGAAGACCGTATCGTTGAACAGACTGTGTTGGATACGTTGCGCTCCACGTTTGAGCTGCATGGCTTTTCAGGGATTGAGACTCGCGCTGTAGAGCCAGTGAGCCAGCTGCTGAGCAAAGGGGAGACGAGCAAAGAGATTTACTTGCTCTCACGGTTGCAGGCGAACTCGGATGGCCAGCACAAGAATGAGGCACAGCTCGGTTTGCATTTTGATCTCACCGTGCCGCTAGCTCGCTACGTCCTCGAACATGCGGGACATCTCGATTTCCCGTTCCGCCGTTACCAGATTCAGAAAGTGTGGCGTGGTGAACGTCCGCAAGATGGGCGTTTCCGCGAGTTCATCCAGGCAGATGTGGACGTCGTCGGTCGGGATACTCTAGCTTTTCACCACGAAATCGAGTTGCCGCTAGTGATGGTAGATGCGCTCTCTCGTCTGCCGATTCCGCGGGTCGTCATTCGCGCGTCCAATCGTAAAGTGGCGCAGGGCTTCTATGAGGCTATCGGAATTGAAGACGTGGAAGAGACGCTGCGGATTCTTGACAAGCTCGATAAAGTGGGGCCACAGGTCGTCACTGAGATGCTGTGTGACGGGGTACATGCCACTGCCGATCAAGCTCGCCTTGCTTTGGAACTCGCTTCTATTACCGGCTCTGATGCCAGCTTTGCTGATCGAGTCACGGCACTGGGATATCGCTCGCCACTGCTCGATGCTGGCTTGGAGGAACTGGTCAATCTGGTGGAGGGTGCAAATGAACTCATTCCAGGATCGTTGAGCGCGGATCTGAAAATCGCGCGCGGTCTCGACTACTACACCGGATCGGTCTACGAGAGCACACTTATCGGACATGAAGATCTAGGGTCGGTCTGTTCTGGCGGACGCTATGACTCACTGGTGTCAGACGGAAAACGCACATATCCAGGAGTGGGACTCTCCATCGGCGTCTCTCGTATTCTCGCTCGGGTGATCGGCGGAGGACTGGTGAAATCAGACCGGAAGGTGCCAGCAGCAGTACTGGTGGCTGTCAATGATGAGGAAGAACGCCGTCACGCCGAAAAAACGGCGTATCAACTGCGTTCACGTGGCATTCCCACGGAAGTCAGCCCCACGAGCGCCAAATTCGGCAAACAGATTAAGTATGCCGACAAACGCGGTATTCCATTCGTCTGGTTTACATCCGATGAAGGCGAACAAGTCAAAGACATCCGTTCAGGAGAACAGGTAGACGCCGATCCGGCGCAGTGGATGCCACCCGCGCAGGATCTGCATCCGCATCTGTCTGCACTCTCTGAGTCGCTCTCCTGAGTATCTGAGAGCCAGAGTCTCAGGGGTTTCTTCAAGCACAGCGAAGTTCCCTGAAAAGCTCCCCGAGACGCACCAAGGGTGCAGCTAGGAGTGAAGTTCCTGATATGGATTAATCGCCTGCTGATGTATCTGTGGTATCGACGCGAGCGCGCGCTCCCACCCAAATGCTGAAAGCAGCCAGTACACACTGGAAAATAATAGTGGCGGCAAAGGCTCCCCGCCCCAGCGAGTACGTGAGGGCAAAAATGATGCCGCCATAAGCGACGAACAGCGCAGCACCGAGAGTATCGGCCACGGTGAGAGCAGACGAGACTTCTCCATGCCTTTCAGGAGGAGTGAGAGAGAGCGCATGGACGGCTGCCGCCGGAAATGCCAGCCCCAAGCCAAGTCCTGAGACGAGCCAGCCGAAAAACACAAACCACGCCGAGCCTCCTGGGATGAGTGCGATGAGCGTGGTGAGCATACCGATCAGCTGTAGGGTAGGGCCAATCACAAACAGTGTGGCTCGCTGGCGCTGATCGGTGATCTTGCCTTGTATCCACGCTCCTAGTGCCCACATCACTGAACTGATGGTGAGGATGAGTCCGGCTTTCGTCGGGCTCCAATGGTGGACGTTCTTCAGCATGAGCAAGAGGTAGAGTTCGGTGGCCGTCAGCGTACCGTTGATCAGGATTCGCAGAGCGACAGTGGCAGGTACGCCGCGTCGCAGCGCAAAAGTTCCTCTCGGCAACAGTGCGCGGGATGAGAAGAATAGAACGGTGGAGAGCGCAAGCGTGACGGCGAGCGCGGCGGTGCCTATCTGGGCCGGATCGGTTCCTGAAAGCACCTGAAGAATGCCGATCACCACGCCGCTGAGCAAGGCACTCACCCAGAGTGTGCGTCCTAGGTGGAGCGCCGTCACCGCGTGAATAGCTGGAAACTGCCGGATATGCACCACGGCTGTGGGGGCGATGAGGATAAACAAAATCGGGCAGATGGCGAAGACGGCACGCCAATGCACATACTCAACGAGCAATCCCGCCAGCGATGGCCCTACCAGTGAGGGAACGATCCACGCCATTGAGAGGGCGGCGAAGAATGCGGGCTGCTTATCAGGTCTGATAAACGCCCCGATCATCACGTAGAGCGGGACGACGAGCAGTCCAGCTCCGATGCCCTGGATAGCACGACCAACGATAATCCAATAGATATCAGGGGCTCCAGTAGCCACAATCAATCCGGCTATGAACGTCGAGGCTCCTATATACAACACTGGTTTGGGCCCTTTTGCATCGCACCAGGGGCCGGCAAATGCCGTGGTGATGAGCTGCGTGGCCATCGGGATTCCAGAAGCGAGGGCATAGAAGCGCTCACCGTTGAGAGCACTCACCACGTAGGGCATAGCGGTAGAAACTGCCAATGCCTCAAAGGCCACCAGAGTGACGACGGTGACGGCAATCACCTTGAACCATCGTGCGAGCCGCCCATTCACCTGTTCATACAGGTGCGAGGATTCATTCGCGTGTGTCTGTACTTCGCCCATATCTTCATACTGCTGGGAGAGGAGAAAAAGCGCAAATATACCGTCGCTTGGTATACAGACATCTTCGGGATGTGGATGTCTCCCAGTTCAAGCGGGTCTGCGGCGGGTCGTGATGGTGCGCAGTTGTGGAGCAGTGAAGTGATGTGGCGTAAACTGAGCGGGTGCTCATCGCCTGTCTCGCGATGAGCTGTAGCCCGCCCGTCTCGCGGGTGAATAGTACAGTCAAAAGAAAGGGGTACGCGTGTTACGCACCCGAATGGCAGGTTCTCTGCGCAAAGAAGATATCGGCTCTGAAGTCACGCTCACTGGGTGGGTGGACCGGCGGCGCGATCACGGCGGGATTGCATTCATTGATCTGAGAGATGCCTCCGGCATTGCACAGGTGACGATCCGTGAAGAGGTGGCGCACGAACTGCGCAGCGAATACGTCATCAAAGTGGTGGGCATCGTGAATGAGCGCCCTGAGGGCAACGCTAATGCCAGCATTGCCACGGGCGAGATCGAAGTTGAAGCGAGTAGCGTGGACGTGCTCAATCCTGCTGCTCCACTCCCATTCCAAGTGAGTGATCACGCTGAAGATGCCGGCACCGTCAATGAGGAGACGCGCCTCAAATACCGTTATCTAGACCTGCGTCGCAGCTATGAACAGAAAGCTATCAGGCTACGCGCCAAAGTGAATCAGGCTGCACGCCGTGTGCTGGACGGGCATGACTTTGTAGAAATTGAAACCCCAACTCTCATCCGTTCCACTCCGGAGGGTGCACGCGACTTCATTGTGCCCGCGCGGCTCTCCCCAGGGAGCTGGTATGCACTGCCGCAGAGCCCACAGCTCTTCAAACAGCTACTGATGGTAGCGGGTATGGAGAAGTATTATCAGATTGCGCGCTGCTATCGAGACGAAGACTTCCGCGCAGACCGGCAGCCAGAGTTTACACAGCTTGACGTCGAAATGAGCTTTGTAACCCAAGAAGATGTCATAGCCGTAGCTGAGGACGTACTCAAAAATGTGTGGGCTCTCATTGGCTACGATATCCCCACGCCAATTCCGCATATAACGTTCAAAGAGGCTATGGAAAAGTACGGCTCAGACAAGCCAGATCTGCGTTTTGGACTGGAGCTGATTGACCTCACCGAGTATTTCGCACATACGCCATTCCGAGTGTTCCAGGCGCCATACGTGGGCGCCGTAGTGATGCCAGGGGGTGCCAGCCAGCCGCGGCGCACGTTCGACAAATGGCAAGAGTGGGCGAGAGCGCGCGGAGCCAAGGGCTTGGCATACGTCACCGTGAACGAAGAGGGCACAGTAGGTGGCCCCGTGGCCAAGAATATCTCAGAGGCCGAACGTGATGGGCTGCTCGCTGCCACTGGAGCCAAAGCTGGCGACTGCATCTTCTTTGCAGCCGGTGAAGCTAGCGACAGTCGTGAGTTGCTCGGAGCTGCCAGGCTGGAAATCGGCAAACGAGTCGGGCTGATCGATGAGAATGCGTGGAGTTTCGTGTGGGTGGTTGATGCTCCGCTCTTCAAACCCACGAAAGTTGCCCAAGCTGAGGGGGATGTGGCCGTGGGAGATGGCGCATGGACGGCAGTCCATCACGCTTTCACCTCTCCGAAGCCAGAATGGCTCGACACGTTCGACAAAGATCCAGGCAACGCGCTCGCCTATGCCTATGATATTGTGTGCAACGGCAATGAGATTGGTGGCGGATCTATCCGTATTCATCGCCGCGACGTACAAGAGCGAGTCTTTAAAGTGATGGGGCTCTCGCAAGAGCAGGCTGAAGAAAAATTTGGATTCCTCCTCGAAGCGTTCAAATATGGCGCTCCGCCGCACGGCGGGATCGCCTTTGGCTGGGATCGCATCGTCTCGCTGCTGATGAAAGCCCCGAGTATTCGCGATGTGATCGCTTTCCCGAAGATCGGCAACGGTTGGGATCCGATGACGGATGCACCGGCTCCTATCACGATTCAGCAGCGCCGCGAAGCCGGCGTCGATGCCAAGCCCAAGAAGAAAGCTGATTCCGAGGCTGAAAAGCCGGCAGAAAAGGCAGGGGCATAAAGCATAAATTTGCATTAAAACCGCACTGCATCACTCGCCATCACGGCGTGTCATGGCAGATTGCGGAAGTATGCAGCGGCTCTGGGCGGGGTGGGGGCTGTGCATGGAGCACAGCCCCCACCCTTTGCTCTCCTCGCGCTCTAACTTACATTTCATGCTGTTCAGCTTTTCCTTGAGGCCGGTTCTAGGATAGAACTATGGATTTATTTGAGAGCGCGGGGAGAGATGCACAGGGGCGGCCACTTTCTGAGGGCGCGCCATTGGCTGTGCGAATGCGGCCACGCACCGTGGACGAAGTGCTTGGCCAGGATCATTTGCTGCGTCCTGGCCAACCGCTACGCCGTTTGATTGAGCCAGACGGACGTGGCGCGCCGACGTCAGTCTTTCTCTGGGGGCCGCCTGGAATTGGCAAAACGACTCTGGCCTACCTCGTAGCCCGCCAGGGAGAGCGCGAGTTTGTGGAAATTTCTGCCGTGAGCGCCGGCGTAAAAGAGCTGCGCGACGTCATTCATCAGGCGAAAGATCGCCTCGTGATGGGCGGACGGGAGACGGTGCTCTTCATTGACGAAGTTCACCGCTTTTCTAAAACCCAGCAAGATGCGCTGCTCCCAGCAGTGGAAAATCGGTGGGTAATTTTGATTGCCGCCACCACTGAAAACCCAAGCTTTTCAGTGATCGCGCCGCTGCTGTCGCGCTCCTTGCTGCTCACGCTGCACCCGCTTTCCGAAGCACACATCTCTGAACTGCTCTCACGTGCTCTGTCTGACCCGCGCGGTTACGGTGGCACGCGGGAGCTTGCCGACGACGCCCGCGAAGCGGTGATCCGACTCGCTGGCAACGACGCTCGCCGTTCGCTCACTATTTTGGAAGCAGCCGCAGGCGCGGGGCACAATCCGATCACGCTTGAAGATGTCGAAGAAGCTGTCGATGTCTATGCGGTGCGCTACGATCGCTCTGGCGATCAGCATTACGACGTCATCAGCGCTTTTATCAAATCAATTCGTGGCTCCGACGTCGATGCTGCCATACATTACCTGGCGCGGATGCTGGAAGCGGGAGAAGATCCGCGCTTTATCGCGCGCAGGCTCATGATCAGTGCAGCAGAAGACATAGGCATGGCAGACCCCTCAGCGCTGCAGACAGCTACGGCTGCCGCACAGTCGGTCGCTCTGGTAGGAATGCCAGAAGCGCGCATTATTCTCGCTGAAGCCGTGGTGTATCTAGCTACTGCGCCGAAATCAAACCGCGCGTATCAGGCGATTAATGCCGCGATTGCCGACGTGCGCAGCGGAAGAATTGGTGCTGTGCCAGTGCATTTACGCGATAAATCCGTGAAGGCGTCACGGATTGCTGCCGAACAAACGGGGCATGACGCTGACTATCTGTATGCTCACGACCAGCCAGGGGCAATTGCGCGCCAACAGTATTTGCCTGACGAGCTCAAAGACGTGCGCTACTACGAGCCGACGCAGCGAGGTTTCGAGGCCAACATCACGCAGCGACTGGCCGTTATCAATGACGTGCTGGGCAAGGAGTAGTGCTATCCTTGAGCAGTTGCTACCTCGGTGGCGTGTAGCTGCAGATGTGCTTAGCTACCGTTCGCGAGCGAGGAGTGACGATACCAACCTGGGATCTTAGCTGATGTTGATCCCGCAGCAGGTGGCACCGTGCCGCTCGCTGTGCCATAGATGCGACAGGAGATAATATATGGCTGGAAATCGTGCCCGTAAGGCCGTGCGTCAATCGCGCGCTTTAGGAATCGCTCTCACCCCTAAGGCAGAGAAGTATTTGCAACGTCGCCCGTATCGTCCAGGTGAGCATGGACGTGGCCGCGTCAAGGATTCCGACTACTCCATTCGTCTGAAAGAGAAGCAGCGCCTGCGTGCCCAGTATGGCATTCGCGAAGCTCAGATGCGCAAAGTGTGGAATGATGCTCGCCGTATGGATGGGATGGCCGGTGAAAACCTCGTGAGTTTGCTTGAGCGGCGTCTGGATGCTCTAGTTTTGCGCGCTGGCTTTGCCCGCACGATTGCACAGGCACGCCAGGTAGTCGTGCACCGTCACGTGCTGGTGGATGGCCAGCTCGTAGACCGGCCGAGCTATCGCGTAAAGCCTGGCCAGATTATTCAGATAAAGCCCAAGAGCCAGACCTCGCCGCAGTTTGTGGCGGCTGCTAAAGGCCAGCATGCAGACGTCCTGCCAAAGGTGCCTGAATACCTCAAGGTGGATCTGACGAAGCTCCGCGCCGAATTAGTGCGTGAGCCAAAGCGCGCTGAAGTGCCAGTCCAGTGCGACGTTCAACTCGTGGTTGAGCACTATTCACGCTGATGCTAAACCGGCATAGCTAAACTGGGGGCAAGCGCGCCACGGCTCAGCCGCGGCGCGCTACCTTTTCGCGGAGCGGTATGCGTGGCGGCGAGCATCTGCGAAGACCGAACAGCCTTACGAAGGCCTAGCAGCTCTACGAAGATGCTGCAGAGATAATGCTGCGGTGTCGCATGATGTGCCCCAGTGAGACTAGGCTGATAGATAGCGAAACATACGGATACAGTGAAGGAATTGTTCATGCGCAGTGCGGAAATCCGAAACCGTTGGTTACATTACTTTCAGGAACATGGTCACACGATCAAAGAGAGCGTGCCACTGGTTTCTCCAGATCCCTCTATTCTCTTCACGATCGCCGGAATGGTGCCCTTTATTCCCTACATTGTGGGCACGGAGCCAGCTCCTTTCCCACGGGCAGCTTCAGTGCAGAAGTGTATCCGCACGAATGACATCGACAACGTTGGGCACACCACTCGGCATGGCACGTTTTTCCAGATGTGCGGCAACTTTTCTTTCGGAGATTATTTCAAAGAAGGAGCGATTGACCTCGCTTTTGACTTGCTCACGACGAGCCAGGCAGAGGGCGGCTACGGCTTAGATGGCGATCGCCTGTGGGTGACGATTTGGGAGCATGACGACGTCTCCTACGATCACCTGACGAAGACGGTGGGTCTCGACCCGCGCCACATCGTCAAGCTCAAGCGTGAAGAGATTTTCTGGAGTACCGGACAGCCAGGGCCAGCAGGATCGTGCGCCGAGATTCACTATGACCGTGGCCCTGAGTATGGCCCAGAAGCAGTGGGTGGCACAGTCGATCCAGGCGGAGATCGCTACCTGGAAATCTGGAATTTGGTATTTGACGAGTTCTTACGAGGAGAGGGAGAGGGCAAAGACTTTCCGCTGCTGGGCAAACTCGACCAAACTGCAATTGATACTGGCGCTGGCTTGGAGCGCATCGCATTCCTGCTCCAAGACAAGCCGAATATGTATGAGATCGACCAAGTATTTCCGGTGATTGCAGCTACAGAAGAAATGACCGGTAAGAAATACGGTGCTCATCCTGAGGATGACGTGCGTATGCGAGTCATCGCCGATCATGTGCGCAGTGCCTTGATGCTCATTGGTGACGGCGTACGCCCTGGTAATGACGGGCGCGGCTACGTGCTGCGCCGGTTGATCCGCAGAGCAGTGCGCTCTGTGCGGCTGCTGGGAGTGGATGCTGTGGCTCTGCCAGAGTTGCTCCCTGCCAGCATGAACGTCATGAGTGAGACGTACCCCGAGTTGCGCACCAACTTTGACCAGATCTCTGCTGTCGCTTACGAAGAGGAAGCAGCATTCCGACGCACGCTGAGCTCCGGCACGCAGATCTTTGATCTCGCCGTCACGAAAGCGAAGAAACAGGGACACGACCTATCAGGTTCTGATGCATTTACGCTGCACGACACCTATGGTTTCCCGATTGATCTCACTTTGGAGATGGCAGCCGAACAGGGTGTGCACGTAGATGAAAAGCAGTTCCGCGCGCTGATGCAAGAGCAGAAAGATCGCGCGCGTGCAGATGCCCAGGCTAAAAAGACCGGACACGTGGACGCCACGATTTACCATGAGATTGAGGCGCGCACCGGCGGGGCAACGACGTTCTTAGGCTACAGCGAAAGTGCAGCAGAGGGCAGCGTGGTAGCACTTCTCGTCGATGGTGAGCCGGTGCCAGCAGCCGAAGCTCCAGCTGACGTGGATGTGATACTTGACCAAACGCCGTTCTGGGCAGAGCAAGGTGGACAACTCGCCGATATGGGTACCATTTCAGTAGCTGGCGGTGGAATGCTCGACGTCACAGATGTGCAGATGCCAGTGAAAGGACTCCACGTGCATCGTGCACATCTGACAGAGGGGAGCGTCGCTCTCGGCGACAAAGTCTTTGCGCAGATCGACGTGGATCGCCGTTCTCAAATCGCGCGGGCACACACAGCCACTCACATGGTGCACAAGGTCTTACATGAGTTCTTAGGCGATCAAGCTACTCAAGCAGGTTCAGAGAATTCCCCGAGTCGGCTGCGTTTCGATTTCCGTCACGGCAGCCAAATTCCAGCGAGCATGATGGCAGATATGGAGGCGCGAGCGAACGAGCGGCTACAAGATGATTTGCATGTGACTGATGAGCAAATGCCGATCGAGGAGGCAAAAGCTGCTGGAGCGATGGCTCTCTTTGGCGAGAAATACGGCAATATCGTGCGCGTGGTGAGCATTGGCGGAGATTGGAGTAAAGAGCTGTGCGCTGGTACGCATGTGCATGATACGGGTGAGATTGGCCTGATTACGCTGCTCGGCGAATCCTCGGTTGGTTCGGGAGTACGGCGTATTGAGGCGCTCGTTGGCCCTGGTGCCTATGCGTCTGGTGCCAGAGAGCGGGCAGTGCTCTCGCAGCTCTCCACGCTCACTCACGTGCGGACGGAGGAGCTCCCCGAACACATCAACTCGCTACTCATCAGGCTCAAGGCGGCAGACAAGGAGATTGCGGCGCTGCGCAAAGAACAACTGCGGGCCTCGTTTGCCACGATTTTGAACGAGCGCGAAGAGATCGCAGGGGTGAGCGTCGTAGCGGCAGATCTGGGCGCCGTGGGGAGCGGCGATGATGTGCGTTCTGCAGCTATAGAGTTGCGCCAGCGCATGGGAGATGCGGCCGCCGTGGTGGCTCTCACCGGAACTGCCAACGACAAACCAATAGTGGTTGTGGCAACGACTGCGCAGGCGCGGGACGCCGGCGTCAAAGCCGGAGCGCTCGTGAGAGCGGCAGCTCAGGTTCTTGGCGGCGGCGGCGGCGGCAAAGATGATCTGGCTCAGGGCGGCGGCTCTGACCCCGCCCAGACAGGGGCAGCCGTGACGGCGGTAAAGAATGCGATTGCACACCGCTGAAGACGAGATGGACGAGGAAGCACGCGCCGATAGCGTCCGGCGCGTGCGCGCTGGCGTGCGCATCGCCGTCGATCTGGGGCGCGTGCGAGTGGGAATTGCCAAGAGCGATGCGCACGGGATTATGGCAGTGCCAGTGATGACCGCACAGCGCGGAAAAAACGATATGTCAGCGCTCATGCGGCTGGTACGCACCGAATCTCCGCTGGAAATCTATGTGGGATACCCGCTCAATATGGACGGCTCGGCCGGCCCTGCCGCCCGCGCTGCCCGAGCCTGGGCGCTGCGATTGGCAAAAAGAGTGGCACCACTTCCAGTGCGAATGATAGATGAGCGACTCACCAGCGTGATCGCTCATCGTCAGCTGCACGAGGCTGGCCGAAAAGAGATCAACCACAGAGCTGTCGTTGATCAAGTGGCAGCCATAAATATCTTAGAATCTGCTTTAGAGCAAGAGCGGGTATCTGGCGGTGAACCTGGCATCGCCGTCACCGCACTATCAGCCAGCTGTGAAGCAGATCAACGAGCGGAGAGTGAGCATGACTGAGTTTTTTGATGCACCCCCCGAGTCCACCCGTCAGAGCCGCCGTAGCACGCGAGGCCATCGAATATGGCATACCTTGCGCGTAGGGCTGGTGCTGCTAGTAGTGGCCGCATTCGTCACTTTTGCAGGCACATTGGCCTGGCCGCATGTGCGAGACGTATTTATCCCTGAAAAGGCGGCGGATTACTCTGGTACTCCTGGGAAAGAAGTGCTGGTGGCCATTCCAGAGGGCTCGACGGGGGCGCAGATGGCAGACGTCTTACTCAAGGCTGGAGTAGTGGCATCAAAGCAGGCTTTTGTGGACGCTTTTACCGCTAATCCGAGGTCAAATTCTATCCAGCCAGGCACCTACTATCTCAAAACTCATATTTCAGCTGCCGATGCCGTGACGGCGCTGCTCGATCCTGCCGCCCGAGCTGAATACACCGTCACGATTCCCGAGGGATTTACGACGGCGGCGATCTACGAAAAAATTGCCAACGTCTTCAAGCTGAACGTGAACGACGTCACCAAACAGGCTAAAGACGTGCAGGCAATTGGCCTGCCAGCTGAAGCTAAAGGCAACCTGGAGGGCTGGCTCGCTCCTGGGCAGTACATTTTCATGCCTGATACTAGCGTCGTTCAGGCGCTGAAACAGATGGTGGCGAACCGCGTCAAAGAGCTTGAAGCGTCGGGGATTGCGCGCGATCAGTGGCAGCGCCAGCTCACTATTGCTTCTATTGCAGAAAAAGAGGTCAGCAATCCTGACGATCTGCCGAAAGTGGCGCGCACAATCGAAAATCGCCTCAATGAAAAGCTGTGGCCCGAGGGGCTTTTGAAAGTGGATTCGAGTGTGCTGTATGGGCTTGGAAAGTCTCTTGACACTGCCACGAGTGAAGATTATAAGAAAGACACTCCCTACAACACCTACATTCATCCAGGACTGCCACCCACGCCCATCTGCAATCCGGGCATCGCCGTGGTGAAAGCCACTGTGAATCCTCCGGCGGGCAACTGGCTCTACTGGGTGACCGTCAATCTGGATACTGGAGAGACGCATTTCTCTACCACGCTCGACGAACACGAGAAATACGCGAAACAGTTCCAGGAATGGTACGCGAAGAACCGACCGGCTGAGCAAGAGAGCGCTCAGTAGTGCGTGGCGCTGCGCCCTCAGGCAGATAGCACGAAACGAAGAGTGAAGAGCGGAGAACTGAGAGCGATGTCGCTGCACACACACGTGGTAGGCCACCCCATTGCCCACTCCTTGAGTCCCGTCATTTTTGCGGCTGCTGGAGTGGATATTCACTGTGAGCGAGCTGATGTGGAGCGCGGGCATTTAGCGGATTTTTTGGCTGGGCAAGGGCGAGAAGATCGCGGTTTGAGCGTCACGATGCCGCTCAAAAAAGAGGCGTTGAGCGTCTGTACGCACATCGATGACCTCGCTGTGCGCGTAGGGGCAATCAACACCATCGTTGTGGGAAAGATAGACTGTGCGGAAGATGTGGGCGCTCAGCGCGGGCGACAGTATCAGTGGATACCGAATGCTCATCGCAGGCAGCTCGCTAATACTCCGGTGGAAGATACTGCCGTCTATGGATGCAACACTGACGTAGCTGGCATTGTGGCAGCTATACGTGAGACGCTGGGAGATGAGGCCACATTCAGCAATGCCGTAATCCTCGGCTCTGGAGCGACGGCCAGCTCAGCACTCGCCGCTGTGCAAGAATTAGGCCAGCCCCACACTCTCATCTGCTCACGTCGGCACGTGATGCAAGGAAGCGTCTTTGCCGTGGCTCAGCGCCTCGGAGTGCCTGTCGAATACGCGCCGCTCACTCACGCCCATGAGTACATGGAGCACGCCGATCTCGTGATTTCCACGCTGCCAGCGCACGTAGCTGACACATTAGCGCAGCGCTTGCGCGGTGCTCATGTACCGAATCTCGCCGTGCTCGATGTCTCCTACGACCCTTATCCCAGCGCACTGAGCACTGCGGTGATCGCTGCCGGCGGCATCGATATTCCTGGCTACGAAATGCTGATCCATCAAGGAATAGAACAGGCGAGGATATTCAGTGGACGCGAGCCAGATGCAGACGCCATTCACGCTACGGTGCTCGCTCACGTGCAGCGACGTCACGCGGCAGATCAGGATAGTGCACAAGAGGGCAGGTGAGCGTGCCTCTGTTTTTGTAGCCCAGCGTGCTTTCTATCTCCACAGTTCACAGTACCCGCAGGGCGGCAGTGCCGCAGTGTCCGCAAGGCTACGCTCTCTCTGCACGCTACAAGAGCTGCTGTGCCACGATACAAAGAGCTGCTGCACACAGCTGCTTGCCACAGCGGGCTTAGTTATCCACAGGCGCCGTGACGCGTAGCGCCGTTCTCCTAAGCTGAGTGTATGAATCAGATGTGTGCGGATGCCGCCGCGGCACTGCTCCTTGGCGCTCTGACGCCGCGCCGTGCCGTCTGTGTGTGGAGCCTCGCAAGTGTGGTGACGGCGCTGGCGTGGGCTGCGCAGGGACGAAATTTTGCGACGTGCGCGCTGGGAGGAACAGCGATGGGCTGGTGTGTCCTCAATGCCGCTATTGACAGCCGCACCATGCTGCTCATCCCCATGTGGAGCCATGCGGCGGCACTCATGTGGTGTGTTCAGGCGGGAATCCTCATCGGCACCGGAGGCATACTGGCCGTGATGCAGGCGGCTGCGTGTGCTGGCGGGGTGAGTCTCTGGATGGCAGGGCTAGCCCTGACTGCCCCGCGTAGTCTTGGCAGGGGCGATGTTCGCCTGATAGCCGTGCTGAGCGCGTGGGTGGCACTCCTTGATGCAGAGCAGCTGGCAGTGCTCGATACTTTGGCACGGCTCGCACTATTTTTAGGACTCGCTTTCACGCTGCAACTACTGGGCTTTGCCACGCGGAGGCTCGCGCGCCTCATGCGTTCTCGTCAGATACACTCTGCAGAGCCAACCGCTGAGAAAAAACCCACCGAGAAAAAGCCCACTGCTGGGAAGAGGAGGCGGACATCTGGCGAGAAAAATTCCGCTGGCCACCTCGCATTGCCTTTCGGGCCAGCTCTGGTGTGCGGGGCGTGGATCACCTGTGCGATCGCGTGCGGCATATAGAGCCGTTATAGAGCCGTGCGTATTCCTAGCTGGGCACGGCGGGGCTTTCACGGATAAACGTGGCACAATCGACGTATGATGCGTTGGAGTACAGCGGGGGAGAGCCACGGGCGAGCTCTTCTTGCGCTCATGGAAGGAGTGCCCGCCGGCGTTAAAATCACGAGCGCCGAGATAGAACGCGAACTAGCGCGCCGCCGCGCTGGATATGGGCGTGGCTCACGGCAGAAATTTGAGCAAGACGTGCTCACGCTGCTCTCTGGCATTCGGCATGGGGAGACACTTGGCAGCCCGATTGCCGTGGAAATTGCCAACTCTGAATGGCCAAAATGGGAAGCTGTGATGGCTCCAGACCCGGTGCCGCCAGCGGCATTGATGGTGGATGCAGGCAGAGGAGACACCCGTGAAATTGCCCGCAACAAACCACTCACACACCCACGCCCAGGGCATGCAGATCTGGTGGGGATGAATAAATTTGGCTTTACTGATGCGCGGCCAGTGTTGGAGCGAGCTTCAGCACGGCAAACGGCAGCGCGAGTGGCTCTGGGCAGCATTGCTCGTGCTTTTCTCGCGCAGGTTGGCGATATTCACGTCGTATCGAGAGTCGTCCAAATCGGGACGGTGAAAGCAGACGCTCCCCAGCCACTTCCGCGTCCTGACGACGCCGCTGCTTTGGATGCTTCGCCCGTGCGTACGCTGGATCCTGAGTTGGAAGCAGCTATGATGACGCACATTGACCAGGCGCACGCTCAGGGAGATACTCTCGGCGGCGTCGTGGAAGTGATTGCTTGGAATCTGCCGCAGGGAATCGGCTCCTATACCGAGGATGATCGGCGCTTAGATGCCCGTCTCGCTGCTGCTGCTATGGGGATTCAAGCAGTAAAAGGAGTGGAGCTGGGAGATGGCTTCACCCAGGCGGCGCTGCGCGGCAGCGTGGGACACGATGAGATCGTGCCCAATCCGCATGGTGAGGGGATTCGACGGCTCTCCAATCACGCAGGCGGAGTCGAAGGGGGTATGTCGAATGGTGAGCCGCTCGTCGTGAGGCTTGCATTTAAGCCGATTTCGACTGTGCCCCACGCCTTGCGCACAGTCGATGTGGCAACAGGTGAGGCGACCACGGCTCAGCATCAGCGCTCAGATACCACCGCCGTCGTGCCAGGGGCAGTGGTGGCTGAGGCGATGGTCAGTTTAGTGTTAGCTCAAGCGCTCTTAGAGAAATGCGGTGGAGATTCACTCGTGGAGACGCGCCGCAATCTCAGAAGCTACTGCGAGAGTATCCCTTCTGTGAGGCGCCGATGAGTCCGCTCGTTGTCTTTATTGGTATGCCAGGTGCTGGCAAATCTACAGTAGGGCGCGCTGTGGCGCACTTGCTCAATGTCCCGTTTGCCGATTCAGATTCGCTCATTATTCAGCGCACGGGACACTCTATTCCTGAGGTCATTGAGCAGTTTGGAGAAACTGGATTTCGCACGATTGAGGCAGACGTCATTGCGAAAGCGCTGCGGGATTTCGGCGGTGTCCTCTCTTTGGGTGGAGGATCTGTGATATCTACCGATACACAGCGCGCCCTCAGCGGACACAGAGTGATACTCATTGACGCCGATGATGCCGTACTCGCTGAACGCATTGCGCACTCGCACACTGCGCGTCCGCTGCTGCGCGATGATCCCCGTAGCGGTATAGACCGGCTGCGCTCGGAACGTGATACTCTCTATCGCCGCCTCGCTACCGACGTCGTCTATTCCAGTGCAGGGCCAGTAGCTGAGGTGGCGCAAGAAGTGCTGAGGCTGCTACGCGGAGCCTACACCCCGATCCACGTGGGAGGTGAGGATGGATATACCGTACACATCGGGCGCCAGCTGCGCTATCGAATTACGAACGCCACAGCTGGAGCACCGGCAGCGCTCATTGTGCATGCTCCAGAAGCGCCGCTGCGCCGCTATGCTCAACAGGTGGCGAGTGATCTGCAGCGAGCGGGGACGACAGCGCATCTTTTTGAACTCCCACGCGCAGAAGCGGCTAAAGACATCTCTACTGTGCAAGCCGTGTGGGACTTTGCCGGAGCTCAGCAACTCGGCCGAGACGCGGTGTTGATAGCCATTGGCGGAGGGGCGACCACGGACGTCGGCGGCTTTATAGCGGCCACATGGCTACGTGGCATTCCGCTCATCAACGTCTCTACCACGCTCTTGGGAATGGTCGATGCCGCAGTGGGAGGAAAAACTGGCATCAACACCAGCCATGGAAAGAACTTAGTGGGTTCTTTCTATCCGCCCCGATCAGTGCTGTGCGATCTGGATGTGCTCGCGAGCGTGCCGAGAGAAGAAATCCGTTCAGGGCTCGCAGAAGTGGTGAAATGCGGATTTATCCGAGACCGCGGAATTTTGGAGCTCGTGGCTCAGCACGGGCAAGGAGTGCTCGATGTGGGGCCAGATGGGCCACTACAGGAGTTAGTCGCTCGCTCAGTGGCAGTGAAAAGCGCCGTCGTCAGCGCCGATTTGAAAGAATCGGGTCTGCGCGAGATTCTCAACTACGGGCACACTCTCGCCCACGCGATTGAGCTGCACGAACACTATCAGCGGCGCCACGGCGAAGCGGTTGCTATCGGCTGCGTTTTTGCCGCTGCCCTGGCGGAGGCATTGAAGATTGCTCCAGAAGGGTTTACCGATTTACACCGCAGTGCCTTTGCAACAGTGGGTTTGCCAGTGAGCTACAGCGGAGTCTCACGCAAAGAGCTACTCCATGCCATGTATTCGGACAAGAAAGTGCGTGGCGGGCACCTACGCTTTGTGGTGCTCAAAGAGATCGGTGAACCGAGCGTCGTCACGGATCCACCCCGTGAGGCATTGGCGAAAGCCTTTGCAGCAGTAGGGCTGTGAGGGCGCTATGTGCCGCGCCTGCACTAGCGGTTGGACGTGTGACAGTAGAGCTGCGACGTGCAGGCAACGTTATTCCGCTCATAGTGCGCGAGTGAAATGCACACAAAACGTAGTGAGCAGCTATCCTTAGGTAAGTGTGTGCACTGGCTGGATATCAGTAGAGAGACATCACATATGAATGCATCATATATGGATGTCTAGCTGCAACGGCAGCTGGTGCGAAAAGACGGAGCAGATGGGAGTGCAATGGCAACCACGAATGATTTGAAGAATGGCATGGTGCTGAAAATTGACAATCAGCTTTGGCAAGTGGTGGAGTTCCAGCATGTCAAACCAGGGAAAGGCCCTGCTTTCGTGCGCACCAAGCTCAAGAATGTGCTCTCAGGTAAGAACGTCGATAAGACGTTTAACGCTGGCATTAAGGTGGAAACTGCCACGGTTGATCGCCGCGATATGCAGTATCTGTACAACGACGGCTCCGATTACGTCTTCATGGATCTCGATACCTATGAACAGCTTCCGGTGAGCGCCGAGGTAGTGGGTGATGCCAAAAACTTCTTGCTCGAAAATCAGAACGTGATCGTCGCTCAAAATGAGGGCACCGTGCTGTTTATCGAGTTGCCGGCGTCTGTCGTGCTAGAAGTGACGTTCACAGAGCCTGGCTTGCAAGGGGATCGCTCCAATGCTGGTACTAAGCCAGCTACGCTCGAAACTGGCTATGAGATTCAGGTGCCGCTCTTCGTAGAAGAGGGGACGAAGATCAAAGTCGATACCCGCACCGGCGAATATATCAACCGCGCCTGATGAACGAGCAGCTTTCCCAACCTGAGCAGCAGGCGGAGCATACTAGCCGGCATGCCAGGCATCGAAACAAGCGTCGCAAAGGGCGTTCGTTGCAGCGTCAGAGGGCTCTTGATGTGCTCTTTGAGGCTGATGTGCGTCGGCTGCGTGGAGCACGGGCGCAAGCACTTTTGGATGAGCGGCGGCAGGTATCGACGGCTCAGCAGCCGATACAGGCGTACGGAGTTCAGATTGTGCAGGCATATCTTGAGAACGCCCAAGACGTCGATGCTTTTATTGACGCCGCCTCGCCAGCGTGGTCCGTGGGACGCATGAGCGCGGTGGATCGCAACATTCTGCGCATTGGTACCACCGAAATCGTCTATCTCGGTGTAGAGCGGCCGGTGGCCGTGAAAGAAGCTGCAAGTCTGGCGCGAGAATTTTCTTCCGATAAATCTGTGGGATTCACGATGGGCGTGCTCAATCGAGTGGCTGACATCCGAGAGTTGGAGACATCTGGCTCTGGTCTGGGCGACAGTTTGAGCAACAGCTTGAATGACGTCGATGACTTGGATAGCGCTCCTGACACTGCACTCTCTGACAGCGGTGCTAACGCCGGTGACACTGATGACAACGCCGATATATCTACCAATTATGATGCGTCCGCTGCTACGAACGTCACTTCGGCAGATACTCCTGTCGATGCGTCTGCAGATGAATGCGGCGTTGTAGCAGAGGAAAAGAACGACGAAAAGTAATGCGCCCTGGTGGACGATTCGACCGTTGTGGGCAATTTCGGAAATTTCTGGAGAAAACTCGACAAATCGCCAGCAAAAGAGCCTCATCTCGTTTACGATGAAACCATCGAATAAAATGTAGGGAGGTTCACATGGCTCAACCACCACCACTGACTCCGGAACAGCGTGCTGCTGCACTGGAAAAAGCTGCACGCATGCGTCGTGCCCGAGCTCACGTAAAAGCGGAACTCAAGAGCGGTTCGCTGAAACTGTCGGAGGCACTGGAGCAGGCTAAAGACAACGATATTGTGGGCAAACTCAAAGTGAAGGCGTTACTCACATCTCTTCCAGGAATCGGCGTGGCAAAAGCTGACGCCATTATGCAAGAAATCGGGATCTCGGCAACGCGCCGCGTAGCTGGCCTCGGAGCTATCCAGAGAGAGAAAATGATCGCACTGTTTGGCTGATGCAGCTAGCTCTCATATCTCCCTGTAAGTTCAGCACATGCACAGTAGATGAGAAACGGCAGGTCTGGAAATGCCAGGCTTGTCGTTTCTCATCCGCCGCGCTTATCGTTAATGCATGGGAAATCCTCGCGTATTTGTGGTCACTGGGCCGACGGCAGTAGGTAAAGGGACGATTATGAAGCGCCTTGTCGCGCGTTTTCCCAACGTCTGGCTATCAATTTCTGCCACGACTCGCCCTCCACGGGCAGGCGAGAGAGATGGCATCGATTATTATTTCGTCTCCGAGCAAAAATTCGACGAACTCGTGGATTCGGGGGCCATGTTGGAGTGGGCGACGGTGCATGGTCTGCACCGCTATGGCACTCCACGTACAGCCGTCCAGCAAGCATTACACCAAGGTAAGACGGTTGTTTTGGAACTAGATCTAGCCGGATCTCGGCAAGTGCGCCGCTCCATGCCAGAGGCCGTTCACATATTTTTAGCTCCGCCCTCATGGGACGAACTTGTGGGGCGGCTCGCTGGACGGGGCACAGAAGATGCCAGTGAGCAAGCCCGCCGGTTGGAGACTGCCCGAGTGGAACTCGCCGCCGAAGACGAATTCGATATTGTCATCGTCAATACCACGGTCGAGCAAGCTGTGAGCGACATGGCACATGCGATGCAACTCGCATAAGCGCAGATCGTGGCTTAGACTTGGTCTGTAGTGTGCAATGCGAGTCTGGCAGTGCACAAGTATGACGATGAATGAGGTCTTATGATCGGAACAACTGCTGATCCACAAGGTATTACGAAGCCCGCTATCGACGATTTGCTGTCAAAAGTGGAGTCGAAATACACATTGGCCGTGTACAGCGCTGCCCGTGCTCGCCAGATTAATTCGTATCGCCAAGAGATGAAGTCAGGTGATGGAAATATCACGAGCGTGGGTCCACTTGTTCCTTCCACTCCGGATGATAAACCGCTCTCGGTAGCGTTGGAAGAGATTGCGGAGGATAAACTCAGTTTAGAGACGTCCAACGAGTGATTCCGAGAAATATCTGGCAGGACGTACTGAGCTAGCGGCAGCTGAGTGCCAGCAATCTCAACGGCACAGCTCTGAGATAGGGGCAGCAATGGCGAAAAGCGACACCGACGAGCGCACCGCAGGTGGAGATATGCCGCGCGTGGTGCTTGGCGTCACAGGAGGAATAGCCGCCTATAAGAGTGTCGCTATCGTACGCGGATTGCGAGCTGCTGGCTGCGATGTACACGTCGTTCCCACTCCTGACGCTCTCACCATGGTGGGCATCACCACCTGGGAGGCCATCAGTGGGCATCCTGTGTACACAGCAGTGACGGACGCTGCCGCTGAAGTGGCTCACGTGCGCATGGGCGGTGAAGCAGATCTGCTGCTCATCGCTCCGGCCACAGCTAATACCTTAGCGAAACTGGCTTGTGGACTGGCTGATAATCTGCTGACGGCGACGGCTCTCGTCGCTACCTGCCCAGTGCTCATTGCTCCGGCTATGCACACGCAGATGTGGAACCATCCGGCCACTCAGGCTAACGTCTCCACACTGCTGCGCCGCGGAGTGCAGATAATCGGCCCTGATGTCGGGCGCTTGACGGGCGCCGATTCAGGACCTGGCCGCATGAGCGAGCCAGATGAGATCGTGCGCGCAGCTTTGGATATCGTGCGTACATTGGATACAGCGACCACGCAAGCTGGCATTTCACAGCGCGGTGGCCGCTCACAGCAGACCGATGAGGCGCTCGCCGGTCTGCACATTGTGATCAGCGCTGGCGGTACCCATGAACCAATTGATCCAGTGCGGTTTATTGGCAACCGCAGCACCGGACACATGGGAGTGGCACTGGCGAATGCGGCGCAGCGAGGCGGAGCAAACGTCACTCTGGTAGCTGCCAATCTCAGCCGCGACGTGTACGGCGGCATTCATCCTGGTGTAGACGTGCACTCCGTCGTCACCGCGCAGGAGCTGTATGAGCAGATGTGCAATCTGGCTCAGCAGGCAGACGTCGTGGTGATGGCCGCTGCGGTGGCAGATTATCGACCAGTGAGTCAATCGCCGAATAAAATCAAAAAGAGCTCTGGCGGCATACACACTCTCACCTTGGAAGAGACTCCAGATATTTTGGCTGAGTTAGCTCACCGTCGTAGCCGTCCCGAGCAGCTCATCGTCGGGTTTGCAGCTGAGACGGGAGATGATTCCCACACTGCGCTCGACTATGGAAAGGAAAAAGCTGCCCGCAAAGGCGCCGATATGATCGTCGTCAATGAGGTTGGGCAAACGACTGGCTTTGGAGCAGTGCCCACATCTGTGACGCTGATTGACGCCGACGGACGTGAATTGACGGCGGCCACTGGCTCAAAAACTACCGTGGGAGCTGCGATTATGGGCTGCATCGCTGCAGCAGCTCGGGATCGTGGGCTGCTCTGAGTGGGTGTACTGAAGACGAGTAGTGACGGCGTCACTGACGTAGATAGACCCGCGAAATGTGAGTAGAATAGCGCGGTACAGCACAGCATAGAAGGTGGGCATGATGCAACTATTTACTTCTGAATCGGTGACGGAAGGTCACCCTGATAAAGTGTGCGATCAGATCTCTGATGCAATTCTCGACGCGATGCTTGCCGAAGATCCACATTCGCGAGTGGCAGTGGAGACGCTCGCTACCACTGGTCTCGTGCACGTGGCAGGAGAAGTGACTACGCAGACATACGTGGAAATTCCGGAGCTGATTCGCTCGGTGTTGAAAGACATCGGATACGTCTCTTCTGAGATTGGTTTTGACGCCGGATCGTGCGGTATTGAGCTTTCTATTGGTCAGCAGTCGCACGATATTGCCGATTCCGTGAACGACTCACTGGAGATGCGGTCAGGAAAAGTCACCGACCGCTACGACCGCCAGGGGGCAGGCGATCAGGGCATGATGTTTGGATATGCGACCAACGAGACGAAAGCATTTATGCCCATGCCTATCTATCTCGCCCACCAACTCGCCAAGCGGCTTGCTGATGTGCGCAAGAGTGGTGAAGTGGCAGGCTTGCGTCCAGATGGCAAGACTCAGGTGACTGTGCGCTATGATGACGCCGGTAAACCCGCTGGTATCGAGACAGTCGTCGTCTCGACTCAACACCATCCCGATTTTGCCCAGGCTGACCTCAGCCGAGAGATTGAGCAGCATGTGGTGAAACCGGTGCTCTCGGAATTAGTACCCGACTTCACCGATTATTCCACGTTGGTGAACCCTTCAGGACGATTCGTCATCGGCGGACCAATGGGAGATGCGGGGCTCACTGGCCGTAAAATCATCGTCGATACCTACGGTGGCTTTGCCCGTCACGGCGGCGGGGCATTCTCCGGAAAAGACCCATCGAAAGTGGATCGCAGTGGCGCTTATGCCGCGCGGTGGGTGGCCAAAAATGTGGTCGCTGCAGGGCTGGCTGACCGCTGTGAAGTGCAGGTCGCCTACGCGATTGGGCGGGCGACGCCAGTCTCATTACTGATTGACACATTTGGGACAGAAAAAGTAGAGCTTTCCCGTATCACCAACGCCGTCCACAAGGTCTTTGATCTGCGTCCAGCAGCGATTATTGACGCGCTTGATCTCCTGCGGCCGATCTACCGCAAGACGGCATCTTATGGGCACTTTGGACGAGATGATGCAGACTTCACCTGGGAACGTACTGACCAGGTCACTGCTCTCTTGGCCGCGATATAGCCACCCGTGATATGGCCGCCGCGGTTGTGGGCAATCTGCAAGTGTTGTTGGCAATCTACGGCGGCTGGACGATCCGCATAGCGCTGTTGGCACGGGCAGGCGTGACGGTTCGCGTACGTTCGACTGGGAGCCTGCGCGCGCAAAAAGCAGAAAAGCCTGTGCGCACAGCCTGCGCGCACAGAGAAAAGATTTTCCGATTTTTTCACCAAGGTAGATGATTCAATAGAACCGTGGATATCTCTCAACGAACACCTGTGCAGCAGACGTCTGAGGCTAGTTTATTCGACCTGCCTCAGTTTGCTCAGCAAGAAGAGCTCATGAGTTTTCCGCTGCCTGAAAAGGCTGCTGTGTCTTCGCCAGTGGCGCTGCCAGTAGCACAGGTGCTCGTCGATGCTCCAGGGGCGCAGTGGAATCCTATCTACGAGTATGAAATCCCACATCAGCTAGCACAGCAGGTGAAAATTGGCTGCCGTGTACGTATTCCCTTCAGCTCGCTGCGGGCAGAGGGCTTCGTTATCAATCGCAGCGCTGAGGCTACGCAGGGTCTGCAGCTTCGCCCCCTTGACTCCGTCGTATCTTCTCTGCCGGTGCTCACCGAGCAGATTCTTCAGCTGTGCAAGCGGCTCGCCAAGCGCCAAGCTGCCCCATTGATGGACGTCGTACGGCTAGCTGTGCCCACTCGCCACGCCCGAGCAGAACGTGATGTCACTGCCTTGGCAGCGCCAGTTTTCCCCACTTTTACACCGCCAGCTCCAGGAGCGTGGGACGTGTATGAGGGCGGATCATCGGTAATTGCCGATCTGAGCTCCGGTGTGTCCGTGCGAGCTGGGTGCATACTCGCTCCGGCGCACGGCTACAGCGCACTGCTTGCTCCGGCTGTGCAGGCGGTGTTGGCTGCGGGGAAGAGCGCATTGATCGTCGTCCCTACTCCGAGGGACGTCGAGCAGTTGGCTGAGGAATTGCGCACATGCCTCGTGGGCGAGCCGCTCGGACTTTTTACGGCAGAACTCGCTCATGCACAGCGCTATCAGACGTTTGTGAGCATTGTGCAAGGGCGTACGCGCGTCGTCATTGGCACCCGCTCTGCTGCATATGCACCGCTGCCGCACCTGGGGCTGGTCGTCGGGATTGACCTCGCTCATCCGGCACAGCGAGAACGGCGCAGCCCGTATATTGAGACCTCTCGGGTACTTCTCGAACGAGCTGACATAGAAAAGACGAGTGCACTCTTTTTCTCTCGTTCTGCGTCACTCAATATGGCGCACCTGGAACAGATCGGATGGGCGCGGCCGCGCATTACGGTGGCAAGTCCGTGGAGACGAGCGCTGATGCCACGCATGATCTTTGCCCAAGATGCGGCCTTTGAAGGTGCTCCGTGGGCTCGGCTGCCCGATTCGGTCTTTTCCACTATTCGCAGCGGGCTCACAGCTGGACACGTACTCGTCACGGTTCCCCACAGTGGTTACATCCCACGTGTGGCGTGTGCCCGATGCGGCACTATAGCTCAGTGCCCGCAGTGCAGCGGGGGACTGGCCATCACGGATCCAGATACTCCGCCTGTGTGTACCCGCTGTGGGTGGCGCGGAGTCACATTCGTCTGTACCCAGTGTGGCTTTCGCGCACTGCGGCCTATGCAGGTGGGATCGGCACGCACCGCCCACGAAATTGGCCGAGCTTTTCCAGGGGTCTCTATCGTGACGGCGCGAGATGCCAACGAGCAGATCAGCACGCCCCGTCGGCATTCTATTGTGGTGGCAACTCCAGGCCAGATTCCGCGTCTTAGCCAGCCGTATGCGGCAGCTGTCATTCTCGACGCTGGAGCAGTACTGCGCGCCCCTGCCCTCGATGCTCCGCTGAATTTTTTCCGGCTCTGCACTGCGGTGGCAGAGCATGTGCGCTCTCGGGAGGCTGGAGGTACCGTTCTCATCGTAGGGGCAATTGCAGATGATATCGCTGCTACTGTGCGCGAAGGACGCTGGCAAGAGTGGGAAGAACACGCCTATCAGGAACGGGCGGCGTTGGCACTCCCACCCACTGCCGCCTGGATTGCCTTAGAAGGGCAGTGGGAACACGTGCGCGAATTACTGGCTCTGATGCGCGCTATCTCGATGAGGGAAAGCGGAGCTGCTATCGCCGAACATGCCCCCAGCGCAGGGGTGATGAGTGAGCAGACTCCTCTCGATGCGCTCTTAGCTGGCGGTGTCCACCAGCTTCTCGCTCACGCCGCCGTGCTTGGCCCGACACGTCGCCCAGATGGCACGACGCTTACATATGTGCGCTGCAGCGAAGAAAACCGTCCATGGTGCACTCGGATTGTACGTCTAGCGCGCAGCGAAGTGGCGCTGAAGGCGGGCCAGAGTTCGCGCGTGAAAGTGACGGTCGATCCGCAGCTGTAAGAGCTAAAGTGGCTGTAAAGGCAGGGGCATAAAGGCGTAACTATCGGGAGGTGGTGTGCGTGCGCCCCGCAGCGCTATGCACATGTTTAAGCCAGACCAGGGCACATCGTAGAATACGAGATATGAGAATTATTTTTGCTGGAACTCCAGCTGTAGCGGCACTGGCTTTGAGCGAGTTAGCCATCCACCATGATGTGGCAGCGGTGCTCACTCGCGCCCCAGCTCCACGTGGACGCAAGCGAGTGCTCACTCCCTCACCAGTGCATGAACGGGCACAGGAATTAGGCTTGAGAGTGCTCACTCCCCGCACGTTGAAAGATCCGGCCGTGCTCGCAGATCTTGCTTCACTGCACGCTGATGCAGTAGCGGTGGTGGCATATGGCTTAATGGTGCCACCGCAGGCTTTGGAACTCACTCGCTACGGGTGGTTCAATTTGCATTTTTCTGCCTTGCCGCAGTGGAGAGGAGCCGCTCCAGTGCAGTATGCCATCGCCGCAGGTGCCCACACGATTGGTACGTCAGTCTTCCGCATTGACCACGGCCTTGATACCGGCCCTATCGCGAGTCTCGTCGAGCATCCTGTGGATGCCCAGGCCACAGCGGGGGAAATTTTAATCGATCTGGCTCACAGCGGTGCAGAGCAACTCTCGGCTACGCTTGACGCCATTGCGGCAGGAACGGTGCAGCTATTACCGCAGCAGGGCACGGCCACATATGCTCCTAGCCTTTCCACGCGAGACTCTCAGATTCCCTGGGATGCTGCTGCTGAAGAGATCGTCAATATCGTGCGGGCATACACGCCAGAGCCAGGCGCGTGGAGCACAGTGAATGGGCAGCGCGTAAAAATTTCACGCGCTGCTGTGGCTCCAGCTGCATTGCCAGCTGTAGGGCAAGCCTCCTTACCAGTCTCAGATGCTACTGTCGTAACGACTGCAGCGGATAGCGCCGTCCAGCAGGCGCATTCTCCCATACCGGAGCCTCTGCAGCTACAGCCTGGGCAGATATATCGCGGTGCAGGTGGGTATCCACTCGTCGGCACTGCTACAAGCGCTCTGGAGCTTCGAGAGGTGACGCCGGCTGGTAAGCGCACAATGGATGGCGCGGCTTGGGCACGTGGTCTGCACGGGGAACATCTGTCGTTTGAGTACCGTGAAAGTGAGCAGGGAGAGAGCGGAGAGCGTACATCGGCGCGACGTGGGGGTACGGCGTACACTCGCACTGCGGAGCGCACTCGCATTGCACGGGAAGAGAGTCAGCTATGAGCAATCGTCGCCCCACCCATTGGCGCCCTGGACGCCAAGATTCTGACCCCGCTCGACTGGTGGTATTCGAGACACTCATGGCGGTGCACTGTGACGGCGCCTACGCCAATATTGAGCTGCCTCATCAGATTCGCCGCGCACACTTGAATCGGCAAGACTCCGCTTATGCGACAAATCTGTGCTACGGCACGCTGCGTATGCAGGGGCGATGGGATGCCATTGCAGAGCACTGCACCGGAGGGCGCGCCGTCGCATCTCTCGATTCTGACGTGCTCGTCCTCGTGCGCATGGGGATACATCAACTGCTGGGCTTGGGCACCCCTGCTCACGCGGCTATTTACGAGAGCGTCAAACTTGCCCGTAATGAAATCGGCACCGGAGCATCAGGATTTGTGAACGCCGTGTTGCACCGCGTGAGTGAACGCAGCGAACGGCAGTGGCGAGATCAGCTCATCGCCGATGCTGGCGGGCACATCAATTCGGCACAATTCCTCTCCCAGTGGTTTTCGCATCCGAGATGGATTGTGCGGGCGATAGATGAGGCTTTGAAAGCGAATGGTCGTACGCATTCGGAGCTGCTCTCCGTGCTGGCAGCAGACAATAAGCCGGCTCCGGTAGCACTGGCTGCCCGTGATATCTCCGTGCAGGATTTGCGCGCAGATATTGAACGTGGCCATATGAACAGCACTCCTGGCTCGCTTGTAAGCAGCGCCGTGCGGCTCGATGGGGGAGATCCTGGTCGGGTGTTTGCAGTGCGTGATGCACGCGCGGGGGTGCAGGATGAAGGTAGCCAGTTAGTGGCGCGCACGTTTACGGCAGTGCCGATAGCCGGACGCGACGAGCTGTGGCTCGATATGTGTGCTGGCCCAGGTGGAAAGACTGCTACCATTGCGGCCATCGCTGGCCAACGAGGAGCGCAGGTACGAGCTAATGAACTCCATGAGCACCGCCTCGATTTGGTGGAGCAGGCGGTGGTTCCGTGGAATGATATCGTGCAGCTGCGCTGCGGTGATGGACGTGACCTCGCAGCGATGGAGCCAGGCGTGTACGACAGAGTGTTACTTGACGCTCCCTGCACCGGAATTGGTGCACTGCGGCGGCGTCCAGAGGCGCGCTGGCGAAAGCGTGCTGGTGACGGCATTGATCTAGCCCAATTGCAGGGAGAGTTGCTCGACGCTGCGCTGACGTGCACGAGAGCGGGAGGAATCATCCTGTATTCCACGTGCTCGCCGTATTTGCGTGAGACTCGCGACGTCATCGAGAATTTTCTCGCGCGCCATCCTCACGCTGAGCTGCTCGATGCGCCAGCTATTGCGAGTGGACAATCGCTCATGGAGCTCACAGGCGTGGGCGGGCATCTGCAGCTGTGGCAAGATAGACACGAGAGCGATGCCATGTATATGGCGATTGTACGTAAAACCAACGACGCTGAGTGATGATGTGAGTGTCCGTTGGGGCGATCGTTAGACTTGTCGGTAGCCGAACTGCAAGTAGCCAGAGCGCAAATAGCGAGCGCTAGAGTGCGAGTAGTTCCGCAGGTGGCGTCGTGGTTGCGACAGTGAAACTGGTAGCAGTGAGTCTGATAGCAGAGTGAGGTTGTATGAGCGTGCGGATTAGCCCCTCAATTTTGACTAGTGATTTTGCAAATTTGAGCGCAGAGCTGAGCAAAATCAGCAGTGCAGACTGGGCTCACATCGACGTCATGGATGGACATTTCGTGCCTAACTTGACCTTAGGCGTGCCAGTGGTGGAGTCGATTGTAGCTGCCTCGCCGCTGCCAGTGGACTGCCATCTGATGATTGACGATCCTGATCGTTGGGCGCCGCAGTACGTCGAGGTGGGAGCTCGTTCCGTCACGTTTCATGCGGAAGCGGCACATGCTCCGATCCGTCTTGCGCGTGAGATTCGCTCTATGGGAGCTCGCGCTGGTCTCGCCGTCAAACCTACGAGCGCTATCGAGCCATATTTGGAGCTCCTCGACGAGTTCGACATGCTTTTGATTATGACGGTGGAACCTGGCTTTGGCGGCCAAAAGTTCATCGAGCAGATGATGCCTAAAGTGCGCCGGACGCGCGAAGCGGTGGCACGGAGCGGGCTCGATGTGTGGATTCAGGTAGATGGCGGAATTTCGCGTACGACGATTGAACTCGCTGCAGATTCTGGTGCAGACACGTTCGTGGCCGGCTCGGCGGTGTTTAATGCGCAGAGCGCCAGCGATGAGATTGCCGCACTGCGCGATGTGGCGCTCCAGCACAGCTGCGGCAGCTCCCGTTCCTCGTTACGTGCTAAGAACGTTACTGGGCAAAACGTTGCCGAGTGATGATGTGTCATGCTGTGTGCGGATGCATAGAGCGTGCCCGTCCTATTGCGAGGTGCATTGCGAGAGGCGAGACGCTCTTTGAGAAGAGAGCTGGCGGGTCTATACTGAGGGGGCACATGCGTGCGCCAGGGTCAGTGAAAGTCTGAACCGGCGGTGATAGTCCGCGAACCAAAGCACTCGCTTTGGCCGATGGGGTGAAATTCCTCAACCGACGGTTAGAGTCCGGATGGGAGGCACACGGCGTGGCAACTGCTGTTGCCGCGCACTTTTTGCTCTCCCCATGACGCCTGGCGGGCGTACGCGCAGATGCGTGATATGCAGTCGAGAGGCACGGGGAAATGAAACGAGCATCATGGGTTCCTCCACTAGTTGTGGCTGCCGTGCTGCTCGGAGCATGGGTCGTGACGACGGCATGGGGGATCGTCCCCGCTTTTGCTCTTCCCAGCCCACATATGGTGCTGCAGCGGCTCATGGCCGGTTTTACAGGAGGCTACCTGGGGCAGGCTCTGCTATCCACCGTGCGCGAGGCGTCGCTGGGCTGCGTGACGGCGGCACTAATCGGGATTCCGCTCGGCGTGGCTATCGCGCATTTTAGACTGTTCAGCGCCGCCGTCGAGCCTTACTTAGCGGCGTCTCAAGCCATTCCAGCTATTGCCATCGCTCCGCTGCTCGTCACCTGGGTGGGCTATGGCACGACGGCGATCGTCGTGCTGTGCACGATTATGGTGGTCTTTCCCGTCATCGTCTCAACTGCTGTGGGCATACGGCAGATCAGCACTGAAGTGCTGGAGGCGGCGCGCCTCGATGGAGCCGGAGGCCTCACGCTGGTGCGCCGCATTGAAATTCCGCTGGCGGGGCCAAATATCATGGCAGGTCTGCGCACCGGATTTACCTTAGCCATGACGGGCGCCGTCGTGGGAGAGATGGTGATTGGCGGGGAAAGAGGACTTGGCATCGAGCTTGTGAGCGCCCAGCACGTGAACGATGTCCCTGGCATGTTTGCCACGATTACTCTGCTGGCCGTGGTGGCAGTTGGGATTTATCTCGTGCTGCGCATCTTGGAAAATATTGTGCTCGCAGCCACTCAAGAGGCGGCCTAGTATGAACTTCGCCGGTGAATCTTCTGCGTCGATATATCGGTGCATACCGCTCACTATCCCGTATGCCGATGCCGCCCTCGTGAATATCAACGTCGCATCTGCACGCACCGACGTCGCACCGGCGCTCACAGCGGTCATGAGGCACAGATATCGCTCATCGGGTGAAGCGCCATGCGCCAAGCTAAGCGCCATTATGCAGTGAAAATTGACAGACCTCATGTAATGAAAAAAGACCTCATGTAATGAAATACGGAGAAAGGAACACCATGAAAAAGTGTATGAGCAAGACTCTGGCACTCCTCGGGGCAGGATTGCTCGCGTTAGCTGGCTGCAGTGACGCTACTGTACCGGCGGCGCACAGTGGCTCTGGCGAGGCCTCACCTGCTGACAATGCCTCCATAACGGTTGGTCTCACGTATGTGCCAGATGTTCAATTTGCGCCGCTCTATGTGGCTGCAGAAAAGGGATACTTCACCAAGCACGGCGTGAACGTCACACTCCGTCACCACGGCGCACAAGAGTCGCTGCTCGGGGCGCTTGCAGCAGGGGAGGAAGATATCGTCTTTGCCGGTGGAGATGAAATGCTCCAGGGGCGTTCCACAGGGATTGACGTGGTGAACTGGGCGACGATGTACCAGCGCTATCCTGCAGTGCTGATTGTGTCGGAAGATTCCGGCGTCACCTCGTGGGAGGATATGGCTGGAAAAACTGTCGGCTTGCCTGGAGAATACGGCGAGAATTATTATGGCCTGCTCGCAGCCCTCAAAGATCACAATTTAGAGGGCAAAGTGACTGTGAAATCCATTGGATACACGCAGACGGCAGCTGTGCAAAACAAGCAGGTGGATGGCGTCATCGGGTTTGAAAATAACGACGTCATCGCCATGGAAAATGCCGGCCTGAAAGTGCGTGTTATTCCGCTCGTCTCGGGGGATCTGCCGCTGATCGGAGTGGGCTTTGGTTCGTTGAGCACCAATATCCGCCCGCAGGTGTACAAAGAATTCTTAGCAGCCGTGTATGAGGGCGTACAGAGCGCAAAGCAGGATCCTGAAGCGACGCTGACCATCACCGCGAAGCAGGTGCCATCGCTCACTGACCCTGACAAACGTGCCGTGGCGAAGAAAGTGTTGGATGCCACCTTGAAGCTCTATGAGGGAAGCAGTACTTTTGGCCAGCAAGACGGCGCAAAATGGGATGCCATGGCACAGTTTATGCTCGATCAAGGACTCATCAAACAGGCCGTACCGGCAAAAGAGGCATTCACCACTGACGTAGTTTCAGCCCAGGAGTGAAAATTCTGCTCAGATGAGAATTCTTATAGACTGGCGCTATGAAGACTTTTGACCAACTCTTTGAAGAGCTTTCAGATAAAGCGACAACCCGTCCCGTGGGTTCTGGCACCGTGAACGAACTCGATGCCGGAATCCACGCTATTGGAAAGAAAATTGTGGAAGAGGCCGGAGAGGTGTGGCTTGCGGCTGAATACCAGAGCGATGATGAACTCGCTGAAGAAGTATCGCAGTTGCTCTATCACGCGCAGGTGATGCTGCTGGCGCGAGGGCTCACACTCGCTGACGTCTACCGCTATCTTTAGTCTCGCTAACGTCTACAGTCATTTTTAACGACGTAATTATTTTTTAGTGACGTAAGTAAAACAGCTGATACCGATGAGCTGATACGATATGTGGCTACTGCCATACCAGCAAAGGTGAGCGCCGATCAGAGGGAGAGAGACATGTTGCGCATTGCCGTACCGAATAAGGGATCACTGTCCGAGCCAGCCATCTCGATGCTCAAGGAAGCTGGTTACCATCAGCGGCGCTCCACCAGGGAACTCTCTTTTCGTGACGACGAAAACGGCGTGGAGTTTTTCTACATTCGTCCTCGTGACGTCGCCGTCTACGTCGGTGCTGGCACCGTCGATGTGGGCATCACCGGCCGCGATTTACTGCTAGATTCGGGGGCCCACGCCGTCGAACACCGCCCACTTAACTTTGCCCGTTCAACGTTCCGCTTTGCCGCTCCTGAGAATACGGCTCGCAGTGTGCGCGAGCTAGACGGAAAACGGATTGCCACCTCCTACGACCACCTGCTCACCACCTACCTTGCTGCGAAAGGGGTGAACGCCGAGATCGTGCACCTCGATGGAGCAGTGGAATCATCCGTTCGCTTAGGAATTGCCGACGCGATTGCAGACGTCGTAGAAACGGGCACGACGCTGCGGGCAGCGGGTCTGGAGGTCTTTGGCGATCCATTGCTGACGTCTGAAGCTGTACTCATTCGCCGCGATGGTGCTGACGTGACGCGGGAGCTGCAGATTCTCGACGGTCGACTAGAGGGCGTCATTATGGCACGTTCGTACGTGGTGATGGACTACGATTGCCACCAAGATTTACTGGCGCAAGCAGTTGAGGTGGCTCCAGGGTATCAAAGCCCGACGATTTCTCCGTTGCATGAGAAAGGTTGGTTTGCGGTGCGCACCATGGTGGAGCGGGCGAAGATGAACGCCGTCATGGATGAGCTTCACGCTCTTGGAGCTCGCGGGATTATCGTGACGCCGATCCTCACATCTCGCATCTGAACGCATCTAAAGATGTGTTCAGCGCATGCGTGATAAGTGCGGCAGCGTCACTGGGCTAAACTGAGACTATGGCACAAGGACGGCGCAAGCAGCAGCGGGGACGAACTGCGGCTGTCGCTGCACACGATCTCCCAGGCCACCGCAGGTTTGGCTTAAAAATGGCTCTGCGCCACAGCCCATTGTCGCTCACGGAGATTGTGGATGACGTCCCCGTCTATCGTCATCTCGGCGAGAATATGGCTCGTGAGGCGGTGAAAGAGACTGTGCGTGCAGACATTGCTACTCTGCGCGCCGGAGGAGATCTCATTGATTACCACAGGCGTGAGAGCGATCATGAGTACGCCTATCACCTCGACGATTCGGCCACTATCGAGGTAGATACCAGTGGGCTCAATCTGGCTTTGCTGCTGCCGCTGCTCGATTTTAAGGGGCGCTCGCAGCCGGAAGTCTTTGCACAAATCGGGGTGCGCAGAGCTTTGGAAGCTGGCCAGCGGGGCGCTGAGAGCGATGAGATCACTGCCCGCCGACCACTGATCGCCACTGTGCCTCGCGGACACTTCGCTCCAGTGGTGGCGACTGCTATCCAACATCACGATCTCATCGCTTTTAGCTATCAAAGTCTCAGCCAGTCCCAGCCCTCCGAGCGGCTGGCTAGACCGCTAGCTCTCGAAGTACACGGGGGCGAATTCTATGTGCGTGCCATCCCATGCGATGCGGACACAGCAGATGTGGATAACGGCATGGCAAGCACAGAGGACATGGCAAGTACAGAGGGCGCAAAAGGCACGGCGAACGAAGCGGACAATACAGCGCAGAATACAGCAGGCATAGAGAACGCAGGGAGCACAGATAGCCCGAAGCAGCGCAGCGGCGAATACGCTTCAGCCCAATCTGAAGTGAATAAGTCTGAGCCGGACAGATCTGAACTGCTCGGATCTGAGGCGCGGCTGCGCACGTATAAAGTGGCGCGCATGGAATCGTGTGACGTCGTACCCGCTGCGCAGTCTCATTGCCGAGACTGCGCAGATCAGCACTCCGCCCTCGCCGCAGAGGTAGATTCTACAGAGAAGACTTCCGCAGAAAAGGCTTCCAGGCAGAAAACTCGCAGCGCCACTGCAGCATCATGGTTTGCACCCATCACGGTGATATTTGCAGTGCGCCCTGGTACCTGTGCTCCGCTCGTAGCTCGCAGCGAGCGCTGCGTGTGGGATGAGACAGACCTCCCGATAGCTGAGCACTGCAGCACCTCCACATGGCAGCATTATTGCCTGCGTGACGTCGATCCACTCGCGTTTTTAGAGGAGTGCGCCTTCTATGGAAGCGATATGCGCGTCCTCGCTCCAGTGAAGTATGCACATGACATTCTCAGGCGTTTAGAGCACGCTGCGCGTATCGTGGCGCCATCGCCGCCGCTCCCGTCCCCATCCTCGTCCTCGCAGCCATCATCACCTGCGTCACCGACACCAGCGTTGCCAACCGCTCCCGCAGAATCTGCTCATGCACGAAGGTCTGCCCCGATCGTGCCGACCGGTAAAAGCGTGGATGCTAGCGTGCCGCGCCGCGAATCATATTTTACGTATTTACTACGCCACGGCCCTGCTACCCTCGGAGAACTGGCCGAGCATTTTTCGCTGACTCCGCTCACGGTGCGCCGCGAATTGCGCGATCTTTTCACTACTGAGATTGTGATTGATGGCCAGCCACAGGCTCCCTACGATCTCGTGATGCCGCCGTGGGAAGAGGGAGAAGCTATTAATACAGCGTGGGTTATAGAAGCCCACGGGCATGGAACGGCGGAAAAAGACAGCCACTATCCGACGGCGAGTTTCACGTTTGCGGAAGTGATAGCGCTACTTGGTGCTATCGATTCGCTGCTGGCCGTGGCCATCGGAGATCACCAGCGGGCTTTGCTCGATATGCGCACAGTATTTACTCAGGCTGCAGCGGAATCTGGCTATGCGGACGCCATGTGGGCGCCGCCCACTGCCCGCTTTTCCCCGACGATAGCGGATGCCGTTTTCAGCGCCATCGAGCGGCGTAACGCCGTCACTATCTGCTACTGGCAGGCCGCAGCAGATGGCACAGCCGGCTGCCAGCATATACGAGTCCGGCCGTTCGCCGTCGATCCAGGGATGAATCCGCTGCTAGTGGCAACTGGTGACGACGGCATCATACGCACTTTTCGGCTGGATCGGATCTCTGCAGTCCTGCCCACAGATGAATACTCGACGAAAATGGTGGTGCGCAGCTGGGCACAACAGTATCGGAGAGCACCACGGCATTTTACGGGTACGCAGATACACCTCGTGTGCGCTCCGCGTGCGCGATGGGTGCTAGAAGAGATCCCCGAATCCCACATAGAAGCAGATGTAGACATCGGAGAAACGGGTGAGGATACGGACACTCACACCGGCGTGGGCAATCAAGCACATGTGATATCTCTCAGTGTACACAACGTGCAGTGGTTGCGAACCTTGCTCGTGCGGCTTGGCCGTGATTGTTACGCTGTATATCCCGCTTCTATACGGGCGCAGCTGGCTCCCGCGCTGACCGCAATCGTGCAGGTTTATCATGGAGAATCGTGAGGATGAGCTGCAGTAGTGAGCCGATGGTGGTGCCGGTTGGCTAGCTCTCAGCACTAGCGTGACGTGGCAGATCATGAGATGGTAGACAGGGTTTGTTTCTGCAGCCCGAGCGCATTGCATATGACGGCGTAAGGGCGTGGCGAAATTACCGCAGCTGGGCAACGCGCGCGGCGGCGTCACGAGAGGAACATAACGTAGCGCTGACTATAGCGGAAAGGTAGGTGGAGAATGATCGTTGGCGTAGCAATCAACCCCGACTCTGGAAAAGGTCGAGGACGTACCTACCGTGATGAGATGGCTCATTTACTCGCTGCATATCCAGTAGAAGTGGTGTGGTTCAACAGCGATGATCCCGCCGTACTCAAGGGCGATATGTTTGGGGCCGCCGAAACGGGGATGATTGACGCGCTCATTGTGGCTGGGGGAGATGGCATGATCCACCTCGCAGTGAATGCTCTCGGAGATTCTCAAATTCCGTTGGGGATTGTAGCTACCGGATCGGGAAACGACATTGCCAGAGAATTCAGTTTGCCGACACACCGTCCCGACGAGGGGCTCCACCAGGTGATGAGCGCTCTTTTCACGCGCAAGTTCCGTCAGATTGACGTGCTGGAAATTGAAGGTGGAGGGAAAGTTGAGCGAGCCCTGGCGATGGCCAATATGGGGCTTGATTCGGATGCCAACTTTCGTGCGAACCAGTTTCAGTGGCCGAAAGGAAACGTGCGTTACGTGCGTGGGCTGATCAGTTCGCTCATACACTATCGCCCGTATGGCGTTCGGCTCACGGTGGATGGGGTGCGTATGAGCGGCTCAATGGTGCTGCTGCTGGCGGCGAATACTCGCTTTGCCGGCGGGGGATTTAATCTCGCTCCGCACGCAGACCCCACGGATCATGCACTCTCCGTAGTGCTGTGTCGAGGGCTTTCAACGCTTGAGTTTCCATCATTGCTCGGACGATTGGCGCGTGCTCGCCACGTCGATGATCCACGGGTGCATGAGATGACGGCGCGCGAGATTGCCGTCGAGCCAGATACGAGGATGGGGATTGCTCCACCTCCGGTGATGGCAGATGGGGAATTGATCTGCGATCTGCCAGCGCGCATACGCATTCTGCCCAGTAGAATACGGATGGCGCTATGAGAAATGACGATGCGATGAGCTCTAGCCGCGAGCGTCACGAGAGCCACGACAACCGCGAGACCGCCGCTTCTGGTGAATGCGCCTATCGCAAACGCTGCGGAACCTCTGAAAACCGCGAGCCTGAAGGTCGCGAGGACAACTCCGCTGCCCACGCCGTGATAGCGAATTTTATTGATCAGCAAGCGGCTCGTGGGATAGTGCTCGATTCGGTGCAGCGCGAAGCCTTGTTTTCTCTCAGCGCCGATCGGGATGTGCTCATGTGTGCGCCCACTGGCTCAGGGAAGACGATGGTAGCTCTTGGCGCCGTGGAATTGGCCTTTGCTCGCAGCCAGCGCTGTGTCTATACTGCCCCTATTAAAGCGCTCTCGAATCAGAAATATCGAGAATTGTGCGAGAGCTACGGTGCAGAGCACATTGGGCTGCTCACGGGAGATGAGACGATCAACCGTGATGCCCATATTATTGTGGCCACCACTGAAGTGCTGCGCAATATGCTCTATGCCCACGATACGGCAGTGGCCGATATTGGGTACGTCGTGCTCGATGAAGTGCACTATCTGGCAGATCCGGTGCGCGGGCCAGTCTGGGAAGAAATCATCGTGCAGCTTCCAGCACATGTGCGGCTTGTGAGCCTCTCAGCTACCGTTGCCAATGCGGATGAGCTCACTGCCTGGCTACGTTCCGTGCGTGGCCCGACGAGCGCCGTAATTTCCCACAAACGGCCAGTACCGCTCATCCAATATGTGTACAGCAATGGTGAACTCACTGAGCTTCTGACGAAAAAAGGGCAGCTATCCCCAGCGGCACGTTCACTTTTCAAAGAGCTAGATGCCGCCGAACGCCGCAGCCAAAATTCCGGCGAGGGCTATTATCGAGGGAATCACTCTCACGGGGCTGCCGACCGCTATCGGCGCCGCAGACGCACGAGTGCCTCCAGCGTCGAACGGCGACGAGTCATCAGCGCTTTGGAGCGTGCACAGATGCTGCCCGCAATCGAATTTATTTTTTCTCGCAAAGGGTGCGATCGTGCGGTAGCAGATTTGCTCGATAGCGGAGTGAGCTTTACGAGTAAAGCCCACGAACGCCGCATTGATGAAGCACTCATGCGTCTGCGAGAGCAGCTCACTGACGCCGACGCTCAGACGGTCCGCTTCAACTTTTGGGCAAAAGCTCTGCGCCGCGGTTTTGCCGCTCACCACGCTGGCATGTTTCCTCCGCTCAAGGAGCTCACGGAAAAGCTGATGGGAGAGGGGCTGCTGTCGCTGGTCTATGCTACCGGCACGCTCGCACTGGGGATTGATATGCCGGTGCGCAGCGTCGTCATAGAAGAACTCCGCCGTTTCGACGGCACCGACTTTGTAGACCTCTCTGCCACCGAATATACCCAACTCATTGGAAGAGCCGGACGCCGTGGAAAGGATGCTGTGGGCTATGCAGTCGTGCTCGCTGGCGTCGATCTTTCACGCCAGCAGCTCCTCTCGGTGGCTACTGGCGGATCAGAACCGCTCAAGAGCGCCTTTTTCCCCTCATATAACACCGTGATTAACCTCTTGCAGTTCTCTGATTACGCCGCTGCCAGAGCTATTATGGGCACCTCTTTCGCCCAGTTCCAGGCTAATGATCAGGTGGCACATGCCCAGGTGAAAGCGCGTCGAATCCGCGGGCGTATCGCCGAGATTGAGACCGAGCTATCAGGGACATGCGAGCGTGGCGACATCGTGGAATATGCACGGCTGCGTGCCAGTGCCCGCCGCGCTTCTAAGGCGGAGCGCAAACGTGCCAAAGCCGACTACCGAATCCGCATAGAACGCTCATGGAAGCGGGTGGAGAGCGGAAAAGTTTACGTGTGTTCCCTCGGTGGTGAGCTGGAATACTTCGGGGTGCTCTCCACGCATGACGATCGTATTCGAGTGGTGACGATTGACGGAGCATTGCGCTGGATACGGCGGCGCGATGTCAGCAGTGAAGTGCGCGAATTGGGCGTATTCACCGTTCCCTTTGGCATAGGGGCAAAAGATCCGCGAGGGCGCACTCACATTGCCAATGAAATTTTTGAACTCGCAGCCGAGCGTATCGATATGGGAGCTGACACCGATCTCACTAGTTCGTGGGATCGGGGAGCCACTCCTCACGATCCCGCCGTGCTCTCTCATCCTGTACATTCGTGTCCGGATGTAGCTACGCATGTGGCCAGCACCCAGGAACTGCTGACTCTCGATCGTCAGCTCGCCCAGTTAGAAAAGACGATGAGCGCTGCTGCTGATTCTGTAGCTCGGGAATTTGATATAACTGCGAGCATATTAGCGTATGTGGGATACCTACAGGGAGTGCCGGAGAATCCTGCTGGAGCTGCTCGGGTGTACGTTAAACTCTCTAGTGGAGCCCCAATGCTAGCTCGCATTCACAACGAGAGCGATCTACTGATGACGCTCTGTTTGCGAGAGACAGCTCTGAGCGAACTCTCCGCCCCTGAATTTGCAGGGATCTGTACCGCTTTCCTCTCTGATCGGCGTCTGGGGGAACGCGTAGGAGTGTTGAACTCGGCGAGCGAGAATGCCTGGAAAGCTATTCGGAGCAACTACGATTTTTTGCATCAGATTGAGTTGCAGCGGGGAATCATGCGCACACCAGAGCCACAAGGAGGGGGAATAGTTCCGTTCACCGAATGGGCATCTGGTATGTCACTCGCGCGCATCCTCAAAGCGCACCGATTAGATGTGGGAGATTTCATGACGGCGCATCGTCGCCTCATTGATCTTTTAGGGCAAATCGCTCTGGCCGTTCCCGCCACGGCAGTAGGGGAGCTAGCCGAGCAAAGTATTCACCTCCTCAAACGCTGGGAATGGCTGTGAGAAGAGTTCGTACAGAAAAGACGCAGAACGGAATAGCCAGATGAAACTGATCAGGGGAGCACTGCCGTTTTTGTTTCGCCTGTTGCTCAGCGTGGCAGCTGGAGTGGGCCTATGGGCAGCGGGGGCTCCGCGTTCGTGGTGGGTTTGCGCTTTGATAGGGGTGGCACTGCTGTGGTTCACTGTGTATCGTGCCACCTGGCCGCGGGCTTTTTTCTGGGGCTTCGTGGCGGGGTTTGTCTTCTTCTATCTGCATTGTGATTGGGCTGTGACTGCTAGTGGTTTGCTGGCTGCGCGAGTGGTGCTCGCGGGGATTGAGGCTGTTTTTATCGGTGTCGTAACGGCGCTGTGGGCTGGTATATGGAGATTCCGCAGAGTGCATCACGCTGGCGTGATGACGTTAGCAGCGCTCGGTGCCTCAGCGCTCGTCTGGGTGGGAAGTGAAGTGCTTCGCTCCATGCTGCCTTTTGGCGGACTTCCCTGGGGATTATTGGGCTATCTTCTGGTCGATTCGCCGTTGGTACACCTGGCTCCGCTCGGTTCGACGGAACTAGTGGGAGCAGCTGGAGTTGTGTGCGCTATAAGTGGGGCATTGGCAGTGCGCAATGCGGTGACGATTCATCCTTTCCGCACACTCAAAGCAGCTGTGCTCTGCATAGCAGTAGTGCTCATTCCTCTGCTCGTTCCGCTTCATGCTCCCGCTAGTGGGCAACTGAAAGTGGCTGTCGTTCAAGGAAATGCTCCCCACCTTGGCAGCGTTCCAGATTCTGCTTGGAGCACGATCACTACAGAAAACCAGGTGCAGGCTGCGCAAAGCGTGCTGAAAGAACACCCCGATCTCTTTGTTCTTCCTGAATCCACGTCTGACTACGACTATCGGGTGGAGCAGTATCCACACGATCTCATTATGGGGCTAGCTCGCGATGCTGGCGTTCCACTGCTGCTGGGCACTCAGCGTTATTTTACCGAACACGGCCGACAGCTACGCACGAATGACTACGTGGTGCAATATCCAGATGGTTCGCTGCCAGCGGTAGAAGATACGTATAGTAAACAGCATCCTGTCCCGTTTGGCGAATACGTGCCGCTGAGAAATGTAGTTGAAAAACTCACAGCAAAAATTGAAGAGATTTCTATTGATATGGTGGCGGGGGAGAAGCCTGCTCAGCTCGCCGTACACCTGCCTGATCGTGATTTGAAGGTGGCGGTGCCCATCTGCTTTGAAGTGGCATACTCAGCCATCGTTTCGCAGGGAGCTGCCAGCTCTGAGCTCCTGGTCGTGCCGACGAGCAACGTCACGTTTGGATACTCATCTGAGGCTTTCGAGCAATTTGCGATCACGAAATTTCGAGCCATTGAGAATGGCCGCACTGCAATCCAGGTCTCCACGATGGGAACGTCTGGCGTGGTGACGCCGAACGGCACCGTCCAATATCAGACGGGACTTTTTGAACGCGATGCCAGAGTGGTAACAGTGCCACTATACCGGCACGTGACGCCTGCTGCTAGTAGCTATCAGCTGCGCATGGTCATTGTGCTCATGGGCTCTATAGCAGCTAGCCTGTGGGGTATCTGGGGGCTGTGCCGCTCGCCGGCGCGCTAACGTTGTACGCGGCACCGATAGAAGATAGAAGATGGTCAGAGATCTCACGAGCCGGCGGCGTTCGTTTTAGATAGGTTTGCTTTAGCTAGCGCCGCCGTATCCAGCATCGAATACGATACGTCAGTGCATCCGCTTGTAAAGTTTCCCAGAGCGCAACAGAGCCAAGCGTTCGTCAAGCAGTACTTGAAGTTCCTCTTCGCTGCGCCGTTCCAGCAACATATCCCAGTGGGTACGCACAGCTTTGGCTGGCTTCTTTTCTTCGTCGTCACCCGTTCCAACGAGATGAGCAACTGCGCCGCACTTACATTCCCAGGTAGCTGGAGCATCGGCGTCCACCGCTAATGTGACGTCAAATTCGTGGCCGTTCTCGCACAGATATTTCACTTCTCGGCGTTCGACGAAAGCCACACCTTCATCTGACTCCAAAGAATTCGCACCGATTTTCATACCGCGCAGTGAACGCTCAACCATTCAAATTCCTTCTTCCGAGCCGAATTCATTATTTCTACTACTACAGCGGATTATACAACGCGCAGTGACGGCGCATTGTTCCCGTTGCGGCTCACCACAGTGTACCGAGAGCACGGACACTAGAGCGAATCTATGGATGATTGCAGTTCAATTTCGTATGCTCGTCACTCATTCCTCGTCACTATCTGTCAATTACCGATAATGTATATTATGTCAGATTACTGGAAGAGAGCAATCACTCCCTCAGGCCTACGTTATCCGCTGGTGCGGATTGAGGTTTGTTTGGATAAGGACAAGGACGCCGAACAGGCCACCCCCTACCCAGTCGTTATGTTCGCGTCCTACAACGGGCCGCTCATCAAAACAGCGAACGATCCGTGACGTGATTAGTGATGCTCAGGCTTTGGCCAGTTGAGAAATACGGCCTTTCGTCAGGCCGAGTAGTTCAGCAATATCGGCAAGTTTTAGTCCCTTTTGACGTAGGTCATGGACGACCGAGCGTTGCCGCTGGTTCACCTGTGTCTGTGCCCGCTCTAGGTCACGTTGGGCGGTTTTCACGGATGTGGTCGCTTGTGCAACATCATCGGCAAACACAAGAATAGGGTCAGGGTCTGGGGTGGGAAGGTCGGGTTCGTCCCGTGCAATAGTGAGGACGTCAGCAATCATTGCACGGGCTTCTCTCAGATTCCGTCCTTGAGTGTGGAAAGTGTGATCCCCTAACGTCACGGCCACTTGCCACCAGCCGTCCTCGAAATGGAGAGTTGCTGTTGCTTTCATTGCTTCTGAGCCTCTTTCAGTATCCCGTTCGCTGTTGTTTCTTTAATCTCACGATGCCGTGGCACCATCATGAAGCGGTTGCCGATTCGTACTTTTGTGTGAGCGCCTCCCTCACTGATAGTAATGGGAAGATCTCGCTCGACGGCGATCTGTTTCAGTTGTTTCATAAGGTCTTTCCGCTTCACACTATAAGTATATCAAACTAAACACTTTAGGTAAAACAGATTAAACACATCCTGGGCGTGAACGATTTGCCAGTGCAAAAGCCCCCAGCCGCTTATCCCCGAGCGCGTCTTTGGGCGCGGCGAAGAGCGAGCTCATCAACCACGTGATCTGCCACAGAATCACTACCCTCGACAGGGAGCTCTGTGAGTGATCCTTCCACCTCACGCCACACTTTTCCGAGAGCGATACCAAAGACCCCTTGGCCGCCGTTAATAAGATCAATGACCTCATCATTCGATGTACACAAGTACACGGATGCTCCGTCGCTCATCAGCGTAATTTTAGCGAGGTCATCGACGCCAAAATCTTCCAACTGCGCCACAGCCGTGCGAATCTGCTGTAGCGAGACGCCAGTATCAAGCAAGCGTTTAACGACCTTGAGCACCAAAATATCGCGGAATGAATAGAGCCGCTGCGTGCCTGAACCTTGCGCAGTGCGCACAGTCGGCCCTACCAATCCTGTACGATCCCAGTAATCGAGCTGGCGATAGCTAATCCCCACTGCCCTGCACACAGCTGGCCCGCGATATCCGCGACCGTCAGCGAGCTGCGGAAGTCCATCGTTAAACAGCATCTGCTGCTGCGGTGCATGCTCTTTGTCGTGCGTGGACGGATCGATCATGACGCTCGCCTTTCCTTAAAAACCTACTGACAAGCGTAAGCCTGTTGCAACAGAAACACAACGACATCATTTAACTAATACCGGCGTGTCCTTCAGGTGTTTCTTAAAGTAAAAATGGCCATAACTTTAAGTTTTTACTCTTATCAGCATCTTTACGCAGTCGCTAGTGCCGCTGTATAACTTTGACACTGTGGGATTTATCGCAATTCCACATCGATGCTTTCCAGTAGCAGTGCGTGGTAATAGTGCGTGAGTAACGCTGAGAGCTCCCCTGTTGCAGCTGCTACTCGCTCTTGTGCCAGCGGGGTTTTGCGAGAACGCTCTAGCGCCAACATGTTTACCAGCGCCACGGCGTGGGCATGAGCCGACGTGCGCACCGCCCGCAGCTGCTGAGACGGCATTCCTGCTTCCTCTAATGCGGCGGCATATCGCACAATATCAACGGCTTGAGCAGTGAGCCGCCCACGCGCGTCAGTCGTGAGCAATCCCGATTCAATATAGGATTCAATGCGCTGGATCGATACTCCCACCAGCTGGGATAGCTCATTCTTCGTCAGTCGCGTGCCAGGGCGTACTGCTGCCGGTTCTCCCCCATCGACGACGTGCATTCTGCTCGGATGCTCATGGGTTGCCACGCCCATATCAAGCTGCCGCAACATCTCCTTAATTTGGGCGAGATGCGCATAGCGATCTCGCTGTTCAATCAGGATAAAGCGCAACCGCTCCACGTCTGCGAGAGAAAAAAGACGCTGATTCGACGGCGTGCGATGCGGGGTGATAAGACCCTCATTCTCAAAGTGTCGGATCTTTGAGGTAGCGAGAAATGGAAATTCCCCACTCATCATGGCGCGAACTTCCCCAATTTTCAATGTGGGTTCATGCGAGACGTCTTGCGGCCAACTGAGCTGGGCGGCGGCGTCATCTCCCGACTCAGCTGGGATAGAAGCTGGATTATTCACCATGCTATACCGCCTGAGTAGAGGCAAAATAGGTGAACTGATATTTGCCAATACGCACTTCGTCGTTAGTTTGCAGCTGTGCCTCGTCCACTAATTCCCCATTCACGTACGTGCCGTTGAGAGAGCCCATATCTTTGACGAAAAAGACTCCGTCACGGCGCAGAAAATGGGCGTGCCGCCGCGAAACCGTCACGTCATCAAGAAAAATATCCGACTTGGGGTGCCGCCCTGCCGTCGTCTCATCTGAATTGAGCAAAAAACGCGCCCCAGCATTGGGGCCACGCCGTGCAATGAGCAGCGCACTCGTGGGTGGAAGCGCCTCAATAGCAGCGAGATCGTCAGCGTCTAAACCGTGCAGGGGAACCGGCACTGAGATATCTGCAGAACCGTGCCGAATGGCCGAAAAACGTGAGGTGGCCGTGGGATCTGGTGTTGCTGAAGCTGGTGTCGCAGCTGATTCATTAGCGCCCATGATCTCTCCTCCACCTGCCCTATAAACAGGCATATACACTCGCTTACTCTGAGCTACTACCCTAGCGTAGTCATCTGGCGTCGCGTTATGCAATTGTGACCTTGCTCGATGCGCTAATGGCATTATCGCGATGCGCTGTGGTGCACCAGCGAGGCCGCCGCGGCGCAATACAGAGATGTGCAATACAGAGGCGAATGCGATTGCACAAGCGAATAGATCACGCGGGAAGCGGGAAGCGGGAAGCAAGATACCCCCTGCCTCCCCTGTGTTAGCGCAACGATGCCCAATGATGCGAGAAGAACGCATGAGACTGCGCACGAAGCAGGCACGTGAGACGAGCCACTTTTTTGACAAGTTATAATCAGCAGTTGCTCAATAATTTAGGTTAGCCTAACCTAAATTTCGTGCGGCAATTCTGCTGGCACTCACACGATTAAAGGACTACACACAATGCAGATGAAAAAAATAGCGGCCGCGTTTGCGGCGTGCGCCGTGAGCATTGCTGGCGCATGTATTTTACCTGCAGCGGCAATAGCTGATGACGGCGCGAAGCCCACGACTGCGGTGGAATCAGGAACATTGACGTGGGGCGTCAAAGATTCATTCCGAAACTACATTATGAACTTCGCGGTATTCAAAGGGCGCACCACCGCCATACCTCCTGCTGTGATCAATCCAGCTTCAGCAGCAGCGGAGAATGCGAAAGAACATGCGATCCTCGATTATCCAGTGACGCCTGGAACGGAATATCAGGGGGACCCTGCAGGAACGCTCGCGGCCACTGGAGCAGTACATTTCCAGTCTCATCCCGATAATGCCGGTGGATACATTCTCGACCTCACCTTCAGCAACCCGCAGGTGACGATTTCCGATAAATCGGCCACACTATCCGTAGAAGCCAAAGGATATAAATTCGTCAGTATGACGGAAAAAGGCCCCTTTAAGAATTATGGCCGCGTCGATATTGCCCACTTTGGATCAGCTGTTTCCCAGCGTACTGGCGATACTGTGACTGTTCATCTCACCTCTGGAACACTGACGAAAACTGGCGCTTCAGCATTCGGTACGTTCTATGAGGCAGGGACACCTCTCGACGACGCCACCCTCGTGCTCAAGGTGAAAGACAAGGCTCCGAGCGAAGCAAACCCGAATGCTCCTCACGAAAATGCTGGCGAATCCGCTTCAGAGAAACCTGGCACTGGCGAGGGATCCGCAAGCGAAACTAGCGAGACTGGCAGTGCGAATCCTGGCGGCGCAGACGTGCATACACCATCGGCTACTGCTCCCGCGAGCAATCTTGCCTGGGGATTCAAAGAATCATTCCGCACATATATCGTCAATAAGTGGGCAGCTGGGACGCAAACGCTCTCGGGTGGTGCCACCGACTCTCAGGGACGATCAGGAGCTATTCGTGACGCCGTCACGGAATATCGTTTCCCGCTGTCTGCTGATCAACGCATCGATCTCGCAGCTGTGAGCACAATTCATTTTGATGGAAGCGTCACTTTCACAGCACACGCAGGAGCGATGAACGAAACGCTTAAGGATTTTCAGCTGGTGCATGACGCTTCTGGATGGCACCTTGTAGCAACCGTCACTCGGCATGACGGCGTGACGACGACGGACACATTTGTCACCTTTGACACTGACCCTACAATCAGCACTGCTGCAGATGGGACGGCTACGCTGACTTTTGCTGCAGGCACTGTGAAAGCTGCTCAACTCGTGGAAGATACATTTGGAACGCACTACAAAGCAGGGACGGAACTCGATCCTCTCACTGTGACGTTGGCGCCTGAGAATCAAGCGAAGCCAAGCTCTGTGCAGCCAGAACGTCAGCCGAATGAAGCTGGGCAGACGCCAGGTGCTGCTTCACCCAACAAGAGTGACGGGAAGACTCTCTCCTCCACCCCGAAAGCGCAGCCCAAGGCACAACCAACAATTGATACAACGAAGAAATGCGTCGTCAGCGGCAGCTTGAACTGGGCAATTAAAGATTCTTTCAATTCTTACGTACAGTCGAGCATCGCGCATGGATCTATCACGTTGTCAGGGGTGAGCGGAAAATTCACCTTCCCTATCAGCGGAGGAAAGTTCGATACGAAGGCCAAGCAAGGCACGTTCTACTACAGCGGGTCAGTGCACTATAGCGGGCACCAAGGAGTGCTTGACGTCACCGTTAGCAATCCGATATTGGAAGTGAATGGCACGTCTGGCGTGCTGTATGCCGACGTCAAGACCTCGGATATGTCGGGCAATAAGAAGACGCTCGGGCGGGTAGCTTTTGCGGACGTCGCATTCAGCCGCGTGTCGGTGCTCGATTCCAGCTTTGCCCTGGAAGCCTCGTCCGTGACGCTCACGGCTGCCGGCGCCCAGTCTTTTGTCGGCTTCTACTCTGCTGGCCAGCAGTTGGCGCTACTGTCTTCGCAAGGATCAGTGCAGAACTGCCAGTTTGTTGATAAGAACGGCACCGTGATGGAACGCGATGCCTTTGGCAGTACGCATGAGGCGTCTACGCTCGCCGCTACTGGAGCGCAGACCGTGACGTCCACTGCAGCTGCTGGATTAATAGCGGTCGTTGGCGTGGCCCTCGTGGCTCTGGCTCGGCGCAGAAAAGCTGACGAGCTACTATAGCTCTCCGGCGATCGGAGTATGAAGAATGGTGTGTGGGCAGTATTCCCCTGCCCACACACCGGTTACTTCCCCGCTCTTTTCCTGCCTCTTGCTTCCCTGTGCGATATTTCTATCCGCCGCTGCGGCCTCCGTCAGGGCCTCTATAACTTTCTTCTCTGTCTTTGATTATCTGCGATTTTCTCTCCTGTATTTATTTCCTCTGTATTTATTTATCTCACGAAAAGATTATTCTTCATGTTTTATCGCGTATTTCACTGGAATTTCTTGCGGCTACCGCTGGCACTCATGGCAAGCGTCGCGCTGTTAGCATCGTGCGCTACTTCGCATTCCCCCGATACTGCACAGTCCTCTTCACCTTCTGATTCCACGGCAAGCAGTGCATCGCTCCCCGATCCGCGCACATTAACGGGGCTATCCGTGGTGGAATCTCTGGGTGACCCAACGCCGATCAGCGGAACGTTCACGCCACGGTTGCCAGCATCGATTACCGACGTACAGGGGAATGCCGTCACCGTCACAGACACGTCTCGAATACTTCCCCTCGATCTCACTGGCAACATTTCGCGTACGCTTATCGCCCTGGGTTTAACTGATTCCATCGTTGGTCGCACTGTGAGTTCTACCGAGACCGCGCTGGAAAAACTTCCCGTCGTGACGGAGAATGGGCACTCTATCAATGTGGAAGCTGCCTTGGCATTGCACCCCACGTTAGTGCTCACCGATCTGTCTGTCGGGCCGGTAGAGGCTTTTGACCATATGCGCGCCTCCGGTATTCCCGTCGTAGTGCTCGATTCCAAGCACTCATTGAGCACGGTAGAAGCGAGCATTCAGGCGATTGGTGATGCGGTGGGAATGGGCGAAGCCGCCCAGGCATTGGGCAAACGTACTCGTGCAGAGGTGGATAAGGCACAAGCCCAGATAGCTCAATGGGCGCCCAAAAATCCGCTGAATATCGCATTCTTGTATGTGAGAGGTACCGCTGGGGTGTTCTTCATCCTCGGCTCAGAAGAGGGAACGTCGTCACTCATTGAAGGTGTGGGAGCGAAAGATATCGCCACTGCCAATGGAATTACGTCCACGACTCCAGCTAGTGCTGAAGCGCTGCTCAAAGTCAATCCCGACGTGTATTTCACGATGAGCGGAGGGCTGGAGTCTACGGGCGGTCTCGATGGTCTCCTCTCCCACCCAGGGGTATCAGACACGTCGGCTGGCCAGAAGCAGCGGGTGATCGCCATTCCCGATGGCATGTCGCTCTCATTCGGGCCGCAAACTGGCGAGGTACTGTTGGCGGTAGCTCGCGCTCTCTACGGTGTACAGGAGTGATGCCACCATATGTCGTTTTCCCACGATTGGCGTACCCGCAGACGCTGCATATTGCTGTGCGTGTTCGTCTTTTTACTCATCGGATTTGTCGTCTTCTCTATCGCTCACGGCCAGTTCACTATCGCTTTTCTTGACGTCCTGCGCGCGCTCGGATATCCGCTCGGCTTATCTCCTGAGCCGTCGGATCCGCTCATCGTATCGACTCTGTGGAATATTCGCCTTCCGCGTATTGCATTAGGAGCACTGGTAGGGGCGTCGCTAGCCGCGGCAGGCGCCGTCATGCAAGCTGTTTTCTCTAATCCACTCGCGGAACCGGGAGTGATTGGGGTGTCAGCGGGAAGCGCAGTGGGAGCATCGTTAGCTATTGTGTGCGCGCCATATGCCTTAGGTGGGTTTAGCGTTCCTCTCGCTGCATTTATCACGGGTCTGGGAGCTGCTTTTCTCGTCTATGTGCTGTCCTCACGCGCTGGAAAAGCGGAGCCGCTCACTCTGGTGCTCACGGGCATTGCGCTCACGGCAGTTGCAACTGCATTGACGTCGTTCGTCACGTATATCGCTCCCACCACGGCACGTGATCAGATCGTCTTTTGGCAGATGGGATCGCTTGCCAGCTCATCGTGGCAGCGCGCCGGCATCGTGGCCATCGTGAGCGGCGTCGGCTTGCTCTGGGCGGTGGTGATTGCCAAAAAACTCGACATTCTCGCCCTCGGAGATGAGCCAGCCACCCACGTGGGGGTGAACGTCAGGGCGATACGTATGAGTGCTATTGCACTCTCAGCACTGCTCACTGCTGCAGCAGTAGCCTATGCGGGGGTCATTGCATTTGTTGGCTTGATTGTGCCGCACGTGGTACGCATCGTCGTGGGTCCGCTCAACCAGTATCTCATCCCATTCTCGATGCTGGGAGGAGCACTTCTCATTACGATGGCCGATCTTGCAGCGCGCACATTGATCCCCTTTGCTGATCTTCCCATCGGAATTTTTACAGCTCTCGTGGGTGGGCCAAGTTTCTTTATCATTCTTCGCTACAGCACCCGCAACCTCAGGAGTGTGCAATAAGAATGAGTATTCTCGAAGCGCGTCACGTCGTCTTCCGATATGGGAAGCGATCGATTCTCTCCGACGTGAGTCTCTGCGCCGATCGGGGGAAGATGATCGGACTGCTCGGCCCCAATGGAGCTGGAAAATCAACTCTCTTAAAAGTTCTCTCCGGTGATCTTATCCCCTCATCAGGTACGGTACTCATCGACGGTCTCCCCCTAGCGAGTTACTCGCGTGCCTCTCTCGCTCAGATGCGCGCCGTCATGCCGCAGTCATCAACTTTTCCGTTTGCCTACCTCGTGCGCGATATCGTCGCTATGGCACGTACAAGTTGGGATACCAGCCGCGAGTACGACGAACAGCGCGTAGCTCAAGCCCTGGACGACACGGGAATCACGCACCTGCGTGAGCGTGACGTCACGACACTATCTGGCGGAGAAAAGGCCCGCGTCACACTTGCTCGCGTCATTGCGCAAGAATCCACAGTCGTGTTTCTTGATGAGCCTACTGCTGCGCTAGATATCGCCCATCAGGAGCGCACAATGGAACTGTGCCGTGAGCTCGTGGCACAAGGATGTGCACTCGTCGCAGTGATGCACGATATCTCCTTAGCTGCGGCTTACTGCGATCAGCTGTGCCTGCTAAGCGACGGTGAGATAGCTGCTATGGGAGATCCGAGCGACGTCCTCAAAGACGATATTCTATCGACCGTCTACCACTGGCCGATCTCAGTACACCGCAGTGGAGGTGAATGGTTGGTGCAGCCGCGACGCACAGCGTCAGTATGCTAAGAGACGGCGCCGGTATGCCAAGAATATGCGTAATCAGTACAAGCACCATGAAAGTAGTGTGTGTAAAATGCAGCGTTCACGCTAGAATTCTGCGCTGTATTCTGCATGTGTGAGCGCATTGGTTCTCCATGTACAGACGCAGCTCACACGACTCACGCGATCAACACAGCTAGCCCACTGCGATAGCGCAGCATGGTACATCTACTGCCATCACACGAAAGAGAATACCCAAGACGAGGAGAGAGCTCACGTGATACGACGTTCTCACAATTCGCACACGACCGCTGCAATGTCCCATTCGGAGCATCGAGCGCAGCGGCGCAGCACACCCCAGCGTACGCCTCATGGCAGTACTTCTCTGCCGCTGCACGCTCCTGCGCCACCTGCCCCGCCAGTGCGGGTCATATCGCGGCAGGGGCAAAAAGCGACCGTAGCAGTGGCGGCATTGTCAGTGCTCAGCTATATATCAACTGGCGTCGTCTTGGTGCTCTCGGCTCATCTTCTCGCTGATAATGCACTCGGACTTCCTCTGCGCCACGGCTATGTGTGGGGAATCGTCGTAGGACTCGTTGCCGCATGCACCTGCGCAGTGCTGGATATCACTACGGGGGCGCGGGAAGCGCGCAAAGAAGAACAGCGCATTCGCACTCGCGTGTTGCGTTCCCTGTACGAGCACACGACGATGTCCATTCGAGATGAAGCTGATTTCCAGCCGGCACAGATCGTCACGCTCATGAACGATAACGCCGAGAGACTCACCGAATACCGCCAAGCCTATCTGGGCTCTGCCCTGGCAGCTTTCAGTATTCCTTTTATTTCCATCGCCTATATCACCTGCGCTATCGATTGGGTACTCGGCGTGGGAATGCTGCTGGGCTTCGTGATGGTTCCCATCCTTTTCCTTGCGTTTATGCGCTATTTTCGCAAGCGGAGTTCCGCCTTTCGCCGTCAGCGAGCCACGCTCTCATCAAAGTATCTCGACGCTATCCGCAATCTTACGACGGTCAGCCTCATCGGAGCTGGCGAGCGCATCGAGCGTGATTTGCGCGCTGAAGGAGAGCGTAACCGCGGGGCGATTATGCACATTCTCGCTGGCAACCAGCTCGTCATTATCGTGGTCGATTTCTCGATTTCGCTGTTTATCTTGTGCCTAAGCATGTGGTTGCTCACTGTGCGTATCGCTGCGGGAGCGATTGCTCTTCCTGGAGCTTTAAGTGCGGTGTTTCTTTTGGTGCTGATCGTGGCACCAGTGACGACGGTAGCAGGCTTTATGTATGTGGGGATGGGAGGCATCGCAGCGCAGAAAGCCATCAAGCGCTATCTAGCTACTCACGGACATGCTACCGGACAGGTATCCGGACACACATGCGTAGATGCCGTCAGCGAGAACGCGCCGCAGCTGCGTCACGGCGAAGAAGAAAGGCAGACAACTGCTCCCCTCGCTGTGCGCGTCGATCATGTGAATTACAGTTACGGCGAGCACCACGTACTTCACGATATTCACATGTATGTACCGCAGGGTGCAAAAGTGGCTATCATCGGGCCTTCCGGTTCGGGAAAGTCCACCCTCATGAATATCTTGCGCGGTCTGCTGCCGCTGCAAACGGGTGCGGCTTATCTAAATGAGTGCAATCTTGCCACCGAACGTCTCAGCACAATTCGCCAGGCATCTGCATCTGTGGCACAGAGAACGTGGCTCTTTACCGGAACTATTGCCGACAATCTGCGTTTTGCGCGCGCTGAGGCGAGCGATCGCGATCTTTGGGAGGCTCTCGAACGCGCCCAGTTAGCTGACGACGTGCGTGCTATGCCGCAAGGTCTCGCAACTGACGTGGGCGAACGTGGCGCTTTTCTCTCAGGTGGGCAGGCGCAACGTCTCGCACTGGCGCGTGCTTTCCTCTCTCAACGCACCGTTCTTCTCCTCGATGAGCCGACATCTCACGTCGATCTTGAGTCGGAGAACCTCATTATACAAGCCATCAAAGAGATACCATCCACCATCACAGTCGTGATGGTCACCCATCGACAAGCACTGCTCGTGGCGGCTGATACAACATACGTGATGAACGCAGGCACACTTCAGGAGGCACACAATGATTAGTGACGACGCGCGCACCTCCACTCTATCCTCCACATCCGGTGATTCTGCCCCCGTGTCGGTGCAGAGCGCTGCGCCAAGCACCACGTCGATACGCACCGTTTTGCCGTGGATTCTCGGCGTGACTCGGCCAGTACATGCGCCGCTGTACTTCTCAACGCTCATGCGCATCGTCGAGCTGAGTTTGAATGTGGTGCTGTTCGGTTTTCTCATGCGAGAGGTACTGACGCTGGCTTTTGACCCTGCTCATGAAGCACTGCTACGCGTCGTCGGTATCATCCTCGCTATAGCGTGCGTGAAAGCACTCGCCTACTATCTAGAGCAATTTTCTGGGCATTTTGTCGCATTTAAGGCTCTAGAACTGCTGCGGGCACGAGCCTTTGCCAGTCTATGGCCTAAAGCGCCAGGGGTGCTGCGACATGCGACCTCTGGCGATCTCATCGCCTCCCTCACGAGGGATATTGACCGTATTGAAGTGCTGTATGCACACACACTAGCACCCGTAATAGCGGGCATTATCGTACCGCTAGGACTGGGGGTGAGCTGTGCTCTCATATGGGGCTGGCACATCGCTTTGCCAGCTTTCATATGCTCGATGCTTTCAGCGTGCGTCGTTCCGCTGATTGGGTTCCAATCCTCCCTTGCATCCACTAGCGAATCGCTACTATCTCGCCGCCGTCTCTTGCAGCACGTGACGGATTCCGTCTTTGGCGCCGAAGAAGTTGTGAGCTATGGACGGGAAGCGGAACGCCTGGAAGAGATGAGCCATATTGATGTGGATATTCGCCACGGTTACGCGCGCCCTAGCCGCTATCGAGCACTGCGCCGAGCCGCTAATATCATGCTCACGTACAGCGCGATCGCCTTGACGGTACTCATCGGTATTGGCACTCACACATCTCCAGAAATCATTGCTTTTATAGCCGGTGGCTGCATGGTTCTCTTTGACGCCCCTCGCGGATTGGAAGATGCCGTTGGAGCCTTGGATCATTCTCTTGCTGCCGCTCGCCGGCTCTACGATATCTGCCATATTCCGGCATTAGTCGATGACGGTCCGCATGAACTTCCACCGGCGTCCGCCCATCGAGACTCTTCGCTGTCACCGACACATTCTGATGGCGATTCTCTCGGCGTGCGGTGGGATCACGTGAGCTATGCCTATCCAGATGCACGGCGTACACCCGTCCTTCACGATTTTTCTGCCGAAGCTCCAGCAGGAAAGCACACGCTGATAATTGCTCCCTCCGGCTCTGGAAAATCAACAGCTGTGCAGCTGCTCGTCCGTTACGACGATCCAACATCAGGCACGGTCTATCTCGGTGATTCTCCCGTGACGGACTATACGCTCACGTCGTTACGGCGCTCTGTGGCTCTCGTTCCGCAGCGGCCTGAACTTCTCAACACAACTATTCGAGATAATCTCCTGCTGGCAGCTCCAGACGCTACCGAATCCGAACTGTGGCAGGCGCTAGCTCTCGCCCATATCGACGATGACATTCGACAGATGCCCGCTGGCCTCAATACTCCTACTGGAACGGAAGGCTCTGGCCTTTCGGGAGGACAGATGCAACGGTTGTGCTTGGCACGTGCCCTGCTCACATCACCGCGCGTACTTGTGCTCGACGAATTCACTGCAAACGTCAATAGTGAACTGGATGAGGCGATTCATCGCTCTTTGCAGCAAGCGCTCCCCCATCTCACCATTATTGAGATCACTCATCAGCGAGATATGTGCAGCCGTGCCGATCACGTGATTGAGCTCTAGACCTCGGGATGAGGTCAGCACGTTCGCTAGCAGAAAATGTCATCGTGGCTGCCAGTGCGCTGAAACACCGCTATCCCGTTTCCGGTGCTCCACACTAAGAGCCAGTCGCCGGCGTTCGCCACATGGCATTCGTTGCTTCCTACCCAGCTGCCCTTTAGCACGTGAGCATTATAACGTCGGCGCAGCTCATCTTTCGCCTGCTCGGTATTATCTAGAACAAGCTCCATCACCTCTCGCAACGGCGACATATTTCGATGCTTTCGTCGCAGCGTTTTCACGTCGCGACGAAAGCTGCTGGTGTAATCCGGGGTCAGCTTGGACATTGCGTGCCAGTCTTAGATTCCCAGATCGGCGAACATTTCTTCTGCGTTATTGAACCGTCCAGTGCCGCCTGTGGCAATAATCGCGTCAGCCTCGCGAATCGATTCCTCAGATTCCGCATTCGGTTCTGGATAAGACAGTGTCAGAGGGATACGCCGTTCACGCACAATCTGCTTATAGAAAGCTCGGGTGATTGTTGACAGATCAAAACCGAAATCCTCAGCGATAGCGGATGCGGCTTTCTTTGTGGACTCATCAACCCGCACAGTCACTGAACTCATAATCTCCCCTATACCGATCAGCGTCTTACATAGTCATATTAACGACGCACAAATGTCAGTACAACCATTGAGGCCACTTTTGCAGACAGCACCACCATCGCGACCAAAGTACCGAAGAAAAGAAAGGAGTGGCTCGCGCAGTAGAGAGAGGTTACGCGCCTCGAACGCAAGCGTTCGGGCGTATACGGAATGGATAATAATGGTCGGGCCTTAGGAAAACACTGGCGTGTTTTCCACGCCCTTCCCTCGTCAAACGCCTCGAACGCAAGCGTTCGGGCGTTCACAATGTTGTCAAAATCAGGATTAGTCGGGCCTTAGGAACAACCGCTTCGCGCTTGTTCCACGCCCTTCCCTCGTCAAACGCCTCGAACGCAAGCGTTCGGGCGTTCTCCTCGGTCGGGCTAGCGGGATTTGAACCCACGACCCCTTGACCCCCAGTCAAGTGCGCTACCAAACTGCGCTATAGCCCGTTCGTCATGCGACTAGTTGATAGTAGCGCATGCGCTGGGTAATCGCCAATTATGGCCAGCTGTAAGCGGCGCGCCTCGCCCGTACGCGTGCGTGCGCCCGCAGCTGGCATACACACAAGTGCAACTGCGCAATCACCACAGCTGCAGTCAGCGCCTCCGCGCATTCTTCTTGTTCTCTCGCCGCTCTCGCACCCGCACCGAAATCTGAATCGGGGTACCGCGAAAACCATATTCTTCGCGCAGCTGCCGCTCCAAAAAGCGGCGATAACCGTGCTCAATAAAGCCGGTCGCAAACATCACAAAACGCGGGGGACGATTCCCCACCTGCGTCGCAAACAATATGCGAGGCTGCTTTCCCCCGCGCACGGGATGCGGGTGCGCAGCAGCCACTTGGCCAAGAAAAGCGTTGAGCTTGCCCGTCGGTATCCGCTGATCCCACGAGTGCAGCGCCTCGCGTATTGCCCGCGTCAGTCTGTTTGTATGCCAGCCCGTCTTGGCAGAGAGGTTCACGCGCTCCACCCACCGGATTTGCGAAAGATCGCTCTCTAGTTCGCGTTCTAGCTCATAGCGGCGTTCGTCATCGACCATATCCCATTTATTCGCCACGATGACCATTGCCCGTCCAGCATCAACCACCTGCTGCATCACGCGAATATCTTGCTCTGTGAGTGATTCTGAAGCGTCGAGGAGCACCAAACCCAACTCCGCTTTCTCCAACGCATTCTGCGTGCGGATGGAAGCGTAATAATCAGCCCCACTGGTGCGATAGACTCGCCTGCGAATCCCCGCAGTATCGACGAATGTCCACAGCTCACCATCCAGTTCAATCACTTCATCGACGGGATCGCGGGTGGTACCTGCGAGCGTATCCACAACCACGCGTTCCTGCCCCGCCAGCTTATTAAGCAACGAACTCTTGCCCACATTTGGCCGCCCCAGCAGCGCAATTCTCCGCGGCCCAGCCGTCTGCACAGCGGGTGCGACGGCGGAAACTTCGGGAAGTACCCGCAGCGCGGCGTCAAGAAGATCGCCCGTCCCTCGCCCGTGCAAAGCACTCACAGCAATCGGCTCTCCTAAGCCCAAACTCCACAGCGCGGCAGCATCGGCTTCTCCCGCCTCAGAATCGACCTTATTGGCTGCGAGCACAACGGGCTTTCCAGAGCGTCGCAGCAGCTGGACGAATTGCTCATCCGTGGCCGTCACTCCCACCGTCGCATCGACGACAAACAGCACCGCATCAGAGTTCTCAACGGCGAACTCGGCTTGATCAGCCACTGATTTATCAATGCCGGAAAGCCCGCGCTCCCAGCCGCCAGTATCGACGAGCGTAAAGTTGCGTCCCGCCCAGTTTGCCTCGTAACGCACGCGATCGCGGGTGACGCCAGGCGTATCTTGTACCACTGCCACCCGCTTCCCTACGATACGGTTCACCAGCGTGGATTTGCCCACGTTTGGCCTGCCGACGACGGCCAACACAGGGGCACCGGCAGCAGCAGTAGCTTCGCCGTCGTGAAAGTCCCCAGAGATGACACTGCGATCGTCGTCATCCAGCTCAAAATCATCGAGCAGATCGCGGAGCATCACTTCTCGCTGTGCATCCTCGGCAAGCTGCACAATAGTGGCTACTACCTGCTCAATACTGAGAGCGGTGGAATCAATGGTGGTCACCCCCTCAGCGGCTTGCATAAACTCCACCACTGTAGAATCGTCTCGATCTCGGCGCAGCACTTCATCTTTCGTTGCTTCCAGTGCCTCAGCATCCGCACTTCCGCGATTTTCTTGTGCCCGCCGAGCGAGCCGCACGCGCTCATCGGCCGTCAAAAGCACCCGCACTGAGGCGTCAGGAGCCACGACCGTCGTGATATCACGCCCCTCAGCGACGATTCCGCGTCCCTCGGAAAAACTGGATGGGTCAGACTGCTCGTGGATAATCTCGCGTTGCCGGCGTATGAGCTCGGCGCGCACGTCCATATTGACGGCCACTTTCGAGACGAGACCGGCAATGTTCGACGTGCGGATTTCCGCTGTGATATCGCTACCATCGCAGATTAGCTGCTGATCGTCAGGATCAAGATGAAGCGTCAGTGGCATCTGGGCTACAGCTGCTGCTACAGCTGCTTGGTCGTCGAGATTAATCCCGTTGTGCAAAGCCCACCAGGCAGCCGCCCGATACATTGCTCCGGTATCGAGATATGCCAACCCTAACTGCCGTGCCACGCGCTTGGAAACCGTCGATTTTCCAGATCCTGCAGGCCCGTCAATCGCAATCGTCACGGACATCGGTTCACTCCTCTTCTCGCTCAGTGCTCACCACTTGCCAACCGCGCTCATCCAGACCGCGCTCCAGTTCAGCCGTTCTTGCAGGCTGGACGAACACTGCTGCCCGCCCGACCGGCTGCGCCATCGAATGCTCTAGGCTAAAATCTTCGATATTGACGCCGATGGCACCAATATCGCTGAAGAGCTGGCCAAGCCGACCAGGCTCATCCGGCACCAACACCGTGACTTCACCATAGTGAGCTGGTGCTCCTCCGTGTTTGCCAGGGATGCGTGCCACGCCAAGATTTCCCTCGTGAATGATGCCCGAAATCGTATCCAAGCCGCCCTCAGACTCAATCGCGGCAATGAGCGCTTGCAAATGCTGCTCGATTCCGCGCAATACTGCAGAAATCTCGGTGCGGTTCCCGTCGATAATAGCCGCCCACAGCAGCGGATCAGAGTGAGCAATACGAGTCACATCGCGCAGTCCTTGCCCTGCCAGATCGAGAGCTTGAGCAGGCTCATCGCGCAGCGCTGCCCCCACTAACGAGCTCATAAGCTGCGGCATATGAGACATCACGGCCACCGCATGATCGTGCTGTGCAGCGCTCATGGCGATGACGGATGCCCCCATGTCTGTGGCGAGATTTCGCACGCACAGCACGGCTTCCTGATAAGTCTTCTCACTGCTGATAATCACCCATGGGCGCCCCATAAAGAGGTCGGCATCGGCGGCTATCCCTCCAGAGCGCTCTTTCCCCGCCATGGGGTGGGAACCAACCCAGCGGCTGATATTCGGATCATCTGCTAGCTCGGTGGCAATAGTATTCTTGACCGACGCCACATCAGTGACGACTGCATGTGGATACTGCGCGAGGGCTGTGCGTACTACCTGCGCCGTCACATCGGGTGGCACAGCCACAATCACAATTTGCGGCTCGGCCACCGGATTAATGCTCCCCGCTCCGAGATCGCGCGCCAGACCTGCTGCCACCGGCGAGGCATCTTGTATATGTACCTCGACGCCTCCGCTGCGAAGCCGCAGTGCAATGGACGTGCCCAGCAGACCGGCGCCAATGACCAGCACCGGCCCCGTGGTCGTCAGCAATGCAGTTGCATTCATCGAGTATCCCCCGCCTCAGCGATTATCAATTCCCATCGGTGTACGTTTCGCAAGCAAGCACACGTTTCACAAGCAAGCATACGTTTCGCAGACAAGCACGTGCGCGCATGTGCTCTCATCGCAGTCCGCGTGAACGCGCATTCGCATTGAATCCTCAAGCGTCTATCCTGCCGCTATAAGCCCACCATATGCATGAGTGCACCTAATTCTGAGCCGGCGATCACGCGCGTCTGCCCAGGTTTGAGATGCCCTGCCGTGATGTTGGCAAACTGCATACGGACGAGTTCCATCACGGGGTGCCCCACTTCTTCCATCATGCGGCGCACAATCCTATTGCGCCCTGAATGCAGCGTGATTTCTACAATGGAATTCTTCGGCTGAGACTCGCGCAGCACGAATTTATCCACCTTGATCGGCCCGTCTTCAAGAGTAATGCCCTTTTCCAGTACCCGCCCCAGACCGCGCGTCACTGGTCCTTCCACGCGCGCAATATAGACCTTGGGAATGCGGTACGAAGGATGAGTGAGACGGTGAGTGAGCTCGCCGTCATTCGACAGTAGAATCACGCCCTCCGTGTCCACATCAAGACGCCCCACGTGAAAGAGTCGCTGCGGGTAATCGCCGACGAAATCCTGGAGCGTCTGCCTGCCCTGATCGTCGTTCATCGTGCTGACGACCCCTGGCGGTTTGTAGAGCACAATCGTGAGCAGATCAGTTTTCGTAGGGATAGTTATGCCATCTACTTTGATAGTGACGGCGTTGGGATCAACGCGCAATCCTAGATGCGTGATCTGCACATCGTCTATGCTCACCCGTCCGGCGGCGATCAGCTCTTCAGCTGCCCGCCTACTGGCCACACCAGCGTGTGCCAGAATTTTTTGTACCCGCTCCCCTTGAGGGTTGTGCAGCGATTGCTCTGCTCGGCTCATGGTAGCTCACTTTCAATTTCTTCAAGTTGTGCATCATCAGGAAGATACGGCGCCAATGGGGCCAGTTCACTGAGTGAATTCATTCCCATCCGCTCCAGGAACAGCTCCGTCGTGCCATAGAGAGCTGCCCCAGTAGCAGCTGTGGCCCCCATGCGCTGAATGAGGCCCCGCGTTTCCAATGTGCGAAGTACAGAGTCTACATCAACCCCGCGAATAGCGGCCACTTGCGCTTTCGTCACCGGCTGTTTATAAGCCACCACGGCGAGCGTTTCCAGCGCTTGCACTGAAAGTTTATTCGATTGCCCCGCCGTCACAAAAGCTGCCACTTCCGTGGCATAGCGTGGATGTGAGTAGAAGCGCCATCCTCCAGCTACTTCACGAAGTTGAAAACCCCGCGGAGCCGGCCCGCTCTCATATTCACGCGCGAGAGCACGCAGCAGCGTATCGACGTGAGCTTCGGTGACGCCGATAGCAGTGGCGAGCGCCCGAGTTGAGACTGGCTCTGGCGTCACCATCAAAATAGCTTCGAGAGCCCCGCGCACGGCGGCGGTATCAGGAACCGGCTGCGATAGTGAAGCGGGCGTAGGCAGTGAAGCGGATGCTGGTAGCGAAGAGAGCTCCGCGGAATCTGATGGTGCTGAGCCTGGCGGCATTGCCGGCGTTGCTGGCGTCAGGGGGCCATCGGCCACGTCGTCACTCATCATACTGATCGCCTCCGTCATCTCTCTCAGCTATGTCGTCCCCATGCCAGCTGTCGCGCGGTGCGTAGTCTGCAGCTGTCTGTTCAGCACTCGCTACACGCACTATCAGCAGTGGAGCCAACGCATGTTCCTGCTCTACCCGCACTTCTGAACGCCGCAGCAAATCTAAGACGGCGAGGAAACGCGAAACCACCGTCGCCACGTTCGGAGCATCTTTACACAAGTCGTGAAAACTCATGCGGTCCCCGATAGCCAGCCGCTCATAGATAGCGTGCACTTGGCTCTCTACCGACACCAGTGGATCGTGGATATGATCGAGAGTGATCTGCGGCTCCTTGCGCGTCAGTGCTTGAGCGGCCAGCATAGCCAAGTACTGAGGGGTAATGCCGAGTTCGACCTCCGGCAACAGCCCCCGAAATGGCTCTTCCAGCGGCACGCTGCGCGGCACGAAAAGCATCTGGGCGCTCAGCCGCTCCGCTATGTCCGTGGCTACCTCTTTGAAAGCCCGATATTGAAGCAGTTTAGCGAAGAGCAAATCTCGCGCTTCCAGCAGCGCCACATCTTCTTCGTCGTCATGTGTATTCGGCAGCAAGCGAGCCGCTTTCAGATCGAGCAGCGTGGCCGCCACCACGACGAATTCGCTCACCTGCGAAAGATCCGCTTCACTTTGCGTGGCTACGAACGCCAGAAACTCATCAGTCACTTCGGAGAGCGCCACCTCGGTAATATCGAGTTTGCGCCGGTTAATGAGCGAGAGCAACACCTCAAAAGGCCCCGAAAAAACGGCGAGCGAGACGGCAAAACCTCCCTCAGCCACCGGTGCGGACAGTTGAACAGGCGGATCGGCAGGCCGCTCGCGCGTGCGCAGATTAGGCACTGGCACCACGGGCAATCAGTTCTCGCGCCAGACGCAGATATGACTTTGCCCCTTGATGGCCAGGGGCGTAGGTCGTAATGGGCTCAGCGGCAATCGTGGCATCGGGGAACTTCACAGTGCGGGCAATCTGGGTGTCAAAGACTTGAGTTCCGAATTGATCACGCACCAGTTGAATGACTTCTCGGGCGTGAATCGTGCGAGTATCGACCATCGTGAGCAAGACGCCATCTACCGTCAGACGCGGGTTGAGACGCTCTTGTACTCGCTCAATCTGCTCCATCAGCAGCGCCACACCGCGCATGGCGAAAAATTCTGCCTCCAGGGGAATAATCACGCCGTGAGCTGCCGTGAGCGCATTGACGGTGAGCAACCCGAGAGAGGGCTGACAGTCAATAATAATGACGTCGTACTCCCCCAGCACCGGACGCAAGACGCGCGCCAGCGTCTGCTCGCGCGCCACCTCATTAATCAGCTGAATCTCAGCAGCGGACAGCTCGATATTAGCCGGCACCAGATCGAGGTTTTCCACGCCGGTGGGCTGGATGATTGCAGTGACGTCTGGCCGCGCCGCCAACATTTCGTTGTAGATTGTGCGTTCGAGCGCCATCGCATTCACACCTAAACCAGCCGAGGCGGCACCCTGCGGATCGAAATCAACGAGCAGCACCTTACGCCCGTAGCTGGCCAGTGCCGCCGAGAGGTTGATGGACGTCGTCGTTTTTCCCACACCACCCTTTTGATTGCACATAGCGATAATGCGCGCTGGGCCATGGGTGGTAAGTGGCTCAGGCAGCGGGAAATCGCTTCCTGGATTCAATTCGCCAAGGATATCGGTCTGATGAGAACTCACATTCCTAATTTACTAGATTTTTCTCGCTTCCCCCGAAAGCTACGCGAGATCTTTTTCGCGCGGCGTTCTCACAGCGCACTGCTACTCGTGCCGAGCGCGTGGGTGAGCGCTGGCATAGACTTCTTTCACGTTCTCCGGCGTCACCTTGGTGTAGATCTGCGTCGTCGTCACTGATACGTGCCCGAGCAACTCCTGCACAATTCGTATGTCCGCTCCCCCCTGCAGCAGATGAGTGGCGAAAGAGTGACGGAACGTGTGCGGCGAAATGTGCTCAAGGCCAGCACGCTGGGCGATACGCTGGATTTCTTCCCACGCCGACTGCCGAGAGAGAGCAGCCCCGCGCTTGTTGAGAAAGAGAGCCGGCACTCCCGTACCGCGAGCCGCTAAAGCTGGTCGTCCGCGCACAAGATAGCTGTGTAGTGCAGTCACCGCGTAGGAGCCTAAAGGCACCACTCGCTCTTTGCTCCCCTTTCCGAAAAGTCGCACGGAAGCGTGATCAAAATCAATATCGTCTGCCGTGAGCCGCACAGCTTCCGAGATGCGTGCCCCCGTGCCATAGAGCACCTCCACAAGGGCGCGATCGCGCAAAGAGATAGGATCATCCGCTAGTGCTGCAGCATTGATGAGCCGCTCCATCTGATCAATCGTGATAGCTTTCGGCAGTCGCTGCGGCACTTTGGGAGGATGGATATCGTGAGCCGGATCGCTGGCGGTCATACCCTCGTCATATAAAAATTTGTGAAAACCACGCACCGCCGTCACCATTCGCGCCACCGATGCCGGAGCAAAAGGAGCAGTGACGGCGTTCGCTGCAGCACCTATATGAGTGGCGTCACGCTGAGGGGAGCCAGAGAGACGATCGACGAAAGTTTCCACATCCACAGGGGTGATGTCTGCGGGGCTCTGCACAGCTCGGGAAGCGAGATGCTGTAGGTAGCGAGTGAGATCACGGCGATAGGATGAGACTGTGTGCTCAGATAGCGAACGCTCAACGGTCAGATGAGCAAGATATTGATCGAGGGCGCGCTGCATGCGCGGATTCCCAGAGGGGGCACTAGAAGCGCTAGAAAGGGGTGCAGCAGAAGAACCCACATCAAGAGTAGGCTTAGCGGCGGCACGTTTACCAAGGGCACTTTTCGTATTTGATATAGGATTTTTGGCGCGGCTCTTTCTCGTTGGTAGAGCGCCATTATCTCCACGCTGATGTGCACTCATCTGCTCTTTTCACGCCTCTCAAATCACCACGTACCCGCGCTAACACGATATAGTTAGGGTGCATTACTTGTGGCCGCATGGCCTCATTCATCATACTGTGAAAGGCGGCTCCTAGATGAGCACATTAGAGTGGACGGACGTAGATCAAAAGGCAGTAGATACCAGTCGTGCACTTGCCGCAGACGCCGTACAGAAAGCTGGAAATGGTCACCCAGGAACGGCTATATCGCTGGCGCCGGCAGCATATCTGCTCTTTCAGAAAGTGATGCAGCACGATCCTGCCGATAGCGCGTGGCTTGGCAGGGATCGTTTCGTGCTCTCGATTGGGCATTCCTCGCTCACGCTCTATACCCAACTTTTCCTCTCTGGCTACGGGCTGGAGCTGGCTGATTTGAAAGCGTTGCGCACCGAGGGTTCGCTCACTCCAGGCCACCCAGAATACGGCCACACCAACGGCGTGGAAATTACTACTGGCCCGCTTGGCCAAGGGTTCGCCTCCGCAGTGGGAATGGCGATGGCAGCTCGGCGAGAGCGCGGCCTACTTGATCCAGATGCCCCATTAGGACAGAGTCCTTTCGATCATTTCATCTACGTCATCGCAGGTGAGGGCGATATTGAAGAGGGAATCACAGCTGAGGCCTCATCGCTCGCCGGCACCCAAAAGCTCGGCAATCTCATCGTCATTTTCGATGACAATCGCATTTCTATCGAAGACGATACCAGTATCGCCCTCACCGAAGACGTCCTCGCCCGCTACCGCGCATACGGCTGGCACACTCAGCATGTGGCCTGGCGTGACGACGAAACTGGCCACTATCACGAGGATCTCGATGCGCTCTACCAGGCTATTGAAGAGGCCCAGAGCGTCACGGATAAGCCGTCCATTATTCAGCTATCTACTATCATGGCTTGGCCGTCTCCAGGTGTGCGTGGCAGTGCGGCAGCTCATGGCAACGCCCTCGGAGAGGCTGAAGTTCGAGCGCTGAAAGAAACCCTCGGCTTTGATCCGGATGCCTCTTTCATCGTCGATCCAGAGATTCTCGCCCACACCCGCACCCACTCGGCACAGCGTGGGCAGGATTGTCATGCGGCCTGGGATGAGAAGATGACGGCGTGGCGCTCTCAGCATCCGCAGCAGGCACAGCTGCTGGAACGGCTGCGCGCTCATCAGCTGCCAGAGAAGTGGACAGATGCACTACCAACTTTTGAGCCTGGGACGGCGATGGCGACACGCGCTGCTTCCGGTGCCGTGCTGAATGCCGTCAAGGATGTGCTGCCGGAACTTTGGGGCGGCAGCGCTGATTTAGCTGGCTCCAACAACACCACCATGAAAGGCGAGCCGTCGTTCCTGCCGCCAGATCGCTCCTCGAAAGCATGGCCAGGGCAATGGTATGGCCGCACGCTCCACTTTGGCATCCGCGAGCACAGCATGGGCGCCATTCTCAATGGCATGACACTGCATGGTCTCACTCGCCCCTACGGCGGTACGTTCTTCGTCTTCGCCGATTATATGCGTCCTGCTGTGCGGCTAGCAGCCATTATGAAAGTTCCCTCCATCTTTGTATGGACGCACGATTCTGTGGGGGTGGGCGAGGATGGCCCCACTCATCAGCCAATTGAACATCTGTGGGCCTACCGTATGATTCCCAATCTGGATATTGTGCGCCCAGCGGATGCCAATGAGACGGTCTGGGCGTGGCGCGGCATTCTTGAGCACACTGACCGGCCAGCAGGGCTGGTGCTCACCCGCCAAAACCTGCCAGTGATTGAACGAGCTGCTGACGCTGCCAGCGCCGCTCACGCCGATGCATATGCTGATGCTTCCGGCGTGCTCAAGGGCGGGTACGTGCTGGCAGAGGGAACGGACGTGGTGCTGATTGCCACCGGCTCAGAAGTGTCTGTGGCGCTGGCAGCGCGAACTCACCTCGCCGAGCAAGGGGTGAGCGCCCGCGTGGTATCTCTGCCGTGTCTCGAATGGTTCAATGAGCAGGAGCAGAGCTACCGCGATTCAGTGATTCCGCCGAGCATGAAAGCCCGCGTCTCCGTAGAGGCGGGGCTCACATACCCGTGGAAAGCTATCGTAGGAGATGCCGGTCAGTGTGTGGGTATTGACCACTTTGGCGAATCTGCGCCAGGGGGACGGCTCATGGAGAAGTACGGCATCACCGCTGAGCACGTGGCGGCGGCTGCGCTGGCGTCAATTGAAGCGGTACGCTGATAGCATGGCTATTCCAGAACACGTTGTCAGTATGCGCGTGCAGATAGACCCTGGGAAAGTGGCTGCCGTGCAGCGCGCCTGCGATAAAAACGCCTGGCTCTACGCCGAAAGTGGAGGCAAGGACGGCATCGTTCCCGTGATATACAAGGTGTCTCGTCGCCACACATCTGAGGAGATCTTTGCTCGCATCGTGCGGCTGTGGCATGCCATTGATCGGCCGAATGTTCAGATCCAGCTCGTCGCCTCTGAGCTGGCTCAAGGCGTACTTCGCCGCACGAAAAATACTGCCATCCGCATGAGGATTATCGACCGAGCAGCAGAGTGACCGAGCAATAGAGTAAAGGCGAAAGAATAAAGCTGACTGAAGTGCAGCTCACACGAGTGCGGCTCGCACTTCAGTCAAAAAAATAGCGTGTGGTTTGCGTAGCGTGGGGGCTATCGGCTTACCCCACTACATTATTGGTGCTCCATCACATCCAGAATTTCGTGATGAGACCAATAGCCACCACGACGGCAAACCATACGAGTGCCACACCGACGGTGATGCGGTTCAAATTGCGCTCGGCCACGCCGGATGAACGCATAGAGGTAGACAGCCCTCCCCCAAACATGTCTGAGATGCCGCCGCCACGACCTTTATGCAGCAAAATGGTGGCCATTAAGAGAAGGCCCGTCACGACCAGCAGGACATCTAACACAATTAATACCACATTCACCGAATTCTAACCTTCTCACTCGTCATCAGCGCGCCTGCGCTGGCACGCACCGCTGCCAGCATACAGCAATGCATCCGTTTATTAGTGCTCACCAGCTAGCGGTGAGCAGCGTCATCTTATCCTAACAAAAGCCGCTGCGCTACGCGGCTATGCCACAGGTATTATGGCATAGCCGCGTAGCGCACTGCACATTCGCTCAGCTCTTCGCTATTGAATCATCACTCTCAGGCTTGGTAGGTGACGATCTTGGCGAACTCTTCAGCCTTGAGCGACGCTCCCCCGACGAGGGCGCCATCCACATCTGGCTGAGCCATAATCTCGACCACATTCGAGCTCTTCACCGATCCGCCGTACTGGATGCGCACCGCGTCCGCTACGCTCTGATCGAACATCTGTGCCACTTTGCCGCGGATAGCGCCGCACACTTCCTGAGCATCTTGCGGAGTGGCAACTTCGCCGGTGCCAATAGCCCAAATTGGCTCATAAGCAATCACGCTCTTAGCCACTTCCTCGCCAGAAAGGGAGGCGAGCATGTGCTCAATCTGGCCGAGCACGAACTCGACGTGGGTACCAGCTTTGCGCACATCGAGAGCTTCGCCGCAGCACATAATCGGAATTAAGCCAGCGTCGAGAGCTTTCTTCGCTTTCTGCCCCACCAGTTCGTTGGTCTCACCGTGATATTCGCGGCGTTCGCTGTGCCCAACGACCACATATGTACAGCCGAGCTTGGTGAGCATAGCCGTGGAAATCTCGCCGGTGTAAGCGCCGTTGTCGTGAATCGACACGTCTTGGGCACCGTATGGAATCGGAATCTCATCGGCCTCAATGAGGGTCTGCACGCTGCGAATATCTGTGAATGGCACCAACACCGCAGCCTCTACTGCAGCATAATCGTGTTTGAGATCCTGGAGAGTCCACGCGAGCTTCTGCACGAGGGCTGTAGCCTCCATGTGATCGAGATTCATCTTCCAGTTGCCGGCCATCAGCGGTTTACGAGCCATGATCAATCCTCCAATACTGCAATGCCTGGGAGTTCTTTACCTTCTAGGAACTCCAATGACGCACCGCCACCTGTCGAAATATGATTAAACTTTGCTTCATCAAAGCCGAGGGTACGCACAGCGGCAGCACTATCTCCACCGCCTACGATCGTGAAGCCCTCAGCATCCTGCATAGCCTGTGCGACTGCGCGTGTCCCCTTCGAGAATGCCTCAAATTCAAATACTCCCATCGGGCCATTCCACACCACCGTCTTAGATTCAGCAATGGCCTTGGCGTAGAGCTCAGCCGTCTTAGGGCCGATGTCAAGTCCCATCTGATCGGCTGGCATGTCCGCATTATCGACCACGGTAGCTGGCGCATCTGCCTTGAACTCTGGAGCGACGACGCCGTCCACGGGGAGCAGCAGTTGCACCCCCTTCTCAGCGGCCTTGGCGAGATATTCCTGTGCAGCTGGGATCTGATCCTCTTCCAGCAGTGAATTACCCACTTCAAATCCTTGAGCTTTCAAGAATGTGTACGCCATGCCACCACCGATGAGGAGCCGGTCAGCTTTCTCGATGAGATTGTTGATGACGCCGAGCTTATCACTCACCTTTGAGCCACCGAGCACTACAGTGTATGGACGCTGCGGATTTTGAGTGGCCTTGGAGAGAGAATCAATCTCCTTGAAAACTAACTCGCCAGCAGCACTGGGCAGTTTCTTGGCGATGTCGTATACCGAAGCCTGTTTACGGTGTACAACGCCGAAGCCGTCAGAGACGAAAGCGTCTGCCAACGCAGCATACTCGGCAGCCAGTTCTTCGCGCTCTGTATCCACTTTAGATGACTCGCGCGGATCAAAACGCACATTTTCCAGCAAGACGACATCGCCATCGTTCATAGCTGCTGTAGCAGCGCGAGCACCCTCCCCCACAGTATCGGGGGCGAGGGTCACATCTTTGCCGAGCAATTCGCCAAGGCGCTTCGCTACTGGAGCGAGCGAAAATTCCGGATTAACTGTGCCTTTCGGACGGCCGAGATGAGCCATGACAATGACTTTGACATCAGCGTCCAGCAGACGCTTCAAGGTTGGCAGAGCGGCGCGGATGCGGCCATCATCAGTAATGTTTTTATCAGCGTCGAGCGGCACGTTGAAATCCGAGCGCACGAGCACCTTCTTACCGGCGACATCGCCGAGGGTATCAATTGTCCTCATAAAATAAGCCCTTTCGCGGTCACGATGAGAGAAATTCTTATGAAATGTATGTGTATCTCATGCCTATGAATATGGGTGCCCGTACACATGCACGGACACCCATATTCATCATGCTTGAAGCTCTCTTACGCTCAGGCGAGCTTGGAAGCGACGAGCTCAGTGAGATCCACGAGGCGGTTGGAATAGCCCCACTCGTTGTCGTACCAGGAGCACACCTTCACCTGATTGCCCAGCACGCGGGTGAGTCCAGCGTCAAAGATAGACGAGAGTGAATCGGTCACGATATCGCTCGACACGATTGGCTCATCGGTGTAGCCCAAGATGCCCTTGAGCTGGCCCTCAGCAGCCTTCTTCACGGCGGCATTCACTTCTTCAACGGTGACCTCGCGGCCAGCTTCAAAAGTGAGATCTACAATGGAGCCGGTGATCACTGGCACGCGCATAGCGAAGCCATCGAACTTGCCCTTGAGGTCTGGGATAACCAGAGCCACAGCCTGAGCAGCACCAGTCTTGGTAGGAATGATGTTCTGCGCAGCAGCGCGGGCGCGGCGCAGATCCTTGTGCGGGCCATCCTGGAGATTCTGATCGCCAGTGTAGGCGTGCACCGTCGTCATCAGACCCTTCACAATGCCAAATTCATCGTTCATGACTTTGGCAAGTGGGGCGAGGCAGTTCGTGGTGCATGAAGCGTTGGAAATGATGTTGTGCTTGGCAGGATCGTAGTCTCCCTCATTCACGCCCATCACGAACGTCGCATCTTCGTTCTTTGCCGGAGCAGAGATGATGACCTTCTTAGCGCCAGCCTCAATGTGTGCTTTCGCAGCATTCGCATCGGTGAAACGTCCAGTGGATTCGACGACGATATCCACATTGAGATCGCCCCACGGCAGATCGGCAGGATTGCGCTCTGCGAGCACCTTGATGAGCTTGCCATCTACGAGGATACCCTCATCGTTGTAGCTCACATCCTTAGCAAGTCTGCCGAGCACGGTGTCGTACTTAAGTAGATGAGCAAGAGTCTTGTTGTCAGTCAGATCATTGACAGCCACGATCTCAAGATCCGCGCCCTGTTCAAGAGCTGCACGGTAAAAGTTACGACCAATACGGCCAAAGCCATTGATACCAATGCGAGTAGTCACTCTGTATCCTCCTTGTGCCTATGCACATTCACTAACTACTGCGCGAGAAGAATCTCACGCCAGTCGAAAAGAGGCGACGAAATGCCTCTTTCTCGATCCGCAAACCATTTTACCGACAGATGAGCAATATTCACAGGACTAATGACTGTGAGCTAAGCCAAGCCGGTGTGACGTATACCGCCAAATATCTCCAGCGCTTCAGTCTCTGCGGTGCTCAGCGGCGGCCACGGCGTCAAGCGTATTGGGAATCCCCAGTTCCTCAGCGCGTTTGTCAGCCATCGTGTTGAGCCGCCGCAGTCGGCCGGCCACAGCGTCTTTCGTGGCTGGAGGGGTGAGACGCTCCCCTAATAAATTCAGGGAATCGTCGGGATAGTCAATGCGGAATTGTCCGGCCTGCCGCAGATTCTGGGGTACGTCGTCACCCAAAATTTCAAAAGCCCGCTTCACGCGGATCACCGCCACTACAGCAGCATCTGCGCTGCGACGCATATTAGCATCGTCAAAATTCGCCAAGCGATTAGCCGCTCCATGCACTTCTCGCTCAGTGCGCAGCTCTTCCCACTGTAAGACGGCATCGTTTGCCCCCATACGGGCAAGCATCGCTGAAATCGCATCCCCCTCGCGAATATCCACTCGGTGAGCTCCACGCGATTCGCGAGCCCGATAGGGAATGTCCATGCGCCGCGCCAAACCTCCGATAGCGTACGCCGCCTCTAAGGATGGACACGTGACCTCCAGTGAAGCGTTTCTCCCTGGCTCCATGAGTGTGCCCCGCGCTAGGAACGCTCCACGCCACGCCGCTGCCGCATCAGCCTTGGAACCTCCCACGATGTGAGCAGCTAGGCCGCGCACTGGTCTCCCTTTCGCGTCCAGCAAGCCTACGCGCCGAGCGAAACGCTCCCCGTTCGTCGCCACTCGCAGCAGGTAGTGATTTCCGTGGCGCATGGAATTATTGACGGCAATCATCTGCGGATCAATCCGGAATACGGTATGCACCAGCTCCCACAGGTGCCGTGCCGCAGCTGGATGGGTGAGCTCTGCTTGCACAGCGACGACGCCCGCATTGATTTCAAGCCCGCCAGCAAAGCGAAACATAGTGGAAATTTCAGCCAGCATGGAGGAAGCCAGCTGCGGATATACCGAGCTCAGTTCGTCTTTTACAAGCACAGTTAATGCCGGCATGCCACCACCTTCTCTTCTGTGAGAAAAATACTGAAAACGTCTCGTCTGCGCAACTTCAGCGACTGTTTTCTAAGAAAATCCGACGATAAGCTGCCGCCAAATACAGCGGATCATGCCGAGCGCGATCGGCCGTGTCCGCCACCGGATGCGCTATCACGCGCGCGCCACACATAGCTGCAGCAGAGTGCAAAGGCTCCCAGGCCTGCACGGCATCCGGATCGGCCAGCACGATGTCGATCGGTACATCAGGAGCCTGCTCGTGGAAAGAGAGCACGTGAGCTGCGGCGTCAAAGCGCACCGTTTCACTGTCTGACTGCAGGTTCAACACCATCATTTTTCTAGCTGTGGTGTTTTCTAAAGCCTCACGCAGCCGCGGCACCAGCAGATGCGGAACGATTGACGTAAACCATGAACCAGGGCCAAAAATTACCCAGTCTGCCGCGTCTATAGCCGCCAGCGCCTCTGGATACACCGGAGGATCCTCTGGCTCAATGCGAATACTGCGAATGAGAGCACGCGACTTTGCCACCGTGTTTTGCCCATAGAGCGTGATTGTGCCCCGCTCGCGATCATCGACGTCCGCTTCAATCTCCAAGGGCACTGCCGCCATCGGGATCACGCGGCCGCGTACATCTAGGAGCTTTCCTACCCAATCAAGGCCAGTGACGCTGTCTCCGAGCAAGTCCCACAACCCCTCAATGAGCAGATTTCCCAGCGCATGCCCGTTGAGCTCCCCTGCTGACGTGAAACGGTATTGCAAGACGTCGCGCCACGTCTGTCCCCATTCAGAGTCTTCGCACAAGGCTGAGAGCGCCATACGCAGATCTCCTGGCGGCAAACCCCCAAGTTCTTTACGCAGACGGCCAGAGGAGCCTCCGTCATCGGCGACAGTGACGATCGCCGTGATCTGACGGGTGATGAGTTTGAGCGCACAGAGCGAAGCGTAGAGCCCATGCCCACCGCCAAGCGCCACCACTTTCACTCCGTGAGCACCAATGGGAGATTGCATCTGCATCGCTACTCACGCCCTAAATCGCGGTGAGCGGTGTGCACGGAAAAACCGCGCTCGCGCAGCTGCCGAGATATCTCTTCAGCCATGGCCACAGAGCGGTGTTTTCCGCCGGTGCAGCCGATAGCAAGCGTCACATACGGCTTGAGTTCCCGCTGATATCCATCAATAATTCCCGCAAATAGGGCGGTGTACTGATCGGCAAAGTGCTGTGCGCCCGTCATCGACAGCACGAAATCTCGCACCGGCTTGTCTTTGCCCGTGAGGTGCCGCAGCTCCGTCACCCAGTATGGATTCGGTAGAAAACGCATGTCAATCACGTTATCTGCATCCAGCGGAATGCCATATTTGAAGCCGAAGCTCATCACGGTGATATGCACCGGCATCACGCCGGAACTGGAGGCCAAAAAAGAGCGTATCTTCCGAGCCAAATCATGCACCGAAAGAGTGGTGGTGTCAATCGTCACATCCGCCCGCTGGCGCAGTTGCTCCAGCAGCGTGCGCTCTCGGGTAATGCCATCCATGAGCCGTCCATCGCCTTGGAGCGGATGCGGGCGGCGCACATTCTCGTAGCGCTTGACGAGTTCGGCGTCAGTAGCGTCGAGAAACAGCACTCGATAAGCCACTTGTGCCTCGCTGAGCTCCTGCAGAGCCGCCGAGAGTTCGTCGAAGTACTCCCGAGAGCGCACATCCACAATGAGCGCCAGCTGAGTGACGCCGCCGCCAGAGCCCATCAGACCGATCATGGCTCGCATGAGTCGTGGCGGTAAGTTATCCACGACGTACCATCCGAGATCTTCGAGCGTCGTGCCAGCTCGTGAGCGACCTGCCCCGCTCATGCCGGTGATAATGAGCACTTCAGGCTTGTCGGGTTCCTGCTGCATCTGTTCGCCTGCTGCCCGATCAAGAGCTGTAATCCCGCGTGGGATAAGGCCAGTATCGTTGATGTTCGTCGGATCGCTCATACAGCTATTTTTCCACTTTTATCTTCGCTGTGCCCACCGTGGTCACCACAGTTGCATTTGCCCATACTGCTACGCTGCCCTCTGCAACGACATCTCCACGGCAGCGAGCTACCTATATGCAGATCGTCAGCTGCCCACCGCAGTCATGCACAGATCACCAGCTGCTCGCCACACGTCACTGGCGCATATCGCTCCCCTGCCCATCTCGTGAGGACGCACCTTGTGGCGATTTTGCAGCTGCTTCCGTGGCTGTCTCAGCGCCCGTTTCTCCAGGAGCACCATTTTCAGGGGCTCCTTCAGGGGGGAAAGTAGCGAGAATGGTGCGCGCCATCGCCGGCCCGATTCCAGGCACGCCACACAGCTGTTCAAAGTTCGCTGCTTTTATTCGCGCGAGTGATCCAAATTTCTTCAGCAGCGCCTTTTGCTTCGTCGGTCCCAATCCTGGCACCGCATCCAGAGCAGAGCGCACCATTGCTTTCGAGCGCTTTTTGCGGTGGAACGTGATGGCGAAACGGTGCGATTCGTCGCGCACAAACTGCAGCAGATGAAGGGCCGCGCTCTGCCGAGGCAGAATCAACGGAAATTCTTCTCCAGGCACCCACACTTCTTCCAGGCGCTTTGCTAATCCAATCACATACACGTCTACACCCAGGGCATCAATCACCCGCTGCGCCGCATTGACCTGCGGAAGACCCCCATCGACGACGATGAGATCGGGGCGGTAAGCGAAGCGGTGCACGGCGTTTGATGCGTCGTCTGCGGTGAGTGCCCCCGAGTGAGCTTCTCGCTGATAATGCCCCTCATTGGCAGTACTGTCATAAGTGCTATGGCGGCTGCCCTCAGGACTGTCCTGAGAGCTATTGCTATCCTCAAGGCTGTCATCAAGCTCAGCCTCTGTATCGCCTGCACCGTCATCACGCCTCTCACCGCAGCTGCCAACAGCCCCCATACCGCTGCTGCTACGCTCCCCATCGCGATCGTGGCCGTTATCAGCGCCAGTGCTCGTATCGGCCACACCAGCGGTCAGACGGCTCAGACGGCGGGTGAGTACTTCTGCCATTGCCGCAGTGTCGTCCGTAGCCCCCTCGCCGTTCTCGCCGCGAATGATAAAGCTGCGGTAGTCAGATTTTTTCGCCAGACCGTCTTCAAAGACCACCATACTGGCCACCTGATAGGTGCCTTGCGTATGGGAAATATCAAAGCATTCAATCCGCAGCGGCGCCCGCTCCATGCCCAGGCCGTCGCGCAGCTCTTCCAGAGCCTGTGAACGCACGGTGAGATCGCCCGAGCGCGCCAGCTTGTGCCGTTGCAACGCCTGCGCAGCATTGGTATGTACTGTAGCCATAAGCTGGGCTTTTTGCCCGCGCTGTGGCACCTTGATGCGCACAACTCCACCGCGTAGATCGCTCAGCCACTGCTCTAGAGCTACGCGGCCGCTCGGTGGCGCAGGCAGCCAGATTTCGCGCGGAATCACATCAGTTTCGGTGTGCACGACGTCATCGACGTAGCGCGGAGCCACTTTCGCGGGGGCGCGCACTGCCGAGGGGGATGCATCCTCATGCGCGACCTTCTCATGCGTGATGCCAATTCCAGAAGCGGACACATCATGTGCGTGCGCCGCTGCAGCGCCGTCACCATAGACGTGTACCAGCAGATCTTCCAGAATCTGGCTCTCGCTAGTGTCGTCGATCTCACTCACCCATCCGCGCTGGCCACGAATTCTTCCCCCACGCACATAAAACACCTGCACGCTGGCCTCTAGTTCGTCAAAGGCGAGCCCGAAAATATCGGCGTCCACGCTACTATCGAGCACGACGGCATTCTTCTGCGCCAGGGCTTTGAGAGCTGTGGCTTCATCGCGCAACCGAGCAGCTTGCTCAAATTTTTCTGCGCGGGCAGCCTCCAGCATCTGAGCAGTTTTCTGCGCTATCAGCGCACTCCCATCCGAATCCAGAAAGCTGATGAGATCCCCGACCAGCTCACGGTGCTCCGCCGCGCTCACTCTCCCCACACAGGGAGCTACGCAGCGGTCAATATAGCCGTTGAGACACGGCCTGCCCGAACGCTGAGCTTGGTGAAACACACCCTTTGAGCACGAGCGTACCGGAAACACCTTCAGCAGCAGATCGACGGAATCGCGGATAGACCCCTTGGTATACGGGCCGTAATATTTATTTCCCTTTTTGTGAGCAGCGCGGGTGCCTAAAAGCCGCGGAAATTCTTCCGACGTAGTGACGGCGAGGTACGGGTAGCTTTTGTCGTCACGAAAGATCACGTTGAATCTCGGAGAGAACTCCTTAATCCACTGGTATTCGAGGGTGAGAGCTGCACTCTCATTCGCCACCACGACCCACACCACTCGCACGGCAGTAAAAACCATGGTGCGCGTGCGCGGGTGAAGTTTTTCCGGTGGCTGAAAATAATTCACGAGGCGAGAGCGCAGCGATTTTGCCTTGCCCACATAGATCACTCGATCGTCGGCGTCAATAAAGCGGTACACCCCTGGCTGTGCCGGAATGTCGCTAGTCTTCGGCCGATAGCTCTGCGGATCTGCCATGATGCTCCATTCGATCAACGAGCGCTAGATGCCAGCTTTCGTGCGCTACACAGCGTTCATGCGTGACGGCGTTGGGTATGAGCGCCAGCATGCCGCTGCGCAGCTCAAACCACACAACCTGCACAGCTTGAGCAAGCGGCTCAGCTCACGCAGCTAGCACCTGCCTCAGATAGCGTCCAGTGTACGATTCTGGCACCTGAGCTACCTGCTCAGGAGTGCCTTGAGCTATGACGCGCCCACCACCTTTGCCTCCCTCAGGGCCGAGGTCAATCACCCAATCGGCCGATTTGATGACGTCGAGGTTGTGCTCGATCACAATCACGGTATTGCCTTTGTCAGTGAGTGCCTGCAGCACACCCAACAATTTTTTGACGTCGTCAAAATGCAAGCCGGTCGTAGGCTCATCGAGAATGTAGACGGTGCGTCCGCTGGAGCGCCGATGTAACTCAGAGGCCAGTTTCACGCGCTGGGCTTCGCCGCCGGAGAGCGTGGTAGCTGGCTGGCCGAGACGCACGTACCCCAGCCCAACGGCGTCAAGCACATCGAGATACTTCGTTATTCGCGGAATGTGTTCAAAAAATGGGCGCGCCTCAGAGATCGTCATATTCAACACTTCTGCGACGTTTTTCCCTTTGTAATGCACCTCTAAAGTCTCACGATTGTAGCGCGCACCGTGGCAGACCTCGCATGGCACATATACATCGGGCAGAAAATTCATCTCAATCTTGATGGTGCCGTCTCCCTTGCACGCCTCGCAGCGCCCGCCTTTCACGTTGAAAGAGAACCGTCCTGGCCCGTATCCACGCACTTTTGCCTCAGGGGTAGCGGCAAACAGTTGCCGAATCGGATCCCACATACCGGTGTATGTGGCTGGATTCGAGCGCGGGGTACGCCCGATAGGACTTTGATCGACGTGCACCACTTTATCGAGATCACCGATACCGCTCACCCGCTTGTGCTTACCTGGCAAGTGGCGTGCCCCGTTGAGCTTGTTCGCCAACACCTGATAGAGCACCGAATTGACGAGCGACGATTTACCTGAGCCAGACACCCCCGTGACGGCGGTAAAGACGCCGATGGGGAAACTCACATCGACGCTGCGCAGGTTGTTCTCAGCAGCGCCCTCCACCGTAATCTGCTTCGTCTTATATGTGCGCCGACGCTTTTTCGGCACCGGTACGGAGAGTTTCCCGCTAATATACTGGCCGGTGATAGAGCGTTCGGCGTCCCCAATGCCTGCAGGAGGGCCGCTGTAGACTACCTCACCGCCGAATTCTCCAGCGCGCGGCCCAATGTCCACCAGCCAATCCGCTTCTCGGATTGTCTCTTCGTCATGCTCCACCACGATCAACGTATTGCCCAGATCGCGCAGATGCTTCAGAGCGTCGAGCAGCCGCTGGTTATCGCGCTGATGCAGCCCAATTGAGGGTTCGTCTAGCACGTAGAGCACGCCGACCAGCCCGCTGCCGATCTGAGTGGCGAGCCGGATTCGCTGTGCTTCACCGCCGCTCAAGGTGCCCGCAGCTCGCGACAGCGTGAGGTAATCCAGCCCCACCGTCACCAAAAAGTTCAGCCGCTCCACAATCTCACGCAGCACCTGCGCAGCGATTTTTGCCTCTCGCTCACCGAGCTGGATCTGCGAGAGATACTCGTAGGCTTCATTAATCGGCAGATCGGTGAGCTGTGAGATGTTGAGTTCTCCCACTCGCACAGCGAGTACCTCCGGCTTGAGACGAGCTCCTTTACACACTGAACACGGCACGTCGCGCATAAAACCACCGTAGCGATCTTTTTGCTGCTCAGATTCCGTCTCGTCAAATTTGCGCCGCACGTAGTGCAGGACTCCCTCAAAACCAGTGGAATAGGTACGTTCCCTCCCCCAGCGGTTGCGATACGTCATCTTCACGTTGAAATCGTGCCCGTTCAAGACGGCTGCTCGCGCCTGCTCAGGCAAGTCTCGCCACGGCGTCGTGAGACTGAAATCCAACTGCTGCGCGAGTGATTCCAGACGGCGCATGAAATACTCCTTGCCCTGTGCACTCGCCGTCACGCTCCAGGGCACAATCGCTCCCTCACGAATAGACAGCGAATCATCGGGCACTACAAGATCTTCAGCCACCTCAGTGGTGTAGCCGATTCCATCGCAGGCCGGACATGCCCCATAAGGGGCGTTGAACGAGAACGTGCGCGGCTCAATCTCCTCTAGCTCTAAGGGATGATTATTCGGGCACGAACGCTTTTCTGAGAATCGCTGCTGCCGCTGTGGATCGCCCTCCTGCCGATCAACAAAATCGGCTATCGTCAGTCCCCCCGTGAGCTGCAGTGCCGTCTCTACGGAATCATTGAGGCGGCTGCGCACACCCGCCCGAATGGCGATGCGATCCACGACCACGGCAATGGTGTGTTTCTTCGTCTTGGCCAACGCCGGCACAGATTCGAGTCGCATCGGCTCGCCGTCAATAATTGCCCGCGAGTAGCCATCGCTGCGCAGCTGTTCCAGGACGTCGAGATGCTCGCCCTTGCGCCCGCGCACCACCGGAGCGAGAATCTGAATTTTGGTGCCCTCCGGCTCGTCCATGAGTCGATTCACAATCTGTTCTGCGCTCTGAGCTTCAATTTTGGCGCCGCACACCGGACAGTACTGGGTGCCTGCGCGCGCATAGAGCAGCCGGAGATAATCGTAAACTTCGGTGATGGTACCCACAGTTGATCGCGGATTCCGACTCGTCGACTTCTGATCGATAGCCACAGCTGGGGAAAGCCCCTCAATAAAATCGACGTCCGGCTTGTCCATTCGGCCGAGGAATTGGCGCGCATATGAGCTGAGCGATTCCACATAGCGACGCTGCCCCTCAGCAAAAATCGTATCGAATGCGAGAGATGATTTACCCGAGCCAGACAGCCCAGTGAAGACCACCAGCTCATCACGCGGAATATCGAGGCTCACATTTTTGAGGTTGTGTTCGCGGGCGCCTTGAACATGAAGAGAATCGTGCACGCAGCTAGCCTAGTCTGCCCCGGGCGCTCCCTCAATTTATGCTCGGGTGCGTGATGCTCTGCACGATACCGCAAATCATGCTGTGCCATGCCTCGCACACTGCACATGCTCGTGGACATGTCCATGGCTTATGTGCTTTTCGCCCTGCTTCACATGTTGATTGCTCCACATGCCAAAAATCACGTGACAGCATAGGATATATAGGTGAAATTTTTAAACGACATGCAGCCTCAGTACGACCTGACGTATGACGACGTCTTTATGGTGCCCTCCCGCTCTGCTGTGGGCTCTCGCAACAATGTAGATTTGACCACGGATGACGGATCGGGCACGACGATCCCCATCGTCGTATCAAATATGACGGCAGTCTCAGGCAAACGCATGGCTGAGACGGTGGCTCGCCGCGGCGGAATCGCCATTATCCCGCAGGATATCCCCGTGGACATCGTCACCGAGACGGTGCGTGCAGTCAAAGCTGCTCATCTTGTGTATGAGACGCCGGTCACCGTCAAACCGCATCACACCTGCGGGTATGCGATTGATCTGTTGCCGAAACGCGCTCATGGAGTGGCTGTCGTCGTGGATCCGCAGACGAATACGCCCGTCGGTCTCGTCGATAAATCAGATATCACTGGCGTTGATCGGTACACCCAGCTGCGCGATGTCATGAGCACAGAGCTGGTGACGATTGCGGAGGGAACCGATCCGCGCACAGCCTTTGGAATCCTCAAAGCGAAAAATCGTAAACATGCTCCCGTCGTCACCTCCCACGGGCATCTCGTAGGACTCATCACCCGCGCCGGAGCCGTGCGCTCCACCATCTACGCTCCCGCTATTGATGCTCGCGGGCATCTGCGCATCGGGGCTGCCGTGGGCATGAATGCTGATCCCGCCGGTAAAGCTGAGCAGCTCGTGGCTGCCGGAGTGGACGTGATCGTGGTAGATACGGCTCATGGACACCAAGAAAAGATGCTTGACGCCGTGCGGGCGGTGCGTGCTGCTCTCGGCTCAGATTTTCCCATCGTCGCTGGCAACGTCGTCTCGGCGGCAGGTGTGCGAGATTTAGTGGAAGCGGGAGCGTCCATCGTGAAAGTAGGCGTTGGCCCTGGCGCTATGTGCACCACTCGCATGCAGACCGGCGTAGGGCGTCCACAATTCTCTGCCGTGCTGGAATGTGCTCAGGAAGCAGCCAGACTTAACGCGAGCGTCTGGGCAGATGGGGGCGTGCGGCATCCCCGTGACGTCGCGCTGGCACTGGCGGCAGGAGCCACAAACGTCATGATTGGCTCCTGGTTTGCCGGCACCTACGAGTCCCCTGGCGACGTGCACTATGACGGCGATGGACGGTTGTACAAAGAGTCTTTTGGCATGGCGTCCAAGCGCGCCGTCAAGCGCCGCACGGAGGGAGATGCAGCGTTCGATCAAGCTCGTAAAGAACTCTTTGAAGAGGGAATTTCCGTAGCCAAAATGTATCTTGATCCGGAGCGGCCAGGCGTGGAAGACCTCATCGACGAGATCATCTCTGGCGTACGTTCATCATTTACTTACGCTGGCGCGCGCACTATCCCAGAGTTCCGCGAACGTGCCATAGTGGGGATACAGTCTGCTGCTGGTTACCGCGAGGGTGCTCCGGTACGCCAGTCGTGGTGAAGCGATGCACGTCAGAGAGAAGCAGCAGACGTGAGAGAAACAGAAACAGTGAGGACACAAATGAGCACCATCTTTGCCATACGGTACGTCTATGATCCGGAGCGCAGCGACGATCTCGCCCGCCTCCGGCCTGAGCATCGCACTTTCTTACGCACGTTGTACGATGACGGCGAACTCCTCGCCTCCGGCCCGCTGGGCGAGAATGAGGCGCTGATTATCATGGAAGCAGACAGCGCTGACGCTGCTCTGGGGCTGCTCAATCCCGATCCTCTCCACCGAGCGGGAATCGTCGCTAGCCGCAGCGCTCACCGGTGGCAGCCAGTCATCGGACCGTGGGCGTAGACGCGGAGACTGACTGATAGACAGTTTAGCCAGCCTTTAAACGTTGAAGCCGAGCGCCTGGAGTTGCTCGCGCCCTTCAGGCGTAATCCGATCAGGCCCCCACGGTGGCAGCCACACCCAGTTGATGCGGAAATCAGAGACGAGCCCATCCATAGCCATATGGCTTTGCTCTTCAATCATGTCCGTGAGCGGGCACGCCGCTGATGTGAGCGTCATGTCTACACTCACATCATGGCCATTAATCTCCACATTGTAGAGCAGGCCGAGATCGACCACATTTACTCCCAGCTCGGGATCAATCACATCTCGAAGTGCTTCTTTGACATCCTCTTCAGTGAGCGGTGCTACCTCTGGCAGCATTGGGTTCTCACTCATTTGTTCTCCTTCATTCGTGCGCCTGCGCAAAACGGCTGACGATCGCCGCCATTTTGAGGCGCTATACCGGCCAAACGCCTCCGATTGCTCCTCGCTTGACTGCTACTTACTGTCAGCCTGTAACGCCTCATCAACGGCTTCACGCAACGCCATCCACCCCAAGAGCGCACATTTGATACGCGCCGGAAACTTAGAGACGCCGTGAAAAGCGGATGCATCTTCAAGCTGATCAGCGAGATCATCAGGCAACTCGCCTCCGCGCGAATCCATCATTGTACGAAAAGCATCATAGAGCTCATGCAAATCATCTACGCTCTTGCCCTCCAGCATATCGGTCATAATAGAAATTGACGCCTGCGAAATAGAGCACCCGTGACCGTTCCATTTAATGTCGGTCAGTCGTTCGCCGTCATCAGAGAGCTTCACCTGCATATCCACCTGATCTCCGCACGTGGGATTGACCTGGAAACTCTCTCCATCTGGCGCTGCTAAGGTGCCTTCGCCGTGCCGCTCACGCGCCGCGTCGAGAATAATCGCTTGATACATCTGTTCGAGATCACTCATTACGTCTCCTCGGTTCACGCTCGTGTACTAGCCTACTGTGCTAGCCCGAAAAACTTTCTCACTCCTGATAGCGCATCGAGGAACTCATCTATTTCCTCACGGGTATTGTAGGGGGCAAGAGTCACACGGGTACTGGCAAAAACGTTGTACAGCTGATGGATGGGCTGGGCGCAGTGATGGCCGACGCGAACTGCAATTCCGGCGTCATCAAGCACCTGGCCGACATCGTGAGGATGCACCCCTGCCACGTCGAAAGCTACCACGCCCACTCTGTCGGCAGTATCTGTGGGGCCGAGCACCCGAATTCCTGGGATCTGCACAATCTTCGGCAGGAGATACGCCGTCAAATCGCGTTCATATGCCTCCACGCGCTCCATCCCCACTGCACGGACATAATCCACAGCAGCGCTGAGTCCGACGGCCTGAGCTACTGGCTGACTGCCAGCCTCAAAGCGAGCTGGCGGATCGGCATACGTCGTGCCCTCCATCCGTACAATTTCGATCATAGAACCGCCGAAGAGGAACGGCGGCATAGCCCTGAGCAGTTCTCGCTTCCCGTACAGCGCCCCAATGCCTGTCGGACCATAGATTTTATGCCCACTGAGCACGGCAAAATCGACGTCGAGCGCTTTCACATCGAGCGGCATATGGGCCGCACTCTGGCACGAATCCAGCACAATGAGAGCTCCGACGCTGCGCCCAAGAGCCACCAACTCGCGCACTGGACTCACTGCCCCCGTCACATTGGAGACGTGCGTAAACGTCAAAACTTTCGTGTGCTCATCAATGACGCCGGCAGCGCTGGCAAGGTCGATACGCCCATCGGCGTTCAGCTCTAGCCATCGAAACTCTGCTCCGGTACGCAGACACAGTTCTTGCCACGGAATGATGTTGGCGTGGTGCTCCACGCGCGTCGCCACAACGTTATCTCCAGGACGCAGCGTCAACCGCTCGGTGAGCTCCGCAGGCGCTCGCACGCTTTCCCCGCGCCCCGCGCTCACATTACCCAGCACATAGGCAATCTCATTGAGCGCTTCAGTAGAGTTTTTCGTCCACACGATTTCATCTGGCTGTGCACCGATGAACCGTGCCACGTTCGCACGGGCATCTTCAAAAGCCATGGTGCTGGCCTCCGCCAGCTCGTGCGAGCCACGTGCCACAGCTCCATTGAAATACGTCTCCTGACGCACGAGAGCATCAATGACCGCCTGTGGTTTCTGAGCTGTCGCTCCAGAATCGAGGTATATCAGTTGGTGTCCACCGCGCATCGTGCGTGAAAGAATGGGAAAGTCGTCGCGATCAAACAACGCCTCTTTACTCTCGCTCATAGCGCTCATTACCTGCCACTTTCTCCGCAATCATCGTCAGCTTTCCGCTTCAGCTATGCACACCACCACACGGCTTACGCCGCGACAGTCTCCTGGAGTGTCGCTCGTTGCTGCGCCGCCTGCGCCTCATATTCTTCATAGCCGTGCTCTTCAAGCTGGTCAGCCAGCTCGGGGCCACCAGAGGTGACGACGTGCCCATCGACAAAGACATGCACAAATTGCGGCTTGATATAGCGCAGAATCCTGGTGTAATGCGTAATGAGTAGCACCCCGTTGCCAGTGTTCTCGTGCACGCGGTTCACTCCCTCGCTCACCAGGCGCAAGGCATCGACGTCAAGACCTGAATCCGTCTCATCCAACACCGCAAATTTGGGTTTCAGAATCTCCATCTGCAGAATTTCGACGCGCTTTTTCTCGCCGCCAGAAAAGCCGACGTTTACATCTCGCTGAGCGAAATCATCGTCGATCTTGAGGTGCTTCATCGCTTCTTTTAGCTCTTTCATCCACGTGCGCAGCTTCGGTGCTTCGCCATCGATGGCCGTCTTTGCGGTGCGCAAGAAGTTGTTCACTGATACGCCGGCCACTTCCACCGGATACTGCATCGCCAAAAATAATCCCGCTCTGGCTCGTTCATCGGCGGTGAGCGGTACCATATCGACGCCGTCAAGCAGAATCTGCCCGCCGGTGATCTGGTACTTGGGATGACCGGCAATAGAGTAGGCCAGTGTGCTCTTTCCAGAGCCATTCGGCCCCATAATGGCGTGGATCTCTCCATCGTTAATAGTGAGGTTCACTCCTTTGAGAATCTGCTTCGCCCCTTCGGGAGTTTCCACCTGCACGTGCAGATCAATGATTTCTAATTTCGACATTGCTCGTCCTTTAGCGTCTCGTTGCTTTCACATTCGTATTCGTCAGTCATATTCGGCAGGCCATGCGCACATCGGTGCGTGCCTGTGCGCAGCTACTGTGCGCCGCTATCCCATATGCGCCACCGTATCGTCTTCATCTTCGTTCGCTGAGGCTGCACGGCCAATCTCGGCATCGGAAAAGCTCACCGGCGCACTGGGCACACCGGCTGGAGCATTGCCAGGCGCTCCCTGCCCGAGTTTGTCGAGCGTCGTTTCGATATGCGTCAGCAGTTTCTCCTGCACTGTGGGCACGCCGATCTGATTGATGAGTTCGGCAAAGAATCCCATGACGACCAGCCGGTGCGCCTCTTTTTCTGGGATTCCACGAGAGAGCAGATAGAAGAGCTGCTCATCGTCAAAGCGCCCAGTAGCTGAGGCGTGTCCAGCGCCTTCAATCTTGCCCGTCTCAATCTCCAAATTCGGCACGGAATCGGCGCGCGGGCCATCGCTGAGCACCAAATTGCGGTTGAGTTCATACGTGTTGATGCCCTCTGCCTCAGGGCGAATTAAGACGTCTCCGACCCACACGGCGCGGGCGCCTTCGCCTTGCAAAGCCCCCTTATATAGAGCATTGGAACGGCACTGAGGCTGGTTGTGATCGACGTACAGGCGGTGTTCAAGATGCTGGCCAGCATCCGCGAAATAGGCACCGAGAAGCTCGGCGTCCCCGCCAGTACCGGCGTAATCGAGCGCACTCGTCACCCGCACCACGGAGCCACCTAAACTCACCACAATGTGCTTGAGCGTGGCATCTGTGCCGAGGCGCATTCTAAAACTCAGCGCATGCAGTGCATCATCGTCCCAATCTTGGATGCTCACAAGCGTGAGATGAGCGCCATCTCCCACTCGTATTTCTACGCCCTCGGTGAGCGCAGCTGAGCCAGTGTGGGTGAGCAGTATCGTGCCACGGGAACGCTCACCGGCGTCAATGAGCATTTCAACCGCTCGCACAGAGGTATCATCCGCAAGCTGATGCCCATGCAGATGCACCGTGGCCTCACGTTCCAGCTCGGTATCAGCTGGCAGCGTCGCCACGTACGCATGCGGAGCGCCCTCCCAGGCGAGAGCTCCCAGCTGATCTTCCGGAGCCTGGAGCTTGCCCAGTCGCGCATCGTCACGCGCGACGGTCTCCAGAGCGATCCCATCGGCCGTGAGCGATACCCCTGCCTGATCGGCACAGCTGCTCCTTATCTGCTCCGCAGTCGTATCAAAAAACGGGCGCAGCCGACGTAGCGGAGCAAAACGCCACTCTTCGGTGCGGTTGCTCGGGCGCGAAAAATCCGCCACGTGAAAGCTCAGTGGCCGATCAGCGCGGCTCGCAGGCGATTTTGCGGCCACGTTGTTGGGATTCAGCGCCTGTGAATCCACCCGCGAATCTACTGGAATCTTCACTGCCATCGATCAGCCCACCGATCCTTCCATCTGCAGTTCAATAAGTCGGTTGAGTTCGAGTGCGTACTCCATAGGAAGCTCTCGCGCAATTGGTTCGACAAAACCGCGCACAATCATGGCCATTGCTTCCGTTTCACTCATTCCACGGCTCATCAGATAGAAGAGCTGATCCTCACTCACTTTGCTCACAGTGGCTTCGTGTCCGAGCTGCACATCGTCGGTGCGCACATCCACATACGGATACGTATCTGAACGGGATATATCATCCACAAGCAGCGCATCGCAGACGACGTTCGCTTTTGCGTGCTCCGCTTTCGGCAGCACCTTCACCAGCCCGCGATATGAGCTGCGCCCGCCACCGCGAGAGATGGATTTGCTCACGATTGAACTGGACGTGTGCGGAGCGAGATGCACCATCTTGGCTCCAGTATCCTGATGCTGATCTTTGCCGGAAAAAGCGATAGAGAGTGCTTCGCCGCGGGCGTGATTTCCCACGAGCATACAGCACGGATATTTCATATTAGATTTTGAGCCGATATTGCCATCCACCCATTCCATCGTGCCGCCCGCCTCTACCACAGCGCGCTGAGTGACGAGATTGTAGACGTTGTTGCTCCAATTCTGGATCGTCGTGTAGCGCACACGAGCATTTTTGCCCACAAAGATTTCCACCACAGCCGCATGGAGCGAATCGCTCTTATAGATGGGAGCTGTGCAGCCTTCCACATAGTGAATATAAGAATCGTCGTCAGCAATGATGAGCGTGCGCTCAAACTGACCGAGATTTTCAGTATTCATGCGGAAGTACGCTTGCAACGGAATATCGACGTGTACCCCTTTCGGCACGTAGATAAAACTTCCGCCACTCCATACAGCAGTATTGAGAGCAGAAAACTTGTTATCTCCCAACGGCACCGCCTTAGCAAAGTACTCTTGGAAAAGCTCTGGATACTCTCGCAAGCCCGAATCCGTATCGAGGAAAACTACTCCCTGCTTGGCCAGGTCTTCACGAATCTGGTGGTAGACCACCTCCGATTCGTACTGCGCCGCTACCCCTGCCACTAACCGTGCCTTTTCAGCTTCGGGAATCCCAAGTTTGTCGTAGGTGGCGCGGATATCATCGGGCAGGTCATCCCAGGAATTCGCCACTTGATCGGTGGGGCGCACGTAGTATTTCACGGAGTCGAAATCCACTGCGGAAAGATCGACACCCCAAGTGGGCATGGGACGGCGTTCAAAAGAGTCAAAGGCTTTGAGGCGCATATCCAGCATCCACTTTGGCTCTCCTTTAATGGAAGAAATCTCGCGGATCACATCTTCATCAAGCCCTCGCCGTGCTGTCTGCCCCGCAGCATCGCTATCATGCCAGCCATATGCATACCTCTGCCCCAGAGATTCAAGGGTTTCCTCTTGGCTGAGGGAGGGAGAATCTAGTGCGGTGCGAGGCTTTTTTTCGTCCTCTGCCGCGTCCGCTCTCGGCCTTAGTGCAGGTTGAGTCATGTTTTCCTTTCAGACGAGAGTGCTTTCACACACCCATCTCATCGTGTTTCCTCTGTACGTTGCTTGTCTACACACATCTATCTACAACATTCATGCAGTGCCGTTCGCATCTATTATCGGCTGTGAGTGACGACGGAGCTCACAGCCCGCGCTACAGCTCAGCAGCGCCCACTATCAGCCGTCATTCACAAGCAGAGCACCTCTATGCCTTGACTGCTTCATACGGCGGCTATCGCGAATCACGCTCTGCATAGTGCTCTATTATGCTTTACCGTGAGTGGCGCATCACCGGCATTCCTATGGGGATATTCGTGGTACATACATGTTCGCCTCCCGCGAGAGTAGCAAGCCGCTGAATCGGCACACCCAGTAGACGCGCAAAAGCCGCCGTCTCAGCTTCGCAAAATTCCGGAAAGTCAGAGGCCACATCCTGAACTGGGCAGTGTCCTTGGCACAGCTGCAGAGCCATGGTATTAGGGCCGCCACGCCGTAAAGTCGCCACATATCCATCACTGTTGAGAGCAGCGACAAGAGCGGCAGCTTTTTCTGCAGGAGTGCTTCCAGCAGCAGCGAGCACGTGTCCGTAGCGCTTTTCCAAAATCGCCACCCGCTGATTGACGAACTCATTGATGGCGTCTTCACCCATACTGGCTTTCATAAAGTGCATAGCTTGAGCGGCCAAATCAGCGTAGGACTCTTTGAGTTCCCCTTGCCCTTTAGCAGTGGCCACATAGCGGCGAGAGGGGCGGCCACGACGTGTGGGAGCATTGGCATTCCCATCGTAGACCTTGATGAGGTTATTGCTCACGAGAGTTGAGATGTGACGCCGTACAGCAGCTGGAGTGAGCACTAAAATTTTCGCCAATTCACTGGATGTAATCGGGCCGCGTTCTACGATGTATCGCAAGATCTGCTCACACGTGCCCAGATCATTCATGTCCGCCATCGTTCACCTCGATAAATCTCAGCGCTGATACAATGCTCAGCACTGTCCCATTCGGCAACTATCCTTTAAGAAACATTCTCGTAACTAAATTAACTTTTAGCAAGTGGAGCGTGTCTTAAAGTCTGCAGCTGCCCGTCTGACGGCGTCATCCTCCCCCATTCTTACTTTAATGTGGCATACATAATGGCTTTGATAGAGTGCATACGATTTTCAGCTTCGTCAAAGACTTTCGAGCGCTCGGAGCGGAATACCGCATCAGTCACTTCCATTTCAGCGAGACCAAAGCGGTCATAAATCTCCTTGCCGATCGTCGTACCCACATCGTGGAACGATGGCAGGCAGTGCAAAAAGATTGCCGATGGGCGCGCCATCTGCATCAACTCCGCCGTCACCTGATAGGGCTGTAGCAGCGCGATACGCTCTTCCCACAGTTGCGCCGGCTCCCCCATCGACACCCAGATATCCGTGTAGAGCACGTCGGCATCAGCTGCCGCCGCCCGTGGGTCGGCCACGAGCTCGACTGAACCGCCACTGCTGCGAGCGAGACTCCGGCAGGTATCGACGAGCTGCGCATCTGGCCACAGTTGCTCTGGGCCGCAAGCGACATAGTGCAACCCCAGCTTGGCACACACAACCATCAGCGAATTGCTCACATTGTTGCGGCAGTCACCGAAAAACACGAGTTTCTTTCCGGCCACTGCGCCGCAGTGTTCCTGCACCGTGAGCATATCGGCAATCATCTGGGTGGGATGAAATTCATCCGTAAGCCCATTCCACACTGGCACGCCGGCATGCTGCGCCAGTTCCTCCACAATATCTTGGCCAAAGCCGCGATATTCAATGCCGTCGTATATGCGCCCCAGCACTTTTGCGGTGTCTTCAATCGACTCTTTAGCGCCCATCTGCGAGCTAGCCGGATCGAGATACGTCACACCCATGCCCAGATCGTAGCCAGCTACCTCAAACGAGCTGCGCGTGCGCGTAGACGTCTTTTCAAAGAGCAGGACGATGTTTTTACCCTCAAGATAGCGATGCGGAGTGCCGGAGTATTTGAGAGCTTTGAGCTGCGCCGAGAGATCAATGAGATAGCGAATTTCATCTGCCGTGAAATCTAAAAGTTTCAAAAAGCTGCGCCCGCTCAAACTCACGTCCACAGTGTTCATATCCATCGTGATCCACACTCCCTACACCTGTCTTCTTTTTTCGATCAGCGTATCATTTTGGCTGCATTTTGTGGCGTGCAGTGCGGCTACGCTCGATGCCGCCAAAGCCACGCGCGGCTGTACCAAATGACCAAATGGCACTGTAGACTTGTACCAAATCTTGTACCAAATAGCACGGTGAGACTGCACTCAATGACGCTGTGCAGACCGCTCACGGAGAAACGCGATCGTGGAGAAAATTGCGCGCAGCGAGCACCCCGAGCACCAGGCTGGGGCTGCGCAGATCTCTGCGAATGACGGCCTGATACACTTGCTCCAGTGGCCACCAGACGCTCACGATCTCCCGCTCTTCTGCCTCGCGCACAAAGTCTGAACCAGGAGCACCATCGCTCACGGCGCTGACACCCGTGGCAATGTAGATATCCAAATTCTCAGTAGAACACCCAGGAGACGAGAGGTAGCTCACTGCCTGATGCCATTGCGAAGCCTGCAGACCCGTCTCTTCAGCCAGCTCGCGCTGCGCCGCTGCCAGGCCAGACTCCCCCTCGTGATCGAGCAGTCCAGCTGGTATCTCCCACAGGAGTTGGCGCACCGGATGGCGGTATTGCCGAATGAGCAGAATGTCCACCTCGCCAGCGCCGCCCGTGCGCAGCGCCACGATGCCCACGGCATTATCGTGACGAATGTATTGGCGCCGCGCTTGATCTCCCGCAGCAAATTCCACGGCGTCATCGACGACGGTGAAAATCGCGCCATGATACTCCACCCGCCGATCGAGCACAGCCACGTGCTCCGGCGCAGCTTCATCGCGCAAGATATACCCGCCGCGCTGTTCATCACCCATCAGTCCACCTCATCACTTCTCATCCCGCCGTTCACGCCGTCCACTGTGCTCACGGCTACTCACCGCCCAGCTACCTGAAAGCTCACTCGCTCTGTTTCTCAGTCACGCTGCCCTACAGTTCAATCGCTCTGCCCTATAGCTCGGCGGCGTGAAAAGCACCGCTACTTGCGCGCCTGATACTCCAGGGCGGCCGCAATCAGACCGGCAAAGAGCGGATGTGCCTTAGTGGGGCGGCTCTTGAACTCTGGATGCGCCTGAGTGGCGACGTAATACGGATGCTGCGCACGATCTAGCTCCACAAACTCGACGAGCGTCCCATCTGGAGACGTCCCACTCACGTGCAGACCGACGCTCTCGAAGCGCTCCCGATAGGCCTGATTCACCTCGTAACGATGCCGATGCCGCTCGCTCACCTCGCTCGTCCCGTAAGTCTGCGCCACGAGCGAATCCTCAGCCAACACTGCCGGATAAGCGCCCAGACGCATCGTTCCGCCCATATCTCCGCCACGATCCACATATTCGCGCTGCTCATCCATAGTGGCAACCACCGGATCAGGAGTCTGCGGATCAAATTCCGTAGAACTCGCCTCTGGTAGCGAGAGCAGATTGCGGGCTGCTTCAATGACCATGCACTGCAAGCCGAGGCAGATACCGAGCGTGGGAATCTGATGTTCGCGAGCATAGCGCAATGCTCCCACTTTGCCATCAATGCCGCGCACCCCAAAACCGCCTGGAACCAGCACTGCATCCACATCGGAGAGTTGGCCGTGCGCCCCCTCAGGACTCTCGCACTCATCGGCTGGCACCCATTTCACATTGACCTGAGTCTCATGCCGGAAACCGCCAGCTTTCAAGGCTTCTGCTACCGAGAGGTAGGCGTCGTGCAAATCCACATATTTGCCTACCAGAGCGACGCTCACCTGATGTTTCGGATGGCGCACTCGCTCCAGAAGCTGATTCCATTCGCCCCACTCCACATCGCGGAATGAGAGATTGAGCCGCCGAATGACGTACGCATCCAGACCTTCTTTGTGCAATGCCACCGGAATTTCGTAGATCGAACTGCGATCTTCGCACTGAATGACTCCCTCGCGCTCCACATCGCACATGAGCGAAATTTTGTCTTTGATAGAATCGGGGAGGTCACGCTCACAGCGCAGCACAATAGCATCGGGTTGAATACCGATAGAGCGCAGCGAGGCTACCGAATGCTGGGTGGGCTTCGTTTTCAGTTCACCGCCTGCGGCGAGATATGGCACAAGCGAGACGTGTACAAAGAAGCAGTTCTCCCGTCCGAGAATTCGGCGCACTTGGCGGGCAGCCTCCAAAAATGGCTGCGATTCAATGTCTCCTACCGTACCGCCAATTTCAGTGATAATGACGTCGGGCACCTGTCCATCCGCATCTGGCACAGCTTGGGCGCGCATCCTATCCATAATCTCATTCGTGATGTGCGGAATCACTTGTACACATTCGCCGAGATACTCGCCCGCACGCTCGCGGTTGAGCACGCTCAAATACACTTGCCCTGTCGTAGAGTTCGCGCTGCCAGTGAGATTCACGTCGAGAAAGCGTTCGTAGTGGCCGATGTCGAGATCCGTCTCAGCACCGTCATCCGTGACGAACACTTCACCGTGCTGAAAAGGATTCATCGTACCCGGATCGACATTGACGTACGGGTCGAGTTTCTGCATGACGACGTGCAGCCCGCGTGAGCGGAGCAGCCGACCTAGCGATGACGCCGTCAGCCCTTTCCCGAGAGAACTCGCCACACCGCCGGTCACAAAAATATGTTTCGTTTTGAACTGCTGCTGCGCCGTATGCGCAGCCTGACTGAATGTTTCTACCACGGGGTTTCATTCTACTGCTGCGCAGGTGTTTTTACGTAGTCATTCACGGTGAGCGTGCCACAGATAACGCCCTCGAATATCGGGGTCTAAAGCTCTGCTTTCGTTCAGGAAGCCTTGGGAGCGGTGCGAATATCGCCGACGGTTGTGGTAGCCCCCATGCCCGTTCCCGCATCTATGCGCGTACCTGAGAGAGTGTTCGCTATGGCCACTGGCACGTTGAGACTTCCCAGGGCACTGGCAGGATTATCGACGGTAGAGGCCTTTGTCTTTTGTGTACGCAGCTGCGTGACGGCGTCTTCAGCAGAATTCGCTGCCCCTGCTACGACGAGATTCCCTTTGTTTGCCACTGTCTGAGCGATTTTCACAAGCATTGTCCGCGAGTAGTCCACTACCGCCTGAGCCTCAGTGTCCGTTTTCTTATCACCGCTCGCCTGGGGAGCGCTGGCATCTGGAGTCAGCAACAGTACGACGGTGGCCGCCGATGCCAGCTTCGTCGATTTCTCCAGCAGCGGGGTGTCCGACTCGCTCATCATTTCTGCGAGCGTGGCATTATTGGCTTCCCCCGTGCCTGATCGCGCCAGTTGGTTCAGCGCCGTTGCTAATGCAGTCTCAGCGTCTGCTCCCGCTTCCACGCCTTTCACGTATCCCGCGATCTGCTGAGCGAAGGCCGAGCGGTAGGAGCTGTGACGAGCGTCTGTCCATATGTCTGTGAGTCCCAGCACGGTACTTACTTGTGCTCCAGCGAGCTTCAGCTTCGCCGTCACCGCACTATAGGTATCATCTGGCACTCCAGCTGCGCGGATGATGGCCACGCTCTGCCCAGTGAGAGTGTTTTTCAGCACGTGCGACGCCAGTGCTTGAAATGCTTGGTCATGCTTATCCAGCTCTTCCTGCGCCGCCGAATTCTGCTGCATCAGCTGTGCATTGGAATCACGCAGCGTGAGCGTCTCACTCGTCAGCGCATCACCAATGGCGTTTTGTAGTGGCCCTGCGCCGAGAATCACGCCCACGGAGAGAGCGATAAATACCGAAATCAAAGAAACTATGTGGTATCGAAAATCAACCATTGGAATCCGCCTCACGATTACTGCCTCACACCTTCACCAGTTCTGGATGCACCCTGGACGGAGCAACCAGATGAACATCTCTAGAACACATTTCCCAGCCAGCTCGTGATCGCCGTCACCCATGAGCTGGCTATGCTCAACGTCACTCCTCCAGCTGCCGTAGCTATCATGGCACTTCCGATTGCCGCCACTCCTGCCAGTATAAAGAGAGCCAACTGCCAATTGGAGATGCGAGAACGGTACACATGGGCTAGCGCGTCGGCTGAGACGAGTTTAGCCCCTACACGCATGTGGGTCACGATTGCACAGACCATCCCCTGCCGTCCTCGATCTAATATCTCGCCGAAGGTGCGATAGCTGCCAACCATAACGATCACGTCTGCTCCGCATGCGTCAGCCAGCATGACGGCGCTGTCTTCACTCGTTCCCGCCGTCCGAAATACCACGTGCGGCAGACCCAGATCGTGCAGGCGCTTTTCGCCGTCAGCTCTCCCCTCTCGCGAACTACACACCACGAGTTCTGCCCCCGATGTGAGTGCTTTTTCCGAGACGGCGTCCATGTCTCCCACAATGAGATCCAAGTGGTGTCCAGCCTCCAGTACGGCATCCGCGCCCGCATCCACTCCGATGATGATCGGCTGATACTCGCGGATATAGTGCCGCAGCGCCTTCAGCTCATCGCGGTAGTGGTAGCCCCGCATCACGATGAGTACTTGTCTGCCTGCGATATGTGCACGCACCTCGGGAATCCCCGCACCGTCCAAGATGAGAGCTTGTTCCGCATCGATGTAATCCATCATGTTTGAGGCGAGAGCTTTCAACTGCAGCGGCAATCCAGCCCGAGCCAGTTGGAGATTAGCGGCGTTGGATTCGGCGCTCTGCACTCGCCCTTGGGCGACGAGTTCCCCATCCACGGACACGTCACCGTCAGCGTTAATTGACACCTCGCTACCCTCAGGGATGTCCATGACGTGAGAGCCAAGATTATCGACGAGCAGCACATCGGCACCGAGCAGCACTTCCGGCCCGAGATTTGGGTAACGTCCAGAGGTGGCTGGCGCCGCATCCAAAACTGCGCTCACACCAGTTTCAACGAGAGCTTGGGCACTGGCAGAGTCAATATCTGGATGATCGATAATCGCCACGCTTCCAGCTCGCAGCCTCCGTATGAGAGTGTGCGTATTGCGATCCACGTACGCCGTACCTCTCACCGCCTGCTGGGCGGTGAGAGCGCGCCTCTTCTTGCCAAACTTTGTGCTGAATTTTTTGCCGTAAAACGTCACTTCTTTATAGTGCCACATCGGCGCTGTGAAGAAGCTCAGCGGCGTGGGCGCGAGCCGCCGGCGATTCCACGTGTCCAGAGAGCATACGAGCAAGTTCTGCCTCCCGCTCATCTCCGCTGACGACGCGCACAGCCGTCATGGCACCAGTATCTGTGCTAGCTTTCTCCACCACGACCTGTTCCGAGGCAAAGGCGGCAACTTGCGCCAAGTGCGTGACGCAGAGCACCTGCGAATGCAGTGCGAGCTGAGCGAGCCGTTTCCCTACGGCCAGCGCAGATTTTCCGCCAATTCCAGCATCTACCTCGTCGAAAATAAAGGTGTGGTCGGCAGCAGCTGCCCGCGCTGCCAAACTCACTTCAAGCGCCAGCATAATGCGGCTCATTTCGCCGCCAGAGGCGGTGTGCCCCAGCTCCATTGCCGGCGCTCCAGAATGGGGAGAAAGGAGGAACGACACGTCGTCTGCTCCCCATGAAGCCAGTTCACTCCGGTGATGGATATGCACCGAAAATGTGGCATCTTTCATGTAGAGTTCCGCCAATTCGCTGTTCACGGCAGCAGAGAGTTCCGCAGCTGCTGCCCTCCGTATATCCGTCAGAGTGCGGGCAGCAGCGGTTGCGTTCGCCGTGGCCTCGTCAAGCTGCTGATGCAGCTCCTGCCGGTGGGCATCCGGATCATCGAGTGCCGCGAGCTGGGTGCGCGCTCGCTCAGCTTCGCTGAGCATATCGGCCACGCTCATGCCCAGCTCCCGCTCCAGGTTCCGCAAAACTGCTCTGCGCGCGTGAATCTCTTCAAGGCGATCAGGATCAGCTTCCAGATTTTCCAGATTCGCCCCCAGCGCAGCGGAGATCTCCGCAAGAGTCCCATTCACCTCTATAAGCTGGTTGGCCAGCTCTATAAGCTCCGAATCCTGGGTGCGCTCCAGCGCGTGATATGCAGCATCTATCAGCTCCAGAGCGCCGCCCTCAGCCTCATTGCTGAGCGCCGTTTGCGCGCTCTGCATCGCCACGCGCAGCGCTTCCACATTGCTCAACCGCAGTGCTTGGGCTTTCAGCTGCTCGTCTTCACCCACGTACGGTTTGACGGCATCCACTTGTTTCACCAGCATCTGCATAGCCATGCGTTCAGTGACCATCGCCCTGGCGGCGCTGTCAAACTCTGCTAGCTCTTTCTCAAGGGCCTGCATCTGCTCCCAGGCTGCGCTGTAGTTCAGATATGCCACGTGAACAGATTCTCCAGCATAGGCATCGACGGCATGGCGCTGCTGAGTGGCAGAGCTGAGCCGGAGTTGATCTGACTGCCCATGCAGCGTGAGGATGTGTTTGGCTAACTCACTAAGTACATTCGAGGGTACAGATCGGCCTCCCACATAGGCGCGGGAACGCCCATGGCGGGGCACCTGCCGCGCCACAATAATGCTGACGTACCCAGGGTCTGCTTCCTCCACGTCTCCGCCTGCTTCGTGCACGATGCTCACTGCCGGAGAGCTCTGTGGCACGATGAAAGTTCCCTCGACGACGGCCTTTTCAGCGTCAGAGCGCACCCGCGCGCCGTCAGCTTTCGCTCCCATCAGCAGCTGTAGCGCCGTCACCGTCATCGTCTTGCCTGCGCCGGTCTCTCCGGTGAGCGCCGTCATTCCACGTTCAAAATTTACCTGAGCGTGCTCAATGACGCCCAGGTTCGAGATTCGCAATTCTTCAATCATCGTGCGCCTGCTTCAGCGTTTATCTGACTGCCGGCATTGTCGGCCGCCTGCTGTCCTCGCCATCCGTGTACCGGTAAATGGAGTTTTTTCACCAGCCGCTCAGAGAATGGAGCGTCTCCTAAACGCGCGAGCAGCACGGAATGCCGTCCTTTTTCCACATGCACAGACGATCCCTCAGGAGCGTTCATTTTTCTGCGCCCATCGCACCAAATGAGCGCGTCATCCGTACGGATTTGCACATCCAGCCACGAGTGCGGCCCGAGCACCATTGGCCGAGTAAACAGGGCATGAGCGGCAATCGGCGTGAGCACAATCGCTTCTACATCTGGCCACACAATCGGCCCGCCAGCTGAAAAATTGTATGCCGTGGAGCCAGTTGGCGTGGAGAGCAGCACAGTATCCGTCTTAAATGACGACACCGGCTCGCCATCTACCCCAATATCCGTCTCGATCATGCGTGAGCCTGAGCCTTTCTCGATAGAAGCCTCATTGAGCGCCCAACTGGTGACGGCAGTGCCGTCAGGACGATGCACGGTGACGTCGATCGTCATGCGCCGTTCCGTGGTCCACTCGCTGTGCACAATCGCTGAGACGACGTCTGCTTGCGAAGAGGGATCCACTTCTGCCAAAAAACCCACATGCCCATAGTTAATGCCGAGAATGGGTACATTCAATCCACGCACCAGCTCTGCGGCTCTCAAGATCGTGCCGTCACCGCCGATCACCACCATGAGTTCCGGTTGATTGAGCGCCTCGGTGTCGGCGCGCGAATGCACGATTCGCGCCTCCACACCCCGCACCCGTAAATCCTCGTGAAAGCTCTTCGCCAAAGCTGCCACGTCTGGCCGCCTTTCATGCGGAAGAATAGCAATCACGCGGTTCATAGGCATGCCTCCCTGCTCGTCCCAGCTGTTCATTCCAGCTGCTCATTCCAGCTGCTTGTTTAGCCCTGCTTATCCTGATGCATGTCGCATCGTGATAGCAGCGCTCCGGCGTGGTTCATTCGCCCCACTGCCTCCAAGCTTAGTCGTATAACTTCGCCATGTTGACATGCGCCGCCGGCCCCGCAGCGATAGCAGCATCAATCGCCGCCGCCATCCCCTCAGCGAGCTGCGAGGGCGCGCCGCCGCGCAAGTGTACGAAATACTCAACATTGCCTGCTGGGCCTGGAAGTGGTGAAGGCGCCAAGGCCAGCGCACCTAAGCCAGCTGCGTCGGCTGCCTCCAGCACCTGCTTGATCGCTTGGGCATGCAGACGAGTATCGCGTACGACCCCGCCGGCTCCCACGGCATCTTTGCCCACTTCAAATTGTGGTTTCACCATGAGCAAATAATCCGCGTGGGCAGAGGCTGCTCGCGCCAGCGCCGGAATCACCAGCGTGAGCGAGATAAATGAAAGATCTGCCACGACGAGATCTGGAGCTGGAGCTACCACGGCCGGATCGAGAGTGCGCACATTTGTGCGCTCAATGACGCTCACGCGCGGATCTTCTCGCAGCCGCCACAGTAGCTGACCGTAGCCTACATCGACAGCGACGACGTGCTCCGCGCCCTTGCGCAACAGCACATCCGTGAACCCTCCGGTCGATGCACCCGCATCGAGAGCTCGTACCCCCGCAATCCGCGGAGCGCGCTCTCCCAAATAATCCAGAGCACCGAGGAGTTTATATGCCCCCCGAGAGGCCCAATGCTCCGAATGGTCATCTTTGACGAGCACCGCTTGAGCAGGATTGATCTGGCGAGCTGGTTTCGAGACGGCGAAACCGTCCACGAAAACTTTACCAGCGCGAATGAGCTCCTGTGCTTCAGCACGGGAACGCGCGAGATGCCGGCGTACAAGCTCAGCGTCGATACGAATGAGTTTTGCCATAGTGACTCACATAGTTACTTACATGCCATTATCGTTGCACAGCCTCTGTGCACAGTTCTGCTACCTCTGCACGGCTGGCCTCGCATCATTTCAGTGGCGTCAGCTCATAGCCGCGCCTGGCTCAGCTGACGCGCAAGTTCAGCGTGCACCGCTTCCAGCTCATTGATATGGGCATCGGCACTATCAGTTCCTACCATTTTAGCGCTGCTCTCGGTGCCAGAATCGTCTTGCTGGGCATCTGGCTGAGCTTCCGAATTGACGCTCGCCACAGCCGTTTCAATGCGATCGAGGACAGCCGTGACGGAGAGCGGAGCGTGCGGCTTTGGCCGCGCGTCCTTTTCTCCCTCACGTCTCGACGTGTCAGCGTCACTTTCAGACATGACAGCATCACTCATTCGCTATCCTCTCGCATGACTTCAAAATTTGGCAGGCGTACGGTGGCCGGATCCAGACGCCCAGCATCAGCCGCATCCCACAGTGCACATGTCACAGCGCGGTACAGATCGTGCGAAATCCGTACAGCATCTTCCGCAGCGTCTGCATCCCCTGCCACTGCTATGCTCACCGACTCGCCCTCAGTGCACATACGAAGCTCACCTGAGAAGACAGCGGCACGTGCCCGCGCACATTCCCAGGCGCACACGCCGCTAGCGTGATCGTATTGAGGCGTGACAGCGGGCTGGGGCTTATTGACGTCTCGCAAGTCGATTCCGAGATATCGCGGGCGCTGCCCTACCGGCGCTAGCATGACGTCGCGCGCGCGGGCAACGCCGGTGAGGACGTGTAACGAGTCATACCCACCCGCGCAGGCACCGGCAATATCAGTATCGAGCCGATCTCCGATGGCGAGAGCACGTTGAGCATGGGCACGTTCAGCACCCATGCGATACATCGTAGGTTCGGGCTTACCGCAGTTGATCGGATGAGACCCAGTGGCGTGTTGAACGCAGGCCACAAATGAACCATTGCCAATCATGAGCCCACGCTCTTTGGGGATAGTGGCATCCATGTTTGTGGCGATATGAATCGCACCATGCTGATGAATCGCCAGCACTGCTTCCGATAGTTCAGCCCATGTGGCCTGTTCATTCAACCCTTGAATCACGGCGTCAGGAGCGTCGTCAGCACTCTCCACTACTATCAAAGGTGAATCCGCAAAGGCGGCGCGCAACCCTTCTGCCCCGACGAGCAGCACTTTGGCGTCCGGAGCGAGCAATCGTTCCGCCTCGTGGGCAGCTACCTGTGAAGAGTTGATGACGGCACCAGGATCTGTGGGGATGCCAATCTGTACGAGCTGCCTCGCCACGACCTGTGGAGAGCGCCCAGAATTGTTGGTGAGGTACAGCGCTCGCACGCCGTGAGCTTTAGCAGCGGCGAGAGCCTCAGGAGCGTGCGGCGCAGCATATGCGCCGACGTACGTCGTGCCGTCGAGATCGAGCAGCAGAGTGTCATACACCGTGCTCAATGCCTCGCTCTGCGCCAGATACTGCGGCTCTTCCTGGGCTGACGAAGACTGCGCTGCGCGTGAGGTCATCGCTGGCCCTCTCCCTCATCAGTGTGCTCACGATCAGCATCGTCTATATCCAGATCTGTTTGATCCAGATCTGCTTGGTTTGCATCGGCAAATTCTTCTCCCCACTCATCGGCATCGAAAGCGTCACCCAACTCTTCGCGTAGTTCGTCAAAGAGCGGCACCTGAGCTGATGCGGCAGCGTCCTCTGCACTCTCCGTGTGAGATGCGCTAACCTCCTCGGTATCGTCGTCATCATCGCCTGCTACGCCCGCTGTGTCCTCCACATCTGTGCCTTGCACGCCTGCGGCATTGGCAGTGATAGCGGCGTCAGCGGCATCATCTGCAGCACATTCTTGTACTTCGCCGTCAGCGTCGTCATCAACTGACTCTTCGTGTGCACCTTGCTCCTCATCGAAGTTGGAATCTGAAAGCGCATCTGCCTCTACTTCTTCCGCATCCTCTTCTGCATTCAGCTCTGGCTCTTCTACGATGTCGTCAAGCACGTCGTCCAGATCGAGGAGCATATCGGCGTCATCATCGCTGCCGTCATAGACTGGCTCCCACTGTGCACGGATAGCCTGCGCCTCATCCATGCGCTCCAACTCTTCGAGCCGATCCGCTTTCACAAGTTCCACACGGGCAGCGAGTTCTGGCTCTAGATTCTCCACCAGAATTTTTTCCATCAGCTTCAAGCCACCCTCAGAATCTCCCAAGTCGGCTTTAACGCCAGAGGTGACGATGGCCAGTTCCACTTTTGCATCCGCATCGAGACGATCCATTGGAATCTCCGAAATGAAACGCAGCGCTTTCTCGCTTCGCCCCAGTCCACGCTCGGAATCTGCCTCGATAGCCACGTGTGAATAGTCATTAGAGAATCGCCGATATGCGCGCAGCTCCGTGAGTGCCTCCGAGTAGCGCCCCGTCACGTACGCCGCTATTCCCACAGCTTCCCGCACAATGTCGATGCGGGCTGCTCGCGCATATGCTGCTTTTGCATGCTCATATGCCACTTCAGGATCGATATCCATCATTTCGCCAGCGTAGGCAAGGTGACGAGCCACAATATCCGCATTGGTCGCATTCAGGCCGCGCAAATGCTTATATGTGTCGGCAGGAAGCATATCTGCCGTAATAGACTCGGGAATTTCATACTGGAGTTCCTTGGCCCGAGCCCGCTTTGCTTCTCCCCCACGCACGTTGCGCATACCATCATCAGGGCGTTCTCCCTGCTTGTGGCTGTCGCTCCGGCGCTCATTGCGGTATCCGCGCCGCTCGTCATCCCCGCGATGCTCATTGCGATACCCACCGTCACGGTATCCACGCCGATCGTCCGAACGACGGTAGCCACCCCGCGAATCATCACGCCCTTGATAGCCACCACGCCGGTCATCGCGACGCTCAAAACGCTCATCTCGACCGCGCTTTTCACTCCGCCGTTCATCCCGCCGGTCATCGCGGTATCCGCCACGGCGGTCATCCCGATCACGCGCTCCCCGCCGATCGTCGTCACGACTGCGGTATCCACGCCGCTCGTCATCACGCCCACGCTTTTCGCTCCACCGCTCATCACGGTATCCACGCCGATCATCCGAACGACGCCCAGTGCGGTACCCGCCGTCACGGTATCCGCGCCGGTCATTATCAGAACGCCGATACGAATCACGCCCCTGATACCCGCCACGCCGATCATCTGAACGGCCACTATGCCATTGGCTGCTCTCCGAACGCCCAGATCGCTCGGAATCGTGAGAATTTGACGAATGAGAGCCGGAGGACTGTGAATGCCGCCGATCATTGCGGTGAGAGTAATTCGATTCTGGATCGTTAAAAGTAGGCATGATTCCTCGCGGTTCAGTTGTAAATAAACAGGAAGCGCACAAGCTCACGCCTGTGCAAGAACAGACTAAGCATACCCGTTCAATGCCCTTTCGATAGCATGAGGTGAGGCGCTTCACCTTCATGAGGCCGAGTGGCGTTTGCGTCAGAGGAAAATTTTGCCTAAACTTTCTTGCGTTGCCTCTGCGAGGCAGCGCGAATCATTGGGGTATGGTGTAATTGGCAGCACGAGTGATTCTGGTTCATTTAGTCTAGGTTCGAGTCCTGGTACCCCAGCGAGTTTGGCAGATGCCATCTCAGATGATACGATCATCGCCGATGCCCCGCTCGTCTAGCGGCCTAGGACATCGCCCTCTCACGGCGGTAACACCGGTTCAAATCCGGTGCGGGGTACGAAATAGTTGCAGCGTACAGCTCATCGCGCACAGCTCAGCGTTTTGTAGACACAGGAGTTTGCAGACGTACGAATGAGCATGGGTGAACGAGCATAAATGAGCGGGTGCAGTACTCAAATTATGCGATGCTAGCGCTAGCTTAATAACCAGTGCCCAGTAATCTAGTGCCAAGCGCTGACTTACAGCCGACTTCCACTAGTGCCTGCTTACAACCAGCACTAGCTGAGAAAGGGAGAGGGGAAGCTCACAGTAATGCTCGTTCCCTCCCCTAGACCACTCACGAGCGAAATCTCAGCACCATGGACAGCAGCCACATGCTTCACAATGGAAAGGCCGAGGCCCGTGCCACCAGATTCCTTTGAATGGCTCTTATCAACGCGATAGAAGCGCTCAAAAATCCGCTCGTGATCTTCCGGAGCAATGCCGATACCGTCATCGCTCACGCGCACTGCCGCCCTATCCATCATGAGTCCCGCCCACACCTGCACCGAGCCGCCAGGGCGATTATATTTAATCGCATTGTCTACCAAGTTGGACAGCATCTCATCGAGCAGACGCTCTTGCCCCCGTACTACGGAGCGTTCTCCAGCTAATTCGAGATGGATACCATTAGCGTGCGCCGTAGGGCTCAGTCGCATCACGACGGTGTGTGCCACATTGAGCAAATCTACGTCTTCACGTGCGAGGAGCTGTTGCGATTCTTCGGCTTCATCGAGGTGAGACAGAGCAATGATATCGCTGATGAGCGAGAGCAACCGGCTCGATTCTTGATAAATTCGATCGGCAAAATCTGGCACGTCCTCATCTTTAGCGACGCCATCACGAATGAGTTCCGCATAGCCAGATATTGAGGTGAGTGGAGTTTTTAACTCATGGCTCACGTTGGCAGAGAATTCGCGTCTGCTCTGCGCAGCGAGCTCTTTCGTGTGGTTTTGCTCGCTGAGGCGCTCTAATAGTGGGTGAAATTCTGGATAGATATCCTGGCGCAAGGGGTGGTCAAGATCGATCTGTGCCAAGGGCTTCACCAGTGCCTGAGACTGTTGGCGCGCCACCACAAAAGCCAGGGCAAACAGTACGAGACCTACCACGATAAGGACGGGCAGACCTGCCAGCAGCCCGCTATAGACGCTCTGCACTGGCCGACTCACGCGAATCACGTCCCCATCAGGAAGCTCCCGCGCAAAATACAGCAGATCCTCGCTGGCCGTAGCCGAGTGGCGGATGCCAGTGCCATCTCCCGATTCTAAAGCTGAGCGAATCTCCGGACGGTCGGCGTGATTGCCGAGCGTGCTCGCCTCATAGAGCGAATCGAATAGCACCGTGCCATCATGAGCGACGAAAGTGACACGTGGAATATCACTCTCTTGTGAATACCTCGTCAGTATGTCTACTTGTTCTGCCTGCGAATGCCCTGCCACCGTCGTAGCAATCAGCGTGACTTCATCGCTGAGCATCTCTTCCGTTGAACGCTTCAACTGCCCATAGTAGAGCGCGATGACGCTCACGTAGGTGAGAATCAGAGCTGCGGCTATGATCGCCGTCATCGACAATAAAATTTTACGCTGCATCGTAGGGAGCCTCGCTCAGTGTGTGGCAGGCACCGTCGAGAGCTTATATCCAACCCCGCGCACCGTCTGGATATAGCTCGCTGCCGCCTCGTTCACATCTCCGAGCTTTTTGCGCAACATCCGAATGTGTACATCGACTGTGCGGGTAGCTCCATGAAAGGTGTATCCCCACACTTCGTCAAGCAGATGGTCGCGGGAGAGCAAGATATTCTCATTACGCATCAGCTCCTCCAGCAAATCAAACTCTTTCAATGTAAGATCCAGCTGTTCTCCGGCCACTTTCGCCGTGTGCTGCAAGACGTCAAGACTAATCACTCCCACATTTAGCTGAGCATCGGTGCTTGAGAGTAACGGCGTACTGCGGCGCAAAACGGCACGGACGCGCGAGACTAATTCCATCATTCCGAAAGGCTTTGTCACATAATCGTCAGCCCCTAGATCCAGAGCTTCCACTTTGTCATACTCGGCGTCCTTCGCCGTCACCATAATGACGGGGATTAGATGAGTGGCCGTTTTTGCTTTCAAACGTTTCAAAATACTAATGCCATCAGTGCCTGGGAGCATCACGTCCAGCAGCACCAGATCTGGAAGAGTCTGTGCAACCTGAGCCCAAAAATCACTGGCGTCTGCACATCCGTGAGCGTCAAAACCAGTAGAAGCGAGCGTGTAGACTACCAGATCTCGAATGTTGCGATCATCCTCGACAAAATAAATCACCTCTCTATTATCCATCATCGAGAGCGCTCCGCGGTATTGACGATGTCGATATACTGCCAGGTATGCTGCGAAGCACAGACGCATTGCACACTGTGGATGCACTGCGGGGCGTGCGCTCGCAGCACACTATCGCCATCACAAACGGGAGTCCGAACGCCGCATTTATTCAGCGAAGTGTACCTGGGCAACATTTTCAAGGAGTTCACGTGGCCTCTCACTCCGATTTCGTATCAAGACGGCCTGCGTGCACACCCGTGATAGAAAAAGCTACCCATTCAGCGACGTTTGTGGCATGATCTCCAATGCGCTCCAGATATTTGGCAATCATCATGAGGTCAATCGCAGTTTCTGCCTCGTCCGATGTTTCTACAAGATCGTCGTCGCGCTCGTCTGGGCGATGCTGAGCTGATGTGACAATAAAATCAATCAGTTCACTACGTATCCGCACGAAGAGAGCATCCACAGCCGTGTCGCTTTGTAAAACGGCCGAGCTGAGTGCCAAATCTCGATCAACATATGCCGAGAGTGCATCAGCCACCATGCGCGCCACCCGATCCGACATCTCAAGAATTTTCGGGAATTCAGCTGCTCCCTCCATCTCCGAGGTGAGCACGATCTCTGCAATATCGGCAGCTTGATCCCCAATACGTTCCAGATCGGTAATCATTTTGAGCGCTGCAGAAATCTGGCGCAGATCACGAGCCACTGGCTGCTGCTGCAAAAGCAGTTTCATACACAGGTGCTCAATATCGCGTTCTGCCTGATCAATCTGTGCATCAGCGCGAATCACTTCACGTGCCGTCTCGCTATTGCCAGTGGCCAGCGCGGTGGCGGCACTGGTGATAGCCAGTTCGCACAGTTTACCCATCGCCGTCATTTGGCGGTTCAAATCTTTGAGCTGTCGGTCAAATCTGTTGCGTACCATATGATGTCCTCCGCACATCAGCTAAAACGACCGGTGATGTAGTCTTCCGTGCGCTTGTCTGCAGGCACCGAAAAAAGCGTCTCGGTATTGTTGTATTCAATGAGATCACCCAGCAGGAAGAACGCCGTATTATCGGCAATTCTGCTCGCCTGCTGCATATTGTGAGTGACAATCACAATCGTGTAGTTTTTGACCAAATCCGCGATGAGATCCTCGATTTTTGACGTTGAAATGGGGTCGAGAGCCGACGTCGGTTCATCCATCAAAATCACATCTGGTTCCATCGCCAGGGCGCGCGCAATACACAGACGCTGCTGCTGCCCACCAGAAAGTCCCAGCGCACTTTTATGAAGCCGATCTTTGAGCTCATCCCAAATCGCCGCTTGTCGCAGCGAGCGCTCCACAATTTCCTCTAAGTCTTTCTTTTTGCGAATTCCGTTCACGCGCGGCCCATAAGCGACGTTGTCGAACACCGTTTTAGGAAACGGGTTGGGCTGTTGGAAGACCATCCCCACCCGTTTCCGCAGCGCTATAGGATCAATCTCTTTGAAGATGTCTGCCCCATCGAGCGTCACTGTGCCGTCAATCTTCACGCCTTTATCCAGATCGTGCATCCGGTTAAGCACTTTCAGATACGTCGATTTTCCACATCCCGACGGTCCGATAAAAGCGGTGATTTTATTGGCTTCAATATCGAGATTAATCCCTTTCAACGCCTCGAAATCACCATAGTACAGATGCAAGTCTCGGGTGGAAAACTTAATTGTCATAGTCTGAGCTTCTCCTTGATTGACCGTGTGCACCGGGACGCTGTGCATCGTTAGGCGGCACGTGTACGGATGATGGCACAGCTGCCTCTTTCTTGCTGCTCGCTTTTTTATCGACCAGTCCGGATTGCCGTGCGTGCACACGCTTCGTAATAGTATTGACGGCAACCGAGAAGAACAGTGCAATCAGTACCAAAATGGCGGCAGTAAAAGCGGCATTGGCGTTGGAATCAAATCCTAAAAATGGGATCTGGCCGGTGGTTCGTCTAATCCACACGTGCACTGCGAGCGTCTCTCCAGAGCGGAAAAAATTGAGCGGTGAATTTGCATAGAGCGGATTCCAGTTGCTCCAGTCAATAGCGGTACCCTGACCAGACGTCATCAGTAGCGCAGCAGCTTCACCAAATGCCCGTTGAGCTGCAAGCATCACTCCGGTGACGACGTGCGGCAGCCCCGCTGGCACGAGCACCCGAATAATCGTGCGCCAGTGGGTAGCCCCTAAAGCTGCCGACCCATAGGCCATCGCTCGCGGTACCGAGCGGATAGCCGCTTCAGTTTCGGTGGTGACGAGCGGCAGGTTCAAGATTGACACGGCGAGCGCACCAGCCAAGATATTTGCCTTGAGCTCCACCAGATAAACGAACGCCATGTATCCAAAAAGCCCCACGACGATTGAGGGCAGCGAACTCAACGATTCAATAGCCACGCGAATGAACGCCGTCAGCTTATTATCCGGAGCATATTCCGCCATATAGATGCCCGCTGGTAGTCCTAGCCCCACTGACACGATCAGCGAGAGAAGCACAAGGTAGAGCGTATTGAAAATTTGGTTGCCAATTCCCATCGGCCCGAATGAGAGCACCCCTGGATAGTAACTTGCCAGACCGGTAATCACGATGTAGGCGGCCAGAGCCACAATCAACACTAGAAAGAATCCACCAATTGCGGTGAATACTCCGGTCATTATCCTGTCGATCCGCTTAGCGCGGGCGATGCGGTGCTGGAGACGCGCGTCGATTATCACCGCGTCGCTCGGAGGACGGCTCACCTCATCAGAGAGGCTAGCCGCAGCTAATATACTCGTGCCATTCACTGCGATCGTCTCCTTGAAATGACGTGGATGATCAGGATGCAGAGCATAGAGATGAGGAAGAGCACCAGAGCGAGAGTCCACAGTGCAGCCTTAAATTCACTTCCCTCAGCAGCTTCTTGCATATCAGCCGTCATAGCCGTCGTGAGTGTTGATGTACCATTCAAGATAGTGGCGGCAAATGCCTTCGTTTTACCAATCACCATTGCCACTGCGAGAGCTTCCCCAAAAGCGCGCGCTAAGCCCAGAATAATCCCCGTGAAAATTCCTACCTTCGCCGCTGGCAGCACCACTCGATAGATCACTTGCCATCTAGTGGATCCCAGTCCGTAGGCGCCTATGCGGTAGTCGTCGGGCACAGCTCGCATCGCATCTGCTGAAACAGTAGTGATCGTTGGAAAAATCATCACTGCCAAGACGATGCTGGCAGCGAGGACGGATTCACCCGTGAGCCCTTTGCTCTCATCCTTAAAGAGGCGAAGCAACACCGTCATTCCCACCCAGCCGTATACCACGGAGGGAATTCCTAGAAAGAGCTCCACGGCTGGACGGAAGAGCTTATCCCCGATTCTGGGAGCAATTTCCGTGAGAAATACCGCCGCACCGAGCGAGAAGGGCAAGGCGATGGCCAAGGCAACGCCACAGACGTAGAGCGACCCAACGATGTAGACGGCAGCGCCTACCTGGCCTCGCTCCGTCCCATCTGGAGCTTGGCTGGGATTAAACTCAGCTGACGTCAAAAACTCTCGAATAGAGTGTCCAAATACGGTGAATGTAGCTGATCCTTGCACTACCAAAAAGGCTGCAATCGTCACGGTAATAGCAATCAGAGAAACGCCGCAGATCCACACTAAGTGACTGCTGATGCGGTCGATGACCTTGGCGCGAACTGCGGCGTTTCTATGCGTCAATGTTGTATCCATTGATCTAGACTTCACTGATCGATATCAATTAGTGTGACTTGCCTTGGCTTTATCACTGAGCTTGCTCGCCACGCCATATCCCATCTTTTCCACTGTCGGCGCAAACTGATCGCTGAGCATATAGTCCAAGAAAGCCTTGGTTGGCCCTTCTGGCTCACCGTTGGTGTACATATGCTCATACGTCCACACTGGGTAGCTACCGTTGTAGGCATTCTCAAGTGTGGGTTCAACACCATTGATGCCTACGGACGCCACTTTGCTATTCCCCGCACTGTACGAGAGCGCCACATAGCCAATAGCGCCCTTATTGTCTTGTATCTTCTGAATCAGCGTGCCAGAGTCATCAGTCTCTTGGCTCTGATTGTTGGCCTCTTCAGCTCCATTCAACGCATACTTTTTGAAAGTCGCACGCGTTCCCGACGACGTGGGGCGAGTGATCAGCACGATAGGCAGATCAGGGCCACTGACCTCTTTCCAGTTTTTCGCCTTACCTGTGAAAATCGAGACGAGCTGATCTGTCGTGAGATTCTTGACCCCCAGCTGCGCATTCACCACGGGAGACATGACCGAGATGGCCACCTGGTGATCAACGAGGGCTTTCGCCTGATCGGGCTGCAATTTTTCATCGGCAAAGACGTCCGAATTACCAATATCAACGGTCTTATCTGAAACCTGCTTGAGCCCCGTTCCAGAACCACCACCCTGTACGTCTACCGTAACGTTAGGATTTTTAGCACTAAATTCTTGGGCAGCTGCCTGTACGAGTGGCTGAAAGGCCGTCGCGCCGGCGGCTTTCACGTTTCCAGAGAGCGAAGAAGTGGCGCTCTCACTCGCACTTCCAGCTTGATCTTTGGCTGGAGCATTGCTGCACGCGCCCATCAGCGATAGCGCCATAACCCCAGTGACGAGAAGTGTGCCAAGTTTTCTGATACGCATTGATCGCGTTTCCTTTCCAAGGGTCATCTTCGTCGCGTTATAGCTCGTGACCCTCAGCTGCAACTGTAGAGAACACGTGTAAAGGCACACTGAGGCGTATGTTAAGTAAACGTAAAACGCGCCTCGTTTCGGTGTTAGCTGATACACAGCCCCCTACTGAGGTACGCGGTATGACACAAGAGCAAGATAATTATCACGAAAACTTGCCACATGAGCCGTCACTCATGGAGATCATTTTTTCGCCGCTGAGAACCGATGAGCGAAGCTACGACGGTGAGCACAATCGCTACGATAATGAAGCTCACAGAGAAAATAATCGTGGGCTCTGGAATCATGTGCAACAGACCGTAACCATGAAAAGCGTGGAGCAACAGTTTCACCCCAATAAAGCCGAGAATTGCCGCCAGGCCAAAGTTGAGATAGACGAGGCGCTCCAAAAGCCCGTCCACCAGGAAGAAGAGCTGACGCAGTCCCAACAGTGCAAAAGCATTAGATCCAAAGACCAAGAACGGTTCGTGCGTGAGCCCAAAAATCGCTGGGATAGAGTCTAAGGCAAACATGAGATCAATGGTGCCAATAGAGACGATACATACTGCAAGCGGGGTGAGCCACAGTTTGCGTTCACGCTTGAGCACCAGTTTATCGCCCACAAACTCCGGCGTCACTGGAAAAACTTTATTGACAAGACGGGTGACGGCGTTCGGGCGATATTCTTCTTCTGCTTCTGCTTCGCCGCCGTCCGTGCGCACTTCAGCAACGGCGTCAAGCACCTGTTTCACGGCTGTATACAGCATCCACAAACCGAAGATGAAAAACACCCACACAAAGCGTTGCACGAGTGCAGCGCCCACCATAATGAAGATAAAGCGCAACACCAGGGCAATAATGATGCCATACATCAACACTTTCTGCTGATAGATTCGCGGAATCTTGAAAGCGGCAATAATCATGATAAACACGAAGATGTTGTCGAGCGAGAGCGAATACTCCGTGATATACCCAGCGAGAAATTCAGTGGCGAAAGTCGCTCCGTGGCGAATGAATGTGAGCACGGCAAAAATGAGTGCGAGACTCATATATATTGCCGTCCACATCGTCGCCTCGCGGATAGTCGGCTCGTGTGCTTTGCGCACATGCCCGAAGAGGTCAAAGAGAATAAGACCGACCACCACGACGGCGAGCACCACCCACTCCCATGGGTAGACGTGCATATTGCCACTGTTTGCTGGAGCACCAGCTGCCATTGATGCCTGGACTGATGCTACTATGCCGCTCTTTGACATAAAACCTCCTGCGCCAAGATTGTGCTTGATCACCGAAGGTCTCTCTCCGCCTGCAGGGCAGGCCTCGATCCGAGTATGCGGACTTCGCTCGCATCACTGTGGTGACGAACCGATATTGGGTGGAAATACTCCCCTTCGCCCGCTCATTTTAGTTGATGCCCGCTCGCCAAACGAACCTACCTCACTGTGCTCTGCGCCATGTTGAGCGCTGCTACTACACAACGTCCATACGCAGCAGACGGATGGTGTAAAGAGTACTACGCCGCGCACTATCCACGTGGAGAAGAGCACACGAGAACTCCACTACGCTCACTGCCGCAGCATAGCGCGAGCTACAATCGCGTAATCGCACTGCGTGAGCCACCATCACTGAGAGTCGTGAATGGCTCGAAGCTCTCGCTTGACGTCTTTAATCTCATCGCGCAGCCGCGCTGCAAGCTCGAATTGCAATTGCTCGGCTGCCGTGTGCATCTGAGCCGTCAAATCGGCGAGTAGCTCATCGATAGCCTGACCGTCATACGCCTGATGCGATACGTGCTGATCGTGAGGCGCTTTCTGAGAGCCACGCTCGGCGCGGCCAGCGCCTGCCCCAGAGTATCCAGCGCCCTGGCGATAGCCTCCCTCCAGCAGCTGGGCAGTGCTGACGTCTTCACGCATGAGCATATCGGTGACGTCGGCAATTTTTTTGCGCAGCGGCTGCGGGTCAATGCCGTGCTCAGCGTTGTATGCGATCTGTTTAGCTCTACGTCGATTCGTCTCGTCAATCGCCTGCCGCATATTCGGCGTAATCGTATCGGCATACATATGCACCTCACCAGAGACATTGCGGGCAGCGCGGCCAATGGTCTGGATAAGGCTCGTCGTACTGCGCAAAAATCCCTGCTTATCGGCGTCAAGAATGGCCACGAGGCTCACCTCGGGCAGATCCAAGCCCTCACGCAAGAGGTTAATCCCCACAAGCACATCAAATTTCCCTTGGCGCAATTCGCGCAGTAGTTCCACTCGCCGCAAGGTATCGACGTCACTGTGCAAATATTCCACTCGCACGCCACGCTCAGCCATATACTCAGTGAGATCTTCTGCCATTTTCTTCGTGAGCGTCGTGACGAGTACCCGTTCGTTGCGCTCCGCACGCTCGCGTACTTGCTCAAGCAGATCATCAATCTGTCCCTCAGTGGGTTTCACGATCACTTTGGGATCAATCAGGCCAGTGGGGCGAATGATTTGTTCCACCACCCCGTCGGCTTTGCTCAGCTCATAAGGACCAGGTGTGGCAGACAGATAGACAGTTTGACCAATGCGCTCCAGAAATTCATCCCACTTGAGCGGACGGTTGTCCAATGCGCTCGGCAGCCGGAATCCATACTCCACCAGCGTGCGCTTGCGGCTCATATCTCCCTCATACATCGCACCAATCTGCGGTACGGTGACGTGCGATTCGTCGATCACCAGCAGAAAGTCATCGGGAAAATAGTCAAGTAAGGTATTCGGCGGTGTGCCCTGAGCGCGTCCGTCAATATGGCGAGAGTAGTTTTCAATGCCGGCACACGAGCCCACATTGCGCAACATTTCTAGATCGTACGTCGTACGCATTTCCAAACGTTGCGCCTCAAGTAGCTTGCCTCGGTCTCGGAAATACTGCAGCTGATCGTGCAGCTCTGCTTCAATACCAGCCATTGCTCGTGCCATACGCTCTGGCCCTGCCACGTAATGGCTAGCTGGAAAGACGTGCGCATGATCCGTTTCTCTGATGACGTCGCCAGTGAGCGGGTGGAGATAGCTCAAGGCGTCGATTTCGTCACCAAAGAATTCAATCCGAATCGCTAACTCTTCATACACCGGAATAATGTCTACGGTATCTCCGCGCACTCGGAATGTGCCGCGTGTGAAAGCCATATCATTGCGAGTGTATTGCATGGCGACGAAGCGCTTCAGCAGTTCGCCGCGCTCAATGGCCTGCCCCACTTCCAGACGCACCATACGATCGACGTATTCTTGTGGAGTGCCCAAGCCGTAGATACAACTCACGCTGGCTACCACCACTGTGTCGCGGCGAGTGAGCAACGAATTTGTAGCAGAGTGACGCAGCCGTTCCACTTCGTCGTTGATGGAGCTGTCTTTTTCAATGTATGTGTCGGTCTGTGGCACGTACGCTTCCGGCTGATAATAGTCGTAGTAGCTCACGAAGTATTCCACTGCATTGTGTGGGAGCAGCTCGCGAAATTCAGCGGCCATCTGGGCAGCAAGCGTTTTATTTGGCTCCAGAATCAGCGTGGGGCGCTGCACCTGCTCAATCAGCCACGCGGTCGTTGCCGATTTACCAGTACCGGTGGCACCGAGCAGGACGATATCCTTTTCACCGTCAGAGATCCGCTGTGCCAATTCCTCAATAGCGTGGGGTTGATCCCCGCTGGGATGATACTGGGAGATCACTTCAAAAGGGGCTTCAGCGCGCACTAAATCAGTGACAGGCCGCATCTGCTAGTACCTCGCAATCGTGTTTCACTTTGTCGTGCAGCAGCGTGTACTGCAGCGCGGATACTGCTCAATTATCCAAACGCTCATCCAACTATAGCTGCTCACGCACGCATGCCACAGTGGGAAAAGGCATCACCACACCCTACCCTTGCGCAGGATTCTCCCTCAAGCTCGCGTCTCTATCAGTATTATGCCTACCAGCTACCCTCAATCCAGCTACTCCCAATCGCCGATGCGCTCATCCCACAGCTTGTTTACACGGCGTTTCAGATCGGAGAGGGAACCGTCGTTACGAATCACCACATCAGCCATTTTTCTCCGCTCGTCGTCACTCGGCTGATTGGCAATGCGCGCCCGTGCTTCTTCCACCGTCATGCCACGCGTAGAAGCGAGCCGATCAATACGCATCTCCTCCGGCGCCTCCACCACAAGCACGAGATCACAGTGATCTCGCAGCGCGGCACTAGCTGAATCAGGATCAATCAAAGGTAAGTCGTGCACTAGCACCCCCGCGGGATTGCTGTTCATCAACTCTGTGGCACGCTTCGCTGCCAGCGCCCACACTCGCGGATGTGTAATCTCATTGAGCACAGCCAGTTCTTTCGGATCGCTAAAGACTTCATCTGCCAGCGCCAGCCTATTGAGCGTGCCATCGGCATTGAGCACCGCTGCACCCCAGTGTTGCTCAATTTCCTCCAGCGCCGGCTCCCCTAATTGCACTACCTCACGCGCCAGTTCATCGTAGTCAATCACTGATGCTCCACGATGAGCCAATATCTGAGCCACCGCGCTTTTGCCAGAGCCAATTCCTCCGGTGAGTACGATCTGATACATCCTGCACCTCCTGCTAACGTCGAACCTGACCAGCACCCTAAAGTGACAGAATCAGGCATTCTGCGTATCCGATGTACCTAGTCTACCTGCTCAAACGCAAAATTGTGTGACAAGAGACACAACTTCTGGGCTGTCCTGCTGTTCGCCGCTCAGCCTTTCTCTTGTACAACATCGTATGATTGCCGGTCCATACAGCTCAGTGCAAGAATTCTCTCTGGCATACCTGCTGAGCATACTTGTGCCCGATGAAAGAGACTCAAACAGTCAGCTTTCATCGGGCACAAACATATTCACTATTCATGCGTACTCATTCGCCGCGACATACTGCCTAACTCTTATAGCGAGCTGACACACAGCGTATGAGCATCAGTTATTCGTAAGTTTTTCACGCAAGGCAGCGAGAGCTTCATCGGAAGCGAGCGTACCGGAAGCGGCATTCCCTGACGAATAGTTATCCGGAATTTCCTCTTCAGAGCTGGAGCTCGCTACGACGGCCTCCGCCTTCGCGGCAGCGGCGTCATCCTCCAGCGCCTTAGCGACCTGAGCTTTGTGAGCCTGCCAACGAGCTTCGGCAGCGGCGTAATCCGCCTCCCAAGCAGCCTGATTCTCTTCGTAACCCTCTATCCACTCATTCGTCTCAGGATCGAAGCCTTCAGGATACTTGTAATTGCCGTTCTCGTCATACTCAGCTTTCATGCCATAGAGCGACGGATCGAAGTCTTCAGAATTCGGATCCACACCCTCATTAGCCTGCTTGAGCGAGAGGGAAATACGACGACGATCGAGATCAATATCAATGACCTTCACGAAGGCGTCATCTCCCACATGCACGACCTGCTCAGGAGAATCGATGTGGCGCATAGCCAGCTCAGAGATGTGTACCAAGCCCTCAATGCCATCTTCCACACGCACGAATGCGCCGAATGGCACGATCTTCGTGACCTTGCCTGGCACTACTTGACCGATGGAATGCTGACGAGCGAACGCCTGCCACGGATCTTCCTGCGTAGCCTTGAGCGAGAGGCTCACGCGCTCACGATCGAGATCCACGTCGAGCACCTCCACCGTGACGTGCTGACCAACCTCAACCACTTCACTCGGATGGTCAATGTGCTTCCATGAAAGCTCAGAGACGTGCACCAGACCGTCCACACCGCCGAGGTCTACGAACGCACCAAAGTTCACAATGCTGGAGATGACCCCCTCACGCACCTGTCCCTTCGCCAGCTGACCAAGGAACGTCGTACGGACTTCGCTCTGAGTCTGCTCCAGCCATGCGCGGCGGCTGAGCACCACGTTGTTGCGATTCTTATCGAGTTCAATAATCTTTGATTCGAGTTCTTTACCAATGTAGGGCTGCAGATCACGCACGCGGCGCATCTCCACGAGCGAGGCAGGTAGGAAGCCACGCAGGCCGATATCAACGATCAGGCCACCTTTGACGACCTCGATGACGGTGCCCGTCACGACGCCGTCTGCTTCCTTCACTTTCTCAATCTCAGCCCATGCACGCTCGTACTGTGCACGCTTCTTGGAGAGCATGAGGCGACCGTCTTTATCCTCTTTCTGAGTGACAAGCGCCTCAATATGGTCACCAACTTTAACGACGTCTTCTGGATCAACATCGTGCTTGATGGAGAGTTCCTTCGAAGGGATAACGCCCTCCGTCTTGTAGCCAATATCGAGAAGCACTTCATCCCGATCGACTTTTACAACAGTGCCTTCCACGATATCGCCATCGTTGAAGTACTTAATGGTCTTATCGACAGCGGCAAGAATATCTTCTTCACTGCCGATGTCGTTCACTGCGACCTCCGGATAGGAGGAGGATTTTATTTCGGACATAGAGTTGGTGACTCCGTTACGGATATAACTAGTTCTGACATGGACATTGTCTGCAGTGAGCGCACCATGCCTGCGAGCATAGAGCTATCCCTGCACACAAATGCTCAGTCTACGGCGTCATAGAGCGCAAAAGCAAACGTGTCACCTCTGCGACTCCGCCTCAGTGAGCAGCGTCGCGCCAGGAACGTCCAATGCCGATTCCCACTGTGAGGGGCACCGACAGCTCTGGCCAGGCTCCTCCCATTTCGCGTTCGACGATCTGCCGCACCTGCTCCACTTCACTGGCGAGAACTTCAAGCACCAATTCATCGTGTACTTGTAGCAGCACTCGTGATCGCACACCCGCCTGAGCGAGAGCGTGCTCCACGTGCACCATGGCAATTTTGATGATGTCTGCTGCAGATCCCTGAATCGGAGCATTGAGCGCCATACGTTCAGCAGCTTCACGCACCTGCCGGTTCGTGCTGGTGAGCTCTGGAAGGTATCGCCGCCGGCCGAGAATCGTCTGCGTATATCCATCACGCCGCGCCTGCGCCACTAAACCGTCAAGATATTTTTTCACAGTGCCGAAACGTGAAAAGTAGCCATCCATGAGCGCTTGCGCCTCCGGCACTGAAATGTGCAACTGACTGGAGAGGCCATAGGCTGATAGCCCGTAGACGAGGCCATAACTCATCGCTTTAATGCGGGAACGCTGCGCTGGCGAGACATCCTCCTCTGGCACGGAAAACACTTTCGCAGCCACATACCGATGCAGATCCGCACCTGCACGAAACGCGTCAATCAGCTCAGTATCCGCTGAAAGGTGAGCCATCAGCCGCATTTCAATCTGCGAATAGTCTGCCGTCATCAGATAATCGAATCCTTCGCCTGGCACGAATACTCCGCGAATCTGCAGCCCCTCTTCCGTGCGGGCATGAATGTTTTGCAAATTGGGATCAGTGGAGCTCAAGCGCCCCGTAGCCGCCACTGCCTGCTGATAAGTGGTGTGAATTCGTCCATCAGCATGGATAGTTTTTTCCAACCCCTCCACCGATTGCAACAGCTTAATAGCGTCACGGTGTTCGAGCAGTGCGCTGAGAAACTGCTGCCCAATCTGTGCCTGAGTATCCTCACGCGGCGCGATAGCAATCAAGAGTTGCGAGAGCGCATCAGCGTTGGTGGTATATCCAGACTTAATTTTCTTCGTCGGCGGCAAACCCAGGTCTTCAAAGAGCACTTTCTGCAACTGCTTGGGGCTGGCCAGATTCACAGAATTATCACCGATAGCTTCGTGTGCAAGCCGCGCCGCCATATTCACCCGTGCCTCAAAATCTGCGCGCAGCTGATCGAGCTGGTTTCGATCGATGGCAATTCCGCGATTTTCCATCTCGAACAGCACCTGAGTGACCATCAGCTCCAATGCGATGAGTTGGTCTGAATGCGGCTGGGTGCTCAGTTGCTGCGCCAAGGCATCGTGTAAATCGAGCACCGCTAAGGCATAGCGAGCCAGATATTCTCCTGGAAATTCTGGGCTGGATCCGGCGTCATCTCCACCATGTATATCCAGCGCTAAGATGCCTTGCGCATCGCCGCCGCCTGCAGCTTCACTCTGCCTCTCGGAGCTATCAAGGCTCTCAATGTCTATCCCCACGTAGCGCCGCACCAAATCAGCTACGTCATACTCGCGCTGATCTGGATGGAGCAGATAGGCCTCAAGCTCGGTATCAGCAATTACGCCGGCCATTGTCGCTCCAATGCCCACTGTGGCGTGATAGAGCGCTTTTACTCCGTGACCGATTTTGTGCATATGCTCATCAGCGAGCCAGCTGGAAAAATCCTCTCGGGTGTGCTCGCGGTCTTCGCAGTCAGCTAGGTAAACGCCGCCATCGTCAGCTGCAATAGCGAAAGCTTGCACGCTGCCGCGCCCAGGGCGCGTGTCTCCCTCAATCGCCACAGCATAGGGGCCAGGGTGAGCTGCACTGAATGCCAAGAGCCCGCCGTCATCTTCTCGCGCACGCACGACCTGCATTACCCGCGCAGCAGACTCTTCTTCTGCTACTTCCCCATCTCGTGCCGCCAGCTCCGAGCCAGCTCGCACTGGCAGCTCGGCGAGCACCCGCGAGCGTAGGGCTTGAAAATCAAGGGTGTCGAACAGCGCATGCATCGCCGTCACATCTACCCCCATAGGCACGAATGCATCCATATCATCACCAATGGGTAAGTCTCGCACCAGCTGATTGAGTTGTCTATTGAGCCGCACTTGCTCCATATGATCGCGCAGCGACTGTCCAGCTTTACTGGTCAAATCGTCGGCGTGAGCCAGCAGCTCCGGCAACGTGCCATACTGGGTGATCCACTTGGCTGCGGTTTTGGGTCCCACTCCAGGCACGCCCGGGATGTTATCCGCTTTTTCACCCACGAGAGCTGCCACGTCTTCATATCTATCGGGGTAGACACCGGTGCGTTCATACACTTTCTCTGGGGTCATCTCAATCATCTGCGATCGCGGCATCGGATAGAGCACAGTGACGGCGTTATTAACCAGTTGATAGGAATCTTTGTCTCCAGAAGCTAGATAGACGCGCATACCCGTGGCGGCGGCTTTCGTTGATAGGGTGGCCACAATATCGTCCGCCTCAAAATCGTCATAGGTGAGCCAGGCAATGCCCAGGACGTTCAGCACCTCTTGGATGATTCCGATTTGCCCCTTAAATTCTTCGGGCGTGGCCGCTCGTCCGCCTTTGTACTCGCCATACATGCGGGTGCGAAACGTACCCCCTGGTAAATCGAAAGCTACTGCGATATGCGTGGGCGCATAGTCTTTCACCATCCGGAGCAGTGTGTTCGTGAAACCGTGGACGGCATTTGTATATTGCCCCTGAGGCGTGCGGAAAGAATCAGCGCTCAGAGCGAAAAATGCGCGAAAGGCCATCGAGTGCCCATCGACGAGCAGCAGCCGTTGCCCGCTCGTCTGCCCGCTACGATCATTGCTTGTACTCACGGCTCTAGCCTAGCAAAGAGCCTCAGCTGGAGCTGAGCTCGGGGTCTATTTCGGAGTGCAGCAACACTTTCGGAGTGCAACAGCATATGCGACACATGGCTGAAAAAATTCGAGCACCGATGCTGCACCAGCAGGTGACGAGGTCACACTAAGTGACAGGATAACGCCACGCGGAATAACATGTACCTTCACGAGGTACTCAACTATCACAAATCAAAGGAATTGGAACAGCTCAGTACGACCCACCTATATATTCGACGTTAAATCCACTTTCACTGCCCCAAGATCAGGAGCATCCCCACGGGTATTGCCAAAATGTGCAGAGTTCATTCCTGCATGAAGCTTGACAGTCACGTGCGCAGTGGCAAAGCCGGAGCTAAATGATCCTGTACTGAGGTTCTTGAGCGTAAAGAAATCACCGTTCACGCGCACTTGAAGATCTCGTGGCACTCCACTGCGGTATTCAATAGCGAGCGAGTAGTAGCCATCTTCTGGGGCATATATATTGGTGAGCGTCACGCCATTTCCCTCACCACCGACCCAACGCGTTGTACCGTGATCGGCTCGGGTAACACCTAGCATTACGCCGTCTGCACTACGAATCAAGGCTCCACGTTCTGGTATATACTGATACGCACGTATGTAGTCCACTTCAAATATCTTTGGGTAAGGGATAGAGGAATCAAACGGACCAGTCCAAGATTTTTCCTCACGTTTTTCATAGATCCCCAGATACATCAGCATAGGATAATCAGGCGACATTCGCGATGAAAACCTCTCCGTTCCATCCACAAAAACCTTCGTACCAGTGGGCGTCCAGTCAAAACCATACGTATGAAAATCTTCAGACAAATCAGTACCCGTAGAAATTTTTGACGTGCGAGGGAAGAGATGCCGCCAGTCTCCCCACGGATGTATGGCAGCTTGTGCGACTGAAGCATGATTCCGACCGAGAATTTCGAAAATATCAAACTCCCCGTTTTGCCGGCTGACGCCCGAATCGCCATCAGGAAGATCTTGGTTCGCACCCGTCATCCACCATGCACTGTGCAAACCGCCTCCACGAGCAGCCTTAGCGCGTACTTCAAAGTATCCATATTTTTGAAGATGCCCACGAAATGGGGTGGTCTGGCGAGCAATACTGCCGTAGTTCGTCCATTTATGTAGGTAATCACGTTGGTATGTCTGAAGCGAAGAAACTCTTGTTGAACCGTCATGATCCGGATCCCATGCGATACTGTCCTCATCAATACGCAGTTTCAACGTGCCACCGCTCACTTCGTAGCGCGCTTTGGTACCTGGCGATGTCGACCAGTGCGGTAAATAATAGTTAGTGAAAAGCAAAGTATTCACATCCGCCCCGTTGAACTCATCGGAGGCCGTCAATATCATCCCTTCGCGGTGTGGCGAAGCAGGATCAATGACGCTTTCTACTGGAGGAACACTTTGATTTTGTTCTCCTGCAGCTTGTTCTCCTGCAGCTGCCGCTCCACCCATTGCTGCTGCAAGGGCGACGATAAGAATAATGGCAATCATCTTCAGCTTCATAACGTTCTCACTTCACCAAAAGACGGTCAGAAATACGACCAGTCGAGTTGAGGTAGGGGGCGAAATCGATGCTTTTCCCATTGATGCGGTAGATATAGCGGGCACTGCGTTCAATGACTGGGTGCTCACGAGCAGCACGAATCCACGCCTGCACACGTTCTCGCTCTGCAGGATCAAGCCACGATACAGGGTCAGAGCATTGAGCAAACCTGCACACTAGCGCTACGTCAGCAGTGAGAGCATTCACTTCAGGCGACAAGAGCGAGCCGCGCGTGCGAAAGAAAGCCACGTCGGGATCGACATCAATGAGCGGGTAGAGCCATGTGCGTGAGAGTGAATTGCGGATTGCATTGAGCACGGATGGCCCTGTGGGATCTTTGATCCGCTCCGTATTATCCCAATACGGAGCGGTATCTGGGCCAACTCTCACACCATCAAGCACGCCAAGAGAGGCGTTCATCACGGCTCCTGAACCGAGCAGATACACCTCGTCTCCAACCGCGTCACGAATAGTCTCAAGCCCTAGGCGATACGCTTGTTCGCGATCCATCCCGCTCGACCGCTGCGCAGCAATCGCTCCAGCATAGAGGAAATCGAGTTTGAACATGTCGATTCCCCAACCAGCAATCTCACTCATGGTGTGTGCAAGCCACTCGTGGGCCATGGGGAGAGAAAGATCAAGTCCATAGTAATTGCGTCCCCAATTAAATCCTGCCAGGGCAAGATTTCCATCTTCATCGTGCAAAAAAAGCTCAGGGTATTTTTGCACCACCGGAGCATCTGGCATCGCAATAAATGGTGAAATCCATAGCCCAGCTTTCATTCCATGATCGTGGATTCGAGAAGCGAGATCTGCTATGCCACGGGAAAACTTTTCGTTCGCTCGCCAGTCTCCAATAGTTTTTTCCCAACCGTCATCAATTTGGATTGTTCCATAACCTAAGCGCTCAGCTTCAGCAGTTTCATCCGTAATAATGCTGTCAGTAATCTCTTCAAACCAGGAATACCACGAGGACCAAATCGGGCCGAGAAATTCGAGTGCACGCAAGGGAGAACGCACTTTGCGAGTCTCTGCAATCGCCGTCGTGTATGCCTCGAACGTCTCTATTTCCGGCCCTTCTGCAACAAACCAACGAGCGTCCGCACTGGAACTAGATGCTTCAATGCTCCCTGCTGCGACGCGCAAAATTGGAGAATTTCCCTCTAATATGCCAACCAGAAGTACTCTGCCAGAATCAGATTCGACGGCGGTGAGCATATATGAAAGATGATCCGTTTCGCTATCAGTCGCTGCGTCTTCTGCAGTCAGCGTGCGCTGCGGTTTATCCCACACGCGCCACGGTTCACGCTGCACATCCCACCAGCGAGTTGATGACCACGAAGTCCACCCATGGCGAAGGAAATGAGAGCCAAATGGATGAGATACGGTGAGGCTTGAACCGCTAGCCTCGTATGCCTTCACACGAGTATTGTGTGAGGTGACGGCGCCAGAAAGGGGGCTCACTCTCGCGCCAATGGTGAGTCTGCCTGAGTCAGTGTCAATAATCATCGCTTTTCCTACAAGGAGAGACTGATCAGTGGGGCGACTGGAGCTTCCAGTCGCCCCACGTAGTGACTGCAAAAAGAATCACTGGAATTTGAAAAGATTCACATCGTGCGCATTCTTATTTCTTAGTGGAAAGAAGTGCATTCACTTTTGTGTTGAGTTCGGGCAAAGCCTGAGCAGGATTAGCCTTGAGCTGCTCGATATTGTCAAACACCACCTGCGCTTCTGAAGCGATCTCATTGGCCTTGTCCGTAATCGGATAATAGGCGAGATTCTTTGGGTTTTGAGCAATATCAAGGAATGCAGAAACATCCACACCCTTATCTTTGTGAGTCTGTGCCGCCTTCTGCGAGAACTCAATCATTGAGGGGAAAACGATCGCATCCTGTGCGACGATCGACTGGCATTTATCCGAGGTGAGGAATTTAATCCACTGATAAGCCCCTTCTGGGTTCTTTGCCTGCTTCGTAATAGATGGAGCCAGACCGTTGATGATGGTCTTTTGCCCTGCCGGACCAACTGGAAGCGGTGCAAATGCAAACTTATTGTTTGTCGAGGATGACCACAGGTTAATACGCCATGAGCCGTCAGGAATCAGGGCGGCTTTGCCCTGCTCCATCATTGGCTCCAGCCCTAGCGGCCCTGCGATATCAAGCGGAGTGACGTATCCTGCCTCAATCTGTTTCTGCCACCAAGAAATCGTTTCAATAAGCTTAGGATCACTCATCTTGTATTCAGTGCCGAAAGGATTCTTGTCTAGGTACTCGAAGCCATTAGCTAACGCCAGCCATGACCACTGTCCTTGACCAACGATTCCGCCACCCTGTTCAAGACCCCAGCCGTAAACAGCTACTTTCGTTTTGTCAAAGCCCGCTTCATCGCCACGTTTGCCATTCTGATCAACACTCAGATGAGCAATCAACTTGCCGAACGTTCCACCATCAGTTGGGTTCCAGGTGAGGTTCTTCAAATCTTCAGCTTTATATCCGGCATCAGCGGCCATCTTCGTGTTGTACACCAGAGCAATCGTGTCCCAATCTTGCGGAATGCCATAACGCTTTCCATCTTTCACCCATAGATCCGCGAGCTCTCCGGTGTACTTCGAGAAATCGACGTCCCCATCTTTCATATACGCATTCAAATCCAGAAGTTGACCTTTACCCGCAAGCTCTGGATAGTACTGCACATGGTTGGTAATGACGTCAGGTGCCGTGCCAGACACGAGGTCAGTTGTGAGGTTGGTCCAATAGTCGTCCCATCCTTGCTGTTCAATCTTGATCTTAATTCCGCTCTCTTTTTCAAAAGCGTCCGCGCACTTCTGATAGGTGGGCTGCTGCCCTGGATCCCACAAGCGATACGTAACCTCTTTGGAATGCTCACTATCACCTTTGGCTGCACCAGAAATCGACGTACCATTTCCGCACGCAGCTAAAACCATTGTTGCTGCAGCAGCACAAGCAACAATTTTCCATTTTCCTGCCATCTTTTTTCCTTTCGACATCATCGTCGGTTAACAGATATTTTCTGGAGTTAAACGTACTGGGATTCTCATTTCGCCGCCGTCAGCCCTAATGAATTCACGAGTTTACGGCCAAAGATGAGAAGTAAAATAAACATCGGAATGATCTGCAAAGTGGCTGCAGCCATCAAACCTGCCCAATCTGGGCGAGTAGACGGAGAGGACTGCGCAAACACGGATAGTGCCACGTTCAGTAACCGCACATTCTCAGCTTTTGCGATGAGCTGCGGCCACAGGTACTCATTCCAACCGAATACCGCTTGAATGATCGCAAGGGTGGTAATCGGCGCCGAGCACATTGGCACAATCATCTTTGTAAATACGGTCCAACGCGATGCTCCATCGAGTGCTGCAGCTTCTTCAACCTCACGCGGAAGCGACAACATAAACTGACGCAAGAAGAAAATCCCGAAAGGACAGATTAAGGCATACGGCGCTAGTAAGCCTTGGAATGTATTAATCCATGCCAGCGAATCCATCAAAACAAAGTTTGGCAAAGCGACAAAGATCGGCGGAATCATCAGAGCCGTTAAAAGTATGACGAAGATAGTATCGCGACCGCGGAAATGTAAACGAGATAGCGCATAGGCAGCCATCGTCGAAGTCAGCACTTGCGCAGCTACCAAAATGGCAACGAAAATCAGTGAATTGCGCATGTAGAGCCAGAAGTTAATCGTTGCAGCAGTCCCTCCAGCAGCAATATTTTCCTCGGCCGTCGTCATTCCCAAAACGCGTTCAAAGTTAATGAGCGTTGGATGTTCAGGAATCGGTGAATAATTTCCCGAGAAAATCTCTGCATTGGGAGTCAAGGCCGTGCGTAAAGCCCATAGCAGCGGCGTCACGGTGACGAGAATGAGCAAAATCAACAATCCCCAGCCTGCAATTTTTTGGGGCGAATATTTCCCTGTCCGTTTCATGTATCTCTAACCCCCTAGACCATATCTGACTCGTTTGAGCGCGCTAACGTGAGTTGAATGAGCGTCGCCACAACCAGCACCAGCATCAACACCACAGCCATCGCCGAGGCATAGCCCATATCGAACTGTTCGAAGGCTTTCTGATAGATATACAGATAGATCACGCGCGTCGAGTTTCCAGGCCCACCACTCGTCGCCACAGAGACTGTGTCGAAAATCTGGAAAGAACCGATCATCGACACCACCATGACCATGACCAAAATTGGCCGTAGAAGCGGCAGAGTGACGTACCGGAAAGTTTGCCACGCCGAGGCCCCCTCGGTCTCCGCCGCCTCATAAAGCATCGTTGGAATCGTCTGCATTCCGGCAAAGAGAAGAAGACCCGTGTATCCCATATTTCGCCACGAATTCACCAATGCCACTGTGTAAATTGCCAGATCCGAATTTCCGTAGAATGAGATTGGCCCTACCCCGAGATAACCAATCACATGATTGAGCAATCCCACCGTAGGATCGAGAATAAAGAGCGTGATCGCCGCAATGGTGACGTTCGGAACCAGCCACGGGAGTAAAAGAGTGGAGCGGACAAGCACTGATTTCGACACCCGCTGCATTAAAACCGCAATGACAAGCCCCAGAATCATCTGCGTCGTAATATTGACAACCACATAAATCACGGTGACCTTGATGGCATTCAAAAAAGTGTCATCATGGAACATTCGCGTGTAGTTTTCAAACCCCACCCAGTGAGCTTCTTCAAGGAGGTTCCAGTCGGTGAACGACATACGGATTCCTTGAATAATGGGCCATAGGTAGAAAATGACAAAACCGAGCACGGATGGAAGCAGGAAGAACAAGGCCGCACGAGCGTCACGTCTCCTGCGGGCTTTACTTCCCACAGGAGTCCCTCTCACGTGACCTGTCGAATAGACGTCACGTCGTTTCTCCACCTTCTCGGCATCATCGAGATGCATCATTGCTTCCCTTTCTATGCTTGTGGCTCTTTCACCGTCATTGCGCACCATTACGCATGACTGTGTGTCATCGCACGTCATTGCGCATCGTCAATGCGTTATTGCGTCTCAAACAGTGAGTGAATTTGCCATACAGATATTATTAAGTTACTTTCTTATATATGTCAAACAGTGAAAAACTTTCGCACGGTGCGTCACGACGGGTACAGCGCAGAGTTAATCTACTCAACACTTATTCCCAGCTTTCAACAGAGCCACAGACAATTAGCGAAATTGCAAGCAGCATCGCGGTTTCACGTCCTGCGGTCGAAGCAATCATCGCTGACCTCGATTCCCTCGGTTGGATCTCTCAGCTGCCGCCTGATAACGCTTTTGGCCGGCCAGCAACGCGCTGGGCTCTCAATCCATCCGTTATTCACGTACTTGGTCTCGATATTGGCGCCCATCACTGCACCGCTGTCGTTGCTGACTTAGCCGGAACAGTGCACGGTGAAAACACGCAATCGCTTCAGCAAGACCTCCCCGCTACTGATCGACTTGCTGCCGCGACTGCTGTCGGGAAAACAGTTCTCAAACAAGCACAGCTCACATACGATGACATAACCCTCATTTGTGTTGCTTCTCCAGGAGCGATAGACGCCGGAACAGTGACCTACTTTGGTGGCAATGGCATGCCTGGATGGGAGGGCACCAACATCACAAATGGCATAGCGTCTCTCACTGGATGCGCCACACTTGCTGCGGGCGACTGCGCCCTCGGCGCGCTCGGTGAATCATGGCTAGGCGCAGCCGCCGGCCATGCGGACGTTGTGTATCTACTATCAGGGCAAAGAACTGGCGCCGCGGCTATTATCGATGGGCACGTACACCACGGCCACCTGGGCAGCGCCGGCCTCATTGGCGAACTTAACCCCTTGCATTGGAAAGACATCGAAAGCAGCGAATTCTCACGAGGTGCCTATGGGCAGCCCAACCCCGACCGTGAACGCATCTTCCTCGACGCGAAAAACGGCGATGCCATAGCACAGCAAGCCGTAGAAACTTTCGCGGATTACCTATCCCTGGGCGCTGCCGCCATGGTTCTCGCGCTAGGCCCCTCGCACCTCGTCATCGGCGGAACATATTCGGCATACTCCGAACTTTTCCTTGATCGCTTTACCGCTCAGCTCTCCCGATGGTGCCCTGTGATGCCGGAAGTATCCGTTTCCGCGCTCGGACGTCATGCCATCAGTCTCGGTGCTGTACGTTACGGACTTGATTCTCTCACACAATCACTTAATGCATTCGTACGATCTTCTGACATTTTCCCATCAGTCGAAGGATTCCGTGCTCTCTACCGTCCACACAGTCACAAATAGTGCCACGGCAATGCATTGAGGAACAGCAGTGCCATTCAAACAGTTGCAGTTCAGGCAACCATGGCAACATCTCGTCTCGCCTGACCGATGAGATCGCTTCCGCTACGCACTGCGCGGATCTACGCGCTCCGCGGGCGCAGCTGGGCGCGCACCTGCGGCTGCATAATATCCGCGGCTGGCCGCCCCGAGCGCAGCAGCCGCGCCATTGCCACCATATCGGGCTTAATCGTCTCATAGAAATGTTTATATCCCGCGCACAGATAGTTGAGTGCGCGCTCAGAGTGCTCAACCTGCCTACTGTGCCCAGCCTGCCCAGCTGCGCAATTCTCACTGCCCGCACCCGCTCCGCCACCAGCGGGCACAGTCACAAACCGATCTTTCGGGCAGCCTCCATTGCAAAAGCGGCGAACGGAACATCCCCTACACTGTTCGGGCAGTAAGACATTTTTTTTCTTGGCAAACTCTTTCATCCGAGGAGTGTTTACCAACTCTTGAAACGTCTGCGGCGCAGAAGAATGGCCAGCCACATTGCCCAGCAGCCACTCTGGCTCCACCCAGTGATCGCAGACGTAGACGTCGCCATTAAATTCCATCGCCACATTATTTCCACACTCAGGAGCGTGCACACACACACTCGCTTGCCCAAACATGGCCGCCAGCGCCGCATCGAAATCCTGCACGAACACTCGCCCTACGTCAGCCGTGATCCATTCGTCGAACACCTCGCACAGAAAAGTCCCGTAGGAATGCGGATCGACGCTCCGTGAGGTGACGGCGTTGCCACGTTGCCGATAGAGCAGTGCCCCTCGCTCCCCTTCTGCCGAGCCGTTCTCCCCTGCCTTTCTGGCCTTTCCCACAGCAGCACGCCAGCCTTTTTCCGCCTGCGCAAGATCGGCTTCTTCCACGCGCTCAACGATCGGAATGAACTGAATAAACTCGGCACCGAGCGTATCGCGGAAGTAGCGATAGACCTCCCGCGGATGATCTTGATTGGCGGCGTGTACCGTGCACAGAATATTGCATCGCACCCCCGCCTTACGCAGTAATTCCCACCCACGCACCACCTGAGCGTGGCTTCCGCGTCCCGCCCGATTGACGCGAAAACGATCATGCATCGGCTCTGGCCCGTCAATGGAGACGCCCACGAGGAAATCGTGGCGCGCAAAGAAATCTGCCCACTGTTGCGTAATCAGCGTGCCATTGGTTTGAAGTGCGTGGTGAATGATTTGGTTTGGCCGGCGCAGGCGCTGTGCCATCTGCACTGCACTGGCAAAGAAATCGATGCCGCGCAGCGTCGGCTCTCCTCCCTGCCACAAAAACGTGACGTCGCCATCTGGATGTGCATCCAAAAATGCGCGGATATAACGCTCAAGCACCTGCTCGCTCATCTGCTGCTGGCGATGATTGTAGAGCAACTCTTTAGAAAGGAAAAAGCAATAGGAGCAGTCGAGATTACACGCTGATCCGGTGGGCTTCGTGACGACGGAGAGCGGAACGTGGCGCGGGAGACCTCTCCTTTTCACGCCGCCGACACTCATGCCGTTTGCACTGGCGCTGCTTGCACTCACGCTGCTTATACCGCCAGTGCGATCACTGCCTGTACTATCAGCGCGCTTTGCCTCGCGAGCGGCGCGCGAAGAGTCTTCCTGCGAATTCATCTCCATCTTCTCCCTGCTGCCACATCATCTCTCTATTCATGCGCGTCACTATGCTAATGCGTGCCGCAGCAGCAATCATCTCCATCCAGAAGCATCTACGCAGAGCTCTCAGCTAAGAGAGATTCTCCTGGCGAGAACTTCAGGCGAGAAAGGGACACCACTAGGCTGGATAGCCTTCCATACCTGATTCAGTATCACTCTCATCGACGGCGTAATTGGCCGCCAGCGCTGCACCCAGAGCTGAACCGATTTTCCCGAGACTCGCTTTTTGCACCGTCACGATCTCATGAAACATCGGAGAGAGTGAATCGAGGATAGCTTTGCGCAACAGTTGCGGAAAATCAGGAATAGCATCGACCACTTCTCCAGCACAGAGCACTACCTGGGGACTGGCAGTGAGCACGAGCGATGCGAGTACGTTGCCCACCATGCTCACGGCACGTTCAATAGCTGTGCAAGCGCGTTTATCATGGCGTGCATACGCAGCGCCTAGTTGCGCGAGATGCGGCACTCCCGCAGCTTCGCACAGCGCGCGTGATGAGGCCACTGTCTCCAAGCATCCCGTGCCACCGCAATAGCACGGATCCGTGAGCCCACTCACGTGCACATGGCCGAGTTCACCTGCATATCCGGCTTGTCCGTGCGTAATTTGATCGGAGATCACCACACAGCACCCCAGACCCGCGCCGAAGCGCACATACACGTAGCTCCCGTATCCTTTGCTAGCTCCCCAACCATTCTCGCCAATGGCAGCTAGCCGCACAGTGTTCTCCACTAAGGTTGGAGCGTTCCAGCGTCGTTCAATAACTGTGCGCACCTCGTCAAGCACCTGTGAGTACTCCGGAGAATCCGTCCCGAGCGGCACCGGAATCCCAACACCCACTCTGGAGATATCCTGCATCTGCACATGCTGCCGCTCAGCAGTGCTATAGAGCATGTCACTGGTACATTTCAGCGGCTCATGCCACCCCTGAAAATCGTCGATGTCGAGCGTCACTGTGGCTAATACGTCGTAATGCCGATTCAAGACGACGGCACAGCAGCTAGAGCGAGAGATCTCGATACCTACGCGATACCCCACCTGGCTATTGAAATGTAACCGTTCCACAGGGCGCCCACGCGAGCCGGCAGATTCCTTAACCGATGAGATAAAGGCGCCCTCAGCTGCTATCTCGTCAATGGCTCGTCCCAACGACGTGCGGGAGACATCGAGCCATTCGCACAGTTCCTGGCGCGTGGCATCGCCCACGGCGAGTTCTCCAATCACGAGATCGGAGAGCCGTGGGCGAAGCGGACGCATGACGTAATCCATACAGCACCACTAGCAGTACTAGTCGAACTTCACTTCGTCGAGATCGGAACGAGCCGTATTGACCAGTGGAACATCGAAATCAACCATCGCCGCCATCCACTTTGCAAAGGAGTGATCCCCACGCTGGCGCAGTTGCCGATAGAGCTCCGTAGCTAAATCTCGGCGTACGGCGTCATACACAGGCACGGTGTAGACGTTGTTGATCTCCCCAGGGTCTTTACGCAGATCATAAAGCTCATTGATCGATTCCGGAGAAATAATGAGCTTGTAATCACGGGTGCGGATCATGCGCTGCTGCAGTGGGAAGTGGTGCCCGTGGAATTCGCACACGATATTCTCACGCCAACCAGGTACGTCTTTCCCACGGGTGAGATCCACAATCGAGCGGCCATCTTCCACGAGGCTGGTGTCGATGCCTGCTACGTCGAGAATCGTAGCGGGGATATCGAGGATAGATACGAATGCATCAGACTGCCCCACTGTGGAGACCCCAGGAATATGAGCAATAAACGGCACTCGATAAATGTCGTCATACATGGCGGGGCCTTTGTCGTTCAGCCGGTGAGATCCCGTGAATTCTCCGTGATCAGCGCTGAAGAATACTGCCGTGTCGTCCAAGATTCCAAGCTCTTCTGCCACTTTCATAATGCGGCCAATCTCAAAATCAATCATGGAGACGTATCCCCAATACACGGCGATGAGTTTCTTCCACTGCTCTACGCTGAAATCTGACGTGGACCAGTAGGTGGCATAATTTTGCTGTACCTGTGGCTTGCCGATCAGTGAGTCCGCAAAGTTGTCCGGTAGCTCCACCACATCAGGATCGATGAGGTCAAACCATTCGTCGGGCAGGAAGTAGGGCAAATGCGGTCCGAAGAAATGCACTTCCAGATTGAATGGCTGCTTGTGTTCTTTCCAGTCTGCCGCATATTCGCGCAATTTCTCAATAGCCCGATCGGCGAGGAAACGCTCAAACGTGGCCTCTTCCGGTTGATAGAGTCGGGCGGCGATAATGTGCCCATCGCGGTTGCCAGGGAGCTTTCCGCGGTAGACGTCGTGAGCTCGCACTGGAGGCAGATTATTTTCTTCCAGCCAGGCTACGTACTTCTCGTTCGCCACCGGATTTTCAGCTCCCCAGTAGGAATCGTCATCCATGCCAAACTTATCTGGCAGATTTCTGCCACAGTGGTATTTGCCTACAATGCCGACGTTGTATCCGTGATCGCGCAGCTCCTGAGTGTACGTCCACGAGCCCAGCGGAATCGCCGTCTGATAGGCGATATTCCATTCATCATTCGCCACGACCTTGTGCTTGAACGGATACTTGCCAGTCAAGAGCGACGAACGAGCAGGTGTACATATTGCCGTGGGGGTATACGCATTGGTGAAGGCAAAACCGTTGTTGCCCATGCGATCCAGATTCGGTGTCTGCACATAGGGATTCCCCAGGCACCCGATGGTGTCGATGCGGTGCTGATCCGTCATGATATTGAGGATATTGCGCACATTATCAGGGATACTGCGCTCTTTCGCGGCTACCGCGTTTTCTTGCGACATTTTTTCTCCTTTGAAAATTGCTGTCATGGTGTGTGCTAGTCGCCCATTTCTTCCAAGCTCTTTCCAGCTGTCTCCTTGACGAAGAGACCTGTGAAGATGACGGCGAGGACCCCGAACACGAAGAAGATCCAGTAAACTCCGGCCGGCGACCAGTTCACTAAGAACGGGAACAGCAGTACGACGATGAAGTTCACAAGGAAGTCAGTACCCGAGGCAATCGACATGGCACCACCACGGATCTCATTCGGGAACATCTCTCCCATCATGATAGAGAAGATCGGCCCCCATGACGAGGTAAAGCCCAGCAAGAAGAGGCACAGTGCGCCTACCGCAAACCATCCGAGCACTGGAGCCTGCGTGAGATCAACGCCATTCTCACCGTGCGGAGCGATAGTGAAGACAGTGGCGACAATGCCGAGAGCCACAAAGATCAACCCTCCACCGTACATCAGCATGCGCTTACGTCCTACGCGATCGACGAGCAAAATGCCAGCGGTGACGCCGATGATCTTAAATACCGACAGAATCAGCGTCTGCTGGAAGCTAGAATTCTCACTGAAACCTACTGCCTGGAAGAGCATATTGGAGTAGAAGAAAATTCCGTTCGTACCGGTGAGTTGCTGGAAAGCTGCAATTGCTGCTCCCACGAGCACCAGCCCGCGCCACTTGGAACCCATAATCTGAATGATGCCCATTTTGACGACTTCGTTAGCACCGAACGAGGCTCGAATTGCATCTATAGAGGCGTCGAGATCTTGCTCAGCACTAACTTTTTCCAAGATTTCTTTCGCTTCGGCGTCACGCCCCACAGAGACTAGGTACCGAGGAGATTCAGGGATGATCGCCGTGAGAATCATGAATGCGAGAGATGGAATGAGCAGGCACAGGAACATCCACTGCCACGCTTTGAGCCCCAGCGCAGCGACGGCGTCAGAGCCACCAGCCGCATGCGAGACAGAGAAGTTAATAATGGCAGCGAAGAGGAGACCCAAAATGATGGCGAGCTGACGGAAACCAATAAGACGCCCGCGAATATCCGCTGGGGCAATCTCCGCGACGTACCCAGGCGCGACGGTTGTGGCGGCTCCGAAGCCGATACCGCCGATCACGCGGCAGGCAATCAGGAAGAAATAACCGCCCAGCACTGGAGAAAAAGCTCCGAAAATAGCTTCAAAAAGCAAGAATGGCCCAACCAGCATCAGCGTGGTTTTGCGCCCGATTTTATCGGAGATGCGTCCGGCGAAGATGGCACCGATAAAGCCGCCAATAATGCCTGCTGCTCCGGCCACGCCTGCAGCGACTGGCCCGAGCTTAAAATCCGAGCCTACAGCAGCAATAGCACCGTTGAGCACCATTCCTTCAAAGCCATAGAAGAATGGACCAAGAGTAGCAATGAGAGCAAATAGTGTAGCTCTTCGTCGTGCTTGTATCTGCACTAAACTGAGACGAGATTTATCTACAGCAACGGTCGGCATTATTTTCCTCCTTGAATTGCCGAGTACACGTGGAACAATGCTTCGAGCTGGGAAATGCGTTGCCTTCCGGCGAATCTTCCCACACATCGAGCGACTGTTGATGCCATTGTAAAAAAGAGGAATTATGCCCAAATTTCTGGATATATAACAGTTTGATAACGATATATGTGCTTAGAGTAACGCTGTGTTCAGGCACATCTCCGCACCTCGGGGCGGCGCCCAGCGACGCTCTGTGGGCGCCGATGCGCGCAGTCGCCCTATGGCATGGCGCGCGTCACTGTAGAACACCATCGAATATGCCCCACGCACCTTAGATGCCTCATGCACCTTAGCCCATTTGCTCAATGACGGCGTCAGCCACTTCACGCATCGTAAGGCGGCGATCCATTGATGTCTTTTGAATCCAGCGAAATGCTTCCGGCTCTGTGAAGCCCATTTTCTCTTGCAGCAGCCCTTTAGCGCGATCCACGACTTTACGTGTGCCAAATTTGTCGGCAAGCCCCTGCACTTCTTTCTCAAGGGAGAGAATTTCTTCATTGCGAGAGAGTGCGATTTCAATGGCCGGAATCAGATTGCTCGGGGTAAAAGGTTTGACCACGTAGGCCATTGCTCCGGCATCGCGAGCTCGCGCCACCAGATCATCTTGTGAATAGGCCGTCAGCATTACGATTGCGCAGCGGCGCTCATGGAGAATCTGCTCAGCGGCGGTGATACCGTCAATCCCTGGCATTTTCACGTCCATCACGATCAGCGCCGGCTTCAACTCACGAGCCTGCTCAATGCCCTCTTCTCCACTCGCAGCTTCGCCTACCACGGTAAAACCAGCATCTTCTAGCGTCTCGACAATATCGAGGCGGATCAGCGCCTCATCTTCGACGACGAGAGTGCGCACAGCAGCGCGATCAGTTGAATCCACAAGCTTCTCCGGTAGGAATCCATCATCAGATGTTTTGACAGCCATCATTGGTCTCCATCTTGATTAGTTATGTATTTTGCACAAATATCTTGCACAAACTACCTCGAAAAAAGTATCCGAAAAAAGCATATCTCATGGGCAGGCAAAGCGCAGACTCCCGCGCGGAGCTGGGCAAATAGAAAATCTGGCGGATGCATGGCGGGCCAGTATCTGTTCCCCAGCCCTGGCATGATCGTGCGGCAACCAGCAAAATGTCGACGTTCACCGCACACACTAGCGGTAGTACCAGTGAATCATCGGTGCTCCGAGAGGGACTCGAACCCTCACGCTTTGTGGGCGCAGCATTTTGAGTGCTGTGTGTCTACCAATTCCACCATCGGAGCGAACACTGCTCTGCTAGTGTATAGGGTTGCGCAGTCAGCTACAAATCGCCGGCACCTGCAATGCACAATGCCGATCGTGCTGCTGGCTACTGGGCGAGTGCCGCGAGTTATTCATCGCTCCCGCCACCTGTGTGCCGATTCTGCGCCAATTCTGAGCCAAATCCGTCAGGTTCTGTGACGATCGGTATCACCGTCACTCACTGACGTCATTCCCCCATAAATGCGTGTTCAATTAGCTGTGAGCGCGTGAACGTCTCACCCATCTTATGCACGCGAATCGTATTAGTTGAACCTACCATTCCAGCTGGCATACCGCAGATAATCACCACTCGATCGCCGTCAAGCGCCAAATCATGATCGCGCAATAGCACATCCACCTGATTCACCATATCGTCGGTGTGTTCTACCTTATCGGAGAGCATCGTCCGCACTCCCCACACCAATGCGAGCTGCTGGCGCACATCCTCACTCGGGGTAAAGACAATCAGGGGAATACGCGGCCGCAAACGCGCCATACGCCGAGCAGTCGTGCCTGATTGTGTAAACACCGCAATGTACTTCACGCCAAGTTGATCGCCAATTTCCATTGCGGCCCGTGCAATCACACCATTGCGGGTGCGATGCAAATTACTAATCTTCGGGATCGCAGCCAAATCGTGTTCTTCAGTATATTCAATAATAGAAGCCATCGTCTCGACGCACCGCACGGGGTACTTCCCCACCGACGTCTCTCCGGAGAGCATCACAGCATCGGCCCCGTCAAGAATTGCATTGGCGCAATCGCTGGTCTCAGCCCGAGTGGGAGTCGGAGCATTAATCATCGAATCGAGTACCTGAGTGGCCACAATCACTGGCTTCGAGTGACGGCGAGCGATATTAATCGCGTTCTTCTGCACAATAGGCACCTGCTGTAGCGGCAATTCCACGCCCAGATCTCCACGTGCCACCATAATGCCATCAAAGACGTCCACGATCTCTTCCAACACCGTCACGGCCTGCGGCTTTTCAATTTTCGCAATCACTGGCACCGTGCGTCCCACCGAATCCATAATGGCGTGTACATCACGTGCGTCCTCCGGCGAGCGCACGAAAGAGAGTGCCACAAGATCGCATCCGTATTGCAGACCCCATTCCAGATCTATCCGATCTTTTTCCGATAGGGCTGGTACGCTCACCGCTGCCCCTGGCAGATTCACGCCCTTGTGGTCGCTCACCTGCCCGCCAATGAGCACTTCCGTGACGACGCGCGGCCCGTCTACTGAGAGCACTCGCACCTGTATTTTGCCGTCGTCAATCAAAATTGTATCGCCAGGATGCGCGTCCTGGGGCAGTCCTTTATGTGTAGTGGAGACGAGCTCTTTCGTCCCTGGCACGTCTTCCGTCGTAATAGTAAAAACGTCACCTGGGTTGAGCAACACCACTCCTTCAGCGAATGTGCCGAGCCGAATTTTAGGGCCCTGCAGATCGACGAGCACTGCCACCGGTTCATTGAGCTCTGCGGACGCTTCTCGCACCCAGTCGATACGCTGCTCATGCTCCTCATGAGTGCCGTGGGAAGCGTTAATACGCGCCACGTTCATGCCAGCTTTCACCAGTTCAACAATTTTTTCTTTGGTGCCCACTGCTGGCCCCAGAGTACATACGATTTTTGCTCTACGCATACTAATATCCTAACGTACTGCCGACTACGTTTCTCACCCTCAAAAACTGCACCAGCTATTTTGAGAGTGCCGCCACTTTTATCGAGGCCACCGCGCAACCGCCTTATCTATTGCCATTCACACTCAGCGCTTATTGCCGCTCCCGCTCAGTTCTTATTGCGCTCACGCTCCATGCTGCACGTCATCGAGCTAGTCGAGAGGCGTCGTTCGCTCAGCGGCTGATATAGCAGACGATATGGCAGACGAGGCGTCTGCAGGCGTACGAGAATCCTGCGGGAATGCACCTTTGCTCTCACCTTTGCTCTCACCTTTGCTCTCAGGCAGCGATATCTCAGCTATCTGCGGATGAGCTTTGACCACTCTCGTGAGCACAAGCATTGCTATGACGCCGGCGATCATCACACACAGTGCCGCCCACGAGTTAAAGCGCAGTCCGCCGAAAGAATGGGCGTAGTCAGTGCGAATCATTTCAATCCAGAACCGCCCAAAACCATAGGCGATGAAGTAGCCAGCCATCACCTGCCCGCCGCGCAGTCTCAGTTTCCGCTCCAGGTACACCAGCACGAGGGCTGCGCCCACATCCCATATCTGTTCGTAGAGAAAAGTGGGATGGAAAAGGGTGCCGAGGGGATATCCTTGCGGCATGTGGGCAGCATCAATGCTCAATCCCCACGGTAAATCCGTGGGCGTGCCAAAGAGCTCCTGGTTGAAATAGTTGCCAAAACGGCCAATTGCCTGAGCCACCAGCAGCGCTGGTGCCAGCGCATCCACAAACGGGCCACAACGCAGCCCGCGCCGATGCAGGCCGATATAGACTCCGACTGCTCCTCCAATCAGCCCACCGATAATGGCGAGTCCACCCTCCCAGATACGAAAGACTCCAAGCACGTCTCCGTTAGGGGCAAAATACGCGTCAGGGGTGGAGAGCACGAAATAGATGCGCGCCCCGATAATGCCGCACACAACGGCGGGAATTCCGACGTCAAGCGTCGTCTCCTTCGCTCCCCCCATAGCTGTGTAGCGTCTGTTGAGAATGACCATTGCCACGGCAATCCCGATCAGGATCGCCACGGCATAGTAACGCACCGCAAAAGGACCAAAGCTCACCAACACTCCATCCGTATCAGGTGGAACTGGAATCGCCTCGCCGATCACACTCCGCGCAGCTGTAGCCATATCTGAGGCCAATAGTAATGTTTCTTCGAGCATGTTGATCACTGTCCTTCCACCACCGCTGGGATGCGCACTGGCAGCGATCCTCCAGCTTCAAAGCAACTGCGCGTACCGGTGTGGCAAGCTGCCCCCCGCTGCCGCACACGCACGAGCAGAGCGTCCCCATCACAGTCGATATCGACGCTGTGAACCAGTTGAATATGTCCAGACGTGTCGCCCTTACGCCAGTATTCGCGCCGGGAACGGCTCCACATCCACACCCGTCCAGTGGTAAGCGTGCGTGCTAGCGCCACATCATCCATCCAGCCAACCATGAGCACCTGATCATTCTCCACATCTTGAATGACGGCGCACACCAGCCCAGCAGAATCGCGCTTGAGCCGCTCAGCTATCTCGCGAGGGAGTGTATCTGCCATTACCGCACCTCAATTCCGGCTGCGCGCATCGTCTCTTTCACGTGCGCTATCGTCAGCTCGCCAAAATGAAAGACGGATGCAGCCAGCACCGCATCAGCACCAGCGTGGACCGCTCGCACAAAATCCTCAGCTTTTCCAGCCCCACCAGATGCGACGAGTGGCACATTGACGACGTCCCGCACAGCGGTAATCATCTCCAGATCAAAGCCGTCTTTCGTACCGTCAGCATCCATAGAGTTCAACAAAATCTCCCCAGCGCCCAGCTCTACCGCGCGATGCGCCCATTCCAACGCATCAATTCCGGTGCCGCGTTTGCCGCCGTGAGTGGTGACTTCAAATCCTGATGGAGTCTGCACCTGCGGCGTCTTTACTCTGCGGGCATCTACCGAGAGCGTTATCACTTGGTTGCCAAATGCATCCGCTACTTCTGTGAGCAGCTCTGGCCGAGCGATAGCTGCCGTATTGATTCCCACTTTATCGGCGCCAGCTTCCAGCAGCGCCTGTACATCGCCCACGCTGCGCACGCCGCCGCCGACGGTGAGTGGGATAAACACCTGCTCGGCCGCTCGCGCTACTACGGAGCGCATGGTGCCTCGTCCCTGCACCGAGGCGGAGACGTCGAGAAATGTGAGCTCGTCAGCCCCCATAGCGCCATAGCGGGCAGCGAGTTCTACCGGATCACCGGCGTCACGCAAATGCTCAAAATTGACGCCTTTCACCACGCGCCCGTCGGCAACGTCTAAGCACGGTATGATACGGACTGCGACGGTCATTCTTCCCTTTCCGCTACTTTATTTAACGTATCTGGTTCATCTAGCGTATCGGATTATTGAGAGTATCCAACGCTCTTCAGCGTACTGCGGCGACGTCACCCACGCGCCTACGACGTCACCGCACTGCTACGACGTCACCGCCGAGGTGATAGAGGTAGCTTTATCCGCGCGAGCGAGTATATCCATGACGACGAAGACGTCGCCATCGCCACGCCCCTGCGCCGATGGTATAGCCGCCACGATGCGCGAACCGATGCGCTGATCGACAAGAGCTGCTCGCAGCCCTGAATACACCTTATCGAAATCAATGTAAGCGACGGATGGCTGACCAAAAGTAGACTCTTTCGCCTGCCCGTGAGCATCGGTAATCAGATAGTTGGCATAGATAGCTTCGTTCGATTTCACTTGTTCGCCAGTTCCTGGCACCACCACTGCCACTTGAGCATCAGTGATCGGAGAGCCAGAAGCGAGCACCTGCGGCACCCCTTTGGCATCCTCCGCTATACGCATACCGCTGGGAAAATTCTGCGGTTGATTCACCTTACCGCGTATCACCGTAGGGAGCAGATCAAGCACCACGATTTCAGCGCTCACTTTACTTTTATCGGGGTAAACGGCTACGATCCGCGAACCTTCTTTGACGTCTTTTACCAGCGAAAAGAGATCGCCTAAATCTTCTTTGGACGCTGTGGCCGCTCTGAGCGTTCCAGCATTAATCGTGCTAATGAAACCATCGGCTGTGTAGGCAAAGTTCGACACTCGCAGCAACACTTGAGACTGCGGAGCGATGGCAGAGCCAGTACCAGCAATTGCCGTTATTCGCTGATGCTCAGCAGTGATCGATCCGGTGACGGCGATAGCCACTGGGCCTCCAAAGTTGCCATTCACCGTGACGGCGAGTCCATCGCCAGATCTGTGAGTGCCAACGATTCCCAATGCCAGACCAATCATCAAGCTGAGTACCACAGCCAATGCGCTAGGCCACAGCTGAAATTTCATGCTTCGGACACCGCCTCCATCAGCTCATCTACTCGGGCATCCACCGCTGAGAAAGGATCGCTCAGCAGCACATTTTTAGAGCTGTCGGCCAAGAGCAGCCGCAGATTCATCCAATCCGCCATGAAATCTCGGTGAGCACGCGAAGCAGCCGCTATAAATTCCCCGCGCAGCTTCGCCCTCGTCGTCTGCGGTGGGGTGGTGACAGCCCGCTGTATGGCCGCTTCATCGACGAGCATATGCAATCCCCCGCTCGCCTCCAATGCTGAGCGCAGACCGCCAGCCGTCACGTCGTGCCATGCCAGCTCCAGTCGAGCAATTCTGGAATCGGCCAGCGATACCCCTGAGCGGTCTTGATAAGCCCGCAGCAGCCGCTCTTTTGCCACCCAATCAATTTCAGTGGCAAGCGTCTCACGGGCGTCATGGGCAAGCGCGTCCAGGGCGCGTTCCCACAGGTCAAAGACGTAGCTACTCAGCGGATCAAGCTCAGATAGCCACCCATTATTTTGATAGGCCGTCACGACGGCGCTGTGAATACGCTGCTGCAAGTCCAGCGCGGTGATCGTCTCCCCATCAGCACACTCCAGCAGCGCCTTTCCGCTCAAATCAGCGCTCACAGCGCGAATGGCTGCCGGCGGATCCGCCAGCTCGATTTCAGGGAGAGCGCCACCGGCTTCCAGCACGTTCAGCAGCGCGTTGGTGATGCCAACTTTCAGCGCCAACGTGCTCTGACTGACGTTTGTATCCCCCACAATCACGTGCATCCGCCGGTAACGCTCAGGATCGCCGTGCGGTTCGTCGCGGGTATTGATCATCGGGCGCGAGCGCGTCGATGCAGACGACACCGCATCCCACATCTGGCCAGCTCGTGGAGATATTTCATAGCGAGCTGTCTCTGTGCTGCGATTGACGAACCCGCTCCCCACCAAAATCTGACGAGTGACGAAAAAGGGGATGAGACTGTTGATGCTATGGCGAAAATCGCCCGTGCGACGAATCAGATAGTTTTCGTGGCAGCCAAATGAGTTGCCCGCAGAATCGAGATTGTTGTTGAAAAGATGGATCACTCCCGCAATGCCGTCTCTGTGTAGCTCGTCATTCGCCTGGGCTGCCATGGTGGCAAACAGGGAGTCGCCAGCGCGCACATTAGCAATCAGATCTGCGAGATTGTCGCATTCGGCAGTGGCATATTCGGGGTGCGCTCCCACGTCGAGATAGAGACGAGCGCCATTAGCTAAGAATGTATTCGTTGAGCGCGCTTGGGCTAGCACGGGAGCAAAGAGCCGCTGAGCGGCCGCTTCGGCATCGAGCGGCGGCTCAGCGCCGGACGTGGGAGCGCACGTGATGCCGTATTCGGTCTCGATACCGATAATTCTACGTTTCACTGTCCACCCTTTTGCACAAAGCCTTGCACGAACGCGCTGGCGTTTGTCTCCAAAATTGTGTCGATATCATCCAGGAGCTCATCCACGTTGAAATTTTCGTCTCTCTGCTGCGGCTGAGCTAGCTCCTCCAGACGTTCTTCTTCATGGCGCTGGGGCTGAATACGTTCCCGTTCTGCCATCGTCTTCCCTTTCCTTTCATCATTTATCTTCCGTTTCGTGCCGCCGTCTGTCAGCATCCGGCTGTAGCTGCCCTCTCACTAAAACCTGCAAATACCACCACTGATAAATAAGCGCACCGTCAAGCTCTTATGCCAGTGTACCCACATGTCAATTCTCTGGGGAGACCGCTCCCAATCGTCCCAAGAAATCTTCGACCGTCGTCGCTCCCTCAAGTAGATCTCCCACCAGGGCGCGTGTGCCCCGATCGGGATGCATCAGTGGTATACGTACCCAATCTCTCTGCCCAGGTACGTCGAGCGTAACGGCTTCCCAGGTGGCTGTGGCCACCGCTTGTGGAAACTTCCTTATGAGACCGCCGCGCATATAAGCACGGGTACTCTCAGGAGCATGGGTGCTGGCCCACAGCACCTGCGCGGGCGAGACTAACCGCTCCACACGTCCCGCATGATCGAGACGATTGACGATAGAGCGCTCTGGGCGCAGATCATGCCACTGCACATCAAAGGCACGCAGCTTGTCATTTTCCCAGCTCAAACTGTTTCGAGCACGCAGCGATTCCAGCATCTGCCACTTCGCTACCCACTCCACGCGCGTCGCCACGCTCCACACGTCGTGACGCAGCCCATCGAGTACCTGCTGCCACACGCTGAGCACCTGTTCAGTGGCGGAATCCGGCTCTTCTTTCTGCTGGTAGGTGGCGCGCACGGCGTCAAGATACAGGTACTGGATATCGAGAGCGGTTAGCTGTTCTCCCTGAACCGTTTCCACCGTGGTGCGCAGATGCGGATCGTGGCTCACTGCCCACGTGGCAGTCACAGGATCAGATAGTGCAGCGCGCGCAAGCATCTGCTCAGATTCGGCGCCCAGCCCTCTCTCCATAGCCGATAGGACGAGTGTCGTCGTGCCGACCTTCAAAAAATTCGAGACATCAAACTGATTAGCGTCTCCTCCGATCACGTGCAGACGGCGATAACGGCGCTCATCAGCATGAGGTTCATCCCGAGTGTTGATAATCGGCCGATCGAACGTCGTCTCAATACCGACGTCATTCTCGACGTAATCCGCGCGCTGCGAAATTTGGAAACCCGCTTGCTCAGATTTTTTCCCAATCCCTACTCTCCCTGCGCCACACACGATTGGACGAGTGACGAAGAACGGCGTGAGCACCCGAATGATCTGATCGAACGGCACCGAACGCTCAACGAGATAATTCTCATGTGTGCCGTAGGCTGAGCCTTTCCCATCCACATTATTTTTATAGAGCACAATGCTGAGCCCCTGCTGATGCGCGATATCCATCGCTTCTTGCGCAATCGCCTCACCCGCGCGATCCCACAGCACAGCCTCCCACGGGGAAGCCACCTCAGGAGCGGAGTATTCGGGATGAGCATGGTCTACGTAAAAACGCGCCCCATTCGTGAGCACAGCATTCGGCGATTTCGGCAATGCCAGTTCTGCAGCACTTGGCCGCCGCACATTCGTGACGTCGAGCTTATCAGCTACAGGGGAGCTTTCCCCGCTTGGGGCAGGATGTTCCGGATCGTCAGTGAGCAAGGACGGGTGTGCTTCAGCTCGGCTGATGCGAAATCCGCGGGCGTCATTGAGCGGACTCTCCCCTTTGTAATCCCACGGAATTGCCCTGCCATTCGCACTCGCCGATCCTGCCACGCCGTACGCATTCACAATTTGGGCGCACAGCGCCAGCACATTAGCTCTAGGATTCGTAGGATCGGTGATGCCAAATTCCGTTTCCATTCCGATCACGCGTTGCACGCTCATTATATGAGTCCTTTCGCCACAGCCGCATCCCAGCGGCCGCTATCCTCTGTGTGCCCTGGTTCATCAAGCGCCCGTTCCATAGTGCCACTGGCTTCAGTGCCGCTGGCTTCTCCGGCAGAGGCATCGCGTGTGAGCGTTCGCTGTGCAGTATCGCCATCAGCACCGATACGCTCACTCGACGGGTGCACAATCGGACGCACATACGTCACCCGCCGTGCTCTTCCTCGCCCATTGACGCGAGCCCAATCCTCAGGATTCGCAATGCTGGTGAGATCTTCGTTTTCTCGAATTTCCTCACGCAGAGCGCGCAGCAGGTGTGCGCTCGTTATACCTCGTTCACCCGTGGCCAAAAAATCTTTGATGGCAAGTTTTTTACCGCGATCCACAATAGCTGCCAGCATAGCTCCTGAGACGAAATCGCTCACGTAGAGAACCTCTCGCTCTCCATCGGCATAGGTGACTTCGGCGAACTGATTATCGCCGCTGCGCTCAAAGAGCGCAGCTACCGTGGCCGCCCCCATCGCCTGAACAGCTTTCTCAGTATCACCATAACGCTCAATTTCGCTCGCGTGGATAGGTAGCTGCGGCGTGAGATATTTCGACATAATATCAATAGCTCCAGTTCTGCTTGGGCGCTCAATTCGGATTTTCACATCGAGCCGTCCAGGGCGCAAAATTGCCGGATCAATCATGTCTTCACGGTTTGATGCACCAATGACGATCACGTTGTCAAGTTTCTCTACACCGTCAATTTCAGCCAACAGCTGTGGCACCACCGTCGTCTCAACATCTGAGCTCACGCCAGATCCTCGGGCACGGAAAAGAGCTTCCATTTCGTCAAAGAAGATCACCACCGGAATACCATGGGCAGCGCGATCGCGAGCGCGTGAAAAAATTTCACGAATCTGCCTCTCCGTCTCCCCCACGTATTTGTCGAGCAGTTGCGGGCCTTTGATATTGAGGAAGTACGATCTCTCCGACGCAGCTTGGCCACGTGCGCTGATTCGTCCAGCTAGCTCAGTGGCGACTGCTTTGGCAATCATCGTCTTGCCACAGCCAGGTGGCCCGTAGAGCAGCACCCCTTTGGGCGGTTTCAGACCGTGTTCGCGATAGAGTTCAGGGTGCTCAAAAGGAAGTTCAACGGAATCTTTAATCTCGTTGATCTGCTCGGTCAGCCCGCCAACGTCGGAATAGTGCACATTAGGAATTTCTTCCAGCATCAAATGTTCGACGTCAGGGCGCTCCACGTGTTCGAGCGCGAATCCGGAGCGCAGGTCGGCCAGCAGCGTATCTCCAACTCGCACTGTGCCGTCTTTGAGTTTCCCAGAGAGACGCAACACTCGCTCGTCGTCAGCATGCACGTTCACTAAAACGCGGTCAGCATCAAGGACGAGCTTCACACTCACCATATCGCCAGTGTTTTCATAGCTTTCAGCTTTGATGACGACGAGCTGATCGTTGAGTACCAGCTGTTGCCCTGGCTGAAAAGCCGTAAACGTGAGGGTGTCGGAAACGGCCAGATTCATTTTCCTCCCACCCACCATCGCCACGATCGTAGGCTTCTGTGCAGAATCTCGGTTGATATCGACAAACGTGGCATACGAGCTCGGCGGCCGCGAGAGCGATTCCAACTTCGCTGAAAGATCCTTAATCGTGGCACGCGCCGCTGAAAGAGCACGTGCCAAGCGCTCATTTTTCTCCCCTAGCGACGAGAGCTGCGAACGCAGATCAAACGTATCCGAATCCGTCTCCGCACTCATGGTCACTCCTCTTTCCTCTTCTCCCTGCCTATGTCTTCTGCACCCGCATCTGCCTTGTGGGCGCGTTGAGCCGCTACTTTGGCGGCCGCCTCCCGCTCTAGCGTGCGCGCCATCGCCGCTGACTGCGGCCCTGGAGCCGACGAGCCGCTCGCTTCCACGTCTGCCCGATGAGCGACGTCACGACGTACCTTGCGCAACTTCTTCTCAGAGATCGTACGCTCGTATGCAGCATCTATATCGGCATCTGGCATATTTTCCCACGGCTCATACGCATAGGCTCCTGGAGCCGGACGCTTCGTTGGCACCAGTGGCAGAGTATCCGGAGCCAGACGCCGCGCTATCACTAAAAATCCGGTGTGCCCAATCATGCGATGATCGGGACGCACGGCCAGGCCATCGACGTGCCATGTGCGCACCAGCGATTCTGAGGCTTGTGGCTGCGTGAAATTCTCGCTGGAGCGAATCGTCTCCATCATCCTGCTCAGCTGGGTAGTCGTGGCCACATATGCGAGGATCACTCCCCCTGGGCGCAGAGCGTGCGCAGCAGCATCGACATTTTCCCACGGCGCCAGCATATCGAGCAGCACGGCATCGAGGCTCTCTGCTTCCTGGCTAGCCAAAACCTGGGCTGCATCCCCCAAAACGACGCTCCACGAACTCGGATGTTCGCCGTACCACGAGCACACATTGGCCTGCGCAATCTCCGCAAATTCTGGCCGCCGCTCCACCGATATCAGTGTGCCCTCCGCGCCAATGGCAGCGAGCAGCGAGAGGGTGAGAGCGCCCGAGCCGAGCCCCGCCTCCAGCACATGAGCTCCTGGAAAAATATCGGCCATCGCTATTATCTGCGCCGAATCTTTGGGGTAGATCACGGTTGCTCCGCGCGGCATTGACAGTACATAATCCGAAACGAGAGGCCGCAGTGCCAAGAGTCGGTGTCCATCTGCCGTGGTGAGTACCGTCCCCTCCGGCTTTCCGATGAGCTCTCGGTGGTAAAAACTCCCCCGCGTCGATTGAAAGTATCCCTCGCGCGTGAGCGAAATCGTGTATTTTCGCCCTTTGACATCAGTGAGTTGCACGCGTTCACCCGCACGGAAAGTTCCCCGACGCCGGTCAGCCCCTGTGAGCTGAGGCGGGGCAGAATTTTCTCCCCCCACAGCGAGATTCTCTCTCCCAACTGATTGTTGTTCCTGATATGTACCCACGCACTCATCATAGCGGCAGCTGCTGAGAAACTTTTGATCGACTATTTCCCTAACCGTAGGTTTAAGCTACAGGTATGGAGTCACAGCATTCTCGTTCAGCCGCGCTCTCCCCCTCGCGCGTCAAAGATTTTCGCAACTGCCCGCTCAAATTTCGCTATCGCATGATCGATCAGCTGCCTGAACCTCCCTCGACGGCGGCACTGCGAGGAACGATTGTCCACGCAGTCTTGGAGCACATGTTTGACCTGGAGCCACAAGCTCGAACTGAAGCTCACGCCCAGGCTGCACTTACGAAAGAGTGGAATGACCACTTGAACAAGCACCCGCAGGCGCTGGATCTCTTTTCCGATGACGCCGAATGCGATGCGTGGCTAGCCTCAGCCCGTCCGCTGCTCAGCTCCTATTTCCAGCTGGAAAATCCACAATTTCTCCAGCCAATAGGACGTGAAAAATACGTGCGCACACAGCTGCCCTCTGGCATCGCCATCCACGGGTTTATTGATCGACTTGACGAAGCCCCTAATGGAGCACTGCGGGTTGTGGATTATAAAACTGGCAAATCTCCCTCGCCGCGTTTCCAGGATGAGTATCTCTTTCAAATGCGCTTTTACGCCACTGCGCTCTACTACTGCGTTGGCCGTCTACCAGCTCGCACACAGCTTATTTTTCTCAAAGATACCCGCGTGCTCACCTACGATCCCACGGAGGGCGATATACGCTCTCTGAGCGCCGACGTAAATCAGGCGTGGCACGAGATCAAGGCCGCTCTGCTCACTCACTCGTTTGTGCCCACCCCGAATAAACTGTGCGACTGGTGCACATTCAAAAAATTCTGCCCCGCCTTTGGCGGCACGGAACCAGATATGCCCGCTGAGCGTATCCACTATGTGCTCAGCGTGGAAGAATCGGCGTAGGCGGCTATGTCGGGCTAGTGGCACGAACAGGTGCGGCCAAGTGCCGAAATCCGCGCGGGTGCGACAGCAAACTTGCCCGCTCTGGCCAACTCAAAAAACAGATATAACCCCGACTTACTTCTTCATGCCCTCGCCACCCATGGCGGGGGCATCTGTTGTGGCAGAGTCGCCAATTGCTTATATCCCACAGATATTCCAGAGCCTTTAGCCAACAGAGCCTGAAATCAAAAACGCTGGCTAGCATTTTTCATTGCTATACCAGCGTTTTCTCGTGTGCGCGGAGGGGGACTTGAACCCCCACCCCCGTATAATGGGGACTAGCACCTCAAGCTAGCGCGTCTGCCTATTCCGCCACCCGCGCAAGGCGTCGATCAGCGACACAGAAAAAGATATCACCTCTGCTGGACGCTGGCCAATTTCACGCGCGAAAATTTTATGTGAGAAAGCGCAAATGAAGCATGGAAAAACTTTGCAAGCTGGGATAAGCTCAACACATGACGATTGATCCACACAGTGCATTTGAAGCTCTCATTGAGGCGTGGCAAGAGTTCCATGCAGCAGTGATGGAGGCGGAAGACGGCGAAGCTCCGCGTGTACTGCGCGCAGCAGATCGACTCGCTGATGCCTACACGGTGTATGACGACGTGCTTTTTACCAGTTTTGGGGTAGAAGCGCCGTTTGACACATTCTCCGACGATGATGACGATGACGCTGACGACACTGAGGATCTCGATGACGATTTCGACGATGGCCTCGTCGATGAGTTTGACGACGATGACGACTTCGATAGCTTTGATGATGCAGACTTTGACGACGTAGATTTTGACGACAACTTCGACGAGAGCGAAGAGAACTAGTGCGGCGGGAGGAATAGTACGGTACTAGGAGCAGCGTGGCGTTGAGATGGGATGCCGAGAAGCGCTGAGAACTAAATAAACACTAAAAGCTAAAGACAGTAAAAGTGTGTATAGTCTGAACCCGTGAATATTCTTGAAGCAATAGTGCTCGGGGCAGTTCAAGGCCTCACGGAGTTTCTCCCCATTTCTTCTTCCGCCCACTTGCGCATCGTCGGTGACCTCTTCCCAGCTCTAGGCGATCCTGGCGTCACATTTACCGCCGTCACGCAGATTGGCACTGAGACGGCAGTACTGCTCTATTTTTGGAAAGATATCCTGCGCATTATTCGCAAATGGTTCTCTTCCATGCCGTGGGTGAAGCCAGATAAACGCCTGGCCGTCACCGATCCAGATGTGCGCCTGGGGTGGATCGTGATTATTGGCACGATCCCGATTGTGGTACTCGGGCTATTGCTACAAGATGCTATCGATTCAATTTTTAGAAACCTCTATCTCACTGCCGCTATGCTCGCGCTCTTTGCCATCGTCATAGGTATTGCAGACCGCGTCGGTAAGCGGCACATTCCCTTAGAGCAAATGAGTCTGCGTGACGGCGTCATCCTCGGTTTTGCACAGAGCCTTGCGTTAGTGCCTGGTGTGAGTAGATCGGGAGGCACGATTGCCGTTGGCTTATTCTTGGGTTATACCCGTGCTGCTGCAGCGAGAATCTCATTTTTGCTTGCGGTACCAGCAGTATTTGGTTCTGGCTTCTATCGGCTACTCTCTGACGACGGCACTGGAGTACAGGTAGGGGCGGTGCCGACGCTAGTGGCGACGCTGGTTGCTTTCGTCGTAGGCTATGCCGTAATTGTGTGGTTTTTACGTCTCGTGGAGACCAAATCGTTTATGCCATTCGTAATTTACCGTATTGTGTTGGCAGTTGCCGTCGTCATTTTCATCGGCGTTGGGATACTTCACGCGATGCCCGTGCAGGTATAGCAGGCCAGTACGAAGATAGACCATAGCGATAGGGACAAACGATGATAGCTGACGTCACTTCCACTGCTCATGCAGATCTGCTGTTGCCTGCAGGTGTGCTGTTTGATATGGACGGTACGCTCACGGATTCTGAAAAATTTTGGTACCAGGCACAGCGAGAAATCTTTGGAAATCTTGGCATCTCCTGGGGGCACGACGATCAAAAACTGGTGATTGGCCTTGATATCGTCGATGGCGCCCAGCGGGCTCTTGAGCACTTTGGAGTACAGGCAGACGCTGAACAGGTAGGACATGCAATTGCGCAGCGCGTGATTGAGTTGGCCACCGAATACGGTGTACCTTGGCGGCCGGGAGCTCTGGAGCTACTGACGTGGCTCGCACAGCGAGGTGTCCCTTCTGCGCTAGTGACGTCGTCATATCTTCCGTTTGCCACGATAGTGGCCAACAATGCCCCACAGGGGAGCCTTGAAGCGCTAGTGACGGGAGATCGCGTGACGCACTCCAAGCCGCATCCAGAGCCATTTCAGATGGCAGCTCGGTTGCTCGGACATGCCCCAGGCGACTGTGTCGCTTTTGAAGATTCCGTTTATGGCGTGCAGTCTGCCCACGACTCTGGAGCAGTAACGGTGGCTGTGCCCTACCAAGTGCCGATACCCAGTCAGCCAGGAGTCATTTTCCTCGACTCGTTAGAATACGCGACCGCAGAATTTTTTGATCGAATTCTGCGTGAGCGCCACACGCTGAGCCAACCGTAGACGCCGCACACTCAATTAGCTGTAGACGCCGCAACCGCACGCGACACACCCAAAGAAAAATCATCCATACGCAATAACTTAGCGTGTATTGCATTAATTTCAGAGCATTTACATTTGCTCAGCGTGTCGCTCTTGCATCATTTTAAGATTCTTTGCTCAAAATCAACGCATTTCACATTAAATCCTGTATGCTTGCACATATGAGCGCATTAATAGATATAGAAACACAGCCAACATACGACTTTGCGGCAATAGTCGCTGCAAATATACGCGCACAAGCATCGCGCATCGGGTTTAATCAGTCAGAATTAGCACGAGAGCTTGGATATAACCAAGGCGCTGTAAATCAGCGTTGGCGAGGTAAGCGTCAGTGGCAGCTTGATGATTTATCTAAAGTAGCTGCGGTGCTTGGCACGACGCCGTGGGAGCTTGTGCAACCCATGGGTGATATTGAAAAGCTCCCGCAGTTGGACTCGAACCAACAACCGTTCGATTAACAGTCGAATGCTCTGCCATTGAGCTATGCGGGATCAACAGGCATTACTGTAGCAAAGATCCATGCATAAGGCGAAATTAGCCGATCGTGGCACACAGCACACTTGCCGGTAGCTGCCATTTTACGGCTACGCACACCAGCTATACCCCTACTGCTTCTTTCACCGAATGCTCCAGAGCGGCCAAAATAGCACGGTCCTCTGCAGAGCGCGCGGACTCCCATGGCACTTGTGCAAAGAGCGTGCCGTCAGCTTTTCGCCGCATTTGTGCACTCACGGTTTGCCCTGCAGCTAGCTCAGCAAACTCCTGATACACGATTGAATCATCTATCCGCTCCAACATGGCTGCTATAAACGGAGCCGCTTCATCGGGCACCGCCGTAAACGAGAGTGGCTCTCGGTGTTCATCAATAAATGTGAGCCGCAGCTGAGCACTCTCCCCGCGATACGTGCCGCGAGCAAAATCTACCCAGGGATACGCATGCAGCTCTCCAGTTTCCGGCTCCCACACTCCGCATTCTGCAAAACCAGCAGCTAACCAGTGCCCATCGGCTGTGCGCGTTATAGCTTGCAGCGTCTTGCCAAAGTGGGCTTGAATCTCTGGCGGTATATCTTTCTTCCGATACTTCTTCATCAGCGCACCTCCAGCGCATCACTCATTGCTGACGACGCCGTACTGCATTCGCCGCCCATTACTCTTACGACACCCGCACTGCTTTCACTATTGTCGCTGCCCTGCGCATCACTATTCCCGTATATGCACTCATATGCCAAGACGCTGCACGCCGCAGTCGCCCTTTCTGCGTAACGTGCACCGACAGCTCTCCCCGCGAAAAAACCACAGATGAGAAGGATCACGCCAAGCAGGGCAGCCACCACGATATTACGGCGTTGAATTTTCCTGATTTTCTCAATATCTTCCTGCGAGAGACCACCTTTTCTACTCTCGCCACCTTTGCTGCTCTCGCCGCTCGTGCCGACTTCTATTGATTCTGTCAGGTTGGCCTCCAGCGAACGCGCATGAGCCTGCGGGAGCGCGTCATCAATCATCTTTTTTGCCGTCTCATTCTCACTGAAAGCACTCTCACTGAAGCTAGCGCCTGACTGCGCATTCTCTGCCACTGCCCACGCTCCTCTTTCACTATCCGTCGTCACTCCGCCGCTACCCCGCCACCACGTGCCTCATGCATCAGCAGTATCTTCTCGCACTCGCTCTGGCGTTTGGAAGCGTCATCAGCACTTTCTATGCACGCTGCACATCTAGCTCACATCTAAGCCTAACTGCTGCCCGCATCGGAGAGCTACTGTGAGCGACGCCGAACAGATACCGATAGAAGCGCCTCCAACTATCTCAGTTGTGCGCCCTACAGTCCATGACCTCACCGCTCACAACGCTTGCCCATACAGCGAAATCAATTATCACGCGATCACTATCCGGCGGCTGGAATAAGCTCGATGCCAGAACATCTCACCCACAGCGTGGTTACATCAACCACGGCATCGTCGGTGGCTATACGATCGACGAGAGGTTAATCTCTATCTGGAAATGGCTTCTAGGAGGCAGCAATATAAAAACAAACGGCAGCAATAGAGACGGGACAAGCCCACACCGCCTCAAACCAGCGTGGCTCCAGGCGGTGTGGGGCAAAACCTGAACCGCACCTCAAACCCGAACGCTCCTCAAGCTCGAACCGCACATCCCAACTCTCAAGCCCAAACGTAGAATCAGGAGGAAGAATGAGCACAAGCGGCGATCTTTCCCCGCACGCCCCTAGCCCGAACACCCCGAAAAAACTTATCTCACTCATTGGCCCTGCCTTTGTGGCAGCTGTGGCGTTTGTCGATCCTGGCAATGTAGCAGCCAATATCTCGGCCGGCGCCCAATACGGATATCTCTTGGTGTGGGTGCTCGTGCTAGCCAACGTGATGGCCGTCCTCGTGCAGTATCAGAGCGCTAAGCTCGGCATCGTCACGGGAGCATCACTTCCCCAACTCTTGGGAGCACGTCTACCGCGCGTTCCTCGCCTGCTGTACTGGGCACAAGCAGAAATCGTGGCAGCCGCCACTGACCTCGCCGAAGTGGTCGGCGGAGCTATTGCCCTCAACTTGCTCTTTGATTTGCCGCTCATCTGGGGCGGCATCGTCATTGGACTGGTTTCGCTTCTCTTGCTCGCCCTACAAAATGAAGGAAAACAGCGCCTGTTTGAAATTCTCGTCATCGGCCTGCTGCTCATCATCACATTCGGCTTTATCTCCGGTCTTTTCATTGACCCTCCGCACGCTGGGGCGCTAGTAAACGGGCTGGTACCAAAGTTCGCAGATGCTCAATCGGTGTTGCTTGCCACCTCCATGTTGGGAGCTACTGTGATGCCACATGCGATTTATCTCCACTCGTCACTCGTGAACGACCGCTTTTCTGGTAAAAACGTGCCTCTCAAGCGCTTACTCCGCGCATCGAAAATTGACGTGACCTGGGCTCTGTTGCTCGCCGGAGCCGTCAATGTCTGTTTACTCCTCGTCGCTGCCACATCACTCGCTGGAGTACCAGGCACCGACACTATTGACGGCGCCTACCATGCCATCCGAGGTGCTCTTGGCCCCGTGGTTGCCACATTTTTCGCCGTCGGTCTCTTAGCTTCCGGCTTGGCCTCCACATCTGTGGGAGCATACGCCGGCTCAGAAATCATGAAAGGATTGCTGCACCGAGAATACTCACTCGTGACGCGCCGAGCTATTACTCTCGCCCCCGCGCTCATCGTCCTCGCTTTAGGCGTAGAACCCTCATGGGCGCTCGTCATTTCCCAAGTAGTGCTCTCTCTCGGAATTCCATTTGCGCTTATTCCCCTCATGCTCTGCACTCGCAGTAGGGCAATTATGGGAGACTTCGCGGACTCTTTCGGAATCCAAGTACTCTTTAGCATTGTGGCTGCACTGGTCATAGCGCTCAACGTGGCCCTGCTGATCATCAGCGGTCTCGGAATGTAACTACCCCACAAGAATATGGCTACCCAACCGAGCAGCTAGATAATCCCACGCTAGTCACCTAAACAAACTAGCTCAGCTGGATAAACCTCCGTAACACAGAGAATCCATCAATCAGACTCTGCACCGGAATACGCTCGTTGGCCGCGTGAAACATTGAGGGAAAATCAAAGTCTTCTGGAAGATTGACTGGCACAAACCCATAGCCGTCAATCCCTAATTGAGACAAGTGCTTATTATCCGTCCCAGCTGAGAGCATATACGGCAGCACTATTGCCTCTGGATCCGCTTCGTGAATTGCCTGCTCCATCGCTTCCACAAGCGAGCCACGAGCGGGAGCTTCAATCGCTGGCACATCTAATAGCGGTTCCAGAGAAACGTCCCCCACTAGTTCTTTGACGCGCTGTTTCACGCTCTCTTCTTCTCCTGGCAAGAATCGAATATCGACGCTCCCTTCAGCACTTCCAGGAACCACATTCACTTTGTATCCTCCACTAGCCTGGGTGGGGTTGGCAGTCGTGTGGGTAGTTGCTTGCACAAACGCTTTTGCTGTTCCGAGCGTATCTAGCACTGCCGCAAGAGACTCTGGGGAACTCTCATCAAAGGGAATACGCGCAATCTGCGCCACGTTGGCGAGCAGCGTACGGACAGTTGGAGTGAGTGTGGTGGGCCATTCTTCCATTCCAAGTGCCGCGAGCGCGCAGGATAATTTCGTGACGGCGTTTTCAGCGTTGTCGAGCGATCCGTGGCCCGCCGCCCCGCGAGCGTGCAAGCGGTACCAGATCTGACCCTTTTCAGCGGTCTGAATGAGATACACCCGTTTCCCTTGTATATACGTAGGATATCCGCCCACTTCCGAGACAGCCTGCGTGCACCCCTCAAAAAGTTCCGGATAATCACGCACAAGCAGCTGAGCTCCTTCCCACCCGCCTCCTTCTTCATCAGCAAAAAAGCAGACAACGAGATCTCTCGGAGGAGCCCAAGAGCAGATAGCCATATCGCGCAGCAGCATCACCATCATGGCGATCATGTCTTTCATATCGACCGCACCTCGGCCCCAGAGCACACCGTCGATAATCTCCCCACCGAAAGGATCGTGCTCCCATTCAGTCGGGTCGGCCGGAACCACGTCGAGGTGGCCATGCAGAATTAAGCCCGGTCGGCTACGGTCTTTTCCTGGCACACGCACAACGATATTGGGCCTGCCCGATACAGGTTCAATCCACTGCGGGCGGTATCCCACTTCCTCTAATAGAGACATCACGTAGCGAGCAGCAGGCGTTTCTATCTCACAGACGTGCCTGGAGCTATCGCCGTCATCGCAGATGACTTCATGGCGAGAAGTGTCCATTCTGATGAGATCGCGAGCAATCCGCACAATCTCGGGATAGTCCGGTTCTGCTGCTGGAGTTACGTTCTCACTGATCATCATCTTCCCCCCCTAGCAATTTCTATGCCAGTTTATGCCAGCACACTGTGGATCGTCCTGGGATGCCCATACCCCGCTATCTGGTGCATACAGCCGACCGAGTGGGAATTCCCACCCCCTCGAATGCACGTCATATGCACACTGTGCCGGTATTTCTTATACCCTGTGACTATGGACATATGGCCAGGGAAACCTTATCCGCTCGGCGCCACGTTCGATGGCACCGGCACCAATTTTGCCGTATTTTCTTCCACGGCGCAGCGCATAGAGTTGTGTTTGATTGATGACGACGGACGCGAGACGCGCGTGGAATTGCGCGAAGTTGATGCGTACGTGTGGCACTGCTATCTGCCTGGCGTTTTACCACGGCAACGCTATGGCTTTCGCGCGTATGGCCCGTACGATCCTGAAAATGGCCTGCGTTTTGACCCGACAAAGATTCTGCTGGATCCATATGCCAAAGCGATTGACGGCCATGTAGAAAATCATCAGAGCAATTTTTCGTATGATTTTCTCAATCCTCACGAGCATGTAGCGCAGGATTCGCTCGGCCATACAATGCTCTCCGTCGTCACGAATCCATTCTTTGACTGGGGGCATGACCGCCCACCCAAACATCCTTATCACCGCTCAATCATCTATGAAGCACACGTCAAAGGGCTCACTCAGCTGCATCCTGATATCCCTGAAAATATGCGTGGCACATATCTTGGGCTCAGCCATCCAGCAATGGTGAGCTATCTGCACGATCTCGGCGTCACTGCCATTGAGCTGATGCCCATTCACCAGTTCGTCAATGACACTTCCCTGCAGGAGAAAGGGCTCTCCAACTACTGGGGCTACAACACGATTGGATTCTTCGCTCCGCATAATGCCTACTGCTCAAGCGATACGCTCGGAGGGCAGGTGGTGGAGTTTAAGACTATGGTCAAGGCTCTCCACGAAGCGGATATTGAAGTGATTCTTGACGTCGTTTACAACCACACTGCCGAGGGTAATCACATGGGGCCGACGCTCTCTTTCCGCGGCTTGGATAACCCGTCTTACTATCGACTCGTCCCTGATGATCCCGAGCATTACTTCGACACCACCGGCACTGGCAATTCATTGAATATGCGCTCTCCGCACACGTTACAACTGATTATGGATTCGCTGCGCTACTGGGTGAGTGAGATGCACGTGGACGGCTTCCGCTTCGATCTGGCTTCCACTCTCGCCCGCGAACTCTACGCCGTAGACAAGCTCTCCAGTTTCTTCGATATCATCCAGCAGGATCCGATTATTTCGCAGGTGAAGCTCATTGCCGAGCCTTGGGATGTGGGAGAGGGCGGATACAACGTGGGTGAATTCCCTCCGCTGTGGACGGAGTGGAATGGCAAGTACCGCGATACTATGCGCGATTTTTGGCGTGGCGAACCGAGTACTCTCGACGAGTTTGCCTCTCGGCTCTCAGGGTCGTCTGATCTGTATGCCCACTCGGGACGACGCCCGATGGCAAGTGTCAATTTCGTGACGGCGCACGACGGTTTCACGCTGCGTGACCTCGTGAGCTACAACGAGAAGCACAATGAGGCTAACGGTGAAGACAACGCCGACGGCGAATCGAATAACCGCTCGTGGAATTGCGGAGTAGAGGGGCCGACGGATGATCCGGCGATTCTCACACTGCGGCTTCGGCAAATCAAGAATTTCATCGCCACGATGATGGTCTCACAGGGCGTACCGATGATTGTGCATGGGGATGAGATCGGCCGTACGCAAGCTGGCAACAACAATGCCTACTGCCAGGACAATGAAATCACCTGGGTGAACTGGCAGCTAGATGCCTATCAGCACGATCTTTTTGCCTTTACGAAAAATGCTATCGCGCTGCGCAAGAAGCATCCTGTGTTTCAGCGACGTCGCTTTTTCCAGGGAGAATCTGCTCGCGGAGGCACCTCGCTGGCTGGCGATATCGAATGGCTCCGCCCTGACGCCTCCATGATGGAAGAGGCCGATTGGAGCACCTGGTATGCGCGAGCCGTCATGGTGTTCTTTAACGGAGACAAAATCGGCGAACCTGACGAGCGCGGTGAGCGCATCATTGATGATGATTTCCTCTTGGCAATCAACGCTTCGCAAGATGATCTCGACTTTACTGTGCCTGCCAACGACGGCACAAAGCCGTGGGAGATCGCGCTCAGCACCAACCCTGGCTGCACCGATCCTGACACCGGCGCATCGGCGCACTGTGGCCCACTTGCCCCAGGCGCCCAATTTACCGTGATGGCACATTCGCTCACGGTACTGATGCGCGGGCGCGCCCGCCAGAGCGTCATGGCCTTGCCGGAAACCTCTACAGCTACAGCTGCTCAGGCCGCTGAAATTCCTGAAGCCACACGCCCCTCATCCTCGTGAGCCTCTCTGCGAGAATCCTGCGAGGATCTCTCATGGGAATCCTGCAGAGCAATAATAAATCTCGCAGAGCAATAAACAGATAAACAGAGCAATAATAGTAAAACTGAGCGACACAAAAGCTGGCAGCACAGAAAAGTTGTGAAAGACGCAATGACGACGCATACAAGTGACATTCCCCGAGTCCGCGGCGAGAATCGTACTCACTCGCATATTCCCGCCACCGGCAGGCATCAACCCGTCACCACGTACCGGCTGCAGATGGGGCCACAGTTCACCTTCGCGCAAGCTCAAGAGGTGATTCCTTATCTGGTGCAGCTCGGCGTCACCGATGTGTATCTCTCGCCAATTTTGCAGGCAGCGCCTGGCTCGACGCACGGCTATGACGTGGTCGATCACGCCCATATTTCCGCTCAGATGGGCGGGCGCGCAGGATTTGAAAACTTTTCACGTGCAGCTCACGAAGCTGGTCTGCACGTCGTGGTGGACGTCGTCCCCAATCATATGGCCGTCCCTACCCCGCTCTTTCACAATAAAGCCCTGTGGTCAGTGCTGCGCGATGGAGCTGAGAGCGACTATGCCGGCTGGTTTGATTTAGATCTCACGGCTGCCGGTGACGGCGTGCTCATGCCGGTGCTGGCAGATCGCATTGGCACAGTGCTGGCTCGGGCAGAGATCACGCTCGATTCTATGGTGGTGCCAGGTTTTGAATCTGACGGCGAAAGCCCCGTCTTACGCTATTTTGACCACGTTTTTCCGGTGCGCGCTGGCACCGAGCATCTCCCGCTGGCCGAGCTCGTCGATCAGCAATTTTATCGGCTGGCCTATTGGCGCATTGCCAATGAGGAGCTCAACTATCGCCGTTTCTTTGACGTCGATACGCTGGTGGCTATCCGTGTGGAAGATGATACCGTCTTTGCCCGCTCTCATGCACTGCTGTTAGAGCTCTACCACGCTGGCCTGATTGACGGTTTCCGTATTGATCACCCTGATGGCCTCGCTAACCCGCGCGAGTATCTGCGCAAATTGCACGCCGCGACTGACGGCGCCTGGATTGTGGCAGAGAAAATTCTTGAGGGCGATGAGCGGCTGCCCTCCGATTGGCCGTGCGCAGGCACCACTGGGTACGATTCGCTGCGTCGTATCCAGGGAGTTTTTACAGACCCCAGCGGACTTGCACAGCTCACTCAGCACTATATGGAGCTCTCAGGTGCGCTCACGAGCGTGAGCAGCACCCAGATACAGGCGAAAAACGATATTATCAGCACGTTGCTGTACAGTGAGATTGATCGGCTCTCCACTCTCGTGGCCGATATTTGCCACCGCGATGTGCGCCTGCGTGATCACACGTTCCGCGCCATTCGGCAGGTTATCGCACAGCTGGCGATCCATATGGATCGCTATCGGGCATACGTCGTACCTGGGGAGACGGCTCCCGCCACGCAAGAAGCGGTACTGCGTGGCGCGCAAGAACGCGCACAGCTCACACTCGAACCCGAGCTTCACGATACGCTGGCGCTCGTCGTCGATCTTTTCCTCGGAAAAGAAGTAGGCTCTGCCGGACGCACCTACGAAGCTGATCGCGCAGCTGCCATTATCCGCTTCCAGCAGCTCACCGGCCCTGTGATGGCGAAAGGAGTGGAAGACACTACCTTCTACCGCTACACGGCACTAACGTCTGCCAACGAAGTTGGAGCTGGCCCCGAGTATTTCACCTATACACCCGACGAGTTCCACGCGTGGGAAGAGATGATGCACAATGCCTGGCCGGCGTCGATGAATACTCTCACCACGCATGACACAAAGCGCAGCGAAGATGTACGTGCCCGCATCGCCGTGCTCGCCGAATATCCTCAGCAGTGGTATCAGCTCCTTTCCCGTCTGCGCCCTGCTGTAGCTCCACAGCGCCCCAGCGATCTCGATGGCAGCATCGAAATGTTGCTGTGGCAAACTCTGATAGGCACGTGGGATGACGACGGACCGATCGAATGTGATCGGCTGAAAGAGTATTTATTGAAAGCAGGGCGTGAGCAAAAAGTGTGGACGTCCTGGACGCAGCCCAACGAACATGCTGAACAGGCACTGATAGACTACGCTCAAGCCATTCTTGAAAATGAGCAATGCCGAGCCGAACTGGCACAATTCCATCAGCACACATCGTCGGCAGCGCGCACCATCATTCTGGGGCAGAAAGTGCTGGAGATGGCGATGGTCGGAGTCCCCGATATCTATCAAGGCGAAGAATTTCCGCGCACCTGGCTCGTCGATCCCGACAACCGCACGCCCGTCGATTTTACTCCGCTGCGAGAAGCGGCACGCCTGAGTGCCGAGGGGAATTTCCCCGATCATTCTCTCGCCCAGGAGAAATGGTGGATTACTTTGCAGATGGCTCATCTGCGGCTGCGGCACCCCTACATGGCAGGAGCGGAATCTGCTTATGAGCCGCTGCCCGTGACGACGGGGCACGTCTTAGCTTTTGCTCGCACCGATGGCACATCCCCACAGGTGCTCGCCGTCATCTCCCGCCTGTCTGGCTCATTCAATACGGGAGTAGTCAATACGGCAGAGCAATCTGTGGTGCTTCCAGAGGGCACGTGGCGCAATGTTTTCACCGATGCAATATTCGATGGAGGTGCTCACGGGGTAGCTGACATACTCGGGCGTTTTCCTGCTGCCGCCTTAGAGCGAGTGACGACGATAGAGTGACCAGCCACAGTGCTGCAGGCTGATGAGCTGAAGAGATGCAAAGATCAGAAGCGATACTAGAGAGGCCGAAAAGAGACAGAACTGCAGAAAGATGATGCAGAGCTGTAGAAAGACGGAAAAGGATACTGAGAGCACAGCACTAGATCACCGCATGAGAGAGCAAGACGCACTAGAGAAAGAACGTATAATGACGCATATAAAAGTGTGGGCGCCACGCTGTGAACACGTAGAGCTGCGCCTCGAACCGCAGGGCACTATCCTCCCGATGGAGCGCGATGCGGCTGACCCATCGGTTTTTGTCCTCCCTAGTGAGCTACCTGCCGGCCAGCGCTACTTTTTGCTACCTGATGGCGCGGCGCCCGTGCCGGATCCGCGATCTCGCCGCCAACCGGAGGGGATTCACGGGCCGAGCGAGATAGTCGATCCCAACTTGTTCCACTGGCGTGATGCCCAGTGGTTTGCTCAGACTGAATCGCCCTACCCCAACCAGTCCACCCAGCTTGGCCAGCCCGCTGCCTCCGACGTCATCTATGAGCTACACGTCGGTACTTTTTCAGAGCACGGCACATTTCAAGGAGCCACGGAGCACTTCGATCATCTGGCTGATTTAGGCGTTGGCACTATTGAGCTGCTCCCGATCAGCCCCATGCCAGGCACGCGCGGCTGGGGATATGATGGCGTCTCGCTCATGGCTCCTTACGAACAGTACGGCGGGCCAGAGGGGCTAGTGGAACTGGTGAATGCTGCCCATGAGCGCGGCATGGCCGTCTGTCTTGACGTCGTCTTTAATCACTTCGGCCCCGATGGCAACTACACAGCACTGTTTGGCAACTACACGACGTCAGCTCATCACACCCCGTGGGGAGAAGCCCTCAATCTCGATGGCACTGGCAAGGAGCATGTGCGCGCTTTTATTATCGACGCATTAGAGCAGTGGGTGCGCGATTATCACATCGACGCTTTTCGCCTCGACGCCGTAGACTGGCTGATTGATCATTCGCATCCGCATATCCTCGCTGAAATTTCTGATCGTTTGCACGCCCTTGGCCACGAACGCGGGCGCGATATCACCCTCATTGCAGAGTCTGATGCCAATACTGTGGCCATGACGAGCCCCACTGCCGCAGCGACTCTAGACAATCCAGCTGCGTCCAATATGACAGCGTCAGATATTTCAGCCACGACGCCAGTGACGTCCGTGACTGCCGCAGCAGCCGCAGTAGCCCCAGCGGCCACGGGCAGTGCGAAAACAGCACTGAGCAGCCCAGATAACTCTGGCCTGGGCATGGATATGCAGTGGGTGGACGACGTACACCACGCTCTGCACGTGTGGCTCACCGGCGAACGCAACGCCTACTACAGTGAATACACCGATGCACACGCACTGAGTACGACGCTTGCCCGCGGCTTTTGGCATGACGGCGTGTGGGATGAATTTCTAGGACGCCGCCGCGGCACGCCGGTACCACCTGGACTCGATGGACGCCGATTCGTTGTCTTTGATGAAAACCACGATCAAGTGGGTAATAGATTACTGGGAGATCGCCCATCAGCCAAGCTCAGTTTAGGGCAACTGGCAGTGTCACGATCCCTCATTTTGCTCTCACACTTTACTCCAATGCTTTTTATGGGCGAAGAGTGGGCCACGCGCACTCCGTTCCCATATTTCTGCGATCATGGGCCAGAAATAGGTGCGACCATCGCCAGTGGGCGGGCGCAAGAATTCGCCACGTGGGATTTAGAAGCGGCCTATGGCACTCCCGTGCCCCCTATTCCAGACCCGCAAGCCGAGCAGACGTTTGCCAGTGCCCGTGTGGATTGGGCTGAACTCACATCTCCTGCCCACCAACGCTTTTTCGCTTTTGTTCGGGACCTCATAGCACTGCGCCGTAGTGATCCACATTTTTCCAACACAGATCGCTCCCACACGCAGATACATATCGAGGCCGAGGGAGGCTGGATGCAGCGTGGTGAGGGACTCGTCGTCTTCAACAAAGCTGAGCGAGACAATCGCGTAGCAGCTCCCCTTGAAACACGGCATCTAGCTCTAGCGTGGGGAGATGTACACGTGGATACGACGAGTGTAGCTTTCGCTGGCTCCGGCGTGGCTATCTTCACTCGAAATGGCACTTTTCGGCGTGCCTAAGCGGTAAACATATGCATGTGCGCTACGCTCTGAGCGTGGCGCACGAAGAATCTTTGCCTCCCCGTGAGTTTGTGACTGCCCTTGAATCACTCAAAGGGCTTGATTTTCGTGCCGAACTGCATGTCGCTCAGATTCCGCCGCCCACTCGCATTGCCCCCTGGGCGGTGGCATTACAGGCTGAAATCAACGACTCTGAGCAGCTCGATCCCGATTTTTACCGCGGAGATGCAAAATTCGTGGTGTTACATGATCCAGATGGGCAGCTAGCGTGGAATGGCACGTTTCGCATTGTCGTGCATGGCCGCGCCCCCATGGATGCCGAGATGGGAGACGACCCGCTCCTGGGCGAAGTGGCGTGGAGCTGGCTCACGGATGCCCTCCACCAGCGCGGTGCCGATTTCCATTCCCTCAGTGGCACAGTTACCCGCGTTTTTAATGAGACGTTTGGAGATTTATCGCTCACGGATACCCGCGTAGATCTGGAGACACGGGCATCGTGGACTCCGTCCACGCCATATCTTCGTGAGCATTTGCAAGCGTGGGCTGATTTCATCGGCCAACTTTCGGGGCTTGGCCCCCATGCCCCTGGCCTTTCAGCGCTACCTCGGAAGGCTTATGGCGCGTGAACACTTCCGCTTCTTTGAATTATTTTCATCACGAGCGTGACGCCGTACCGCTCCTCACCCCTCGCGATGGGCTGCCCGACGTCACGCATCATGATATTGCGCAAGCAATTACGGCACTGAGCGCCGGCCACGGAGCTTTTGCTATCGACACTGAACGTGCTCAGGGAATCCGTTATTCTGAACGTGCCTATCTCGTACAAATTCGGCGGGCTGGAGCGGGCACGTTTCTCATTGATCCGGTGGGAATTGAGCGCGAGTTAGCTCCACTAGCTCGCGTGATGCACGATGAGTGGATCTTGCACGCTGCCGATTCGGATTTGCCCTCTCTTCATGAGCTTGGGCTGTTTCCCACAAAAATTTTCGACACTGAAATAGCTGCTCTCTTACTCGGGTTTGAACACGTCTCACTGCAGGCTCTCGCCGCTGAAATACTCGGGCAGGAGCTGGCTAAAGAGTACTCTCATTCAGATTGGTCTGCCCGCCCGCTCAGCGCTGAGCAACGCACCTACGCCGCTTTAGACGTGGAGCTGCTCCACGAACTGAAAGAGGCACTCACGGGCATGCTACAGCGCGCTAGCCGTCTTGAATGGTGCGAACAAGAGTGCGAGGCTGTGCGCCTCAAACCTCCGCCACCGGCGAAGCAACAGCCGTGGCGCAAAGCGGCTCATCAAGCCGATGTGCATGATCGCAGAGCCCTTGCGATGCTGCGCGAATTGTGGGCCGTGCGCGACAAACTCGCGCGTGAACGCGATATTCCTCCCACAAGCGTGTTGCCCAACGTCGTGCTTGGACAACTGGCGAAACGCAAACCCCGCTCGCGCGCTGACGTCGCCCGCTCCAGTTTGCTGCGCTCTCACGAGCGCCAGCGTGATGTCGCTCAGTGGTGGCACGCCATCAACAAAGCGTGGCATCTGCCTTATTCAGCTTTGCCCGCTCGAACGTTCACCGAGAAAAAAGCGCTCTTTCCGCCCGTCAAGCGTTGGGGTGCATCGCATCCTGATGCAATGCACCGCTGGGAGCAGCTGCGGTTAGCCGTGCTCATCTGGGCTGATGAGCTGGGAATCCGCCAAGATATTCTGCTCAAGCCAGCATTGCAAAAACGCATTGCATGGGAGGGGTGGGCAGACACTGAGGACTTTGCAGAGAAATTAGCTCTCTGGGGCGCCCGCCCCTGGCAGATCACTCAGGTGCGCATCGCCCTCTTTCACAAGCCGTAACGTTTCACAGGCGATGGCGCTGCCGCTCCTGCGCCATCGCCTGCAGCTCAGTCAGCGCCGTCACAACTCCAGCCTCATCCATGCTTTGATCGGCTAACAGCTGTGCACGAGTGGCCGTGGGCAAAAATTCTTTGCAGATGCCCAAATTTCGCACGGGCACATCTATTCCTCTCGCTCCCAGCTCGTGCGCCAGTTCCGTCCCAAGCCCGCCATTGACGATGCCGTCTTCAACGGTGAGAACCCCTCCCGCCTGGCTAGCCAGCTTGACCAGCTCCGCAGGCAGCGGCAGCGCCCATTCAGGATCGACGACGATCACGGGGATATCCGGCAGCGCACGAGCAGCATTCACAGCTGTAGCCGCTAATGAGCCAAATCCGACGAGCAGCAGCGGCCGCTCCACTTCTGCCGACGTCTCATAGAGCACAGCGTAGCCGTCCTCGTGGCGAATCGCTGGCAGATCAGGTGGCAGCGAGCCTTTCGGATAGCGGATAAGCGTTGGCCCTGGCGTAGCAATTGCCTCGCGCAACAGTCGGCGCAGGCGTTCAGCGTCACGCGGAAGTGCCACTTTCAGGTGCGGAATCTCAGTAGCGAGCGCCAAATCCCACATACCATCATGCGAAGGACCATCCGCTCCGGTGATACCGGCACGGTCGAGGACGATCGTCACGTTTTCTCCGTGGAGAGCCACATCCATCAGCAGCTGGTCGAACGCCCGATTCATAAATGTCGCATAGAGAGCCACCACCGGATGATATCCGGCAAACGAGAGTCCAGCAGCCATCGTCATCGCATGTTGCTCAGCAATCCCTACGTCAAACACTCGATCAGGAAATTCTTCATGCATCGGCCCTAGACCCACCGGCAGCATCATCGCGGCCGTTATGCCCACGAGTTTCTCGTTTTCTCGCGCGAGCTTCGCCATTTCTTCAGCAAAAACAGCCGTCCATTCAAAGCGCTCCGGTTCCACGGGCAGACCAGTTTCCGGGTGAATTCGGCCGACGGCATGAAAATGGTCAGCTCTGTTGAGCTCCGCAGGTTTATAGCCGCGCCCCTTTTCGGTGACGGCGTGCACCACCACTGGCCCTCCGTAATTGCGAGCCATCGTGAGCGCCTCTTCCAGCTGCGCGATGTCGTGCCCATCTATAGGGCCTATATATTTAATGCCGAGAGAATCAAAAATTCCGGCGTCAAACAGCACATCTTTTACTCCACGCTTCAGCCCACGCAGCGCATCATAAGCAAATTCCCCTGGCATTCCCGCGCGTTTCAGCGTCCGTTTACCCCAGCCGAGAAACTCTTCATATTTGCGATTCATCCGGATCTCGTCCATTTTTCGCACCGCCGGCAAACGGCGCATAAAGCCACCTACCGTGGGAGCGTAGGAACGGCCGTTGTCATTGACGACAATCACTATCGGCAACGTGGGATCTTCGGCGATATTATTGAGCGCTTCCCATGCCATCCCGCCCGTGAGCGCACCGTCCCCGATGACGGCCACGACTGTGCCAGCCTGCTTGGCGAGCTTACGCCCTTGTGCGATGCCTTCTGCCCAGGATAGCGCCGTGGTCGCGTGAGAATTTTCGATGACGTCGTGCTCCGACTCAGCTCGCGAACCATAGCCAGATAGTCCTCCACGCTCGCGCAGATGCGTGAAATCTTTACGTCCGGTGAGAATTTTATGCACGTAGCTCTGGTGGCCAGTGTCAAACAGAATGGCGTCTCGGGGGGAATCAAAGATGCGATGAATGGCAATCGTGAGCTCGACGACGCCGAGATTAGGCCCGAGATGCCCACCCGTCTGCGCCACATGTTGCACTAAAAAAGCACGAATCTCACTCGCCAGTTTCTCCAGCTGTTGCGGCTGCAGAGCACGCACATCCGCCGGCGATGTGATCGCATCTAATAAATCCATAAGTTTTATGCTACGCTTCTCATCTCACAGTCTGCGACTTCGCTGGCACTATGCCAGAATGTGCGCACGTAAACAATGCGGATGCCAGGCCGGAATACACCAGAGTGAGAAGCACGAGCGAAGAACGCGGAGCAAAAGCGCGGGAGTCCAATGGTTACAGCCGCGCTCCGCATCCGCAGCCATCACGCCCCTCATCCATATCGATACTGGACGCCAGATAGCGGCCCTGGATAATTCCACTTCTCTAAGATAGTATCCTCGGCGACGATCCGGCACGTCCCGCATTCAACACAGCCCGCGTAGTCGAAACGCCGTTCCCCATCTGCATCTTGCTTGTACAGTGCAGCCGGGCATACCCGTACGAGTTTGCCAAATTCTTCATCATCCAACTCTCGATAGTCCTCCCCTTTCAGGACTATGTGGGCGTTCTCTTCATCTACCTCATATTTATTAACGCCGATATATTCTTCGACTCTCACTGTGATGGTTGGTAGCGACATATCTTCCTCCAGATGTAGAAACGGTTATAGAGCCGCGAGCGCTTTGCGAATTTCGTTGGCCATCTTCAGGGGCTTCATCCGACGAATGATCGGCCATATCCGCTTCACCAGTTTCACTTGTGGCCGTCCGTCGACGACGAACAACGCATTGAATATAGCGGCCACCATCGAAGGATATTCACTAAATAAACGACCCCACTTTTCCATCACAGATGGCCATTTCCTGAATGTCTTAAGATCGGATAAGACAAAGGATTCCTCTAGTTTCGCTTGATAGCTGGCAAGACCAGTGGCACTGAGGTCACCGCGGTCAATAGCCTCACAGGCTGTTTCCGCTGCAAACTGACCGCTTGCTATGGCGAAATCCATTCCACGGATCTGATAGCCGAGATTCATCACCAGGCGCATGGTGTCTCCTGCTAGCAGAGCACCGTCAAAAATGTAGTGTGGCACGCAGTCATAACCACCTTCTGGAACCAGATGTCCGGAATGCTCGACGAGCTGTGCACCGCGGATGAGAGGGGCAACTGCTGGATGTTTCTCGAAGTCGGCCAGAGCCTGATAGATCGTCGTATCTGATTTTTCCAGTTCACTGACAGTCGCAACCAGCCCGAGACTGATCGTGTCGGCGTTGGTATAGACGAATCCGCCACCGACGACTCCGTGAGTGCAATCCCCTACAAACAGCATCGCCGCTCCCTCGCCTTCAGGCAACAAGAAGCGATCCTCAATCTGCTCTGGGGACAGCTCATAGACGTGCTTGATGCCCACTGCTACCTGATGCGGTTCCAGACGTGGAATTCCAAGATCGCGCTCGGCGAGCAAAGAATTTGTCCCCTCAGCATCAATGACGACGTGCGCCGTAATTTCGTCTTCTCCGGCGCGCACCCCGCAGACGCTGCCCTCTTTGCGCAGTAACGATTCAACGGGAATTCCGGAAATGATCTCTGCACCCGCCGATTCAGCCATATCAGCTAGCCACTGATCGAAGCGAGATCGCAAGACGCTATACGAATCATGTCCATCTTTGCCAAGCTCTTTACTTGTAAAATCAATGGTGAAGTTTGAGCTTGGATCCATTAACGCTATACGCTCGTGGGTAATTTTCCGTTCAAATGGAATGTCTTCCCACGCCACCTCTCCATCGGCGTAGGTGTCTAGAAGTTTACGCAGCGAGTGGGCATAAAGACGGCCACCGGTCATATTCTTCGCACCCGGGTGCTCACCACGTTCAATCAGCAGTACGCTTTTGCCCTTTTTGGCAGCTACATATGCGGCAGCTGCTCCAGCACAACCGCCTCCTACGACGATGACGTCGAAATCTCGTTCTTCAAGTGCCACAATGGCCTCCATCTTGTCGATGTTCTCTATACTGACGCGCTTGAGCATCATCCGAGTTCGCCGCCTATGGCATATCCCTGCACGTGAAGCACCGCTCGGATTGCACACCACCAGAATTGTGCAGTTGAAGCGGACCGCCGAGGCAGCCCGCTTCAACACCAATGATGGGCTCGTGACGGCTTAGATATCCGTCTTGTCGGCCTTGATGAAATCAGCGATGTTGTCCATCAACGCTTCACTCGCCTCTCCAGCGATGTGGAGCATCTTCGCATCGCGCCAATACCGATCGATGCCCGTTTCACTGATGCAACCGAGCCCGCCGTAGACCTGCATACACTCAGCTGCGACTTCCATGGCAATCTTCGAGCCAATCACTTTGAGCATGCGCCCTTGGGCAAGCTGGAACTTCCCTTTGTCTTTCTGGTCGAAGACGTTGTAGCACGTGGCGCGCAGCATCTCAATCTTCACCCACATTTGAGAGAACTTATGGGCGATCACTTGGTAGTTATCCAGAAGATTCTTACCACGCTGAATCCGCTGACGCGCGTACTCCAAGGTCACATCAAAGCAGTGCTCCGCCATGCCTAGACACATCGGGCCGCACGTCATAAATTCGTTTGTGGCAGAAATCATCATGCCCGCAGCGCCTTTATCGCGCTCACCGATGAGATCTTCTTTCGGAACACGGACATCCTTGAACGTGACAGTGGTTGATGCGGAGCCATGCATGGCGAACTTGTGCTCCTGATGCCCAATCGTGACTCCGTCCGCATGTGCATCCACGACAAAAGCGGAGATGCCAAAGCGTGTAGCCGGATCGACAGGATGCGTCGTCACTGCTAAAACGACGAATTTATCTGCCAAGCCAGCCTGAGAAATGAGCATCTTCGAGCCATTGATGACGTAAGCATCATCCTCTTCTGTAGCCGTAACCTGCCATTCCGTATGGTTCAATGCCCCGACGGGTTCGGTGGAGCAGCAGGCAAACAGCGTCTTACCACTCGCCAGATCAGGCAAATAGCGCTTCTTCAACTCGTCACTGCCGAGCAACATAATGAGCTCACCGGAGAGAATGGAATGCACGGAGATATTCAGCCCCATGACGGGGAGGGCTTTGCCAATTTCCTCATTGACCATTGCCACAGTGGTGTAGTCAGCACCAGTGCCGCCGTACTCTTCAGGCACAGCAAGACCGAGAATGCCAAGTTCACCAGCGCGGTGGTAGAGCGACTTCATATCGACGCTATTGGGATCCGTATCTACTTGCTGTGCAATAGGCAGTAGCTCTTGCTCAACGAAATCACGCGCGATATTGCGCATGAGAATACGGTCTTCCGTTTCATAAAAATATGTCATAGTGTTTACTCCTTTGGTGTCTTATAGTTGCGCTAACTCTGCCGTTATCAGCGGGCCGTACTCTCTCATATCGCCCACGATGTAGTAATCCGAGCCTCGAGTACAGATCTGTGCATTTTTATCAGTGTTGACAGCAACGATCGTCTTTGCGTCGCGCACCCCATACATGTGCTGCACCTGCCCCGAAATCCCCATTGCGAGGTACAACTTCGGCTGGATGACTTTGCCGGAAATACCGATGTAGCTCTCCATCGGCAACCAGTTGCGTTCCTCGGCTACGCCACGCGAGCACGATACTGCACCGTGCATAGCATCGGCCATATCACGTGCAATCTGAATATCATCCTCGCTCGGGGTACCCATTCCGACGCTCACCACACGCTCAGCGGATGCGATATCCACTCCCTGAGTCGGGATTTCTTCCCGCCCCACCACATGCACCCGACCATCGCCATGTATCTCCACTGCTTCAGTGCCGCCCACGGCACCACTCGCGGGAGGAAAGTTACCACGGCCGACGGTGATGACGCCATGCCCTTCGATTTTCTCTGTGGAAATAACCGTGCCGCCATACAGGCTGCGGTCATAGGTGAGCACGCCGTCAGAGTAGAGCGGACTGGAGACGTCAGATCCGTAGCCCCACTCGAGATAACCGGCTAGCTGAGCAGCCAGATCGAGGCCGCGAGCCGTCACTCCGATGACGACGACGTCAGCGTCACGGCTTTTCACGAGATCTGCAATAGAGCGGGCGCATGACTCCGGCGTCGCTTCACCGATATCAGCTGTGAGAAGTGTCTGTGCGCCGCACGCACTCAGTTCTTCAGCCTGCTGTGGGGAGAGGGCAAGCGCCTCCACTTCGGCACCAGATGTTTGAGCGAACGTCACGAGCTCTGCCACACGCGAGCTGATATCGCTATATACGAGAATACGTGTCATGAGAGTACACCCTCCTTCTGCAGCGCAACGACCAAGGCATGTGCCGTCGCTTCAGGAGTATCTTCCTGAATCTGAATCCCTTTCCGTTCGACGACGGCTCCCGTCCTCGCCGTGACGCTCACTGCTGGTGCTTTGGCGGCAAGATCAGCCACATCAAATTCTGTCGTGGGCTTCTTGCGTGCCGCCATCACCGCTTTGATGCCGGGGATAGGCGCTTCAGCAAATTCGGGACGCACCGCGATGACCGCTGGGAGCTGAACGTCCACCGTCTCCAGAGTGTTGTCTACACGTCGTTTAGCGCTCAGAACGTCACCTCTCACAGATGCCTCGACTACCGAACTAATGCACGGATAATCCAGCTCTGCCGCCAGGCGTGGCCCCGTTTGTCGGGCGAAACTATCGGCTGACCCTTCAGCACACACGATGAGAGCCACGTCGTCAATCTTCCGCACAGCTCCTGCCAGGACGGATGCCGTGACACGTCCGTCGGCATCGGCTGTATCCCCATGCGCCCAGTAGGCTTCCTCTAGCCCACGCGATAGAGCGTCTTTCAACGATGCCTGAGCATCATCATGACCATAGGTCAAACCGACAGGGATGCCGCCACAATCGCCAGCTAGCTGCACAGCGGCTTGGATGGAGCCTTTTTCATAATCACTAATTTTGCCTTTCGCGCGGCTCATATCTACGCTTCCATCAGCGGAAACGCGAATGTCCACGTCGTCAAGTACCCACTTATAACAGGCGACTACTCGAACCATGTATCCTCCTTATGCTCATAGATACAAAATAGAAGTTGGGCAATATCTGATGAGTTAGCAGTTTCTGAGAACTGCTCACCACGGTACGTGTCAGGCTCGTTCGCTACGCGGCTTTACAGCTGGGAAGCAGCACAGAGAAGTTGCACAGCAGTTTCAGATATGTGCCTGGCCGTTCCTCAATCATTTGTTGCTATCAGGCAGGAACGCCTCGATAGCACGGTGCCGCGCAGCAAATTGTTTGCGATGTTTCGGATGCGTCAGCACGTACAGCTGTCCCTCTTCCAGAGCCTTGAAAAGCCGTTTGGCCACAGGGGCAAGTTCTGTACCCGTCACAATGAGATGTTCGAGATCTCTCGATGCTCCCTGATAGTAATCAGAGGTGTAATAGGGGTCATCTCCCATAGCGAAACGCTCTGGCCGGTACTCGTCTGAGTGGTGCAAATTTGTTTGAACAAAGCCAGGGCAGTAAACTGACATCTTGACGTTGTCGACTTTATGATCTTTGAGATAAGAGACAGCGGATTCCACCAGAGCCACGAGTGCGTGCTTCGTGGCAGCATACGTCGGCACTTTTGCAAAACCAGGGATAATTCCTGCGATTGACGCCGTGCTCATGATATTGGCAGGCGTCCCCTGTTTGATCATGATAGGCAACACTTCACGGTAGTAGTAGGCATGACTGAGAAGGTTCGCGCTTGCCGCCCAATCCCAATCGCGGGGTCTCAGATGGGACTCATCCCCCTTAGTTGCAACGCCCGCATTAGCGAAGAGCACATCAATCTGCCCGTAATGCTCCATCGTCTTATCCACAGTGGCCTTGACGTCTTCCGGTAAAGAGACATCGGCAGGAAGCGCGATAACCTCAGCTCCTTCACTCTCCAGTTCATGCGCATATTCTTTTAATTTCTCTTCCTGAATATCTACTAAAGAGAGCTTCATACCCCGATGGAACGCCTCGCGCGCAAACGCTTTGCCAAACCCGCTGGCTGCACCTGTAATGAGGGCAACCTGCCCATCAAAACTGCGATCTGTCTCAATACCCAAGCCATCGTAGGCCTCGCCATCTCTCTCGATAGCACGGTGACGGAGTGTGACAAGCGGTGTGTATTCCGGATGAGTGAAAATATAGAGATCATTCTTCTCGATAGCTTCAAAGAGGCGCGGCCCTACGGTGTCAATTGGGATGCCGGTACTGATATTGACGTTTGTGCGTTCGAGGCGCGCACGGAACGCATCAGAGGAGTACCACGGATCGTCGCTATTGGTGAAGCGTGCAGGACGATGACGCATCGAATGATGTATATCCGTCTGCACAAAACCAGGACAATAGACGCTGACGCCGATATCGAGATCGTGTACGTCCATGTAGACTTTCAGATCTTCAGCAAGGGCCAGCGCCCCATGTTTGGTGGCGGAGTAGGCTGGGTTCGAGCCGAAACCAGGTATCACCCCTGCTGTTGATGCCGTTGCCAGGATATGTGCGGGAGTTCCCTGCTTTTCCATGATGGGCAACACTTCACGGTAGTAATACCCGTGGCTGACGAGATTCGCTTGCACGGCCCACTGCCAGTCTAGTACTGGAAGCTCCACAAGATCGCCAGCAGGGGCGATACCGGCATTATTGAACAGAAGATCGATCTGACCGAAGGCATTCATAGTGGATTCGACGCTCTTCTTGACCTCGTCATAATCCGTCACGTCCGTCTCGATGATCTCCACGTGCGCACCGAGAGCTTTCAATACAGCCGCAGTACCAACCAGATCAGGGCCGTCAATATCGACGAGAGCAATTTTCATGCCGCGCTTTGCAGCCTCAATCGCGAATGCTTTACCTATGCCGTTTGCACCGCCCGTAATGAGTGCTACCTTATCTTTGAATTCTTTCATGGATAACTTCCTCGCTCTGGACGCCCCTTTGCGCCCGATCCACACCGCTAGTTGCCGGTATTTATCGTCCGAACGCGCCTTTGCGTTCATTGGCTAGCATCATCGCTAACCAAGAGGTAGTCTACCTTAGTTTCATAAAAATAATGTGACTAACGTCATGGTTTGGTAGTAGATTTCCGGTATGCACTTATTGACATATACATAAATGCCGGACGAGCATGTGGCAGCCGTCAGGCACGTTCATTCCTAGCAACACATTTACAAACGATCGGCTGGTGGTCTGACGTAGCGCGTCAAACCACCAGCCGATCTATCTGGCCCACTACCGGCGAAGAAGCAGTAGAATTGCACCTCAAGCGGCTAACTGATGAGAGTCACATCAGGCTGCTAGCTGGCGCAGTACATACTGCAAGATGCCGCCATTGCGGTAATAATCAGCCTCACCAGGAGTGTCGATGCGCACAGTGGCATCAAACTCCACGGCGGTGCCGTTAGTCTTTTCGGCACGCACATGTACCGTCTTCGGCGTCACGCCATTATTGAGCTCAGCAATACCAGTGATATCAAAGGTTTCGCTGCCATCCAACCCTAGCGATTCGTGGCTTTCACCGGCAGGGAATTGCAACGGGAGCACCCCCATGCCGATCAGATTGCTGCGGTGAATGCGCTCAAAGCTCTCGGTGATTACGGCTCGCACGCCGAGAAGCGCCGTACCTTTTGCCGCCCAGTCACGCGAAGAACCCGTGCCATATTCCTTGCCAGCGAGCACCACCAGCGGCACGCCAGCACTGCGATACCCTTCAGCAGCATCAAAAATCGCTTGCTGTTCGCCAGTGAGGAAGTTCTTCGTATAGCCTCCCTCTACCCCATCGAGCAGCTGATTTTTAATGCGGATATTGGCGAACGTGCCGCGAATCATCACTTCGTGGTTGCCACGCCGCGAGCCATATGAATTGAAGTCCTGACGCTCCACGCCGTGCTCAGCCAGGTAGCGTCCCGCAGGAGAATCAGCCTTAATCGCGCCTGCAGGAGAGATGTGATCGGTCGTCACCGAATCGCCAAGCTTAGCGAGCACTCGTGCGCCGTGAATATCCGCTACCGGCTCTGGCACCATTCCCATACCGTCAAAGTAGGGGGCTTTGCGCACGTACGTACTGAGCGGATCCCAAGCGAATTTCTCTCCCTCGGGGGTATTCAAGGAGCGCCAGCGCTCATCACCATCGAAGACACTCGCATAGCTGCGCCGATACATCTGCGAGTCAATAGCTGCATCCATCGTGGCCTGCACCTCAGCTGGGTTTGGCCAGATATCACGCAAAAACACATCATTACCCGCCTGATCTTGACCGAGCGGCTGCGTATCGAAATTAAAATCCATCGTGCCTGCCAGCGCGTAGGCAATCACCAGCGGTGGAGAGGCGAGATAGTTCATCTTCACATCGGGGCTGATACGTCCCTCAAAGTTACGATTGCCGGAGAGTACCGCCGTCACCGTCAAGTCCCCTGCTACCACTGCGTCGTGTACCGGATCTGACAGTGGCCCAGAGTTGCCGATACACGTCGTGCAGCCATATCCCACGAGGTTGTACCCCAACTCTTCCAGGCTCGGCCAGAGACCTGCTTCCTCATAGTAGTCCGTGACGACTTTCGAGCCAGGAGCCATGGAGGTCTTCACCCACGGCTTCGTCTTCAGACCTTTAGCCACAGCATTTTTCGCCAGCAACCCCGCCGCGATCATCACCGCCGGATTGGAGGTATTGGTACAACTCGTGATGGCAGCAATCACCACGTCTCCGTGAGCGAGAGAGGTCTGCACGCCAGAATCCGTGGTGAGCGCCACCGGCTCATCCGCGGCATCGGCAGCGAGATAATCAGGCAGCGCATGCTCAAAACTCGCTTGTGCCGCCGTCAGCTCAATGCGATCCTGCGGACGCTTCGGGCCGGCAATGGAGGGGACGACCGTGCCCAGATCAAGCTCTAGATATTCCGAATAACGCGCCTCATAGGCTGGATTATGCCAGAGGCCTTGCTCCTGAGCATAGGCTTGCACCAATGCGATGTGTTCATCGCTGCGCCCCGTCAGACGTAAGTAATCGAGCGTCACCTGGTCGATTGGGAAAATTGCGGCCGTAGAGCCAAATTCAGGGCTCATATTACCGATTGTGGCACGGTTAGCCAGTGGCACCTGGGCTACGCCGTCACCGTAAAATTCGACGAACTTCCCCACCACGCCATGTTCACGCAACATTTGCGTAATCGTGAGCACCACGTCGGTCGCCGTGGCCGCAGCAGGAATCTGCCCCGTGAGTTTGAAACCCACCACGCGCGGAATCAGCATAGAGACCGGCTGGCCGAGCATGGCTGCCTCCGCCTCAATGCCTCCCACTCCCCAACCGAGCACACCCAAACCATTCACCATCGTGGTGTGCGAATCAGTACCCACACAGGTGTCAGGATAAGCATAGGTGACGCCGTTTTCTTCCTTGGTCATCGTCACCCGCGCCAAATACTCAATGTTCACCTGGTGCACAATGCCCGTTCCTGGGGGCACCACCTTGAAATTCTGGAAAGCACCCTGCCCCCAGCGCAAGAATTGATAACGTTCACCATTGCGCTGATATTCAATATCCATATTGCGCCGCAGTGCATCGGCACGTCCAGACACATCCACCTGCACCGAGTGATCAATCACCATTTCGGCAGGGTTGAGCGGATTAATCTTTTCAGGATCCCCGCCGAGTTCTGCCACCGCCTCACGCATAGTGGCCAGGTCTACCACACAGGGCACTCCCGTGAAATCCTGCATGACGACGCGCGCTGGGGTGAATTGAATCTCTTGATCCGGCTGAGCATCAGGATTCCACGTGGCAAGAGCTCGAATATGATCCGCCGTCACGTTTGCACCATCTTCTGTACGCAGCAGGTTTTCAGCGAGTACTTTCAAGCTGTACGGGAGCTTTTCCAGCCCAGGCACAGCACTCAGTTTGAAAATCTCATAGCTCTTGCCCCCCACATTCAGGGTGCCTTGCGCTTTGAAACTATTGACGCTCATTACTCTCCTTTTGCACATACCAGATGTGCACATCAGCGGGGTTGCACAGCAGAGAGCCAGTCTCTCCCAGATGCGGCGATTCTACTATCGCTTCCATTATCACTCAGCTTTGCGCTGCACGTGATACAGTCCCAACTTTTAGATGCACATGCGATGCGTTCACGTTTCGATGTCTGCGGCTTCATCTCATTTCTGCGCATTAAAGCCCATGCGCTAAAAGCAAGTGTACACACATTTATCTTTAGGTCAAGATAAATGTGTGTACAAGCATTATGCGACTGCTCGCGGATGGAGTTGATTTCCCAACCGCAGGCGCGCCGCATTTACTCAGCGACCCGCACCCCTGCGTATCGTGCGGGTCGCTGGTAAATCGTCAGGCTTTGCGGCGCCGAGCGACGAGCACGCCACCAATCCCCAACAGCACAGCTGCGAGCGCCGCCAGCTCACCAATGCCAGTGTGCCCCGTCATTGCAAGAGCCGGATCTGCGCTCCCTGCAGACCCAGATGCGCTGCCCACGAGATTCCCAGACGCGCCGTCTATCGGCGTCACATTGCCAGGATTATCACCAGAACCGCCAGGAGTCGGCAGTGCTGGAACGAGCGGAGTCCACGGAATACTCACACCGGCAACAGGATCGCAGGAGGCCGGACGGACAGCTCTAAACTCCCACGAGGTCTCTACGTCAGCCGCGAATGTGTACCCCTGCTGCGGCTCGGCACTCACCGTAAGCGTTCCGCCCCATTCATAGGTGCGCTCCCCAGCTGTGGCAACTTCTCCGCCAATCTTATAGATCACACCCTCCACAGAGGGAATCCTCACGAATGGTTTCACGTCGCAGTTGGCAGGATCGGATGCTTTAGGAGCAAGCGGAGTGACAGGAGTAGCTTCCGGCGGAGTCAGCTCTTCGCGCGGACTCAGCTTCCCCATGTATGAGGTGTGCACTGCACGAATCACGATATTGTCAGGGCCTTCTTCGCTAGCTTTCGCATTCACTGCCACCGAAATGTTGTTGACGCCATTCATGTTCAAGAATGCACGCGGAATCGTGAATGAGCTCTGCGGCCCCACATCGCCGATATAGATGCCAGTGTTCCAACCGTTGATGTAGATCGTAGCCTGCGAATGGTCAGTGCGCTGGGAGCGATCACGTTCATTGAACTTATGCGAGAGCACCTCCACGCGGTAGGCCACGTCCGAATCCTTTGGCGTATTGAGCGTGAAGTTGGCGCGATACCACGTGATGCCTGGATCCGTATTGTGCATATCGCCGTCATAAGCCTCCCATCCGGAGTCGTCAAACTCCGGCAGATACCAGCCGTTGCGCTCGCCAAACATTCCACCCACGTTGTACAGTCCACGAACCGAATCGCTCACTGCACTGCCGGCAGCAGCCTCCCCATCCGCAGCGTGATCGCTAGCAGTATCCCCCGCCGTGGCATTTCCACTACCGGATGTATCCGCGCCGAGAGCGCCCTGAATTTTCCATTCCACTGCTCCGTCTCTCGCTGGCAGCACGGCACTGTAGAGGCCACGGTTTTCTTTCGAGAAGCCATTGTCGTTCCAGTCGAGATTTTGTCCGAGATTGTTCACCAGCACGGCGAGTTTTACCTCGGTGCCAGCGGTGATACCTGTGAGTGTGAAGCTCTGCTGATTGCCATCAGCCGCCTTTGCCCCCAAGTATTGCCCGTTTGCCCAGACTTGCAAGAATGCCGGACTCATGGAGCGCGGAGCATATTGGTTGCCAGCACCCGTGCCTCGCAGTGTGATGACGCCGTTATTGGCGTTTGCCGTGAACGTGGCGCGGTACCACACCGATCCCTCATAGAAGCCGTAGTGGTTAGAATCGAGGACTACTCCCCCAGTCGAACCAGCTGCCGGCCCTTGCCGAGAGGGGTTGGCAGACGTGGTGTCCGTGATGACTGTCCAACTGGTATCGTCGAAGTCACGCTGAGCCTCTGGCGTCTCAGCAGCCGTCTTCCATGCCAAATTTGGCACACTGACCGTGGGAAGCTGTGCCGGATCAAACTCCACAAACCCGTCGTTACCAGCCGCTCCTACAGCTGAACCATTCCAGGTGGCACCCGTCTTCCCTGCTGGCAGGAGTACTTTCGGAGCTTGGGACGCTTCGTCCACAGTGCCAGTGACGTGTACGGTCGTGCCGTTGAAGCTGACGGTACGGGCGAACTCCACGCCCTCCACCGCTATCCGATTCGTGCCGCTGCCATCACCTGTCGAAATCAGGTACGTCCCCTGTGCGTACTGCCGATCGATCACCCGCAGCCGCAGCGGTTTGGCGGGATTCTCACCTTTCGGAGTCACGGTGATATCGAATGGCTGATCGGCATAGGTGTAGTTCAACCGAAGCTGTCGATAGTGCTCATTCCAAGTGATCTCTACGCCGTCAGGAGCCTGCACATCTGGTTTCTCGGTATATTCGAGAAGCGTCTCGCCGGCGTCCCCGCTCACTCCGAGCACATACTGCACGTTTGCGGCATCAGTGTCTACCGGTTTACCGAAGAGGTGTGACGTCGTATAGAGCAGACTATGATCGGCGACTTTCATATCAGCCACGAGCACGAGACCATCGCGGCCGTGAACGGTGAGCGATGTGCCAGCTTTCTGCGGAATCGTCGTCCACGAATACTGCCCATCTTTAATAGATGTGCCCGTCGTAAACTCACGTACAGAGTCTGCGTCTGGGAAAACGCGCAGCGCATCCAGAGCCACATACGTCCCTGTCGATGAGGGGAATGAGACTCCATCGACGACCACTTTCAGAGTGTGCGTCGTCGGGGCGAGATCGCGCTTGGAGAACAGCACTTTTTGTCCCTGCGCCGTCGTCGTGACCTGCTCTTGAGTCTTCCCCACGAGGTGCCCATCAATATAGACGCTCGCCGATCCGTGATTCGACGAATATGGACCGACGATGTCAATCCCGACGCCGCTGAACGTGTATTCATAGAAATCACCTGTATGCGCCGATGAATGTTCATCGTCGTTGAGGTCATTTCGCGTCCAGTTCTTCGCGCGATCATGCGTCCAGGTACCGGTGTATTTAATCGACGAGTCAGCATCGTTCACCGTCTGCCATGAGGTGGTAGACGCACCCAGCACGTTCAGCGCATCAAGCTGCACTTTCGTGCCCGCCGCGCCAGCTTCGCCAGCCTCTCCCAGATTCGTAATGGTGAGAGTGTGCTGAGCGAGAGGGAGCCCCTCACGTTTGAATGCAACGAGTTGATCGGGCTTGTTTTGATTCGATTGGACGTACCCCGTGACGGTTGTAGCAGGACCGTCGTCAAGAGCTACGCTGAATTTGCCGTGATCGGTGCCCGTGCCCACAATCACTTCAATGCCAGTACCCGTGAACGTGAACGTGGCGCTCTCATTGGCAGCACTCGACTCCATAACGGAGCCTTTCCACGCTCCTCCACTATCGACCGCGTTCCACCCATTCGAGTATCGAATAGCCGGATCGGAACTGTCGTTGGAATACTTTTCTCCCACCCCGTCGCTCTTACTCAAATCCAGGCTGAAGTTAAACGTATTCACTCCTGTGGCATTAGTATCACCCAAAAGGAACGAGAGTGAGCGCGAGCCGTTGCCGGTGACGGATGAGCTTTTATCGCTGGCAACCCGCTGATACCCCTTCACGGTGTCAGCGCCAGTGAGCTTCTTTATCGGTGGAGCAGCCACTGGCATCGACGTCAGATAAGCGCTATTAGCCTCCATGAAGTAGGCTTCTTCCTTCTGTGCTCCGTACTTATCGTTGCGCAAGGTGCGATCTTCGTCGATAGCCGCCCCGTAGTCGTAACTGGTGAATCCTGAGGCAGGCGATCCGGTGTATCCCCAGTTCGTGCCACCGTAACTCATATAGTAGGTGTGGGCTTTGACGCCGTTACCTAGACGCGTCGCCATCCACTGGCGAGTGAAGTTTGCATCCGTGTAGGACACGCAATCATTCGCCCCGTAGTTTGCACCCCACGGAGTGAATGCTCCCCCCTGACTCTCGGCAATCATATGCGGGGCGGTTGGCTCAACTCCACGGAAGAATTCTTCAGTATCACTAATCTGGTTACGTCCGGCTGAGCAGTTGAAGCCCATGGGGTAATAGTCGTAGGCATAGAAATCAGTACCGTATTTTCCTGACGGCGTACCCGGCTTGTTGGGAGCAAAGCGTCCAGCACGCCCCCAGTCGTTTTCAAAAAGTGGCACGTTTATGCCATCAGCTTTCACTGCGTCAGTGAGAGCTTTCAGGAACGATACCGAGGCATCAGTTTCATTGAGCAACTCGTTTTCTACCTGGTACAGGATAATGGAACCGCCACCGTTTGTGATTTGATGCCGCTTGGCAATCGTATTGAACGCGCTGAGCCATGCCTTCGATGCCGCCATCACTTGCGGATCTGTAGAGCGAAGTTTGCCGGCATAATTCGTCATGTAGGCTGGCAACCCTCCCATAGAGATCTCAGCATTCACGTATGGGCCAGGGCGGACGATCACGTACAGCCCCTCTTCTTCAGCCATCGTTAGCAAGAGATCGATGTCACGGAACGTGCCTTTATCAAAGTTGAACGAACCATTTTCTTCGCTCTGGTGCATGCCCCAGAAGAAGTAGAACGAGACCGCATTGAAGCCAGCAGATTTGATTTTCTGCAGTACATCGCGCCACGCCTCGGGAGAGGGAATGCGCCACGGGTGGAACTCCCCTGCCCAGATTGCTAGACGTTGGCCGTCAATCATGAATGAGTGTTCGTCCCAACTCACTCGATGTGGCGAACCGTCATTGCCTGGAAAGACGTGTGAACCCTTCGGGAATGCGCTCTCGCTGGACGTCCACGCCGCAGCTTGCACCGTCTGCTCCTGCGGGCGAGTGACGACGAAGCTCCCCAGGTCGAGTTCAGTGGAGCCGAGCGCTTGACTGCTCAGGTGCAACGTCGCCGTGTAAGTGCCAGCAGCTAGAGCGGTAAAATCGCCGAACACCCGAAAGACGCTATTCATCTGCCGGCCCGTTGTGCGGCCTTCATCACTCTTATGGTACGTCTTGTCCAATTCGTAGCTGACTGGCACATTGAGCACTTTCCCCTGTGCATTCGTCGCGCTGATGGATCCTGTGAGAGAGCTGGTGCTCTCACCAGGAGCAGAGGCATATGCCACGAGCTGCCCGCCTGATGGATTGTCGAACGAGAGCACTCCGGCATCGTTGCGGTGTTCCCCTCGTGCGAGTGCTGCCGATATCTTCCAGGAGACCAAGCTGCTGAGATGGAAATTAAAATCTGCCGCATTGGATCTACTACCAACTGTAGCCATCGCTTTAGCGAAGCGGTTCCAATCTTTATGCGCCTGCTGAGTCCAGCCAACTTCTGCGTGAGCAATCATGCGGTTGCCCATAGAGAACTGTAAATCGCGGGCGGTGCGCAGATGCTCCGACCAGGAGACACCCTCCACGCCCAGGACGGCAGAATCATTCACTCCGAGCACCTGCGCTGGATTCTGCTGATATGCCTCGCGCAGATTGCACTCTCGGTCGCCACCGCACGCCCAGTTAGGGCCGGCGAGCGAAGAATCTTCCGTCTGCGGGTAATACATTTGGGGAGCTGCAGAGACGATGATCTTGCCACCTTTTTGAGCAAAAGCCCGAATCTCCCCTGTCGCGCCCATCCAATACTGCACAATGGTGCTCGTATCGACGTTTGCCGCCGTCATAGTAGTGAGCGCGTCGTTCCAGATGATTGGCTTCTTCTTGAGTGCCGTCACCTGTGGAAGCACCGTATTCATATAGGTTCTGTAGTACTCATCCGTGGTGAGATTGCGATCAGATTCGTCTCCTCCGATGTGCAGGTATGGACTATTGGAATGCTGAGCCATCACCTGAAGCACGTGTTGAGTGAAGCTATAGGTGTGTGAATTGGTCGCATCCAAGCTCGTCTTCATATTGTTTTTGTAGCTGGGAATCGGGGCGGTCGTCTCTGTACAGTTCGGATCAAACTGTTTGTAGGCATTGATGTTGCCGGCGAATTCTTTGCACGGATGCGGATATGAAAATTCGGAATTGAGCTCTGGAATGGAATAGAGGGCGGCTTCTGTGTGCCCTGGGCCGTCCATTTCTGGGACGACGGTAATACCGAGGCTATTAGCCGTCGTGACGATATTCGCCCAGTCGGCGAGTGTGTAGAAGCCGCTGCGGCCAGCTTCTGGAGCAAAGTGAGATTCTCCCTCACGGAATGCCGTCTTGCCCGCTTTGTCCGTCAGCAGAGAGTAGTTGATGGGATCATCTGCACTCTTGCCATCGTTGGGAATTTCCAGACGCCATCCTGGATCGTCGGTCAGATGCACGTGCAGCACGTTCATCTTGTAGCGCGACATCTGAGACATGAGCACTTTAAGTTCATCGACGGTGATGAACGAACGCGCCGGATCTACTCCCAAACCTCGATAGGAGAAGCGTGGCCCGTCTTCAATCCTCGCCGCTGGAAGTGGGTTGAGCGAATTGACAGTCGCCTCGCTGTAATACGCCCACGGGCCGAAGAGCTGCAGCAACGTCTGGGTGCCCCACAGCGCACCAGTGGCGGTACGCGCCGTGATCGTCACCGTATCGTGAGTGACGTCGATCGTGTAGGCTTCATCCATCTGTTCCGGCGCCACGCCATCGACGGTGAGCTGCGCATCCATAGCATATTCAATAGTGCTCGCACCCGCACTGGAGCCGACGGAGTAAGTGGTGCCCGTGGCAGTGCTGAGAGTGCGTGCGAGCAGACTCGCCGGAGCTGCCGCCTCGCCTGCAGCTTTTATTGCAGTATCGGGAGTGAGGAGAAATGAGCCAGCATCTGGATCCGTATTTTTCTCAACGCTGACGGGATACGGGATCAAGGATTGGTACACGTCGTCATCCGCTGAAGTGCCACCTGCCGGCGCAGTGCCATAGACAGCAATTTCCCAGATCGAAAGCGCCCAGTTTTGGGACTTTCCCTCGGTGGAGAGCTTGATATATCGCAGTTCACTCGGCACCTGCAAATTGGCCAATGTGAGGGTTTGTTTGCCCGCTTTGACGCCCTCAAACGTCGCATTCGCTCCACCTAAACGATTCCACGTCTTGCCATCGAGGCTGGTCTGCACATAATACGGCTTGCCATACGTGTTGCCCCAGTAGATGTGGATTGCATCTACCGTGGCCGTCCCGCCGAAATCCAGCTCAATCCAGTTCTTATCGGTGGCATGATTTGTGGTGTCTGCAGACCACCGCGATGCATTCTCAGCATTGTGGTTCGCCGGCACCTCGGCAAATGCGGCAGTATCTGGGATGACGCCGTCGATGGCGCGATCTGGGGTCTTTGTGGTGCCCGTCTCCGTTCCAGAAGCAGTGACGTGTGCGCGTGGCGCAATGTTGCCCGCCGCGATTGGCGTCCACGGCTCAGCAGCGGCAAAGGCATACGGAGAAAAATTCGGGAGAGCCACCAAACTCGCCACCATGAGAACCAACGCTAGCCCGTAGGCCACTAGCTTGCGCAAAAGTGCATAATGAGCCGTACCCACCTGCGAGCATGTCCCACCTGCTCGCGATGAATATATTCCGCGCGTGAGAATCCGCATAACACCACCCTGTGCCGAAACGAAACGAAATATGAGTGCCTCTAATTGCTACTGCCGCTAGAATCACCTAACGTAATCTCAAGCGTCCAATGCAATCTAAAGCGTTCCGATTCTCTCACGCCCGAGTTTTCATCTTTAGGACTTTTGCCAGTTTCTTGTGCTTTTGCTGTACGTTAAAACTCCTACCGTAAGAATGCAGACCGACGTTTTACGAGTTACGTCTCGCGCTTTACGATTCGCACAGTTTCCACTTTTCCCGAGCATTTCCCAAGCAGCCTATAGGCGCTCTACGCCACTCCCATGCTCATGGTTTCGGGTAACGTCGCTCCGCCGTCAATCACCATCTGAGCTCCCGTTATGTAACTCGCTTCATCCGAGCCGAGGAATGCAAACAGTTCCCCCACTTCGATTGGCTGGGCGAGCCTACCCATCGGCACATTGCGGGCGATATCGTCGATAGCAGACTCGGGATTGTCTGGATTGGATTCCACAGCCATTTTCTCCACCATCGGAGTGCGCGCATACCCTAGTTGCGTGCAGTTCACACGGATATGGCGGCTGGCATATTCCACAGCCAAACACTTGGTGAGACCAACTAATGCCGCTTTAGTGGTGGCATAGGCCGCCTCACCACCGTCTGCGACGATGTCTCCCGTGACCGACGAAGCAATGACGATTGCGCCTTTCCCCTGCTTCAACATGTAAGGAATCGACGCCTGGCATATATTCCACACGCCACGGATATTGACGTCGATATGCATATCCAGCATCTCCTGTGGCATGGATTCAAAAGGAGCCAATCGGCACACTCCAGCATTGGCACAGACGACGTCAATCACACCAAATTTTTCCACGCACAGAGCTGCAGCCTGGCGCATCTGCTCACTATCAGCGACGTCACCAACAAAAGTGACGACGTCACTACCGTATTGTTCACGCAACGTCAGGGCAGTGCGCTCCACAGTATCGGACAAATCTATCAGACATAATTTCGCACCGTGACGTGCGTATGCTTCAGCCACGCCCTGCCCCAGCCCCATAGCTCCGCCGGTAATAATAGCTGCCTTGCCCTCTAGCTTTTTCATCTCGATCTCCTGTATCTCGGTCTTTTGTATCTCGATCTTTTGCCGTCATGCCGTCACGCTTCATAGAAGTAACCGCAATCCACGCCTTTCGCGTGGCACCCCTACAAGCGGTACCCCTACAATGCGAACTCTACCTCAGGAAAGAAAGGGCATCTGCAGATTTGAGGAAAGCAGATTCGAGGAGATTCGGAGAGATTCGGAGAGATTCGGGGCTTTTCTTAAAGCATTCATGCGAGCCGATACATATCCGGAGAAAGACAGGAGAACCCCTGCAATCTCGTGACGCTAGACAAAGCAACCTGCTGCAGATGGCAGTATGAAATGCCCTTGTATGAGCGAGAAACTTAAAAAGTGCCATTTATCTGTTAAATAGCAAATTTTTGCTTGACATCTACCCCCCCCCTGCGGCGTAGATTCGTTAGGTGAGTAGGCTTATGGTCCTGCTTACGTACATATTTAATAATGGGGATGCTTATGAGCAAGAAATTCGCAAAATTAGCAGGTGCGATATCTACACTAACGCTCGCACTGGTCATGGTACCGGCCACCGCTTTTGCTGCAAATAGTGTGGTGCCGAGTCAGTTTCAAACCGACAAAGCCACTATAAAAGGTTCTATTGACTTATCCAACACAACTACAAGATCTGGACAGGAAGTTACCAGAGATGGACAACTGTACTATGACGGCACCATTGGAGGAACCGTTGAGGCCAGCGATCTCTTTGAAGGTGCATACGACAAGTACGTTGCAGACTTCAAAGGGAAAGTAGAACCGTTTACCAAAAATCATTACGAAAATTTAGTGATGTATAGCAAGGAAGAAACGTTCCCCGTTGCCGAATTCACTATTGACCTTCCAGATAATGCCATCATCGACGCAAGTGAAATTGTCGCCACAGAAAATACTGCGACGATCAGCAAGATTACAACAGATGTCGATCAGACGGCTAAAAAGGTCACGTTCACGCTATATCTTGGAAACTGGAACGATTACAAAGAGTTCTTCCAACTCTATGAGAAAGAAAAAGGGACAACAGGCCATGCCATTAGCATCAACGTCCCCTATTCCATTGCCATTACCAATCCTGCCCAGACATCGTTAGGCACCATCACAGCTGATGGCAAGTGTGAACTGTACAAGTACGGTGGGCTATTCCTTCGCAAGGCAAAAATCGTAAACGTCACAGCAAACCAACTTATCTACAGTATTGATCGTTAGGGGAAGCTCAATGAGAACTCAATTACGAAAATTTCTGGTGAGTGCTTGTGCCGTTGCGACTGGCGTGACTGTTCTTTCCACCGCGCCGGCATTTGCTGACGACGACGATTGGGAGCCTCCTACGGCAGATACTGCCATTGCTGAAAACTACTGGGGCAACTTGGTGAAGGCAGATTCTATTCCCGGAGGAGTCTATCCGGCTAACCTTTTAAAGCCGGAAGATAGTACAAATGGCCGATATACTGAGGATCTGGTAAAAATGGAGTACTCCCCAGGTACTGGTGTTTATAAAGGGGGAAATACGATTACGTGGTCTCCCTTTATCGGCGATGTATTTGATTGGATTGTACAACCTGAGGGAAAAGATAATGAAGGTCCTAACGGAGACCCCAATTATCAAGACAACAAGTACCATAATCCGTTTAATTGGAGCTTTGGCAGCGATTTTATCAGAACCAGAGATCAGTTAAATGTCTACGGCGATTTAGTATCTGAGGGCAATACAGAAGCTGATTCAGTTCCTACCTGTACCGCAGGAGATAGGATGAATCTATCTTTCTCCGTAGATCTCAGTGACGTGAGCAAGTGGGCAAATACTCGTTTTTGGCAAAACATCAATGGGTGGTCAAAAGGCGAGGCATGGAGAACTCTTGGCACAGAGGGGTTAGTTTATTCAGATGCAGAGCTTGTTTTTACATTAGCACTGCCTGAAGGAGTGACTCTACCTGCCGATGCTAAGGTAACCGTTTCCGGACTTGATGGTTTTAGGCTTACTCGAGAGGACACCGACGGACAGCCAACCTTCAAAGTGCGTAAGATTCAAAATGAACAGGGCTACTCAACAGCAGCAGATTATTATGCTGCTTTGAAGAAGATTAGTAACGTGTCCATCAATATCAACGGTCTTGCCATTAGTGAAACGGCTCCTACAGATGCCAATATGACCATTACTGGCACTGTTTCGGGAATGCAAGATGAACTCAATGCTGTCGATAAGGAAAAGAATCCACAGTCTGATGAAGGCGGAAGAAACTATTTCTTCTTTGTCGCTCAGCAAAGCAATACCGGACGCGATGCAGCTGCCCCGCAGGATAAGCCGAAGCAGATCAGCTACTCGTTCAAAGTTACAAAGAAGACCGGAACTGTCGTTGTGAGCTACGTTGATGAGAACGGTAAACAGATCGCAAACTCTGTAACGCTCACTGGTAAGGAAGGAGCCTCCTACGCTACCGAGAAGAAGTCAATTGATGGCTATACCTTCAAGGACATGAGTAAGGACTCCGCTCCCGCTACCGGCACCTATACGAACGGCACCGTAACGGTCACCTATGTCTATACGAAGAACGCTTCAGACACGCCGGATACCCCGTCCACTCCGGATAAGCCGGACACCCCGCAAACTCCAGGTGGTAGCACTCCAGGAACAGACAAGCCGTCTACTCCTCAGACTCCAGGCAGCATTGTGGCAGGAACGGGAACGCCGAGCGTAACGCCTGCGAAGCCTGCTACGTCAGATAAACCGACAGCCACAACGCCGTCCACAGTAGACAAACTCTCTAATACCGGTAGTGACGGCGCTCTTGCTCTCTGGGCATTCGCGCTGCTCGGCTCGGGGCTGGCTCTTGCAGGCTTGAGAAGAAAGCTCAAAGCTGAAAAGTAAAACCTGAGCGTGTATATGCACACATCGAAAAAGCTCGAACTCGAAAGAGTTCGGGCTTTTTCTTCTGCTGAGCGGTTTTCCTATACTCGTGACATCAGCATGAGCGTCTCCACATGATGCGTGTGTGGGAAGAGATCAAGCACCTCACAGCTCTTCACAATCCAACCGGCTGCCGTGAAGACTCCAGCATCCCGAGCCATCGCCGCCGGATCGCAGCTGATGAGGATCATCCGCTGCACGCCATCTGCAAGGGCGATTGCCTGTGCGCTCGCCCTGCCTAGACCGGATCGCGGAGGATCGGCGATCACCAACTCCGGCTGCACCTGATCGAGCGCACGGCGTACAGCGCGCGCATCTATCCAGCTCTGATGAGCATGCGCCCAGGGGTAGCGAGCGAGATTACCAGCAGCATCCGCCACGGCCTGCTCAGAGCCCTCCAGCGTGAGCAGCTCTCCTCGCTTCCCAATAGCGCGCGCCACCGGCAGTGAAAACAGCCCTGCGCCCGCAAAAAGCTCCAGCACGCGCTCTCCCCCAGCTAGGCTAGCAGCGCGCATGACGCGCGAGAGCAACGCGCTCGGGGCAGCATAGTGAACCTGCCAAAATCCCGCCGGCGAAAGGTCATATTCGTAAAGGTCAGAGCCATCGGACGCCCGTTCATGAAGCACATACGGCTGTTCCGACGCTGCCAACGCTATCCGTTCTGGTGACGCCACCAGCGCGTGCGCTCCTTTTGCCGGATTCGCCAACGTCACCACGACGTTCTCCCCACTGGCAGGAGCCACCACGTGCAGCCGAGTACCTGGCGCAATGGCATGATCCCAGGATGAGCCGAAGAGATCTAGCGATGTTAGCTCCCGCACGGCCAGGGGCATATCCGCTAGCCGCACAAGCTCATGGCTGTGTTCACGATACATGCCGACGCCGGTTTCCATTTTCACCACGTCGAAGCGAGTGCGGGTGTGCCACCCTGGACCGGCGACGTCACTCGCATGTGCGTCACCGGCATGTGAGCCGCTGGCAACAACAGTGGCAGCGCTAGCAGTATGCGGCCTCCCCTCGCTGAAATCTACGCTGAAGCCCTCGCTGAAACCTATGCCTAAAGCAGTCAGATCCCATCCTGCGAGCTGCTCGGCAAGCGCTTCCCCGCCGATACGTTTCACCTGCGTAGCTACTACCGCCCCTTTGAGAGCGCGCTGAAAGTCCAAATCAATGTGCCCAAAATCTGCAGCGCCAGTGACGCCAGCTGCGCCAGCAGGCCATGGATGCTCACGGCGATGCGGAGAATCCTCCACGACGTTCTCCACCACGGCGGAGCGAAAGCGCTTTTTGCTTTCCGTCATTCGCACCTGTACACGCTCCCCGGGGATACCTCCGCGCACAAACACCACTCGGCCGTCATCCTGGCGCCCGACGCACATACCTCCATGCGCAATGTCGGTGAGCTGTAGCTCCATCAGTTCTTGTTCGGATACGTCGTCACGCCCGCCGTGATTTGCCGCCCTACTGCCACTCGTCACCTTTACCCCTACTCTGCCACGCCTGTACTCTATATGTTTCCAGCTCCGATAAACGCACATAGCGATCTGCTTTTGCGATTATTGATTGCTGCCAGTTCCTCACCGCCCAGACTCACCGCCCTAGACTTGCCACCCAGATTCACCGTCCAGTCGTCCTCGGCGTCATTTCTGCTTGTCTGTACGCTCGCTTATCTGCTCGCCCGTCACTGTACCCCAGCAATTGAGCCAACAGCGGCCACTTCACTCTCGCTGTTCATGATCGCTGCCAGCGGATTCGTCATCGTCAGCCATCTGCCGCGCCGATTCAATCCTATAGGGCACTTCCGTGACCATCACCCCCGGCTCAAGTTCCAGCTGAGAAATAATAGAGGGCGTCGTATGCCGCACGAAGAATCGCTCCCATGAGCCGGTGGAAATTACTTTCGGCATGTACACCATCACGACGTCGCGTGGATGCATTCTGCGAAAAGCCCGTATAAATTCAATCACTGGCCCGCGCACTGCTCCTGCCGGCTGCCCCACCACGGTGAGCGCCACCGGCATCTTGCGGGCAATCCACTCTTTGCGCAGCGCACGGGTGCGTTCAGGATCGACGTCTACACACAGTGCCTGCAACGGAGAACCTCTATTGGCTCGCGCCCAATCGAGCGCTTTCAGCGTTGGCAAATCGAGATGGTCAATGAGCACAAACGAATAGACGCGAGTGGGAATCACCCGTCCGATAGCACCTGCATCATCTGCGAGCACCTCATTGATTTTCCCCAGCCCTTTGCGATGCGCCACCAGGAAGATCACCGGCACTGCCAAGCTCAGCACTGCAGCGCCGAACCACCACGGCTGAATGACGACCACGCAGACGAGCCCCGCCAGCAGACACAGGCCATATCCACGGTATGCCCACAAGGCTTTTTTGGCCACGCTGCGCTCCAGCGCATCAATGGAATCGTTGAGGATAGACCGAGAGCGTTCCACCATTGCACCGCACATCGTGAGGCCGAGGAAGAACGTGATCACAATAAAAATCATGGCCAGCGAGCGGGTGGAATCGAGAAACCACGAAATGACGGCGGCCAGAGCTGCCACAATCACGACGATCAAGCGCCTCGGCGTCACGGCATCTTGCGCAGCCAACCGCCGTGGCAGCAATCCGTCAATTGCCAGCTCTCGCAGCACCCGTGGAAGCTGGCGGTAGGAAGCGACAGCCACCGCTATGCCCGTGAGCACAAACAGGATGGCCATGACCGTGCGTCCAGCAGTGCCAAGGAGAGCATACGTAATCGACAGCGCCGGCAAGCCGAGCCGGCGTCCTGGCAATTGCAGCTCCACCACGAAATAGAGCGTGACGGCGATGAGCACCAGCATCGGAATCAACACGGTGAGCATTCGTTTGGTGGGCACCCGCCGCCGTGAGGGAAGTGCCATCACGCGCTCGCTCACGGCATAGATTACGGCGGCGGGAAAGCATCCTCCCAGCGCAGATTCAAGATATGGGAAATATCGCCCCGAGACCGGATCGGCTTTCAAGGCGTCCTCGCGGGCAAGCAAGACATCAGAAAAATTCACAGCGCCACGAAACTCTTGGATAAGCCCCCACGCCAGCACCAGTGACAGTCCCAGAATGCCAATAAAGGCGAGTATCCTCGGCCAGCGCAGAGCTTGGCCGACGCCGGCGGCAATGGTGGGAATCGTCAGTGCCAGCACGAGTGTCATTGCCAACGGATTAGCCCAGGAACCGAGGCGCACAATCGTATTGAGCGCCGTCACGACTAGCTCAACCCCGAGCAGGACGATCAGACCATGCAGCAGGATTTTAGCGGCTCCTACCAGCACCCCTGCCCACGCTCCAATGTAGCGAGTGGCAAGTTGGTGGGTACTGCGCCGTGGCGTGAGCACCGTGACGCCGTTCACCGCTAAACAGGTGAGTGCAAAAGCTACGACGCCCACCGCGAGCGTCAAAAAAAGCACGCTGTTTGCCCGCCCCACCACAAATGCCCGCAAAATGATTTGTGGCGTGATAAGAGTGGCGAGCGCAATCGTCGTGAGGCTCGCCGTCACCGACACTGACGTGTGAACGCGCGACGTACTGTACTGCCGTGTTTTTTTTAACATCACAGAATAGGTTACGCTTTTCGCCTGTTTAAGGTAACGTCGATTGCGTGCATTTCGTGATTATGGGCTGTGGCCGAGTGGGATCTTCACTCGCAGTCAATCTTGTCAATCGTGGCCATTCTGTGGCAATTATCGACTCTAATGCAGACGCCTTTCGGCGGTTGCCAGAAAACTTTTCAGGCCAGCAGGTCACCGGCATGGGCTTTGACCGCGATGCCCTCACTCAAGCCGGCATCGATCAAGCTGCTGGCTTTGCGGCGGTATCGTCTGGCGACAATTCCAATATCATCGCTGCGCGCGTGGTGCGCGACACGTTTGGAGTGAAGAACGTCGTCACCCGTATCTATGATTCTTCCCGCGCGGGGGTGTATGAACGCCTTGGAATCGCTACCGTGGCCACAGTGGCCTGGACGGCTGACCGGATGATGCGCAAACTCATTGCCCTCGGCCCACACGTACAGTACGTTGATTCCGCTTTTAAAATTGCGCTCATCACGGCTGATCTCGACTCGTCGTGGTACGGACACACCATAGGCGATATTGAACACGCCACCCAAGCTCGCGTCGCTTATATCGGGCGGCAGGCTCAGCCCGTCATTCCCAGCGGCTCCCTCATCGTGCAAGACGGCGATGAGATACATCTATGTGCCGCTTCGGATCGCGTGATGGCTATTCAGAAAATTCTCAACAATCCCGTGAAAGAAGACAACCTGTGAAAGTGATGATCGCCGGAGCTGGCTCCGTGGGGCGCTCCATTGCCAAAGAGCTGACGACGCGCGGACACGGCGTCACGATTGTTGATTCAGACCCAAAAGCTATGCGCGTGGCGCGCGTGCCACAAGCCGACTGGGTGCTGGCGGATGCGTGCGAGCTGTCTACTCTCGCCGACATTGACCTGTCTACATGCGACGTGGTGGTAGCTGCCACCGGCGACGATAAAGCCAACCTCGTGCTGTCGCTGCTCGCCAAAACTGAATTTGGGGTGCCACGGGTGGTTGCCCGCGTGAATAACCCCGCTAACGAATGGCTCTTCGACGAGCAGTGGGGCGTGGATTATCCCGTGAGTACCCCGCGCATTATGACGATGATTATTGAGGGAGCCGTCTCTTCTGGAGAGCTCGTACGCCGGCTTGACTTCTATGAATCCGGTGCGGGCCTCTATCAGGCGACGGTGCCAGCAGGAGCGGTAGCTGACGGCACTGCTGTCGCTTCCCTACTGCTGCCACAGGGAATACTGCTCACCACGGTGCTTCGTGACGGCGTTCCCTTTGTTCCCGAACCAGACCTCACGATCACAGCAGAGGATCAGCTGCTGTTCGTCGTATCGAAAGAGGGCGAAGAAGATATTCCTCTCGTGCAAGCTCTCGTCTCTCCGCCTGCACAACTCACCGATCAACTGACCGATAGTGAAGCTACACCGAGTACCGATAGTAAAGCTGTGCCGAGCGATAGGGACGCCGCCGACTGAGCCGGCACACGGGCCGACCGCGGGTAGATACGCCCACTCTGGCTCACGCGTGCTCGTGCATATCTGCGCGCTCAGTATGCACTGACGACTGCGGCAGCGGCGGCACCAACATCCAGCTAAACCACGCAGCTAGCGCAAATAGTGGCAGTCCGAGCGCGAGCTTCGCCAAGCCCAACGCCTCGGTGAGGTGCGCGTAATAGAGAGGGAGCTGCACGGCGAGCCGCAGTGCAAAAAGCGCCACCCAGATCCACGTGATGTGATAGTAGCGGGCGCGCACGCGAGCTGATTCCGGATCGGTGCGCCAGGCCATTCCCTCAGAGCGGAAAAGCGCAATGAGAACTCCTAAGAGCGGCCAGCGTGCCAGGATTGATATAAGCAGCACCGCTCCATAGGCTGCGTTCGTGAGAATTCCCCAGAGAAAGACGTTGGATGCTTCCCCCGTCCGCCAGGCTAAAAAGGCCGATATAGCCATCGCCAGGAGGCCGCCCAGCGCTGGAGCTATGGGCACCCGTTGGAGCGCCCGCACGGCGATTGCGAGCACGGCGATCACGAGAGCGATAGCTACCGCCGTCATCGTAGCCCGCGTCATCACGTAGATGACCAGAAAGACCAGCGTTGGCAGCACAGATTCGACGATGCCGCGCCATCCTCCCACCGCCTGCAGCGCATCGAAATCCGCACTCACGACGGTGGCGGCCAGCCCTCCAGTTTTTTTACTCTCTGCCAGCATCATCCATGCCCTTCAATGGTGTATCGCGGGTTGAAGATCGTCGGCACACCGTGTACCGTCACCACATTGCCCTGAGCTCTCAGCCATTGTCCAATTTCGATCGCTTCCAAGGTGGTGCGTGATTGAAAGACGAGCGTGAGTAGCCCTTCGTCTCGCTGTACATTCACCCGCACCATCGGCGCCTCGTCAGCACCTGGATAGGTGATAGAAATAACCCGCCCCTCAATGGCGACAAATCGAGAATTCTCCATGATCGCTAATTTCTATAGTGCACGCCTCTGCCATCGCTGATATCTGCTATGCACTTCCATGCACATTTCCGTGCACTTTTTCCCTGCACGCATGTCACGTTCCATGCACGCATATCACGCACATCCCGCGCATCTATCTCGCTCATCTGCACACCCGTCATGGCGTTTGGGTGCCGTGAGCAGAATCCGTTTCTGGAATCTGCCCTGAGGTCTGCCCTGGAGTTTGCTCCACGGGGAGTCGTAGCGGGAGAAATTCCTGCGGCGGATACGGCTCGTTGCCGCGGTGCACAACGACGTCTCGAATGATGGCGTAGAGCGGCCCAGCGAGTGCGGGATCCGAGGCCGCATCTGACGTGATAGTGGCCTTGAGCAACCATCTTGGCCCCTCGATACCAATGAAAAGCTGAGTATTAAATACACCATTCTCTCCGGTGGGCACCTGCGAGAGAAGCGCCGTACCGAACGGACTATCGACTTCCTCAGACACACCGCCAGCATTCGCTAGAGCTTCGCGCAGATCTCGGCGCACGGAATCCCAAATTCCATGCGAGCGCGGAGCCGCATAGGCCTGCAGCTGCACGGCCCCCTTTTCCACCACATAGAACGCGGCGAGCACCTGATGCGTGGCATTGTCAATGCCAAACTGTAACAGCGCCGTTTTAGGCAGTGGGAGCCACAGCGAGCCAGCATCGACCAGATCCCCCCTATCTCCGTATTCAGCTGAATCGAAAGGACCCGAGATCCTGGCGTCTGTTTTCTCTGGCGAAGCGCCAACAGGTAGCGCGCCAACCGACGTTTCCTCTGGTGAATCGTCAGCTAGCGGGGCATCGGCCGGCAGCGCGTCAGCCGGCGCTTCCTCTGGTGAAGCATTAGACCTCTCTGCGGCCGAGGTAGTGCTTTCAGCAGCCACATCTGCGTGTGTACGCGCGTGCCTACGTCGTCTGGTGAACATCATGCCGCGCAATCTACGCACACCGGAAGACCGTCTTCCTCATACGCCAGCTGAGAGCGGTGATGTACCAAAAAACACTGCGAACACGTGAATTCATCATCTTGGGCAGGAATCACATCCACAGAGAGTTCGACGTTTGATAAATCTGCCCCTGGGAGGACGAAATCTTCTGCTGCTTCCGTTTCATCCTGATCGACAGAACCAGACGATTGATCTGATCGCCGAGATTTCAGTTCATCTAAAGAGTCCGTTTTCAGCTCTTCATCTTGTTTGCGCGGAGCATCATAATCAGTGGCCATAGGATTGTTTTCCAATCATCGTCGTTATATGGGACATTTCCCCTTGTTTCGCAGCCTTTCTACCAAAGCTGCACCGTTTTGGCAAGGGCTGTTCATTATGCTGTAAATGAACAGCGCCACATGACGGCCACATGGCGATTGCCATGCTGCTGATACGCCGTAAACGCGCCAATAAATGAGCCAACTACCATGCCAACCAACGCACCAGTAAACGCGCCAACCGATGCACCGACAAACACGCCAACCAACGCACTAGCAAACGCACCAACACACCATCTCATAATTTCCCATCGTCTGCATTAAATGGCACCCTTACTATAAGGAGGAATGCGATGATTGAGCTGGAACTTTTAGGGGTAGAGCCAAACGGCGAGAGACTCAACCTCAACGACGGCCAGGGGAACCGTTATTCGCTTGCCATTACCGATCAGCTGCGCGCTGCTCTCCGTCAAGACCTTCCACACCCCCCTGCTGAAGCTAAGCCGATGACGCCGCGCGAAATTCAGGCGCTGTTTAGGGCTGGAAAATCTGTGGATGACGTCGCACAGCTCTCCTCTCTGCCAGCCACGCAGCTTCTCGCTCTCGAACGTCCGATCACGGCTGAACGTCTCTATACGGCAAAGCAGGCGCGTTCCTATCGTCAAGCTCACGAACTCGGTGGACTCACCATTGAAGAACTCGTGGTCTCTCGCTTGCTTGATCGTGGCGTAGCTGCCGAGGGTATCGCCTGGGATGCCTACCGCGACGCTGGCGAACCGTGGAATCTCACTGCCACCTACACTATCAATGACTTACAGCACACAGCGTTGTGGCGTATCAACACCAAGGCGCAGGCCGTGACGGCGCTCAACGATGAAGCTGCCTGGCTCACGGAGACGCAAGTGCCCGCGCCAGCATCTCCCTGGAGGGCTCATAACACTCCCAAAATAGACCCGCAAAATCTGCCAGCGTATGCCGAGCCTGAACCTCCTGCATCCATTTCTCACATTGGCGATTCTCGCATGGCGTCAGCACCTGACGCATCATTCTCCACCGCCAGTGATGTGCCGACGATTCCCCCATTCTCCCCTGCGCAGAGCACGTCAGCTGCAACGCCAGAAGAGGGTGACGCCGCTGACATCGACATCGACTCCGTGCTTGCCTCGCTCGATTCTCAGCGTGGAAAATCTCGCCCCATGCCTGACGACGATGAGTCAGACAACGAAACTGCCGGTAGCACAGCCAGCGGCAGCGGACGAGCGGCGTCACTCCCTGCCACAGCTAACATCGATGCCGATGAGAATACGGAGCCGCCTGAGGGAGCTACAGTGCTCGCTTTTCCACAGCAGCAGCGCCTCCCTGTGGCAGATGATCCGGCTGACGGCGATTCCGCTGCTACTGCGGCCAGCGGACGCGCGGCAACACCGGCCGATGATAATGCGCCAGCACTTCTCTCTGTAGCACCCGATGCCCAGCAGAACGCCAAGCGCACTACTGGCAGCAAACAGAAAAAGCGGCGTGATCGCCCTACCATGCCCTCGTGGGACGAAATCGTCTTTGGATACGCCAAAAAAGACGACAGCGACGATTAAACCACCCAGAACCGCCCAAACATAGAAGCGCCCAGCACAGGCACGCCCAGACAGCGGACGCTACAGATTTGCCCAGCAAAACCCAGCTGGCGCGGCACAGCGGACGTCATAGTTGCACTTATCCGTGCACAAGTTCAGCTCATAGCTACAATCCAGGGAATATGCATCTCATCGGGCGTGAGCGAACCATGTACACCTTTCATCGCGAGTGCCCCCGCTGAGAGAACGCGTGAATCGACGATACCAGTGCGCTCACGCGCAAACGCCACCACATCCCCCATAGCGTCACGAGCACGGCTGCTGAGCGCACCCATCAACTGAGTGTCCTGAATCTGGGAGCGCGTGAGCACCCACGCTCGCTCACCGAGAGTTTCTTGCCAGCGCCGTGCCACTCCCTGCGGATCTGAGGTGTAGAGATGGAAAGCTCGTTCTTCTCCAGCGATGGCATCGACGTCACGATCCAAATATGGCTCATGAGCTACATCAATCTTTTCCGTATCTTCCACCATGCCGTGATCGCCGGTGAGAATCACCAGCGTATCACGAGGCACCTGCCGCATGAATCGCCCTATCTCCGCGTCAATCATCTCTAGCTCAGCTAGCCACCGCGGCGAGCTCACGCCATAGCGGTGCCCCTGATGATCGAGATTGCCCCAGTAGAGATAGACGAGTTTCTTCCCCGACGCCAGCTGCTCTAAGGCCGCATCCACCCGATCTGGAAACGTCGTGGCAAATACCGCCTGCGCCCCTCGCCATGCGGCGCGAGTGAGGCCAGAATCCTCATATGCCGAATCCTCGATTAATATCACGTCACGTGCTTGCTCGCCCAGTCGTTCAAAGATAGTGGGCTGACTCTGCCACACGTGTGCCGGCACCGGAGAATTCCTAAAAGTGATGAGATCCGTGAGCTGACGACGAGCCCCGAGCCGCACCGAGTAGCCCACCATTCCCGTCTCCCCTGGGAGTCGCCCCGTGGCAAACGAACTCAAAGCGGCAGCCGTCGTGCTCGGGACGACCGTCGTTATAAAATCCCACGTTCCCAATCCGCGGATTGCTGGGACGTGCCCACGGCGTGCCTGAAGCTGGTGAAAACCCAAGCCGTCTACAAAGATAATGCACACCCGAGCGGCTCGCGGCAGTCCCATGATTTCTCTGGCCTGCTCGGGAGCGGTGACGCCGCCTGCTCCAGCACTATCTATCTCAAGCCCTACCGCGCCGCAGGCTCCGAGCAGAGCGCGGTGCAGACTACGTTCATCAAGGCGCACCGCCCCCTCAAGCACCTGTTCATTAGTTGTTCTCACTGCCACAGTTGTATTTTACGCGCCCTGGTGCTGATTGCGCCGATCGCGCCAATCGCCGTCAAGCACCTAACAAAATCGTTTGCTCTGCTGCGTTCATTTCTCTACCCGCTCCCGTGCGCTTCCCATACACCAGCGCGCTCTATATATCCCCATGCGCCAGTGCGCTCTCTCTACATTCCACTGCGTTAGCGCGCTCCCCAGGCATTCCAGTGTGCCCGCGCACTCCAATGCGGCTTTTCTCACCTGTGCCATTCTCACCCTGAAAAGAAAATTCCGCCATAATTGCCAGGTGGCTACAACAACATCGACTGTGGATTCCGCGCACGAACACGTGGTGACTATTGACGTCTCGCAAGAGATGCGCACCAGTTTTCTCGAATACTCATACTCTGTGATCTATGCCCGCGCTCTACCTGATGCCCGCGACGGACTCAAACCTGTGCAACGCCGCATTCTCTTCCAGATGGATCACATGGGGCTGCGCCCTGATAAAGGACACGTGAAATCGTCGCGCGTCATCGGCGACGTCATGGGACGGCTCCACCCTCACGGAGATTCCGCTATCTACGACGCTATGGTGCGTCTTGCACAGCCATTTACGATGCGCTTACCCATGGTTGATGGCCACGGCAACTTCGGCTCACTCGATGACGGCCCTGCAGCTCCCCGCTACACAGAAGTACGCCTCGCCCCCGCTGCTCTCGCCATGACGGAGAGCCTCGATGAAGACGTCGTCGATATGGTGCCCAATTACGACAACACTCTCGAACAGCCGGACGTGCTTCCCGCTGCTATTCCCAATCTGCTCGTCAATGGCTCGAGCGGCATCGCCGTCGGCATGGCCACAAATATGCCGCCGCACAACCTCGGCGAAGTGATTGCCGGAGCCCAATATCTGCTCGCCCACCCAGATGCCACCTTGGATGAGATCATCACGTATATCCCTGGCCCTGATCTTCCGGAGGGCGGCAAAATCGTCGGCCTGGAGGGCATTCACCAGGCATACAAGACGGGCCGTGGCATTTTCAAGACCCGCGCCCTTGCCCACATTGAGAATATCTCGGCGCGGAAGAAAGGCATCGTTTTTACTGAACTCCCCTATCTGGTGGGGCCGGAAAAAGTGATCGAAAAGATCAAAGAGGGCGTACAGAATAAGAAGCTCCAAGGTATCTCTGGCGTGCAAAACCTCACGGATCGACATCACGGGATGCGGCTCGTCGTCGAGGTAAAAAATGCGTTTAACCCCGAGGCAGTCTTAGCTGCGCTCTATCAGCACACGCCGCTGGAGGAGTCGTTTGGTATCAACAATGTGGCGCTCGTCGATGGACAGCCCCGCACGCTCGGCCTGCTGGAGCTGCTGCGCGTCTACGTGGATCACCGGCTATCCGTGACCCGTAGACGCAGTGTATACCGTCTGCGCAAAGCTCAAGAGCGTCTGCATCTGGTTGAGGGGCTGCTCACCGCAATTCTCGATATCGACGAAGTAATTTCCGTGATTCGTTCCTCTGACGATTCTGCCGCCGCCCAGCGCCGCCTCATGGCTGGTTTCGATTTGAGCGAAGCCCAAGCGGCTTACATTCTGGAACTGCGTTTGCGCCGTCTCACGAGGTTCTCTCAGATTGAACTGGAATCAGAGCGGGATACTCTCCGAGAGACGATTGAGTATTTGAGTGGAATTTTGGCCTCGGAAGAGAAACTGCGCGATCTCGTCAGCAGTGAGATGGGAGACATCGCTGAGAAATACGGCACTCCTCGGCGCACGTTGCTCCTAGCGAGCGAAGCAGTCGCCACCCCCACCAGCGGCAAACCCATGAACATGAAAGTACAGGATGATCCGTGCTGGGTATTACTCTCCAGCACTGGACTCATCGCCCGCATCGTGAGTGACGCCGAACTGCCACACGCCGACTCGCGCAGCGCCCATGACGCGATTCGCGCTGCCATCCGCACCACGAATCGCTCTGAGATCGGAGTGCTCACTACGTATGGAAACGTATATCGGCTTCCGGCACTCGACGTGCCAGAAATCCCGCTGACGCACGCCACGCTGAGCCTCGCTGGAGGCGCTCGCGCGGCGGATATGTTTACTTTCCACAAGGGAGAGCAGATTCTCACTCTCATCAGCCTCAACGCTGACGACGCGCCACTGGTGCTCGCCAGCGCACAGGGCAAAATCAAGCGGCTCAACTCCGCAGAGTTGCCGACTAAATCACCTTTTGACGTCATCACATTAGCTGACGGGGATGTGCTGATTGGCGCTGGCAGGGCTGCAGATGACGCCACGCTCGTGCTCGTCACGTCCGCTGCACAGCTACTGCGCTTTGCAGCCAGTGCCGTGCGGCCTCAGGGGCGCGCTGGCCAAGGCATCGCCGGTATCAATCTCAGCGATGGCGCTTCCGTGATTGCTCTGGGAGTTGTGCCAGAAAGCGAGCTGGATGACGCCGTCGTCGTCACGCTCGCCTCCACCTCAGACTCGCTTCCTGGCACCGCTGCAGGCTCCGTCAAGACCACCCCGCTGAGCGCCTATCCGGCAAAAGGACGAGCCACGGGCGGAGTGCGCGCACAGCGCTTCCTACGCGGAGAAGATCAGCTCCAGCTGGCATGGGTTGGGCCTCAGAGTGCACACGCCGTCAGCGCCACAGGCACCCCTATTGAGCTCCCTGCGAGCACCGACAAGCGCGATGCCTCCGGCACAAAAATCACTGCCGTCATCTCCAGCATCGGGTTCTAATAACATCGGCTTGGCCAAGTTCTATCGGTTCAGCCATGTTCTAGCAGCACTAGTTTGGCCAATTGGCTCAGCTAGTTGAGCCGGCCATGCTAATTAAGTCCAGCTGAGCTAGTTGAGCTGGCCGAGCTGGTTTTGGCTATATAGCCAGAACCACTGCACAGCTATCTGCGCTCAACTGCTAGCGCTAGCTTACGCCGCAGCGCTAGCCTACGCAGCCAACGGGTGCAGCGGAGCGCAAAAACCTAGCGGGAGCGCAACCTCTCAGCACGCATCGACATTGCCACCGATCAGTAGGTCACCGCCAGGGATCGAATCAATGAGATTGCGCGTGTAATCCGTGCGCGGATGAGCAAAGATATCATCGGCGGCACCCGTTTCCACGACCTTCCCCTCTTGCATCACGACCACGTCATCGGCAATCTGACGCACCACAGCCAAATCGTGCGTGATAAAGAGGTAGCTCAGGCGCATCTGAGCTTGGATATCGTTGAGCAAATGCAAAATCTGATTCTGTACCAGCACGTCCAGAGCGCTCACTGCCTCATCGAGCACCAGCACCTCAGGGCGCAGGGCGAGGGCGCGGGCGATAGCCACCCGTTGGCGTTGTCCGCCAGAGAGCTCATTCGGATAACGACGCATAGCCGAGCGGGGAAGCGCGACGATATCGAGGAGCTCCGCCACCCGCTCTTTGCGCTCAGTGCGAGTGCCAATCTTATGTACCCGCAAGGGTTCCTCAATCACGGAAAATACTGAGAACATCGGATCGAGTGAACCGTACGGATTTTGAAATACCACCTGCAATTTTCGCCGAATATCGAACCGCTGCTTATCGCTAAGCTCCGTCACGTCATGGCCATCAAAAATGACGCGGCTCTCGCCAGGATCGGGATTGAGCAGCCCGAGCATGATATTGGCTGCAGTGGATTTGCCGGAACCGCTCTCTCCGACCACTGCCAGCGTCGTGCCTTTGCGAACTTTAAAGGAGACGTCGTCAAGCGCCTTAAAGACAGCTCCATGTCCGCCGCGCACTTTGAACGTCTTCGTTAGATGCTGCACTTCCACCGCGATTTCTTCACTCTTAGCACCCTGCCCAGCCCCTAGCAGCTCGTCGTCAATCACGTCAATACCGCGTTTGTGTGCCGACTCAATGCGGGCAGAGGCGAGTGACGGCGCTGCCGCCACCAGCCGCTTCGTATATGGATGCTGCGGGTCACGCAAGATACGCAATGCAGGGCCAGATTCCACCACTCGCCCACGATGCATCACAACCAGGTGCGAGGCACGTTCAGCCGCTAAGCCCAGATCGTGCGTAATGAACAACACTGACGTGCCCAGCTTACGAGTGAGACTTTCCAAATGATCGAGAATCCGGCGCTGCACCGTCACGTCAAGTGCCGACGTCGGCTCATCCGCAATCAGCAATTTTGGATTGGCAGCTAGACCAATAGCGATGAGGGCTCGCTGGCGCATCCCTCCAGAAAATTCGTGCGGATATTGCTTGGCTACCCGCTCGACATCCGGCAGGCCAGCATCCGCCAGCAGCTTATTGACTAGCTCTTTACGTTCGCCTTTCGCCCCCACGCCATTCGCGTCGAGAGCCTCCTTGACCTGAAATCCGATTTTCCACACCGGATTGAGATTACTCATTGGATCTTGTGGAATAAGGCCGATCTCGGAGCCGCGAATGGCTTCCATCTGGGTGCGGCTCTTCCCTACCAGCTCTTCACCATCGAGTTTAATAGAGCCGCCTACCACTTTGCCGGTGCCAGGTAGCAAACCGATAATCGCATTGGCTACCGTCGATTTGCCAGAGCCTGATTCCCCCACGATTGCGACGCTTTGACCAGGATAAATGCTCAAGTTTGCCTTGCGCACAGCCGGCACCATACCGGTAGAGCTTTGAAACGCCACCTCAAGATCTGTGACCTCAAGGAGAGGCTGCACCTGTTCGTTCATCTGTTGCCCCTTACTCATCTCTTCCTCTGCGTCGGATCCAGAGCGTCGCGCACGACGTCACCCATCATGATGAAGCTCAGCACCGTTAGAGCCAGCGCCCCAGCCGGATAGAACAGCACCGACGGTTGGACGCGCAACGACACCTGTGCACGGGCAATATCCCCACCCCATGAGACGACGTCAGAGGGCAGCCCCACTCCTAGGAACGAAAGCGTAGCTTCAGAGACAATAAACGTGCCGAGCGCCACCGTGGCATACACGATGATAGGTGCGGCGGAATTGGGCAAAATATGGCGCATAATGATACGCCAGCGGCTCTCTCCTAAAGCTCGCGCCGCCGTCACAAACTCCTCGTGCTTTGTCTGCATCACGGCACCACGAGTGATGCGCGCAATCTGCGGCCACCCAAATACAGCCAGCACGATGACGACGGTGATAATCGTGCGATTCTCACGGAACATCTGCATGACGACGATACCCGCGAGCAAGAACGGCACCGCAAAAATAATATCCGTCACGCGCGAGAGGAGGGCATCCAGCCACCCACCGAAATAGCCAGCTAGCGTGCCGAAAATCCCGCCGATAATGACGACCACGATCGTCGTGAGTACACCGACGACGACGGAAGCTCGCGCGCCGTAGACTGTGCGTGCAAAAATATCACATCCTTGACGGTCAAAACCAAACGGATGTCCGCTCTCGGGCAGTCCCATTGAGCGAGAGAGCTCGCAGAATTTCGGATCAACGGCCGTGAAAAGCTGTGGGAACGCGGCAAGCGCCAGCGCGAGCAGAATAATTCCGGCAGCCACCCAGAAGAGCACTCGCTTGCGAAGATACTTCCAGGCTTCGCCCCACATTGAGGATGGAGCAGAATCGTCTGCCACCGCATCGACGGCGCCGAGACCCGTCTCATCGACATCACTCACATAGTGTTCTTGTCCAGGATAGAGCGACACAGCAGCGTTTTCAGCGCGACGTTCAGCACTACGACGTTCGGCACTACTCATCGTTGTTTCTCTCTCACTCATATCTAATCCTCGGGTCAAGCAGGGCATACAGCAGATCGACTAGCAAATTGGCAACGATATAAACCATCACCAGCACCGTCGTGAACGACACCACTGTGGCTGGCTCGCCTTTGATAATGGCTTGATAGATATTGCCGCCCACGCCGTTGATCGCAAAAATTCCTTCAGTCACGATTGCACCGCCCATCAGCGACCCCAGGTCTGCTCCGAGGAACGTGACCACTGGAATGAGAGAGTTGCGCAAGACGTGATTCGTCATCACTTTTGCCCGTGGCAGTCCTTTCGCATAGGCGGTGCGCACGTGGTCAGCTCCAATCGTCTCCGATACGCTCTGCCGCGTGAGACGCAATACGTATGCAAATGAGACAGCTCCAAGCACGATAGCGGGCATCAATAGCCCCTGCAGTGACGTATTGGAACCCACCGTCGTCGGCAGCCATCCCAGCTTGACCCCTATGATGAACTGCATGACGAAACCGATTACAAACGTCGGTACAGCAATCACAAAGAGGGAGACCAGCAGCACGGTAGCGTCGAAAATACCTCCCCGTTTGAGCCCAGCAATTGCGCCGAAAAAGATTCCAAAGACCGCTTCAAAAACCAGAGCCATCAGCGCGAGTTTAATCGTGACGGGAAAAGCAGAAGCCATCACTTCCGTCACTTCACGCCCGGAAAAAGTGAGCCCAAAATCAAACGTGAGCACGCCTTTCAGATAGAGAAGATATTGGATAATGAAAGGCTTATCGAGGTTATAGCGTTCACGGATCGCAGCAGCAGCCGATTGCGACAACCCCTTATCCCCACCAAGAGCCTGTACAGGATCTCCTGGCATGAGAAAAACCATTGCATAGATGAGCAGCGTGGCCCCGATGAGCACTGGAATCACTTGCAGGAGCCGTCGGCCAACGTATCGCAGCATTACGACCTCCGTGAATTAAAAATGACGTGCAAAATGCACGATGCGGCTCACGTGCAGCATGTGCACGAGCTTTGATGAGCTACACGAGCTTGGACGAGCCGCAACGCAATAAAACGCCGCAATAAAACCGTGGCTCACACACTTGCTCGTCTGCGAGCCACGATCTCATGTGTGCCTACAGCTGGCTGTGGATGCGGCATGTAGGCATTCGTTCCACAGCCAGCGCAGTATGGCGCTTACTTTGTGACGTTGTACAAAAGTGGCTTGGTATTCCAGCCAAAGACGACGTCTTTCACGCCCTCAGCGCTGCCGCCCGTGAGGTTTGAATACCACAGCGGGATGCAGGGGAGATCTTTGAGCAAAGATTCCTCAGCCTGAATGTAGAGTTTGTTGGCTTCCTCCACGCTCGGCTGCGATGCCGCTTTCTTCAGCAGCGCATCGAAATCGGCATTCGAATAGTCACCATCGTTTGCGGATGCACCCGTCATATAGATTGGCTCAAGGAAGTTGGAAATACCTGGATAATCCCCTTGCCAACCAGTGCGGAATGCTTTCGTAATCGCCCGATCCGTGATCTCTTTACGCAAACTCTTAAAATCTGCGTACGGAGCACCTTTAGCCTCAATGCCGAGAGTATTCTTAATCGAGTTCATCGTGGCATCTACCCATGCCTGATGCCCGCCGTCGGAGTTGTAGGCAATCTCTACATCGCCCGTCCACGGTTCAATCGCATCTGCCTGCTTCCACAGTTCCTTCGCCTTTTCTGGGTTGTACGTCAAAACGTCAGCACCGGCGAGAGAATCCGAGTGCCCAGGAATAACTGGAGCCACGAAATCCGTGGCTGGCTGGCGCGTGCCTTGGAAAATGGTCTTTGTGATTTCTTCACGGTTAATGGCCATGGAGATGGCTTGCTTACGTAGCTGTCCAGCTTCACCTTGGAAACGAGTGTCGCTCTTGGGGAACGTAAAGCTCTGGAAAATTGCCCCTGGTTGATTGACTGCGCGATCGCCGAGCTCTTGTTCGTAGGTGCCGAATGCGGAATCTGGCACTGCATCTAGCACGTCGAGCTGGCCAGAGAGCAGATCGTTGTACGCTGCATCCTGGGATGAGTAGAACTTGAAGGTGATGCCGCCATTCTTAGCCGCAATTGGGCCTTTGTATTCGGGATTGGGCACGAGCTCAATCTTCTCATTGTGTGCCCAGGAATCTTTCTTGACGATGTAGGGGCCGTTGCTGATGGGATTCTCACCAAAAGCAGCCACCGCTTCGACGTCGCCAATCCCAGCTTCAGGAAGCGGATAGAAAGCGCTGTAGCCGAGGCGAACAGGGAAATCAGAGGTTGGTGTATTGAGCTCGACTGTGAACGTGGTATCGTCCACCACTTTCAATCCCTCAAGATCAGTCGGTTTATCTTCGCTGTATCCTTTAATAATGCTAAACCACGAAGCGTTGAGCTGCTGCTGCTTGACTGCCTGATTCCACGCATTGACGAAAGACGCCGCCGTGACTGGAGAGCCATCGGAGAACTTCTGGTCTTTCTTGAGCTTAATCGTAAAATTCACCGAATCTTTGGTATCGACGGATTCAGCCATGTGCAGCTGTGGCTTGCCGTCTTTATCGTAGTAATACAGACCGGCATAAATAAGATCAAGAATGGTTCCGCCGCCAACTTCATTAGTATTTGCAGGAATCAAAGGATTCTGAGGCTCAGTGTCGTTGGCAACGATGACGGCAGACGAACCACTTCCACCGCCGTTGGCGCCTCCCCCATGTGAACACGCCGTCAGCGCCAGCGGCAGAGCAAGCACAACGGCAAGAGCACGAAATTTCTTCACAATCTCTCCTTAATATGTAGAAGCGTGAGTGCGTATCGCGTACGCATCTAAGCGGCGCAGCGCGTCCATAGCACCCCTGGAATATCTCAGTGTAGAGACTATAGGGTTTATCCTATGCTATAAGAGCGCTTCTTTGAAAACAGAGGTTCTCCACCAGTGCCACATCCCAGTACAGTCTCATATGCTGATATCCCTATCTATAGGGCCCGTGACATGTTGAAGCACTTACCTGCGTGGCACGCTTCCCTCTTATTTATCGCTTTCCCCACCTATCGTGTTCCTGTCTATCGCTGGTGGTTGTGTGGGTGTGTGTGGGGGGGTATAACCACAAAATAAAGGGGGTGGGTATGATCCGATCGGATCATACCCACCCCACGTAACATATAAATGGTGGCAGTGTCTTACTCTCCCACACACTCGCGTGTGCAGTACCATCAGCGTATAACAGGCTTAGCTACCGTGTTCGGAAAGGGAACGGGCGTTTCCCTGCCACTATAACCACCACCAAAACATTGGACAAACCACCCCACACACACGGTGCGGGTGCCCGGTCATGTACAGTAGACGCGAGACCTTTCAAAAAAATGTTTTTGTGTGATCGGCCATTAGTACCAGTCAGCTCCACACGTTACCATGCTTCCACGCCTGGCCTATCAACCCCATCATCTCTAGGGGGCCTCCCACAAATCACGTTTGCATCGAGAACTCATCTTGGAGCAGGCTTCCCACTTAGATGCTTTCAGCGGTTATCCTTCCCGAACGTAGCCAACCAGCCATGCACCTGGCGGTACAACTGGCACACCAGAGGTTCGTCCGTTCCGGTCCTCTCGTACTAGGAACAGCCCTCCTCAATTCTCCAACGCGCGCAGAGGATAGGGACCGAACTGTCTCACGACGTTCTGAACCCAGCTCGCGTGCCGCTTTAATGGGCGAACAGCCCAACCCTTGGGACCTACTCCAGCCCCAGGATGCGACGAGCCGACATCGAGGTGCCAAACCATGCCGTCGATATGAACTCTTGGGCAGGATCAGCCTGTTATCCCCGGGGTACCTTTTAT
>JALFSN010000002.1 GCA_022778805.1 Arcanobacterium sp.
CGATTGACGAGTACATACAGTGGTACAACACTGAGCGTATGCAAGAACGGCTCGGAGGGATGACCCCAAACGAATACCGGCAACACGCACTAACCACCATCGGATAGAATCACACTGTCCAAGAATTGGGGTTCAGTACAGGTCAATACCCCGTTTGATTCCAAGTTTTTGTGCGCGGCAGGCCGAGCCCGCTGACCTCCCCAAAGCTCGTAGAGATCCGAGGGCCCCAACCCCCTCATCGACACCCCCAAAAATGTGTCGGGGCAAATTGATAAAATCGAATCATGGGTCATGAAGATTTTGAAATACCGATTCCTGTGGATTTTCATTTAGAAAATGCGGAGCAAATGCATGCGGAGTATCCTGATACTTTTTGGATTCCAGACCGCTGCACTCGAGAAAATTTACAGGTCGGTGACATCGTCAAACTAGTTTTTGTGCTTGATGCTCCAGAGGAAGGCGATCCTGGCGCAGAGCGTATGTGGGTGCGAGTTACAGATGTGCAAGGTCAAAGCTACGTTGGAGAGCTCGATAATATTCCTGGCTTCTTAGAAGGTGCTGAAGCTGGGAACTTCATTGAGTTCGGGCCAGAGCATGTTATCGATGTCTATGACGAAGGCGAAAACTCGTAGGAATACACCTGCGGGCCTTGCCTCCACCGGTCGCCATCCAACGCGCTCTGGCGCGAGTGGCACGGTTTGCAAAGCGAGCGCAGGTTATTGAAATCGTGGCTGCCGCCATGCTCCAAGGGAAGGACGTGGTGGACTTCCTGTACCGGTGTCTTCTTGCCTTGCGCTAGGCAGTCTTCACACAACGGATGGGCCGCGATGTAAGCGGCGCGGATACGTCGCCACAGGGCACCGTAGCGCCGGTTGATCTTCGGATCACGCTGAAAGCGTCGGTAACGCTTGTCCTCAGCCTTGGCATGCTGCGAGCAAAACCGTTCGTGGGTTAGCTGTGGGCAGCCGGAAGCCGAGCAGGGGCGTTTTGGTTTGCTTGGCATTGGACTCACCAACCTTCTGCCTGGGTAAAGTGAAACCCTCCGGTCAGCAGTTCAGTGCTTTTGTCCCAGAGGGTTTCGCTTTTCTATATTTCTATCCATTTACAGTATCTCAGGCTTTAACCTAGATTTCCATCGCAGAGTTCGGATACTCGCTAACGCATGGGTGCAAGCTAGCACCTGCCATACAAAGCCACGGCGAGGCGATCCAACGCTCGGTTCTTTCGCCGGTAGACGCTGTCGCGTTCGATGTAGAAGTGGTCGCCGATCATCGCCACGCGATCTTCCTGACCACCTACACCCAGATAAAAGTTCTCCAACACGAACCTGTCATCCTCAGCAAGGGTTGCCCAAGCGGGCAGGAACCAGTCCAGGTAGTCTTGGGCTTCTTGTTTACGGGCGGCCAGCAGGTCGATCTTGTCAAGAGTGGATGCGATACGACGCTCACCAGCATGAGGATCTTTCGCATGCGGTAGCCCGGTGATCCTCGCACTGGTGGGGCTGGTCAGGTCCTCGCGTAGTTGGTCGGCTTCGGCGCTGGTGTCTTGGGCTGCGGCTTGTTCCATCAGTGGGTAGTCTTCTAGTGCGCAGATCGCTGCTTTGCGGGTATCTAGGTATTTCGTCATCACATGCATGATGGCTCCTTCCTGGTTAGTGGTTTGTTAGTTGTGTTTTGACCGCTTCAATCAGCGCGGCCTGCGTCGTGTTCTTGGTATCGAGTGCTTTCAGGACTGCTTCATCGAGAGTGCCTTCAGCTACTAGGTGGGTGATGGTGACCGGCTGGGTTTGGCCTTGCCGATAAAGACGGGCGTTGGTTTGCTGATACAACTCCAAAGACCACGTGAGTGAAAACCAGACCAACATGTGCCCGCCGGCTTGCAGATTCAGGCCATGCCCCGCAGAAGCCGGATGAATCAAACCAAGTCGGATTTCACTGTTATTCCAAGCCTCTATATCCTCAGCGGTCTTTAAGACTCGGGCTTGAGGGAACCGCTGAACGATCCGCTCTAGGTCGTGACGAAACCAGTAGACCACCAAAAGGTTCTGCCCATTCGCCGCCTCAACCAGATCCTCAAAAGCATCCAACTTTGCGCTATGAACAGCGATTGCTTGGCTTTGCTCGTTGTAGATCGCCCCGCTTGCGAGCTGTAAGAGTTTGCCTGACAGAGCGGCCGCGTTCGCGGCATCCACAACCTGCCCGTCCAGCTCGACGACTAGGTCTTGTTTGAGACGCTCATACACCGCACGCTCGTTATCGGCAAGGCTCACTTTCGTGGTTGTTACGGTTAGTTCCGGCAGCTGAAGGTGGTCGGTAGTTTTCATGGACAAGGTGATGTCCGAGATCGCCGCATAGATCTCATCCTCAGCACCCGCGCGCGGCTTATAGGAGAACACCTGCATGCCACCCCGTTTATCGGGGACGAACCAACGGTCCCTGAACCGACTGATATAACGACCCAGACGTGTACCGCCGTCTAGCAGCCGAAACTGCGCCCACAAATCCATCAAGCCGTTGGCAGCGGGTGTGCCGGTTAGCCCAACCCAGCGGCTCACGTAGGGCCGCATCTTCACCAGCGCGCTAAACCTTTTTGCCCGATGGTTTTTGAAGCTGGAGAGTTCGTCGATGACGATCATGTCGAAGGGCCAGGCTTTGCCGTAGTGGGCGACCAGCCACGGGATGTTTTCGCGGTTGATCACAGTCACCATCGAGTTCTTCGCTAAAGCATTTAGGCGATCTTGCTTGGACCCAACAGCCACCGCCAGAGATAACCCCTCGAGATGATCCCACTTGGTGGCCTCGGCAGGCCAGGTGTCACGAGCCACACGCAGTGGCGCGATCACAAGAACACGGCTCACAAGGAAGTAATCCAGCACCAGCTGCCAGATCGCGGTGAGTGCGATGACGCTTTTGCCTAAACCCATTCCTAGGAAGATCGCAGACTCATCATGGGAGGTAATGAAGTCGGTTGCTTGGGTCTGGTAGTTATGCGGCTTGTAGCGCATTTGTCACCTCCGCAATCCCATCCACGCTGTCAATCACGAAGACTTGAAAGCCTTGACCTTGCAGCTGCTTAATGCGACGGTTCTGGATTGGTCTGGGTTTCTTGCCTGGTGCCTTCAATTCGACGAAGATAACCCGTCCAGCCTTCAGACAGATACGATCTGGTACGCCTGCTACTCCTGGGGATACGAGTTTCCAGCAGATTCCACCCAGATTTTCGACTGATTTCTTCAGTTCGTTTTCGAGGTGTTTTTCTTTCATGTCACGTCTTTCGTAAAATCCGTGACAGTCGTGTCGGTCTATCCCTAAAACCCTATATAGGACTGTATTTTTTATTTCCTTATAGAAAGGGCTAGTAACGACTGACACGACTGTCACTATTAGGGTGATTAGAGAGCGAATTCGCTGATCAGGGCTAGCCCGTCAACGAATCGTGCCCGCGAGGTTCGCCTGCGTCGGTACCCGGCTTTTTCGACGGCAGCATAGAAATCACTGGTGGAGCGCACATACTCGCCCCTACCCATCGCCCAAGACCGGTAGGCGTCGTAGAGGTCTTTGGATTGCTCCGATAGTCCTTGTCCGACTTGGCAGCATTCTTCAAGGAAGTGAGCGAACCAGTCATTAGCTGCCCGATATGCCTCGGATGCCGCAACCACTTGTTGCGGCGGGGTCAGACGATAGTTCTCGGCGTGTATCAAGCGTGCTCCCTCCATAATCCACGCCAGCACCGCACCTCCAGCTTTCTCATATAGATGGTCGGCATAGTTTTTAATATCCACACTCGGGGTGATGGTTTGCTCGAATGGGATCACGATGAGCCGTCGCCAAATACCGGTGTCCATCGCACCGACCCTGGGTAGGTGGTTGGTGTATAACACCAGTGTGTGGGATGGGGTGAAGGAGAAGGGGTCTTTATATTTCTTCTCTGCGGCGATTTTGTCGGTCGACGCTAACTGTTTGGTTGATGAGGTCGACAAGCGCACACCCTCGTCGTTCTCGCCAGCAATCAACAACCGTCTGGCTCTGGTTTCGGCCATTTCGTGTTTGGCGTTATTTGTCTTGCCCGCGATCAGCACTTCAGCCGAGATAGTTTCTGAATACGAGCCGAGGACGCGGGCGATGGTGTTCCAGAACGTGGATTTACCGTTATTGCCATCCCCGTAAGCAATAATGAGTGCTTCGATTAGTACCTTGCCGATAGCAGCTAGCCCGCACACGCGTTGGACGTATCCGATCAGTTCTTTATCCCCACCGAATGTGATCTCCAGGGATTCCAGCCACATGTTCATCCCGGTGGTGGATGGGTCGACGGCGGTTTGTTTGGTCAACATGTCGCCCGGGTCATGGTCGTGCTTGTCTCCGTCACGTAGGTCGTAGGTTGCCGTGGGCGTGTTGAACAGATAAGGATCGGCGTCGAGAACCTCAGGGTTGATCAGCGCGAGCGGGCGGGCTTGCCGCATGACAGCCAGGATTGTGCGATCTGAGCGGCATTTGTAAATGAACTTCACCCATTCTTGGGCTGCAACCATGTCGTGGTAGACCCGCTGTTGACCTGGGGTGAAGGCCGCGAGTGCTTTGGTCTTACTCATCGCAACCAGCATCGCTGTGACACCAAGATCGCCAGCGCGTGCGGTGATCTGGTCGAGTTCGGCGTGTGCTTGCTCGAGTTGGCGGGAGGTGAGTTCTTGAACAACGTGTTGGACTTTCGGCTCGTTCTCCTCCCACACACCACCGTCGTAAGCCATCCACGCTGTAGCTGGTGAGTAGCAGATCCGATCCGCGTATTCTCCGGCCAGTACCGTCGCTTGCCCCACATCAGTGAAATCATCAGGTCGCAGGCTCGTCAGCTGCGCATACGCCTCGGGCGAGAGATAACCAGGATCAGCGGCCACCTTGGTAGCAAACCGGCACGCCGAGTTCCAGATCGACTCCAACTCGTGACTATCGAGCGGCGGCTCGCATAGGGACGCTTTCTGGTCGAACAAGTCCCGAGCCTGCGCGCTTTGCCCGTAGCGGATCAGCACCCGTCCGGCAAACCTCGACAAGGTGGCATTACGGGATCCCTCCCCAATCGCCTGAGTGGAGGCATCAAAGGCGGCGAACACGTCACGTTCATCAGCGGCATCCAACCACGCATCGAGCAACTGATCGCCCTTTTGCACTGTCACCTGTGGATTAGGTGTGCCGTAGATGAAGCGTCCTGCATCCAGGGCATTGCGATCGAAGAAGGCGAATCTCGCCGCAAGGCGATGCTTGAGCCCGGCGTAGTCGTCCGCGTCGTGTACTTCGTGGATTGGGAAGTAGACGTGGAATCGCGGCCGCGCCGACAATACGCCTTTCGGTTTCATGTGATTGCGGGAGGTGGCGGTCATGAACTCAACACCCGCCATCAACTCGCCCAAGCGTTCTGGGGTGATCCAGTCGGTTTGGGTTTCGGTGTGGTCGTTATCGATATCCATCACCACGCAATCTGAGGCCACGAAGGCTGCGGTTGAGCGGCGGTCATTCACATACGCGGCAGCCACATGATCGAAGCCAGCGGCCGCTGACAGTGATGGCGCATCAGTAATGGTGTGCTGGTTTGGGTAGTGGTTGTTGTTCTGTACGCCGCTCACATTCGCGGCATAGAGGGTGAAGGGCGTGGTCATGGGGTGACCTCCTGAAAATCTTGCTCGAAGTACTTAATCGGTAGGTCGAGGTCGCGTGCCCAACCGATCTCTAGGCGCATACCAGGGCTGACGTGTCCGACATAGGCCCACAGGGCTTCGCACTTGGCCAGCAGCACCCGGTTGAAGAACATCGCAAGCTCGCGCTGGTCAGGATCGGTGTCATCGATGAACTGCGGGAACAACAAGTGCGGGGCGAACGGAATCTTGCCCGCGCCCACTGCGAACCCACAGAATTGGCGGGCGAGATCAACGTTCGCTTGCGTGTCGCCTGAGTAGGGCGAGCAGATATAGACGAGCGGCCGGTAACCGAATTGTTCACGCTGGAGCTTCTTGAGCGCGTGGTAGCTCGTCAAATCCAGATAGCCCTCAGTGTTCTTCTTCGAGAATCCGATATCGAGTGTCGTTGCGGTGTTCATGCTTGCACCTGACCTTCACGCTCGATGACGGGAAGAATACCGGCCTGGTTCTTGAGAACCTCGTAGATGAACAGGCGACCTTTCTGCGTCCAGTAGGTGTGGACCCGGGTGCGGTTACCGTCGTCGATGACGTGGGTTTTAGTGTCGGTGTAACCGTTGCCTGCGTGCTGGGCGTAGAGCAGCCACACGCCCGATTGCTTGTACTGAATACCGAGTTCATGCAGTAGCTGGTTGAGCTTGCGGCCAGAAAACCCATAGTCCTTCGCGATCACCGTGATCGGCAATGCATCCTTGGCTTGGAGAACCATGTCGTAATAGGACAGTTTCGGCTTCGCTTCAGCCAGGGCTTGAGCTTGCGCGAGGTTCTGCAACGAGAGCTCTGCGGTTTTGCGGCGTTCAGCAACGTAGGCGTCGAGCACTTTGAGGAGCGCTTCGGGATTAGTGACCAGCTCGTCGGTGGCGTACAGGCCATGGCGGCGGATTGATGGCAGCACCTCGTGGGTGACCCAACGCTTGAACGCTTTCGCTTCTGGTTTGCGTGATGCCATGATCAGCGCGTAGAGACCGGGCTCGTTGACGCACCATGTGGCACCACCGGAGAACCCTAAGTTGAACTTAGCCTTCTCATCCTCATCGAGACGAGAGACGGCAACCGAGGGGTTCGTTAGCTCGAGTGCCTGGCAGATGTCAGCGGCGATGAACCATGTCTGATCATCAGCAGCGAAGCTGCGTACTTGCCCGAACCGGTCGTTGGTGAATGTTTGAATCTGGTTTCCCATGGCGGGGTTCCTTCCCGAGACCCCGTCGAGAAAAATTCGTGCCGGGCGGCACAAGGAGTTAAGGGCCTCACCCCACTGCCGACGAACCTAAAAGTGTTAAATCCATGCCGCGTACAACCCGCAGACAAACCGGTGCTGCGCGAGCAAATATGGATGGCATGAATGAGATTGATAAGGCCACGGTGTGGGCGATGGCGAAAAACATGCGCCTCTTTGCCTTCGTTGAATACCTGCGCGACCTCGACAACGACCCAGCACCCTCCGCAGCTGATCAGCAGATCGCCACGTATCTTCGAGAACTCATGACAACCGATCCGAACCTGCTGCTCAACAACGAATAGGAGTTAGTCCTTGCGGTAGTAGTCGCATTCGTATCCGTCCGCGTCCAGTGGTAGTCCTTTGGCCCAGGCTGGGAGTGTGGACATGAGCTTGCACGCATCGGATACGGTGAAACCTGAGTCTGTGGGTTCGTCGATGACGATCTCGTCGTGCACGTGCATCACAATCCGATGCCCAGCATTCGCAACCTGGTGCATGCCGGTGACGAGGAGGTCACGGGCGATGGCTTGCACGATGTTCTCGACCAACTTTCCGCCGTAGGTTTCGAGCTCTCCCCAGCGCCGCGCCGTAGTGGTTCCTGTGTAGGTGATGGACGTGCCACCCCACCTGTTCTCCCCCAGACGCGGCTGCACATACGCCAACCGTCTGCCAGATGGCAGTTCGATGAAGAGAATCCCAGACTCGACACTGAAGCGCAGGTTGCATAGCCGGATAGGCTGGCGCGAGGTGATCGCGGCAATCGCGGCCTGCTCGACGTCGGCCCACAGCTGCACGATGTGTGGGTTGGCGGCCCGCCATGCGTCGACGATCGGTTTGAGCTCGTGCTCAGCCAACCCCATGCCCAGGGCTCCCATGGCTTTAAGCGCACCGACCGAGCCACCATAACCACAGGCAAGCACCGCGATCTTCCCCTTCTGACGAAGCTCACCATTAACGCCGTGCTTCTTGACCAGCACTCCGAACATGCGGGCGGCGGTCTCGCAGTAGAGGTCTTTGCCCTCACGGAAAGCGGCCAGGGTGGCCCGTTCTCCGGCGAGCCAAGCAATCACCCGTGCTTCGATCGCAGAGAAATCCGCGACGATAAACCTGTGCCCAGGAGAAGGGATAAACGCAGTGCGGATTAACTGTGAAAGTGTGTCGGGCACGGAATCAAAGAGCAGCTCCAGCGCATCAAGATCACCCGCCCTGACGAGCGATCTGGCTTGGTCGAGATCAGGTAGGTAGTTCCTGGGCAGATTCTGTACCTGGACAAGGCGGCCTGCGAACCTGCCTGTGCGGCCTGCACCGTAGAACTGGATGAGCCCGCGCGCACGTCCATCGGTGCCTGCGACGTTTTGCATCGCCTCATATTTCTTGACCGATGATTTGGAAAGTTCGCCTCGTAGTTCTAACGCTTCACGCACGTCACCGGTAGCGTTTTCAAGGGCAGTAGCGACCTCCTCCTTGGTCAGCGAGGTCATCGCACATCCTTTGCTGGCGAGCCAGTCCTTGAGCTGGATCGGTGAGTTCGGGTTCTCCAGCCCGGTGAGCTTCTGGGCTCTCGTGAGTGTGGCGTTGCGGTGATGTTTATCCATGGCGACGGCGTTGTCCACGAGCGTGGGATCCAGCAGGATCCCGGTGTCGTTAATAGTCTGGTCAAGGGTGTAGGTGTCCCACTCGGCATCGGGCATCGGAAAAGCCTTCAGCCGGTTATGGATCGCAAGTTCGACTTCGACGTCGCGGCGGTTGTAGTCAATGAACCGCGCCCATCCGGTCGGGTCAGCCGAGGGTGGGTTACGTCGCGCACCGCCATTCAGCACTGAGGGTGGGGCGGGTGTGCAAAACTGCTTGATCAGCTTGCGTCCGACACCATCTTTTTTAACGTCGAGTTTCAGGACGGTGGCAACTGCATCGAGGCTCATCGGCAACCCGAGGTAGGCCGACCAGATCATGGTGCAGCGCCACTGCGCCGGATCAAGAAACCTCTGGCTCAGCAGTTCGGGATGGTATCGGTGTAGCCACGCCGATAAGCACACGCGCTCGAAGGCGGCATTATGCGCCCACTTGACTACACCTGGATCAACCAAAGCCGCCAGTACCTCGCCGGGCAGAGTCTCACCGCTGGCAAGATCCACTACTTCGACCGGGCCACCGTCGACGGAATAGCCGAACAGGAGGACATCGAACTCAGGATCTTTGGCATACGGGTAAACGCCTGCCTTTGCGAGTTGAACAGGGCTGAACGTCTCGATATCGCAGGCCAATGAGCGCATAGTTGCTTCCTTTCACATAAAGGGAAAGGTGGAGGGAACCACCGTGGTTGGTAGTTCCCTCCACAAGTCGGTTACTTACAGGGGCGAGGCTTCTGCTTTCGCGACCTCGCTGGCCTTGATGCGTGCTCGTTCTTCTTCGAGCATCGCCACGTATCGGCGTTCTTCACGCTTGTCCATCACCCACGAAATGAGGGCGACAATGCCATTCGGGATGAGGTAGTAGGCCCAGTAAGCAAAAGTGATAGCCCAGAAACAATCCATAAACATAATGTGTCCTCTCAGTTCAGGAAGTCGTCGTCGGCTGGGGCAAAGGCACCGAAGTCGGTCTCAGCAGAGACGCGACTGCCGCCTAGGCTCTCGCCGTCGCGGGTCTTTTGAATGTTGCCTAGTCCGCAGGCGATTCCACGGTTACCGTTCGTGTTGAACGCATAGAACGACAGGGATACTCGTGCGTAGCAGCCCGAGTAGACCTCGGCGCGGTCCAGAATCGGTGCAACATCCTGGTCGACGATCTGCGGAGCGGTCAGGGAGTTAGCGTTGAGGAAGTAAGCGTTGGCGTAGGCTTCGTCGTCACGCTCAATATCCCCATCACGCAGCGGCAGCTTAAGGGCGGCCTTGTTGGGGCGCTTGCCGCCAAACTTTCCAATGCCCTGATCGATGGCCGCGTCCACGGCCTTCTCGATCGCAGCGATGGTGGCAGTGTCGGACTTCGGGATAATCAAGGAAACTGAGTACTTGGACTTTCCGCCTTGGATAGAGTTCGGTTCCCAAATATGGGCATAACTGAGTCGGACTTCGCCGGTCACAATGCGAGTTGGGTTGGTCGTTGCCATAATGATTCTTCTTTCTCTTAGTTGTCGTTTCTGAAATCGGTGGCCGCGCTCACCAAATCGAGTGGCGGCCGTTTATCTGATGCAGGCACCAGGGTTGGTTTGCCTGCAGGTTTGGTCACGAGATCGCCGAGGATCTCGTTGAAGGTGGTTTTACCCATGAGCTTTTCCATGGCTGTGAGAGTGATGAGCTTGCGGTCGTAGATGTCTTTGTAGCCAGCCGCTTCAGCAGCCGCCGCCACGTCTTTCTCGGAGGTGTATTTGCGTACTGACCGACCGGCGACGAGCTTGAACCCCTCAAAAGCCACACCCTGATTGACAGCCTTCGAGAGTGCGTAGGCTTCGACATCCGACGCCCAAGACTTCAGATTTCGAATCCGCGTGAGCACGTCAGCGATCTCTGCGTCTGAGAGTTCTGCTGGTGGGGCGAACTCCAACTTGGCCAGCGCAAGATTGGCGTCGGCTCGTGCCCGGCAGGTGGGTGCGATCTTGCAAAACTGGCACCAGCTCCCGGGGCAGAACTCGCCCTCACCTTCGGCTGCAAGTGCTGCTTTCGGTTTGACCTCGGTCTCAGCCCATGCGAGGAGGTCGGCGACGCTGGTTTCCCAAGTGTCAACGTTGCCCCGCCGGGGCTGGTAGATCGTCACCGCCACCGTGTCAATGTCGTACAGGTCACCGAAGGTGCGGAGCGCTCCGAGGGCATAGAGCATCAACTGCGGGTTGTTCTCCGCTTCGACCAACACGCCCATGCCATACTTCAGGTCGATGATGTGCAGGCAGGGTTCAGCGATGATGACGCAGTCCCCGGTACCGAACCCGCCCGGCACCACATGGCTGAAGTCCAGACGCTGCTCAATGAGCACCGTCGGATCAGCACAGGTTTCCCGTGCCTGCGAGATGTGCTCCTGGATGAAGGAGACGTAGTCGTCGGTCAGGTGCTCCATCTCCTCATCAATCCAGTCGGACTCCGGCTTGAAGCTAGGTGTTTGGCGGAGGGCGCGTCTAAGCTTCCACTCCGCCAACGCGTGGGCGACAGTGCCCTGCTCGGCAGCAGCCGACGACGAGTCCGGCTCACCGAATTCCAGCACCGCGCTGGGTGGGCAGTTCAGCCACCGGTGCGCCCCCGAGGCTGATAAGACAGCGTGTTGGTCAGGCATCACGCATCGCCTCCGCCTGCGTAAGCAACCACCCATACTTGGCTGGCTCGACCTCTGAGAGCTTGTCCACTCCGGTGGCCTGGATCAGCGAACGGATCTTCGCCGTATGCCCTGCCTGGGATAGTTCGGCCAGCATGCCGCGCACCTGCTCCAACGACACCGGCTCCGCAGCTGCAGTTGGTGCTGAGGTGGGTGGCTGGCAGGCAGCCTCGTATTCTTCGGCTACCGCTTGAAGCGCGGGTTGTGCGAGCTGTGCTGCCGCGATAGGCCGCACCCCAGGCATACCCACGTGATCCTCGAACGACTCCCACGCGGCTTCCTCGATCGCGCCAGCGAGCATCGTCACACCCTCAGCCAGGCGGTTCAATGTGTGGATGAAGCGGTTTGCGTCAGTGATGTTCATGCCGTATCACCGCCCCGGCTTACACCGATCGCGTCAGCCAACGCCATCAGGCCGTCATCGTCACGTTCAGTGATGTCGATCTGGCGGACGCTATTACCAGGTACCACCAACGTGACCTGGCTACGCTTGCCAAGCAACAGCCGTAGCAGGCGCTCGCGGATTGGTACGGTCTTGGTTGCCACGATCCCCGGATCATTGGGGATCTGCTTGGCGATGTGAAGCTTGAGCCTGTGCTGAGGCATCTGCCTCACCTACCTTCCTTTTCGGTGGGATTCGCCCCATCGGCCATTCCCTTCACATCACTGCCGACCATCGGCGAAGTGTTAAATCGGGACTGCTCGACCGTCACGCGTAAGACCGCCTTGGCCTCGGAAAACAACTGAGAAACTCGCGCCCGTGTCAGCCCCAGCTGTCGGGCGATCTCGGCTTGCGTCAACTCTTGGGCGATCATGAGGTCGATGACCTGACGGTGCTTGCCTTCCAGGGTTTTAATCGCGGCGAGCATCGCCACCAGGTCGTTGTCGTGGAGACGATCTGCTTCGGCCGCGATGAGTTCTTGTTCTGGAGATGGGGATGGACTACCCGGGGCGCAGTCAATTTCAACCATTTGGTCGAATGACCAGGGATGGTTCGATGGCAAGCGGCATCCCCGGCGCGGTGTACATCCTTGTCCGCACACGCACCTCTTTGCTCCCGGTCCACGATCACCACGCTTGGCATCATGAGCGACAGCCTCTTCGGCATTCCACAAATCATCCAAGATCCGTTGCGGATGCCGAGCCTTCACCTCCTCGAGAGGCTTACCCTTCTGGTCGGCACGTTCACGGCGGTCGGTTTCCACCATGAGGGCACAGTCGTTGAGGTCGAGGACGTAGGTGTCGGTGTCTGATTCGTTTTCAGCACGGTTGGCTTCGTGTTTGAAGCGCAAGATGACGGTCGAGTTTTTGCCTGTGGGGTGTTGTTCTGCCTTGCGGATACGCATTGGCTTTCTCCTGTCGGATAGAGATCCGCAGGAGCACGCCGAGCCGTAGAAACGACAAGACGGGCAGGTTCACGCGCCTCGAATTTGAGGTAATGCGTGATCCATGCCCGTCTAGCGGTTCTGCGGATCGAACTGTTTGATCTGTATTCAGTTGTGTTGTGATGAGCTAGTCCTCTGATGGAGATCTATGCTCATGGCGTTGATGGAATTGACCGGACTCGTCGAACCAGATTCGCGACCGACAACCTTTAAAAACGATTTCGATCTGTCTGCGTCGACGGTCGATACAACAGATTGTTTTGCCTGCTGCGTTTTTGACTTTCTCCATACCCCTCCTTCCTTTACCTGTTAGCTAAGTTGCGAACATCGTGCGTAAAAAGAGACCCCAAGCTCCCCTGGGGGCAGGACTATCCAGCTAGCTTGAGGTTTTTGATCCGAATAGCAGTTGCCTGAAGCGAAACTCCAAACGTTGCAGCAATCTTCGTAACGGCCTCTCGCTTGCCAAAGTCGTTCAGCGAATACCATCCGTGCGGGACAAAATGATTGAACGTATCAGTAAAAGGCTCCCTAGGCATCAGTAGGGCAGCTCCGAGATAATTTGCCTGAAACTCGGCTCGATCAAGTTTATCGGAACGCGCAGACTCAGAAGCGGTCGTGAATGGCTGGTAGCCATTGTTGCTCGAACACTTCATTGCAGGGTCACGATAGTAGATATGCTTATGCAAGATGAGATGAGAGCATTCATGAGCAAGGGTAAATCGAAGACGACTTTCCGGAGAGTCAGCAAGGGCGTCCGAATCAATTAGGATTGTTTGACCAGGGAAGACAACGTCAACCACCCCACCAGAAGGTCTCGAAAGTGACATTAATAACGGCTGAAAGATTGACATCCCCAAAACAGAGTCATCCAACGACAGGCGCTGGTAGTCAATGTTTGCTCCAAGAAAAAACTCGGCAAACGAATCAATATCGAGCGCTTGTCTAGATCGAAGGTGATGGCCGCCAAGATAATCAGAGAGGAGTTGCTCAGCTTTACTTTCGAGTGCCTCTTTGCTCAAGTACGAGGGCTGAAGGCTCACTAGTTCGGATCACCACCCTCGATAATCTCAATAATGTCTTTCCACTGCTGTTCACTCAGGTCACGCTCTTTGGCTCGGCGCAAAGCTACACGAGCCAAATCTGTATCCATAATGTAGCCTGACAGGTCTGCTGACACCTGGTTTTCTCGAGTCCTGGCCGCTAAGTCAAACATGCGTTCACGGTCGGCAACACTAAGATGCAAGACGTCGGCGATGGCGTCGAGCTTGCTATCTGGCGCTGCGCGGCGCCCCTTTTCTATATCACTGAGATAGGGGGCGGTAACGCCGATCATGTCCGCAAATTGCCTCATTGTGAGTTCGTGTTGTTTTCTTCGGTCGGCAAGGAACCGTCCAAATCCTTGAGAGTCGTCCACTTCTCCTCCTTACATGTTCGCTTATATGCTAACACACGAACTGATTGATGCAACTAGACCCACCCAACATGTACTGGGTGGGCTTAGTTGCCACCGATCCGATTCAGTCTTTGCGGTTGAGACGGGCGTGAATAAGGGGCAAGAGAATCCGGTCAATATCGGCCTTGAACTGCGGGTCGGAAAGGTACTTGGTCGCAAAGTCCTGGTTCTGGTTCATACGATCAAGCACGATGTCTTGAATCCGCTCGTCGTAAACAATGGAGAACATGTCGAGTGAGTTGTGGGCACGCGACTTGACCTCCGGGTCATCCACCATATCCTCGGTGAGTTGTTCGATCACCTTGTCCATATGGGTGAACTCGGTTCCCCAACGATATAAAACGCTGGTCGACAAAACGAAGGGATAAACAAGATCTGCGCGAGAGCAACAACCTCCGAATTTACCATCGCAAAACTAGGCCGGAACGAAAACGTTACAGCCACCATCCTCGTACGCATCTGCGGAGCGCTAGATCGTGATCTTGCTGAGGTAATCGAACCTAATATAAATTGGCTAATGGTGCCAACTTTTCTGTTATATGAAACTGCTTTTATGGTTCTGTCTCTCAAACACAGAGCCCAAATGTAAAATGATAGGTGTGTTAATCAAAATCTGCTACAAGGAGCAAACTCAGCGGTACAGTCTTGAATAAAGTCCGCCCTGAGCTAAAAGTTCAGCGTGGGTACCCGACTCAACAACTGCCCCCTCATCCATGACAAAAATCTTGTCAAAATGGCGTATAGTCTCTAGGCGGTGCGCCACGACCACAATGGTTTTAGACATCCGTGAAAGATACGAAAACACTTTCGTTTCCGACAAGCTGTCGAGGGCACTGGTTGGTTCGTCAAGCAACAAGAATTCTGCCTCAGAAAACAGGGATCGAGCGAGTATGATTCGCTGTTTTTGGCCGCCTGAAACATTAGAGCCCCCGTTGGATATGTTTGTATAGAGACCCATTGGACTATTGGAGATCAATTCAGAAACGCCTAGCTCATCACAAATGTCCCTCAGCTTCGAATAGTCTGCTTCGCTTAGGTTATCGCTAAGGGAAATATTCTCGAGAATGGAACCAGAAAATAGAGAAGAATCCTGAGATGAATATGCAACGTACCGAGATAGAGAGTTCCGATGATACTTCCTACTATCCACGCCGTTGACTGTGACAGTTCCAGAATATGGATACAGCATTCCAGACAAGAGCTTAAGAAGTGTGCTTTTGCCTGAACCACTTGGTCCTACGATTGCGATACGATCACCACGATTGACACTAATTGAAAGATGGTCAACACACAGAGGCTCAAAGGCGCTATACCGGAATGAGATCTCGTTGGCCTCGATTGACTCTAACGACTCGTTCAGCTCCAACGAACCCGATCGCTCGTCATCTGGAGACACAAAATCCAAAATTTCGGATACCTTCGAGATATAGGTCTTGACCGTAATTAGCTGAGACAGTGACTCAAGCACCGTTGTCACCGGCGTCAGAAATGCACCTGCAAGTGACAGAAAACCAATTACTGTGCCGAGCGAAACGTGACCCCCGAGAGATAGCTTGAGACCTACGCAAAGCAACAGCATCGGGAGGATAAAGCTTAATGCCTCGCCAGCCGTATTCAGACGCGCAGCAAGAATCCCCTTTTTACGATCAAAAGCCTGTTTATCAAAGAAGCGAAGCTTCCAACGGTCGAGAATCTGTTCCTCAATACCCAACGACTTATACGTCTCGATAGCTCCAAAATACTCGGCAAGGATTTCTTGTGCCGCAACTTCACGGTGAACTCCACGCGAGACTAAGTCCCTGTTCCTGACCGAGTACCCTAGGGAGATCGCCGCGATGACAGTCGTCTGTAGAATAACGATGGTTGCTAGAATTGGTGAGAATACAAGCATTACTACCAAATAGACCGAGGCAAACGTTACGTCAACCACCGCCACGAGAAGCCTTTGTGAGATGACCTGCTGAATGAGACTCGTTGAATTAATTCGAAACAGCAGATCACCAGTTCCATGAACCGCGAAGAACCGCATCGGAAATTCAATCATTCGTTGCATAAATTTGAATTGAACTAGGCGTTCGAATGCCAACTGAAAGTTGGTGGCACATAAAACGCGAGTGCTTTGGAGGATATAGTAAACGAGAGCTGCGGATCCTAGACATAGAATCAGCATAAGCGGTGAAATACCACTCTGCAGACTCGTTACGTTATCAATTATCCAACGCTGGGCGAAAACAAATGCAAGAGACAATATTTGACTTGCAAGTGTTAAACCGGCGATCAAATATACGGAGCCAGACAACCGCTTCACTAACGCCACGAGTGAATTACCGAAGATTATTCTAGCCGGCTTTGACTTAGGTCTTACATCTATTCCTTCAATTAGTATGACCACGCCTGTGAAAGAATCTTCGAATTCCTGCTTGGAATACTTTAATCTCCCTTGAGCTGGATCAACGACTGTAAATATATCCCTACTATACTTCTCAAGTACAACAAAATGGTCTCCATTCCAATGGCAGACTGCTGGCATTGGAAGCAGACCAAGATCGCTGGCACTGCGCATACGAACACCTTTGCATTTTATGCCGTAGTCGTTCAGAATCGATACCAAATTTGAAAATGATGTCCCTCCTCGCGGCACCCCATAGCGCTGCTCTAAGTCCAAGAGGGTGGTTGTAAGGCCGAAATATTGCAGTATCATCGAAGCGACAGCAATACCGCATTCGCTTTTGTCACCCTGCTCAACGAGAGGAACGCGTTTTTTCATTCGGGTCTCCCAACCGAGTTAAGATACTGTTGCAATGAGTCGTAATTAAACCATCCTCTCTCCTCCCAGTGCCTAGGCTCAGCTAGATCGCGAGGACGCTCTGCGAAGATGCGCTTGTAGTAGGTAAACTGCTGCTCCGTTATTCTTCCTACCCTCGGTTGCCGACCAGGCGCCAAAGCTCTATGTATAGCTTCATACACCCGCTTTAGCTGCGAATCAAAGCGTCCTTGTTGATCAAGTAATACAACGCCCTCAACGATCTCAAGACCAAGGCTTTCCATAATGAACTCGAGGTAGTTCTGAACCTCAGTAAATCCGTTATTTGACGCAGAGACGATAGATACTCCAGGCTTTCCTAATAAACGGAAGATGTGCAACCAACCCGAGATACGTTCGATAAGCAGTTTTATATCCGCTGAAACGGCGTGTGCATACACAGGCGTACCAAGGACGAGGAGATCACAGCTGACCAATTTTTCTTTGAGCCATTCTCCGGAGTCTTCCTCGATTTGATCAGCACTATCGATCCCCGTAACAAACACGGAACTATCCGACACCGGGTGTAGATTCCAGTCATTAGGCGTCAATAATTCACATTGGACACCATCATTCCTTAGAAGCTCAGACAGTGACCTTGCGAAGGCTAGCTGCTTCGATTCGGCACTTCTGGAACCTAAGATAAATAGCACGTTATTCATTGTGCTGCTCGCTATCTTTTGATAGGACTAGAATACTCGGAAGATGCATGTTTGTGAGTCTCAAAAGCGTGTACCCTATACCGGTAAGAGATTTAAATAGTCCTACATCAGGAAAACCAGGACGAGTCTCTATAGCAAAAGCACCCGATGCATTTGCTCGATCTACCATCGCCCTTGCCAGATCCCATGCATAACCTAGGAAGCGCTCTTCTCCGGATGCTTGGTACGCTGAAATTGCCGCATCAATAATACCACAATTCCCATGACAGAGACTATCACTACGCATCAGTTCATAATGGAAGAACCCCGTGGCATCTGCAGCTGAGATCAGTTCACCCTTGTCAAGAACATCGCCGCGCACCGCATCGCTAACAACATGAACGAAGCCAGCGACTCCCCGGCAATACGAGCGATTCCCGTTAAGCTTCCAAGGGTTCTCGCCCGCGACTTTCAAAATATTCTTTGCGATATCCATATGCTTCAGAGAATCCATTTTCGTGCCGTATCTCATTAGACTCAACGCAAGACCAAGTTGTCCATGCGCTACACCCATACCGTCGAAAGAGGACTTTGTAGTAGATTCTGCAAGTTGATTGGCAAGAGCGTGTGTAGGGCCCAACCAAATATCGTCACCAGTCATCTCATAGCAGTCAATAAGTAGCGGCAGCAGACTGGATACGCCCGTAAGCCAAGAAAGATCATCGAACTTTCCACTTTCCACAATACTCCGAACACTATTCATACCGTCGATCATGAACCTTCGATTTGTTCGGTTTTGATTCAAGGAGTACAGATTAAGCGCGAATGGTACGGTGGAAATCGGACCAACAAAAGCTGATAATCCAGCCGATATCGATGGGAGGGGGAGTAGTAATGTGTCACGCACCCGCTCGGCCATCTCAAGATAATCTGTGCGTCCTAATACGTCTCCGAGGTGAAGATAAAATAGACCTATTCCCGCCATGCCTGAATATACGTCACTTTGCAGAGGGACAGGGATGAAGTCGTGGTCTTCATCCAAACTAAGCCACGAGATAGAATTGTCGATATTCGATTGAACTGAGGATGACATGCCCGCATAGGCGATTTCGGAGATCGTCTCTTTGAACATTGCAAGCGATTGTTCATGGTTCTTGTTACGCGAGAATTCATGAAAATGCGACTCCAACGGATCTATAAAGCTCGCCCCATCCGCCGAACCGATCTTGGCGCGAATTAGAGTATTTTGCGCATCAATGGTCAATGTGTCAGCGCCCGCACGAAGATGGTGGATCACAATACTTTGTGCGCTCTCCTCGAATGCGTTGTCGATGCGATTGCCAAGAGAATCAATTATATCTGTAGAATTAATTGGCGTCGTGAAATACGGCACATCGCCGTGAGACAAGTCGTAATACTCGGCAAGATAGATTTCCGGAGAAATGCCTGGCATCGCGAAGAGATTCTCGTAAATCTTATCGCTCTCCCGGCGATCCTGCATGCAGCTTGGATGTAGTGAAAAATCAAGCAGCCTGGCATAAGAACTGGTTGCACGAATCAGAACTCTGCTTTCAGCCTCGTCGAAGCGCTGAACAATCTTCACTAATTCATCGGCGCAACGTGAAATGCCGTTAAGCGCGGAGGTGAATCCCAACAGTACCTCATTTGTATATCTACGATAGTCTGTGACTTTATCGCCATATCGAATTCGATTCTTGGCAGCGGGCATCACGCCTGGACTGCGTTCAAACCGCACATTCACATTGTCTACATCCTTTAGAACCAACATGCCATCAACGTTTTGTTCGTCAGCGCTAATTGCGCCTAGATCAACGCTGTTGAGCGACGCGTCGAGATATATCTTGCTTGGTAATAGTATTGAGCTTGTGACAAATCTCCCTGCTTGTTTCATTACCTCAGTAGAGGCTTTTGAGAAACCACTGGCACCAAAACTAAGCCGATTCGCGATGAAAGTTTCCGCATCAACAATGACGGGTTGTTCACCCGAGATGACAAGATTCTCCATATGTAGATCTGTGAACTGAAAGATGTAACTTATACCCAATAACTCACCAAACCGGCGATAAGCTCGTCGTACTTGGTCATGATTTTCACAGGGAGAATGGGAGGCCTCTCGCGAAATAGAAAAATCGCTGAACCACCAGGTTTCAGGAAGCGATAGTGGCAACAGGTCGCTCTGCTGATTGAGGCGTGCAACCACTTCGTGAAACAATTTCTCCGCCTTTGAAGAGTGAGGTTTGTAGTACATCACGTCATCAGTTTCGGTCTGAATCCGCGCAACGGTACGCCCTCCGCGATGAGTGTCCCCTGCTCCTATTGTGATATCTCTAATACGGCAATTGGAGCCAAGACCAATCTTGGCAGAAACCCCACTGAGGTTTCCGCACATTTCTATAGTGAAACCTATATGTCGGTTAGTCGTTTCGCTCATACAGCGAACTAAATTTGGATACGCTGAATAAAAGGTTTCAAGATTTTCACGTCGAGCGTATGTCGAAAGAAAATCAAGCAAGCGCTGACCTGATTCGTCGCTGCTACCATCTACTGCCCCACTTATTTGCAACGCATGAATTACGCATCGAACGCAGAGACGGTGAAGCGAATTTGCTAGGTTAATAATAAATGATTGGAGAATCTGTTCAGTAAAAATACTTGATGTTTTAAGGTGAGGCGTTATAGATTCAACCAGACGCGTAATGAATGGCGCATAGAGTAGTGCATAACCAGTTTCAACAGCCTGATCGAAATTGTGATTCTGCATGTCAACGCTGGTATCCCTGAACCAACGTGACGCCGCAATTGCCTCGGCTAGAACTGCTTCAACGTCTGAATCTGGATGTGGATCGCATGCCATTGAGATTATCTCTCGCGAGAACTTTCGCATAGACATGACAGCATTCATCTGGTCAGCGGTTAGCGATTTCTTTCTTTCAGTCCAATGAAACCAGGAATGCTCTATGAATAGAGGTTTGAGCCGATCTTTTTCTATAGCGCGCTGGATAGCCGTACAGCGTTCGCTGAGATCTAGAGCGTTAATAAATTTTACCGGATCCACAATCACTTTCCTATCGTTCCATTTGCTCGAACTAGTATTGAGAACGTCGCTTCATCTCGATGCTGTAACGATTTGCAGTCTACGAAGCTAGGGTGCGAACTAGAATACTAGACCGCACCCCAACTCCGAGGATAACTAACGTATCAGTCGCGACATTTCGCCCAAGCAGATGCGGTGAAGCTGACAACCCAGCTAACCGCTGCTCCTGACACAACCTTACTGACAGATATACAAGGGGCGGACGAGGTTGTTACCGTCGGTGTCGCATTTGGCGTATATTCGCCCTTAGCTCCTGTGATAAAATCCATTTCTTCCTGTGATAGTTCCTCAAAGCTGGGCCCGAGTTTCTCGTGTTGCTTCATGATGGTTACCTCCCTAGATGCATCGCTTTGTATATGAAACAAGTCCCGAGATAGCGGAGATACCTCCACTAATACAGACCCAAGAACTTGTCGTGATGTTGATACATGGCACCGAACTGGTCACCACAGTAGGCGTTGCTTGAGGTTGTGCTAAACCATTAGCGCCCGTGATAAAGTCCATTTCTTCTTGTGTAAGTTCTGTGAAAGAAGCACCAAACTGTTCGCGGTTCATAAGTAATCCTTCCATGGTTAGGTTTACAACCAATGTTGTGTGTAGGTGAGAAGTCCAAGGAGTGCTCCTACTCCAAGGCCTAGCAAGAGCCATATATTGCTATCCCATATAGAACGCTCCTTGTTTTCTTGATGATTCAGCTCTGGATTTTCGGTTAGTTCTAGCATCGATTCCTCCTTACTGTCAGCATGCTGGTCACTCATAGGCGTATACATGAGCTTTATCAGCTGCAGTATCGGCGGTGGCCTAGCTTGGTTTTGCTCATGGCGCATACAAGTCGTAAGGCATGGCTCGCGGCCGGTTTGTAATGTTTGCAGTACATGATTAGGTAGCGTTAACGCGATGTGCACCGTTGCACACGTTAGGGTGGCGGTTCTCAGGCTAACCTCTAAAAACCACCTTGTAACTATACAGATGTTGCATCTTCTAATGGGTGGGGGGTGACGGAGTTGTTTGACTGTGTCCGACCTCGAAAGTTGTTGAATGACGTCGATGTAGAAGATGTCGTTAAGTACTTCTATTTCCCTCGCAACCGAGGATATCTGGTGAAAATTACCAATCTCCAACTGGTCAAGCAGTGTCGGAGGAGAACGATCAAGGCGCTGCTGCTGCGCATGCGAACCACGACACCAACACATCGAACCGCCCCTTCCTTCAAAATTATTATTCGCACACTATATCATTTGACTTTCCAGCGCGGCAATAGCAATAGCCACATTTGTGTCACCTAGATTTCGTAGAGCGAGGACATCGCACCACCAGCGCAAATCCGCTCGATATCCTCCTCGGTACTAAAAAGATATTGACCATGAGCTTGATGACTTCGCGTGGGGTGAAGCGCTGCTCATCAACAGTCTTGTTCGACAACTCAGAAAACCGGCGAATCAATTCCTCAAAGATGTAACCCATCTGGTCGTTACTCACGACATCCGGGCGAAAGTTGACTTTAGAGGACGTGAATTTGGAAAGCACCTGATATAGCAAGTCCGCCTTGTCAAGGCGTTCTATGACATTGTAGAAATTGTATGCCTCCATCACTCCACAGGCGCGAACCCTTCCACGTAGTAGCTCAGGTTCCGCTCGAGATTGTCCGGGGCGTCCAGCAAGGTCTTGAGAGTGAAGTTCGAGGTGTTCCAAAATGGATAGCCCGTAGCTTTCGCGTACTGCAGCTCCTTGATCTTGTTCGGCAGCGAAATGGCCTTGATATCGAGCACTGCCTGCTTGGTGTCCACCAGAACCGAATCGAGGCGGGTCAGCACAGTGAACGGCAACACGTCATCGCCGTATTCGTGCTCCTTGTAGTCGCCACGCAAGAGCTCTGCGATATTCCAGATCAATGAAACGTGGCTGGAGAAGTTTTTAGTGCTCACTCGGGTCGATTCCTTCACCCATCAGTCGTTCGTAGCGTTCATTGGAGATCACCACGGCGATCGGTTTTCCGCAGCGCAGAACATAAGCAGGCTCATCCTTCTCGGCCACCTCTTTGATCAGGCGCGATGCTTGACCGCGCCAGAGATCACCAATGGTGATACGGCGCATCGGAACCTTGCGTCGTTTGGCCACCACGGCCTCCCTCCACCTCGAACGTAACGCCTCCAAGTTTCCCACAAACCAGCTGCCCCAGGGCAAGAATACGGCGTCTTTTACATGTAACTTCAAGATCATTTCTTCATCGGGTAACTCATGTGTTTTTACATGTACTGTGAGCGATGTTGAGGGCCAAGACCACCCCACTACACAGAAGCCGACCCCCTCACCGTGAACTCGCCAACGCAAACACCGAATCAGACCCCCTCTCGCTGTGCAGCGCGCAGCAACGGAGGCTGGAACCGCTCCGGGCAAGCCGTATAACTAGACCAAAGGAGGAGTGCAGCCATCCCAAAAATCTGCAAAACCCCTGTTCAACAGCCGCTCCGCGGCAATCTCGCCCCTTATCAAATCCGACGTCTTAGTCTCCAGGGAGCGAAAGATACTCTGGTAGATCTCACACATCATTGCGATCATGGTTCCCAGTACACGAGCATTGCTTATAACGAGAACTCGCTAATTATAGGATTAAACCCTCCGCCTTAAACTCATCACTATACTTCGATGACACTACACACTATCTTTCCCGTAAGAGCAAAATATCCTCACATTAAGTGTCAACAAAACCGAGACAGTACCGTTTCCCTCATGCCCCTATTCTTCTTACACGTTTTCTTCTGCACAGTAGCCCTTATCACATCCATGAGCTTGATATACCCTCACTAGCTGCGAGTATGATGCTCACTCATGAGTAGTTCCTACGCGATTCCCACACATTCACGTGGAGGAATCCTCACGTCGCTCGCAGCTCTCGGCGTGGTATTTGGAGATATTGGCACTAGCCCGCTCTACGTGATGCGCGCCGTGTTTGCAACGGGTCATATTTCACTCGATAGCGCCAGCGTGTTGGGTCTCACTTCATGTATCATCTGGGCACTTATTGTGCTCGTCACTGGAAAATATGTACTGCTCGTCTTACGCGCCGACAACCGCGGCGAAGGGGGCATCATCGCCCTGTCGGCACTCGCCCGTTCCCTGCTGAAGCAGCACCGAAAACTGTGGCTCCTCGCCAGCGGCATCGGAATTTTTGGTGCCGCGCTCTTCTTTGGGGATTCCGTGATTACCCCAGCCATCTCAGTACTTTCCGCAGTTGAGGGGCTCACGGTGGGGCGACCCGAGTTGGCATCGTTCGTAGCACCAATCGCATTAGTGCTCCTCACCGCTTTATTCGCAATGCAGCATTTTGGCACTGCCGCCGTCGGGAAACTGTTTGGCCCCATTATGCTGCTGTGGTTTATGAGCTTTATAGCCTTGGGACTGCCACAAATTTTCATGACGCCGTCCGTCCTCGTCGCTCTCAGCCCATTTGAGGCAGTGGCTTTCATGACGACGCACCCACTCATCACGTTTATTGCTCTCGGGGCAATCGTCTTGGCTCTCACGGGCGCCGAGGCACTGTATGCCGATATTGCTCATTTTGGCCGTAAGCCGATTCAAAGAGCCTGGTTCGCAGTAGTGCTGCCCGCCCTGGTAATCATGTACCTCGGCCAAGCTGCACTGTTGCTGCGTCAGCCGAGCGCGCTAGCCAACCCTTTCTTTCTGCTCGCTCCCGCATGGGCGCATATCCCGCTGCTGATCGGAGCCACGGCAGCCACTCTGATCGCTTCCCAAGCGGTCATTTCCGGAGCGTATTCCATCGCTATGCAGTGCTCACGTCTCCATTTACTTCCACACGTGCGAGTGCTGTACACCTCTGAGAGCGAAAAAGGCCAAGTATATCTACCCGGAATCACCTGGCTGCTCTACGCTGCTGTGGCCATCGTCGTCGTCACTTTTGGCTCCTCAGAAAAGCTCTCCGGCGCTTACGGACTCGCCGTATCTACCGATTTCTTGCTCACGACGACGCTACTGCTAGCCGTCACCCATTTCTGCTGGAAATGGCGCACAATTTACACCACCCTGCTGGGGCTATTTTTGGCCGCAGTTGAGATCCCCCTCTGGTGTGCAAACGTCATCAAAATTGCTACTGGCGGCTGGCTTCCGCTACTCATTGCCGCAGTGCTCATGTGCGTGATGCTCATCTGGCTAGACGGCGAAAAGCAGGTGACGCACAAACGGCTCGATATGGAAGTACCGCTCACGGTGTATCTGTCAGAACTGTCAAAAAAGATGCCCCGCCGAACTCCAGGTACAGCCATATACTTCCACTCTCTGCAATCCACTGTGCCGATTATGCTCAAGCGCAATGTGCAGATGTATCGCTCACTTCACGATCGGGTATTGATCGTGAGCATGAAGACGATGTCTGTACCGCACACAGATCCACTCACTCGCGCCGAAGTCTTGCAACTCCCCGGCGATTTGCCTGGCGTCTACCATGTGATGATGCGATACGGCTTCAAAGATATCCGCAACCCTATCGCAGATCTTGCGGCGTCGTCACTATCTGCCCTGCGCACCTGGGACTTTGCCAAAGCGTACGTCTTCACTGGGCACATCGTCTTGGAAGAAAATACTACTACTCACAGCGGTATCTTCCGCACCATCACCCATAAAATTTTCATTTGGCTCTCCCGCGCTAGCGCATCTCCCTCGTGGCTGCGCGCAATCCCAGCGGAGCAACAGTTGGAAGGCACTGTGCGAGTGGCAATCTAGATGCCCACAATTGCGAGCCTCTCACCCGCGCCCACAGTTGTGAGCCCAGTTCCGACTAGCTGCGCAGTTGCGAATAGAATGGCTGCGTGAATGCCACCGCTCATCATGCCGATCACGCCGATAACGGCCACGTGCCTGCGGCCGTACATACCTCTGAGGCCACCTCAGTTACTCCGTCTCCGGTCACTTCGCCAGCTTCAGCAGCTGTACTGCCTCCAACTGCCTCGCATCCCCTCAATGAGGCGCTTGACCAGCTCGAAGATCGTTTCGGAGATCCGCACGCTGGTTTCTTACCGTCTCCTGACGCCATCGTTGAGGCCTTCACCTCCTGGGTCGCCAGCACTGGTCGCACCATGTATCCTCATCAGGAAGATGCGCTACTTGCCATTGCAGCCGGCGACCACGTCATTGCCGCCACCCCCACCGGCTCCGGAAAATCCCTGATAGCGGCTCAGGCTCTCTTCACAGCTCTCGCCAATGGAAAGACTGGATACTATACTGCCCCGCTCAAAGCGCTGGTATCTGAAAAATTCTTTGAACTCATTAAGCTTTTCGGAGCCCACAATGTGGGGATGGTGACGGGCGACGTCGCTATCAACGCTAATGCTCCGATTGTCTGCGCTACAGCTGAGATCCTCGCCAACATCTCTCTCCGAGATGGATCTGAAGCTGACGTCGGGGTGGCCGTCATGGATGAATTTCATTTCTATGCCGACCCTCAGCGCGGGTGGGCATGGCAGGTACCACTGCTTGAGCTCACCAACACCCAGCACGTGTTGCTCTCTGCCACTCTCGGAGATACAAGTTTTTTTGAACGTGATATGGAGCGGCGCACTGGCCGAACGGTCACGCTCATCAGTGGCGCACAGCGTCCAGTGCCATTGAACTACCGTTGGAGTCTCGATCCGCTTGAGGACGTGATTCGTGATCTAGTAGCGACGCATATGGCTCCCGTCTACGTCGTATACTTTTCGCAGCGAGAAGCGGTACTCGGAGCACAGGCTCTGCTGGGCACCGCGCTCATTAGCAAAGAGCGCAAGGAACAGATCAGCCGAGCACTCGGATCTTTCAGGTTTGGATCTGGCTTCGGGCAGACGCTCTCCAAACTGCTGCGCTCCGGAATTGGTGTGCATCACGCCGGCCTCCTCCCGCGTTATCGACGACTCGTGGAGCGCCTGGCACAAGCTGGGCTGCTCGCCGTCATCTGCGGTACAGACACTTTGGGAGTGGGAATCAATGTCCCCATCCGCACCGTTCTCATTACCTCTTTGGCAAAGTTTGACGGAAATCGGATGCGCCATCTCACTGCCCGTGAATTTCATCAGATCGCCGGCAGGGCTGGGCGTGCTGGCTTCGACACCATTGGATACGTGGTGGTACAGGCTCCTGATTACGAGATTGAAAATGAGCGACGTCTGCGAAAAGCCGGCGATGATCCGGCCAAGATAAAGCGCGTACAAAAGGTGAAACCAGAAGAGGGAAAACTCCAGTGGAGCCGAGCGACCTTTGAGAAATTGCGCGATAAGGAGCCAGAGACACTCACCTCGCACCTCACGATGACTCACGCCATCATTCTCAACCTCATGCAGCGGCCAGACCCTGTACAGGCCGTGTGGACACTGCTGCTCGACAATCACGAGCCGCCTGCTCGTCAATCAGCTCTTGTAAAATCCATGCTGGAGATTACGACATCTCTAGAAATAGCAGGAGTGATAGAGCGGCGCCCACAGAATTGGCTAGAGCTCGCCACACTCCCACCTATTGACGCCGCTACGACGCTCACCAGCCTCGCCCCAACGCTCGCTGATCGCGCCAGCAAAGATGGTTCCACGCCCCCTATTTATTTCACAAAAGACGTGCCTGATGATTTCGCGCTCAACGCCCCGCTCTCGCCTTTCGCACTTTCAGCGCTCGATTTGCTCGATCCAGATTCCGAGAGCTATGCGCTTGATGTGCTCTCCGTGATTGAGGCGGTGCAAGAAGATCCTACGCCCGTCTTATTTGCGCAGCGGAAAGCGGCCCGCAGTGAATTAATTGGCAATCTGAAAGCCGACGGGGTGGATTACAACGAGCGTATGGCCTTAGCGGACGAGGTGACCTGGCCCATGCCGCTCGCCCAGCTGCTTGAGCCAGCATTGGAGACGTACGCCCAGTCTAATCCGTGGGTGCGCTCCCACACTCTTTCTCCTAAGAGCATCGTGCGTGAAATGATCGAGACGGCCAGTACGTTTACGGAATTTGTCTCTCGCTACGGTTTGCAACGCTCCGAGGGCGTGCTGCTGCGCTACCTCACCGATACGTACCGTGCTTTACGCCAAATCGTGCCGATCTCCGCCCGCGATGAAGAGGTGGATGCCATTATGGCGTGGCTCAATACATTGGTGCGTTCTATTGATTCCTCGCTGCTGGACGAGTGGGAAGCGCTGGCAGATGGGCATCTCAGCGCCAGTGAGCTGGGCATGATCGGAGCAGAATCCGACGAGAGGAATACTGCTGACGAGCAGGCTGACGGACAGGAGGTAGCTTTCGGAGCAGACGCCGATGGACATCTCACGTTCACCCGCAATAAACACGCATTGCGCACGGCCATCCGCAATGAGCTGTTCACTATCGTACAAAGGCTGGAGCGAGATGATTTAGAAACTCTATCGGAGCAATATGCCGCCGATGGCTGGACCCTGACGCGTTGGGATGACGCCGCCGCCCAGTACTGGGATCAATATGACTATCTCGGAGTCGATACTGCTGCTCGCAGTGCAGAATTTTTCAGTATCCTCGAAGATCCCTCACTCGCCGATCTTATTCAAGCAGGTGCCCGCCCTGCCATGGCAGCTGCTCTCTTGGAGACTCACGCCAGCGGACGGATATGGCTCGTCACCCAAGTACTTGATGACGGCGAGGGCGATTATTCGTGGGCACTGCAGGCTTTTGCTGATCTTGACGCCTCCGATGCGGCAGACGCGCTCGTCATCCATTTGCTCACTTTTGCCGAGCGCTAGCACATAATTGAAAGCTGAGTATCATCGCACCAGCGATGACGCCGGTGCACGGTTCTCGGGTTCACGCCGTCACGAGAAACAAGCCGAAAACCTCAGGCCCGCGCGCACAGTGCCCAGCACTGAGCCTCTTGAGCACACTTCCCACGACGCCTCATTTGTGCTCATCTCGCACACTGGTTAGGCTAATTTTCAGGAGATGAATCATATGGTAGACATTGCCCACAACATTGCACTCGTGCGCGGACGGATGGCAGCTGCCGAGCAGCGCGCCGGCCGCCGAGCTGGCTCCGTTAAACTCATGTTGGCAGCGAAATATCAGCCAGTGGAGAATCTGTTGGCGGCATTTGCCGCTGGAGAGCGTCTACTCGGGCACAACATGATCCAGCAGCTCGAAGCTGCAGAGGAGGCTCTGAATGCAGCCGGCGCAGATGGGTCAGCGCTCCGAGCTGGCGTCACCAATCTGACACATACCACGACCGTGATTGGGCACGTGCAATCCAATAAGCTCTCTCACGCTATGCACTATGCACAGCGAATTGACACTGTAGACACGTTCAAGACGGCTCAGCAGATTGCTCGCCGCCAGCAGGCACGCATTGATGCCGGCGAGGCAAAAATTGGCGAGGCATACCCAATTTTACTGCAGGTGAATTCGTCGGGTGCACCCACCCAGTTTGGATGCGAGCCAGCCGATCTGATTGAGCTCGCCACACACATCAGTGAAACACTCCCACTCGTCAGTATTCGCGGGCTGATGACGATTGGCGCGAACACCCCCGATACCACTGCGGTGATCCGCTCTTTTAGCATCACCCGCGATCTCGGCTCCCAGCTGCGCGCCATCCCTGGCTTGGCTGATGCTACTGAACTTTCGATGGGCATGACCAATGATATGGAACTCGCTATCGAGCAGGGCAGCACCGAGATTCGCATCGGCACTGCTATTTTTGGCCCTAGGGCACAGAAATAGCTAGGCAATAGGACTTAGGCAATCGTATGCTGCCGCGTGGGCTGACGCAGCTAGGGCATTGTGTGCAGCCACGCTTTTTGCACGGAAAACCTTGAACGGGTTCCCCTTCTTTACGTTTTCCCTTTGCAAAAGCTGCACTGCACACGGCACAGCTACCCAGCTCCAATCAGTGCAGCGATGCCACATACTGCACACATTTAGATAAGCCAACGGCATTAACGCCAAAGCAGCGGAGGGTTTGACAGTTCAAGCACTAGAGCTGCGGCTCGACTCCATTGCGGAAGAGGCCGTATACGTACCCTTCAGTGAGCGCTTCCCATGAGGCTTCAATGACGTCGTCTCCCACGCCCACCGTGCTCCACTGTCCTGCTGAATCCTGAATCGTGATCATCACGCGAGTGATGGCGCTAGTGCCGCGAGTCGTATCAAGTATGCGCACCTTAAAATCGACCAGCTCAAACTCGTCTAGCAGCGGATACACTTTACGCAGAGCCCTGCGCAGCGCTTCATCGAGCGCATCCACCGGCCCCACGCCTTCGCCGAGTCGGATGAGCCGCCGCCCACCAGCATGAATTTTCACGGTGGCCTCTGCAAACGTCTGAGTAGGATCAGAGCGGTTAGTGGCACTGTTTGTGCTCCACGATTCCAACTCAAAGTACTTCACTGGCTGCCCCGTCATGATTTCACGGGTGAGCAGCTCAAAGCTGGCATCGGCGGCGTCATACGTATAGCCAGCTGCTTCTGCTTCTTTCACACGGTTGGTGATCTTCGTCAATACCTCTTTATCCGCAGAAAGATCCAGACCAAACTCACGCGCCTTAAGCTCCACGCTCGCCCGTCCAGCCATATCCGAGACCAGCATTCGGGTATCATTACCCACCAGATTCGGATCAATGTGCTGGTAGAGATCTGGATCTACCCGAATGGCGCTAGCATGCAAACCAGCCTTGTGGGCAAAGGCACTAGCTCCCACGTAGGGCGCACGTTTTGAGGGTAAAACCGTCGTCATTTCACCGACGGCGTAGGCCACAGCAGACAGACCGGCGAGCTGTTCGTCAGTGACGGCGTTGAAATCTGTTTTGAGCTGTATGTTTGCAATACATGTGAGCAGATTGGAATTACCTGTGCGCTCGCCGTAACCGTTGATCGTCCCTTGAATCTGCCGACAGCCAGCTTTGAGGGCTGCGAGGGTATTTGCTACCGCACATCCGCCGTCGTCATGACAGTGGATTCCTAACTGTGGATCAGATACGCCCAGGGCATGAAGCCGTGAAATAAGCTCACGCACGATTCGCTCAACATCATCAGGAAGTGAGCCGCCATTGGTATCACACAAAACCACCCAGCTCGCACCAGCTTTGAATGCTTGCTCTACCACACTCGTCGTGTAGTCGGCGTCGAAGCGGAAACCGTCGAAGAAATGCTCCACATCAATCATGACGTCGCGCCCCTGCGCGCGCAGGTACTCCACAGAATCACGCACCATCGCAAGATTTTCCGCTCCGCTTGTGCGCAGCGCTTTTTCCACATGGCGAATATCGCTTTTCGCCACCAGACACAGTACCTGCGCACCTGAACTCACCAATGCGGCGATCTGGGGGTCTTCATCCGCTCGCACTCCAGCTTTTCGCGTCGATCCAAATGCCGTGAGCTGAGCCGTCGTGAGTGGGTTATTCTCTTTGAGCGCCTCAAAAAACTCAGTATCTCGGGGGATTGCCCCTGGCCACCCACCCTCGATATAGTCGGCTCCCATCGCCTCAATGTAGGGAAGAATCGCCAGTTTATCTGCCACCGAGAGGTTAATCCCTTCCTGCTGTGCACCATCCCGTAGCGTTACGTCGTACACGGCTACGTTGTGAAATGTGCCGTTCGCGCCATGTGCCTCTCGCTTCATAGCTCGATTCCTTCCCCTCATCACTTTCTGATACAGAAAAATACCATTAACGTCTCGTATGACGCCTCATATCTGCACTGCCTGCAGATTCTGGCTCACTCTTTATCGCGGTGTCCATATACTCACTCCCGCAGAGTATGCGCCGCATGTACGGCGCTTTCTTCCCTACCCTGCGCCACGCAGCCGCCACTGCCGAAGCGAGCACGTGACAACTGCATGTGCGTTGAAGAGCAGCCACTGAGCACCGCACCGCAGCAGAGATGCCACATAAGCGGAAAACCAGAGGTTGGCGGCGTGCCAGCCTCTGGTTTTCCGCTTGCGTTCTGCGCAATTTTAAGCGAGGCGATAGCACCATCCAAACTTGTCTTCAGCTCGCCCGAGCTGAATGTTCGTAATCTCATCGTAAATTCGTTTGGTCATCGGCCCAGCGGGAACCGTGACGTCGAAATCGTCGCTGGCGAGCCGCCCGATCGCCGTCACGACAGCAGCCGTACCACAGGCAAACATTTCAGTGACTGTGCCATTCTTGAGCCCAGCCACCACATCGGCAATCGCAATGGGCACTTCACTCACTGACACGCCCTCACTCTCCAGCAACTGGATGATCGACGAGCGTGTACAGCCTGGAAGAATGTTGCCGTTGAGCGCCGGAGTCTTCACTGAGCCGTCACTCATCACCACGAACACATTCATTCCGCCCAATTCATCAATGGTGGTCGCCGTCCTAGCATCGAGGAACATCACCTCATCAAAACCCTCGTCGTGAGCCGTCACTTTGGGGAGCAGCGAACTGGCATAGTTACCGCCAGTTTTGGCATCTCCCATGCCTCCTGGGCCAGCGCGGTGATACGTCTTCTCTACCCACACTTCAATCGGTTGGAAACCATGCTCGAAATACGGGCCAGAGGGGGAAGCCATCACGAGGTACTCATAGCGGCTAGCTGCACGTACGCCTAAGAAGCTCTCAGAGGCAAATGTGAACGGCCGCAGATACAGGCTGGCTCCCTCCTGCTGCGGCACCCACCGCGCATCGGCGCGTACAAGACCAACGATAGATTCCATAAAATCTCGCGCCGGCAATGCCGGAATAGCCAGACGCCTGCCCGAGCGATTCAAACGAGCAGAGTTGTAGAGTGGACGGAATGTCCAGATGGAGCCGTCATCATGCCGATAGGCTTTCAGGCCTTCAAAGATCTCCTGGCCATAGTGCAGCACGGCCGTGCCAGGATCAAGGGCGAGCGGCCCGTAAGGCTCGATCACTTTCCGCGTCCAGCCACCGTCTGCATGCCAGGTGGCATGAGCCATATAATCCGAATAATCCACACCGAAGCCCAGGTTGCTCATCTGTGCTTGGTAGTCGGCGTCACTTTTAAGATGATCGCTCACTACGAGTTCAAAACCACCCGCAAGCTCGTCTGCATCAGGGATAGGCTCGGCAGATTCGCGTTCTAGTTCAGTCAATTCATGTGCCATAGATTCATGCTAGTTCTTTATCCGATACAACTCATGGAGCGTTCATCAGATAAACATAAGTTAATGAGGAGGCATGTCCGTTTTGCAGACGGTGATGAGCACTGTGCGATAAACACAGTAGAATTGCACGTACCAGCGCTGGTATTGAAGTCCAGCGCAGATCTTAAGGAGAAACCATGAGCGAGAATCCGAATTTAGCCGGCGGCTACTCCGGTTCAAACCCAAATAATCCGCCCACTTTCGCAGCACCAAACTCTGGCTATACACAGGCACCTTACGGCGCTCCAGCTTATGGGGGCCAACCTAACCAGTTCTCACAGCCTCCAGCAATTGGACTGCGCTCCCGCCTCGTTGCCGGACTTTTGGGCATCTTCCTTGGCGGCCTCGGTATTCACCGCTTCTATCTAGGCTACACGTCTATTGGAATTATCCAGATCGTCGTGTCGATCTTTACCTTAGGCTTAGGCTCGCTCTGGGGATTCATTGAGGGCATTATGATTCTTGCGCGCGCAAACAGCTTCCAGCATGATGCCAATGGGCGACCGCTGGCAGACTGAGGCTTTGGTGAGCTGACGCCGCTCAGACTAGCTCTTTGCTAGCACCCTTTGCTAGCGTTCTTTGCTGAAGCTGCTCCGGTATAAAGGACTGCGAAGAGCCACTCCGGTGCCATATCGATTTTGCTCTGGCAGCATATCAATACAGACGAATGGCGGGTTCCACCTGTGCGGATGGAACCCGCCATTCACATGCCCTTACAGCATCTTCATGTGCGTTCGCAAGTATCGCCACGCATTCAGCTCACGAGCTGCACAATAGCATCTCCAATTTCTGCCGTCGTACGCACCAACGGAGCTCCCGCCTCAGCAGCCGTTGCTCGCGCGGCCATATCGCGATCAACGGCATCATTCACTTTTTTCGCCAGCTCGTTATGCCCCAAGAAATCAAGCATCATCGCAACCGAGCTGATCGTGGCAGTCGGATCTGCTTTCTGCTGACCCGCAATATCGGGAGCACTGCCATGCACCGGCTCAAACATTGAGGGGAATGTGCGATCAGGGTTGAGATTGCCGCTGGCGGCCAGCCCGATTCCGCCAGTGATCGCACCAGCTTCATCAGTGAGAATATCTCCGAAGAGGTTATCCGTCACGATCACGTCAAATCTCTGCGGATCGTTCACTAAATAGATTGTGGCAGCATCCACGTGGCAATAGTCTGTGGTAACGCTCGGGTATTCTCTGCCGACTCGCTCGACGATTCGGCGCCACATATGCCCCGCATTAACCAACACATTGTGCTTGTGCACAAGAGTGAGATGCCCGCGACGTTTCTGAGCCAAGTCAAAGGCATAGCGCACCACGCGCTCAGCTCCAAAAGCCGTATTGACGGAAACCTCCGTGGCAATCTCCTGCGGAGTATCGACGCGAATCGCACCACCATTGCCAGCATAGAGCCCTTCAGTGCCCTCCCTGACTACCACGAAATCGATCTCCCCTGGGTTAGCTAGCGGGCTGGGTACCCCTGGATAGTATTTGCTCGGGCGCAAATTGACGTATTGATCAAGCTCAAAGCGCAATTTCAGCAGCAGCCCCCGCTCCAGCACTCCACTGGGCATACTGGGATCCCCCACAGCCCCCAGCAAAATCGCGTCATGCTCTTTAATCTGGGCAAGTTCCCCATCGGTGAGTACCTCGCCCGTGCGATGATAGCGCGCCGCTCCAAGATCAAATTCTGTGGGTTCAAAAGTGACGCCCGTGCCCGCCGTCACGGCTTTCAGCACTTTCAGACCCTCTTCTACTACTTCTGGACCGATTCCATCGCCGCGAATCACGGCTAATTTCACTGTGTCTGCCATAGCATTAACATAAGCTACCCATTCACTTACTGAGATACTCAGCTCAGAATATGGGCAGGCCTACCACGGCATTGCCTCTACCACCAGCGAGACTGGCGAGCAGCTTCCACATGACGGCACGGCCACCATTACGGCACGGCCACCAGGAATATATAGGCAGCTGCCACCACAAGGTGCATAGCGCCTTGAAGCCGCACTGCTCGCCCCTGCACAATCGTCAGGATGCTGAGCACCCCCGTGAGCGCAAAAAGCACCAAGTGAACCGGCTCTAGCCCCAGTACGATCGGCTTATCTAAGAAAATTGAAATCGCGCCAACCACCGGAATTGTGAGGCCAATAGAAGCGAGCGCTGAACCATAGCCGAGATTCATGGCGATCTGGGTACGCCCCTTACGCGCATTCTTGAACGCCGCTATCGTCTCCGGCATGAGCACCACTATAGCAATCACAAGCCCCACGACGGCTTCCGGAAAACCGAGCACCGTCACCGCATCTTCAATCGGATACGAGAGCACTTTCGAGAGCCCCACCACCGCCACCAGGCTTACTGCGAGCAGCACAAGAGATACAAGAGTGCGCCGAGTACTCGGCCTAGCCGCGTGCTCACTGGGGCGAATAATCTCGCCTTTCTTGGAAATCGGCAAAAAGAAATCGCGATGCCCACGCGTCTGCGTCAGCACAAAAAATACCCAGACGAGCAGTGCAATAACGGCTATAAACACCAGTTGGCTCGTAGCGAAGCGTCCTTCTGGAGCAGTTGTCGTCACGCTCGGCAAAACCATTGTGCCAGTTGCTATCACGAGCACTGCAGAAAATGCCGTCCCTGCGCCCTCTTTATTGAAGTACGCCAGCGCCCCCTTCGTCGTGCCGGTAGCGACCAAGAGCGCCATACCAATAATCATATTGGTGGTGAGCATCGTGGCGGAGAATACCGTATCGCGTGCGAGCGTGGTGGCTCCTGACGCCCCGGAAAGCATCAGCATGACGATCATGCCCACTTCAATGACCGTGACGGCAAGTGCCAAAATAAGGGAGCCGAATGGCTCACCCACTTTGTGGGCCACCACCTCAGCGTGCTCCACTGCAGCCATCACTGCCCCCGCTAAAATCACCGCCAGCACGATACTGCCCGCGACTGCCACGTGCATTCCCCATGAGAAGAGCAACACTACAAAAGCGAGAGGCGGCCAAAAATACGACCATTTCTGAATGACGTGAGTAGCAGTGCGAGTGACGGCAGCGGGCATATATCTCCTATACGTTAGCATTGTGTGATTTTTATCAAGTTTAACATAGATGACTAACTAAATGCAGTAGACACCAACCCTACATACAGTAGATCGGCAGGCTGCCGCTCAGAGTTGCACCCCCACCGCGCGCCGGCGCCCACCAGTAGGAATAGTCAAGCATAATTCTGCGCACTGACAGCTGCGGGCTTCCTCGCACCGTCCTCACTGCGCGTATTTTTCGCTGTAGTAGCCATTTTGATCGACGCCACGAGCTTGATGCACCACCAGCGGAAAACCGAGGGCTGCGACTCGTTCCGTGACGGCGGGCAGGTGCACTTCGAGAGTGGAGCCAGGCCAGATCGTGGTGCGCACTTCTATCTCAATATCGCCCCTGCGCGCCGCTGCGGTGACGATTTCTAAGGACTGCCACGCCGCCTCAGCGCGGGCGAGCGTGCCGCCCACCACAGCGGGCATATCTGCGGGCAGCCCTTTGACGTCGATACCAATCCACTCCGGCCGCGTGGCCCGATCTGCAAGCAAAGCCTCAAGACGCTTCGGCTGATACCCACATGTATGCAACCCTACAGGGAACCCTTCGGCGTGAATAGCAGCAATAGCATCACCCAGCGCCAGCTGCGCCGTGGGCTCTCCGCCACTGATGACAGCTCCATCGAGCAATCCGCGCCGCGAGCGCAGCAGATCTAACAACTGCTCAAAGCTAGCCTCGCCGTCGCTAAAAGGTTGGAGCTGGAAATTATGGCAGTAGATGCATCTCCACGGGCATCCTTGCACAAATGCACTAGCCGTGAGTTTTCCTGGCCAGTCAGTGGCCGAAAATGGGATTATTCCAGCGATTTTCAGATCAACACCCACCGGTATGCCACTCCTTATTCTATTCCGCTTTTACTCCGCATCATTCTTGTCTACTAGCGGCTCGCTATCCGCGCTACCGCCTGCCACTGCCAGCGTGCCGCCTACTGCGCCCACCTGCGCTCACGCCCTACCGCTATGCCCTACCGCGAACGCAGCGCCAACCATCCTTGCAAAGCACCTCTTGTCGCAGGCTCTGCCGCACGTTCCCCGCAGCGAGCCGGCACGGAGCTAATGCGGAGAAGAGGGCAAAATGCGTGGATACGGCAAGCCCCTCAGCAGATGGAACTTGCCGTATCACCTTAGCGAGCAGTTAGCGAGCAGTCACAAGGAGCGGACAGCTATAGAGAGTCGATCAGACCAGCGCTTCAGAGAAATACTGGCGCTCATGGAATTCGCCTTTCTTGCCAGTATTAAAGCTCTTCATCGGGCGGAAGTACCCCATCACGCGAGTCCACACCTCGGTCTCTGCTCCGCACGTCGGGCACTCAAAATGCTCACCAGAGAAATAGCCGTGATCTTCGCAAATCGAGAACGTAGGAGTCACAGTAATATACGGCAAGCGATATCCCTCAAGGGCGCGGCGCACCAGCTTGGCGCAGGCTTCGCCGTCACTCATAGCCGCCCCCATATAGAGGTGCAGCACTGTGCCACCCGTGTACTTGCTTTGCAAATCCTCTTGTTCAGCAAGCGCCTGGAATGGATCGGGCGTATAGCTCACCGGCAGTTGCGAGGAATTCGTGTAATACGGCTGCTGCGGAGTGCCAGCTTGGATAATATCCGCATAGCGTTTGCGATCCTCACGTGCAAAGCGATACGTGGTGCCTTCAGCTGGAGTAGCTTCGAGATTGTAGAGGTGTCCGGTCTTCTCCTGAGCGGCCACCAGTCGCTCGTTCACGTGATCCAGAATCCGAGCTGCCATCTGATGCCCCTCAGGATCCGTGATGTCCATTGCATCATGGGTGAAGTTGCGAACCATTTCGTTGGCGCCATTCACTCCAATAGTGGAGAAATGATTGTCGAGCGAGGGGAGCCAGCGCTTCGTGAACGGATAGAGCCCTTGATCAATGAGCGTACTCACGGTGGAGCGGCGACGTTCCAACGTGTCGATACCCAGATCGATGAGATAATCGAGTTCTTTTATCAGACCAGCTTCATCGCCAGCATGTAGATACCCAAGGCGCGCGAGATTCATCGTGACGACGCCGATGGAGCCAGTGAGCTCAGCAGAGCCAAAGAGCCCGTTGCCGCGTTTCATGAGTTCACGCAGATCGAGCTGAAGCCGGCAGCACATGGAACGGATCATAGAAGGGTCGAGATCCGAATTGATGAAGTTCTGGAAATAGGGCAGGCCGTATTTTGCCGTCATTTCAAAGAGCGCTTTGGCGTTCTCAGACTCCCACGGGAAATCCTTGGTGATATTGTACGTGGGAATTGGGAATGTGAAAGGACGCCCGTTCGCATCGCCCGCCGTCATCACCTCCATGAACGCACGGTTAATCAGCCCCATCTCTTCTTCTAGCTCTCCATACGTGAAGTCGCATACTTCTTCACCGATGTAAGGATATTGATCGGCCAAATCTGCCGGACACGTCCAATCGAAGGTGAGATTCGTGAAAGGCGTCTGCATTCCCCAGCGCGAGGGCACGTTCATATTAAAGACAAACTCTTGCAGCGACTGCTTAATCTCGTCGTAGCTGAGATGATCCAGGCGCACAAAAGGAGCCATGTACGTATCAAAGCTGGAGAATGCCTGCGCGCCAGCCCACTCATTCTGCAGCGTACCCAGGAAATTCACCATCTGGCCGAGCGCCGACGAGAAATGCTTCGGAGCAGAGGAACTCACCGTGCCAGCCACGCCGCCAAAGCCCTGCTCTAGCAGCTGCCGCAAACTCCAGCCAGCGCAGTATCCCGAGAGCATGTCGAGATCATGGATGTGGATAGCACCCTCACGGTGAGCCTCGCCAGCTTCCTTGGAAAACACTTTATCCAGCCAATAGTTGGCCACCACTTTGCCAGAGGTATTCAAAATCATGCCACCGAGCGAATAATCCTGGTTCGCGTTGGCATTCACCCGCCAGTCGGAGCGCTCAATGTACTCATCAAGCGTGGAGATCGGGTCGATCAAATGAGCAGCACGCTCCATTTCCTCTCCCATTTCTGCTTCCAAGTGTTCGAGGTATGCCGTCATACTCGTTCCCCTTTCATCTCCGACGAATGCCACATACAGCATCCGCTCTATTAGTCGCTCTCAGCAATGCCCATTTTCAGCAGTGCCGCCAGCACTTCACCACGACTGTGCAATGACGACGGCGCCTACTCGCTACCGCAAACAGCCCACAGACAGTTCACAGCACAGGCAGCCACTCGAAAATTGCGCCAAATCCCAATATATAGCGATGCCACTGGACGACGCCACAAGATATTGGGGTGTGTTGTGTGTGAGCCATGCCTCGCACAGCTAGCCGCATGGCCCCACAATGCCCTACATAATGCCCACGAAGAGCACTTTTACTCCGTGGCGCACGCGTACACGCGCATAAAAATATCTCTCAGCTCACATGTACGCGCAGGCGGCGCGCCTCACGGCGTCGCTGCTATCTCCACCCCACTGCTGCTATCGCGCGTACACCTCAGCTACTCAACAGCTGTACCAATGCCTCACGATCAAGTTTGCCATTGGCGTTCAACGGGAAACGCTCCACAATTTCCACTCTGCGCGGCAGCTTAAAATCAGCTAGCGAACTTGCTGCGAACGTCCGCAGCTGTGCCAGATTGGGAGGCGTAGCCCCTGGAGCCAGAATGAGAGCAGCCGCCACTGCTTCGCCCCACACCGGATCTGGCACCCCCACCACTGCCACATCCGACACGCCAGGATACTGGGCAATCACCTGCATCACTTCGTTGGGCGCCACCTTTTCTCCACCGGTGTTGATAAGCTCATGCAATCTCCCTATCACCCACAGATATCCTTCCGAATCCAGGCGCACCATATCTCCGGTGTGTAGCCACGGCGAACGGTCTGCCGTATGCTCTTGGCGATCGTGCCAGTAGCGATTGACGACGCTCGGGCCGCGTAGCCACAATTCACCGCGCGGCTGCGAGCCAGAGGCATCGCGGCCAGTTTCCGGATCGACAATTCTCGCCTGTATATAAGCGAAGGGGCGTCCAATCGCACCAGCGTGATCGGCGAGCAGCTCAGCGGGCAGATAGCAGCCGGAAGCAGACGTTTCCGTCATGCCCCACACGTTCAGCACGTGCAAGCCGGCGGCATCCAACTCACGGAGCAGCTGAGCTGGCGCTGCCGCTCCGCCTATGAGTGGCAGGCGAAATGCGTGCAAATCGGCGCTGGCGAAATAGGGCTCGCGCATGAGCGCCGCATACATTGTGGGCACACCAAACATGATGGCCACATGGCGCCGCTCCAGCTCGCGCAGCACCACCGCCGGTTGAAATTCACGAACCACGACCACGGTGCCGCCGTGCGAAAAGAGGTCTGCCGTGGTGCCGTTAAAACCACCGATATGCGTCAGCGGCGCCACCACTAATTCCACATCGAGATGTGAGTACTCAAATCCTTCTCGAAAGTTGCGCGAGCCCCACCACAGGTTTTCATAGGTGAGCGGCACGAGTTTCGGCTCACCCGTCGATCCGCTGGTGAGCACAATGACCCCTACGCCCTCTGGATAAGCGGCATTGTTCAGCCCTGCATCATGTCTCGATGTCCGAAGGGGTAGCTCCCGCAGCTCACGTTGGCTACCATGGTGGCGATCGTTGTCAGTGGTACTGACGCTGCTGGTCTCTGCACTGACGCTACGAGCCGCCACACTCAGTGCGCGCCAACCGGAGGCCACCGCTCTTTCCAGGTGCTTCGGATCGGGAGCAAGCTCCGGCGGAAGCTGCGCCTGGGCGTCGTCGTCCAACACAAAAAGCGCCTCACTCGTGAGTTGCGCCATTCCATCCGCGGCTCCATTCGCGACGTGATCTCCCCCAGTATCACCTGCTGCCGCAGCTCGGCCACTATCTGCGGCAGCTACAGTATCCGCAGCGTTCATATCTCGGCCGTTATCTGCGATATCCACAGTATGCACACCTGCCCGCCCATTCACCACTCGGGGCAAATCGCCCAATGCTCCAACAGCAGTCTCAGGGTCAGCTACGAGTGCGCGCGGCGTCAAGCGTGCCACAACTCTCATAAGCTCTGGGCGGGTGAGCCGGTAAGAAATCGGCACAAACACTGCACCAATTCGGGCGAGCGCCACATAGAGGAGAAGGTGGTACGGAGAATTTCGGGCAACGATCGCCACCCTATCCCCACGCCGCACCCCTACCTCCATGAGCAGCTGCGCCAGCTGGAACGTTTGCACAGCGGCTTCACGCACGCTCCACCTGCGCTCGCCGTACCATAAACTCACCCGCTGGGGATGCGCATCAGCGGCGCGATCGAGGCTGTGCGCCGGATTAAAGTGCGGGGCACCAGACTCGCCGTCTACGCAATCGACGCCATCATCCGCACAATCAGCACCATCAGAAGTTCTCACCCCCATAGTGTACGGCGCAGCGCCACCTGCCAGCTCGGCAGATGAGGGGGGGGGACTCTCGCCCACCGGATCAGCAGGCAGGAAAGGGATCACTCTCGCCCGCCAGTAGCGAAGTTGTACTAGCATACTGTGTATGACATTGGAACATCAGCAGCTTGATCTTGACTCACTCTCCCCCGATCTGCGCGCAGCACTGGAAAACCGCTGGCCTAATATCGGCTCTGCCCTTGATACGCGCGCCGAAGCTACTCCAGACGTGACCGGCTGGATGTATCCCGACGATCATGACGAGTGGCAAGAGCTGAGCTGGAAAGAGTTCCGTGATCGCACTCACACGGTGGCCGCCGGCCTACTCAGCCTCGGAATCGAGCCACGCTCCGTCGTAGCTATCAGCGCCAACACGTCGATTCGCTGGGTATTAGCTGATTTTGCAGTCAATTGTATCGGCGCTGTCACGTGTGCCTTGTATCCCAATACGCACGAAGATGATACGCAGTTTATTATCACCGACTCCGGAGCCTCCACGCTGATCGTAGAATCCCAGCGGCTGTTAGAAAAGATGCTTCACATTCCTGCAGTTGCGCAAGATATCAACCACGTGATCGTCCTCAATGGCGACCTCAGTGGTGACGTCGCTGCCGATGAGCGCGTCGTCACCTGGCAAACCCTTATAGCCCACGGCGAGCAATTTCAAGCTCAGTATCCAAGCCGTGTGCGCGAATTAATCGACGCCACCACCCGTGATGATCTCGCCACGATCATTTACACGTCCGGCACTACGGGCCGCCCGAAAGGCGTGGAGCTCACCCATGACAACTGGATTTACGAGGGGACGTCGTGGGGAGCGAACGACACTCTCTACCCCACAGATGTCCACTACATCTGGCTGCCGCTGACGCACGCTTTCGGCAAAGCGATGCTGCTTGTCGATATTTATACTGGGTGCGTGACGGCGCTCGATGGGCGCGTGCCAAAAATCGTCGAAAACATGGCTAAAGTGCGTCCCACGCTCATGTGCGGTGTGCCCCGCATCTTTGAGAAAGTTCGAGCTGGCACCGATAATGCCGTCAAGCCGGGCACACCTAAAGCTGCTCTGCTCAAGCACGCCATGAAAATAGCCGATAAGAGCTTCCCGTACCGTTCGCAGGGCAAACCGATGCCACCGGTGCTCGCTGCCGAATACAAGCTCTTCGACAAACTCGCTTACTCCACCATCCGCAATCTCCTCGGCGGACGGCTGCGTTTCCTCGTGAGCGGTTCAGCTCGGCTCGATCCGGATGTGCAGAAGTGGTTCTTCAACATCGGTATCAAACTTGTGGAGGGGTACGGCGTCACGGAGACGAGCGCCGTCACCACTTACAACCGACCACAAGAGTTCCGTTTCGGCACTGTTGGCCGTCTCGCCCCTGGTACCAGTGCAAAAGTCTCAGATGAGGGGGAGCTTTTGTTGCGTGGCGGCGGAGTCATGCGCCAGTATCACAACGATCCCGAACTCACAGCCCAGATGATTAAGGATGGATGGTTCCACACGGGTGACGTCGGCACCATCGACGACGAGGGTTACGTGCGCATCACCGACCGCATCAAAGATGTGATGAAATCGTCGAACGGAAAGTTTATCTCACCAGCAGCAGTGGAGGGGGCTTTGACGAGCAGTAGTGCTGCCATTTCCCAGGCAGTTGCCGTCGGTGAAGGGCGCAAATTCGTCTCGGCGCTGATCGCCCTCGATCCTGAATGGGTGGAGCAGTGGACGAAGCTCAACGGTTTTGACGTGGACTACTCCGAGGCGCTCACACTGCCAGAATTGCGTAGTACGCTGCGCGAAGAGGTACAGCAGGCCAATAAGCGACTCTCCCGCTGGGAGCAGGTGAAGCGCTTCGCTTTCTTGCCTGAAGAAATGACTCCAGAAAATGGCACCGCCACGCCCACCGCTAAGGTGAAGCGGCGGCTCGTGATGGAAAAATACTCTGACATCATCGACAAGCTCTACGCCGGCGCCGAACTCTGGGGACCAGCTAATCCGACGTATCTCTGATACTGCATCTCTGAACTAACCTACGGCTAACCTGGGTTCAGGCTCTGCTGGCACGGGTTCAGGCTCGTGTGCTGCTAAGCTGCCCCAAGCCTGCCTGAGCTAGCCGGTTCTGAGTTCACCTGACGTCTGGATTAGCCTAGCGCTCCGAGCAGCAACAGCCAGGAATCAGATCCAGGGCGGATGACGTCGTAGTGATTTTCACCAGGCACCAGCGCGATATTGAATGGCTCCGTGAGAAAATTTTTCGTGCGCGCCACCGGCACAGTGCGGTCAAGCGTCCCGTGAATGACGTCAAGATGCAAACCTCGCTGCTGAAATCCGGCAGCGCCCATCGCATAATAGCCTGCGAGCGGCTCCCACTGCGCATAGAGCTGCGGGTCTTCCTCTGGCATTTTTTGTAGCCACAACGCTATCGGATTGATATCGAGCTCGTTGGCATCTTCATCAGCTGCCCGAGCTAGTTCCAGTATCGGAGCGAGCACCACAGCGTGACGCACCTGAACGGCGTCAGAGAAGAGCGCATGAGAGACGAAAATAGCACCTGAAGAGTGCCCCACCCACATGGCGTTCTCCAGCTGTGGGTGGCGGGCAAGTGTCTCAATATCGTCAAATGAAGTTTTTGGGTCTCCAAGCACATGCCGATACTCAGCGAGAGCCACGTGATACCCACTCTCCCCTAAGGCGAGCGCGGCGGGACGCAAATACCTGAGTGTGCCGTCCTCGTGAAAATACCCACCGTGAATCATTACTACGACAGCGCCGTCCTCAGGGCCATACCACTCAATGAACTGGTCTGGATGAACCCCGTAGCGCTCTATCTGTTCACTAGCGACGTCGAGAGACTGTAGGTTGTCCATTACCTGCACCTCAGCTGCTGCCTGCTGTGCGCGACTTCGTTCCGGTGGCTCTTCTACCATGGGTACCACTATAACCTATGGCGCCTCCCGTCCTCACTCCTGCGGTTTTTGCGGCAACTTTCGCGGAGGCTCCATGTCCATGAGAAATCCTCGCTGTGCGTGGCTGGAGACAGACTCTGGATTGTAATGCTGCTGTACAAATGCGATAGCATCAGCGGCATCCATACCACTGATGACGGCCAGCATAGCCAGCGCAGTACCAGTGCGTCCCACACCGCCACCACAGGTGATTTCAACCCGCTCAGATGCCGCTCTTTCCAGCAGCTGGCTCAATTGTTCAATAGCTCGTTGCGGCCGCTGCGGGAGCCGATTATCTGGCCAAGAGATATAGACAATTTCACGCCCCATCCCCACTGCGTGCCGCGCTGCAAACGCTTCCGGACTCGCCGTAGTGAGCACTGCAGAGACATCTGCATACTCCGAAATGGGCTGATTCCAGGAGCGGCCACGGACTCTCTGACCTGATGGAAACTCCACCACGCCTTTATCCAAGTCCCACGTAACCATTCCGACCCCTTGCTGGCGCCTCTTTTGCGCACCATCGCACCTCTGAGACCATCTGATTGTAAACACGCCCTTTGAGCATGATTCAAATTAACGTGCAGTGATATTAGCCCTACGTGAGATTAGCCCCATTGCGTGCCCTGAGATCACCCCTATTGCGTGTCTCACTCTCGTCGGCACGCTCTCACGTTCGGTGACGCCGCGCCCACTAAGCCACTTGAGCGCCGTTTTATCAACACGCTTTCCGCAGAATGCATAGCAGAATATAGCTCCAATGTAGCTCCTCTGGTGAGAATCGAACGCATCATTACCTGAGCTGCACTACACTGTGGGACGTACACTTATCGTGAAATGATTCGTCGAACAGATCGCCGTGTTTGCTGAGGCATGTGCTAAATATGCGGCAAACACTTGAATTCATCTGAGGACATTGGAGTTCATCTATGGCATCAATCATCTACACTCACACCGATGAAGCCCCTATGCTGGCCACCGCATCGTTTCTACCTATCGTGAGAGCTTTCGCAAACAAAGCCGGCGTACAGGTGCAGACGCGAGACATCTCCTTAGCAGGCCGCATTGTGGCAGCCTTGTCTGACCTTCTCCCCGAGAGCCAGCGCGAGCACGATGCCTTGGCTGAGCTCGGCGCGCTCACCCATGATCCCTCAGCAAACATTATTAAACTCCCCAATATCTCGGCCTCTCTTCCCCAACTCTTAGCAGCGATTGCGGAGCTGCAAGCTCGTGGTATCGCCCTGCCCAATTATCCTGAAAATCCGACGACCGACGCGCAGCGTGATATTCGCGCCCGCTATGACGCCGTCAAAGGCTCAGCAGTTAATCCGGTACTGCGCGAGGGGAACTCCGACCGGCGTGCCCCGAAAGTGGTCAAGAATTATGCCAAAACTCATCCGCATACGATGGGTGCATGGGATCCTCAGAGCCGTACGCGCGTGGCGACGATGACGAGCGGCGACTTCCGCGCCAATGAGCTCAGCGTCGTCATTAATTCTGATTCCACTGTGGACTACGTGCTAGTTGCAGCAGACGGCAGTGAGAACATACTCAAAAGCGCTATGCCCGTCCTCGCCGGCGAGATACTTGACTCCACCGTGATGAGCGCCCAGGCGCTTGATATTTTCCTCGCTGAACAGGTGCAGGCGGCCAAAGATGAACATCTACTCTTCTCCACGCATTTAAAAGCCACCATGATGAAAGTGAGCGACCCGATCATTTTTGGGCACGTCGTGCGCGCTTTCTTCCCCACTACTTTCGCTGCCTACGGCGCAGAGCTAAATCAGGCAGGACTCAGCGCTAATAACGGACTTGGCTCCATTCTGGCTGGCCTCGATGCTCTGCCACACGGCGCAGAGATTCGCGCGAGTTTTGAACGGGAAATGGCAGATGGCCCGCACCTGGCTATGGTGAATTCCGATAAGGGCATCACGAACCTCCACGTGCCAAGCGACGTGATTATTGACGCTTCTATGCCAGCTATGATTCGTAACTCCGGCCACATGTGGGATTCCGATGGCAAACCGGCAGACACTCTCGCCGTCATTCCAGATAGCTCATATGCGGGTGTCTACGCCGTCGTGATTGAGGACTGCAAGAAGAATGGCGCATTCGATCCGGCCACCATGGGTACTGTGCCGAATGTGGGGCTAATGGCGCAGAAAGCAGAAGAGTACGGCTCGCACGATAAGACGTTCGAGATACCGCACGCTGGGCGGGTAGAAGTGCGGCTAGCGGACGGCAGCGTCCTCATGACTCAGAGCGTGGAAGCTGGCGATATTTTCCGCTCGTGCCAAGCAAAAGATGCCCCAATCCGCGACTGGGTGGCGCTGGCAGTCCGACGAGCCCGCTTGAGCTCCACGCCCGCCGTGTTCTGGCTTGATCCTGAACGTGCCCACGATCGCAATATTCGCGCTAAAGTAGAGCGTTATCTCGCCGAAGAGGATACCGACGGACTCGACATCAGAATTATGAGTCCCCGCGAGGCCACACAATTTTCAATTGATCGCGCCCGCCGAGGAGAAGACACGATCAGCGTGACGGGTAATGTGTTACGCGATTATCTCACTGATCTCTTCCCGATTATGGAGCTTGGCACGAGCGCTAAGATGCTCTCAATCGTGCCGCTCATGGCTGGCGGTGGCTTGTTTGAAACCGGAGCTGGCGGCTCTGCCCCCAAGCATGTGCAGCAGCTCATCAGCGAGAACTATTTGCGCTGGGATTCGCTCGGAGAGTTTTTAGCATTGGCAGAGAGTCTGCGACAGTTGGCACGTTTCGATGACAATCCGCGAGCGAACATTCTCGCCGATGCCCTCGATCAGGCTACTGAGAAGCTACTCAATGAGGGAAAGAGCCCCACCCGTAGGCTCGGCGGTATCGACAACCGCGGTTCACATGCGTGGATTGCTATCTGGTGGGCGCAGGCTCTTGCCACTCAGCGCGATGACGCCGAGCTGGCCGCTGCATTTACGCACGCCGCCGAGCAGCTCGCCGAAAACGCTGAAAAAATTGAGCACGAACTCATTGCCGTTCAGGGAAAGCCCGTCGATATTGGCGGATACTACCGCCCTGACGCAGCTAAAGTGGCAGCCGTTATGCGCCCGAGCGCCACGCTTAACGCCATTATCGACGCCTTGGGGCGCTAGACCCATACCGCGATGGCCAGAGCTGGCTAGCACTGGCCATCGCTGCGTCATCACCGTGTATGACTCGCCTGCACTGACCCAGCGAGTCATACCACTCAGCGTTTGCGGTACAGGCTCTTGACGGCATACTGCGGATCGCAGGTGACCCGCACCCGCAGATTGCGGAAAATGGTCTCATCTACGGAGCCGAGAATCGTGGTGGTGTGCACATCGCACTCGGCCAACTCAGGAATTTTTGCCAGCGCATTGCGAGCATCTTGGCTATGGGCGGCAGACGTGCTGAGCGCAATTAAGACTTCATCCGTATGCAAACGCGGGTTGCGCGAGCCGAGATGTTCAACTTTGAGCGTCTGGATTGGCTCAATAGCTTGCGGTGCCAACAGATCGATATCTGGATCAATACCCGCCAGATATTTGAGCGCATTGAGCAGCATTGCCGATGAGCAGCCAAGCAGTGCAGACGTCTTGCCACAGATAATCGTGCCATCAGCGAGCTGAATGGCGCTGCCAGGCTGGCCGGTCTGCTGTGCCACTGCTCGCGCCGCCGGAACGACCGATCGACTCTGCGGGCTAACACCCACCTTTGCCATCAGCAGCGCTATGCTTTCGCTCATTTTTGGCTCTAGTTCTCCGCGCTTTTCGCTCACCAGCGCTTCAAAATACCGCCGAATAATCTCTTGTTTTCCAGCCTCGCGGCAGACGTCGTCATCGCAGATGCAATAGCCCGCCATATTCACGCCCATATCCGTAGGGCTCTTGTACGGTGACGTCCCTGCAAGACGAGTGAGCTGGGCGAGCAACAGCGGAAACACTTCCACGTCGCGGTTGTAGTTCACAGTCTGCTCCCCATAGGCAGCCAAATGGAACGGATCAATCATATTGACGTCGTCAAGATCAGCCGTCGCCGCCTCATAGGCGAGATTCACAGGGTGATCTAGTGGCAAATTCCAGATGGGAAACGTCTCGAACTTTGCATACCCCGCGGCTCCACCACGGGCAAATTCGCCGTAGATCTGGCTCAGACACGTCGCTAATTTTCCTGACCCTGGCCCCGGCGCCGTCACGACCACAAGGTCACGAGTGATCTGCGCAAACTCATTGCGACCAAAACCTTTATCGGAGATCACAAGGTCGAGATTAGTGGGATACCCTGGAATGAGGTAGTGCCGCGAGACGCTTAAACCGAGTTTGATCAATCGCCGCCGAAAGGCTTTAGCAGCAGAATTATCGTCTTCCACATGGGTCATCACGACGTGCTGTACCATAAAGCCCCGCTCGCGGTAAGCATCCACGAGACGCAGCACGTCCTCCTCGTAGGTGATACCAAGATCGGCACGAATTTTATTGCGCACCAGATCCTGGGCGTTGAGCACAATGATGATTTCCATCTCATCGCGCAATTCTTCTAGCATTGAGATTTTCAAATCGGGAAGAAACCCTGGCAATACCCGCGATGCATGGTAATCATCGAAAAGTTTGCCACCCATTTCGAGATAGAGCCTACCGCCCAGCTGGCTGCGCCGCTCCTTAATATGTTCACTTTGCATCCGAATATATTTCTGGGCGTCAAAACCGAGTGTCATATTAGCTCATCCGATCTACCATTGCCTGGGCAAACTGTTCTAGTGCTGTCCGCACCTCACCTGCCGGCACCGCAGCCAGCTCCGCGCGCGCGGCCTCAGCCCACTGGTAAGCAAGCTGACGTGTCTCCTCCACCACCGGGTGATTCCGCAGCAGCGCCACGGCACGCCCTAAATTATTCGCTTCATCGAGGTGCCCACCATCGAGCAATTCCAGTATCTCCGCCCCCGCTTTATCGCTGTGAACAGACAGCTCTCCGCGCGCGCGGCGATCTCGAAGCAGCAGCGTCGGCATGGTATCGACGCCTTCCAGCAGATCTGTGCCTGGAGTTTTCCCAGTCACCGCTTCATCGGATACTAGATCGATCACGTCGTCAGCAAGCTGAAATGCCACTCCGACTTTCTCTCCATAATTCGCTACTGCCTCGGCCAGTTCAGATTTTCCACCAGCCGCAAGCACTCCATAGCGAGCTGCTGCCGCAATCAGCGATCCCGTTTTGTCTGCGAGCACATGAATATAGTACACAATAGGGTCAGCTCCCACCCCTGGGCCTGCCGTCTCATGCAGTTCACCGATGCACAGGCGCTCGAACGCTGTGGCGTGCAGATGCACAGCTTCTGGCCCGAGGCCAGCCACGATCGACGAGGCGCGAGCAAAGAGCACGTCGCCAGCCATAATGGCCGCAGCGTTCCCATACAGGTGCTGCGCCGAAGGGACGCCGCGGCGCAAAGGAGCATCATCAATGACGTCATCATGATAGAGCGATGCCAAATGCGTGAGTTCCACAGCGAGTGCCGAATCGAACACCTCGGGAGCCTGGGGAGTATCTCCCAACTCAGCAGTGAGAAAACACAGCAGCGGTCGCAGACGCTTACCCCCTGCATCTGAGAGGTGCGATGTGGCAGCGTCCACGACGGCGTCGTCAATCCGAACAACGTCGTGCAACCGCTGCTCAAGTATAGAAAGGCGGTGAGCTAGGCGCTCGCCTAGCTCACCACTGTTGTCAAGTAACTGCGATAGAGCGCTCACGCGTGTGACCTTATCACGCAAATGTTCCTTGGATGAAGTCCAAGACGGGCCCTGGAATAATCCCCAGCACAACGGTGATGGCCGCAGCAACGGCCACAGCGACTGTGCCCATTCCCTCTGACTCTACGACAGCGACAGTCTCGCCCTCTGGCTGTGCAAAAAACATGATCTGCACAAGCCGGAAGTAGAAGAAAGCCGTCGCGGCAGAAGCGAGTACCGCGATGACGACTAGCACCGTCTCTCCGCCGCTCACGCCGGCGCGGAACACCTCAAACTTTCCGATGAAACCGCTCGTGAGCGGGATTCCAGCGAAAGAGAGCAGGAAGAGCAGCATCACTGCCGCGCTGAGCGGAGAGCGCCGTCCCAGCCCCTTCCAGGCGTCCAGATTCGTAGCCTCTGCGAGAATGTTGCCTGCCGCATCGCGTTCACGCACTAACGTGACCAGAGCGAACGCTCCGACGATAGCCACTCCATAGGAGAGTAGATAGAAAAGAATGGCACTCACGCTCTGCTGGTAATCCTGGAACGAGAAATTCGCCGAGCGGATGGCGTTGATCGCAATCAGAATGAAGCCAGCGTGAGCCACAGACGAGTAAGCCAGCAGGCGCTTAATGTCGGTCTGCACCATGCCGAGAACCGTGCCCACCACGATGGTGAGGATGATGACAATCCACATAAACACATTCAGCTTGTCGGCTGCAGGCTGTGCAACGTACATGAAAATACGAGCGAGTGCGATAAAAGCAGCAGCTTTCGTGCCAGCGGCCATGAACCCGGTGACCGGAGTAGGAGCGCCCTGATAGACGTCCGGAGTCCATGAGTGGAACGGCACAGCCCCCACTTTGAACAGTAGCCCAATCACTACCATGGCTACACCGACCACAGCAATTCCAGTCTGTTGCGGATATCCGCGCTGCATGAGCGTGAGCCCCGAGTAGAAGATAGTACTCGTAGCGCCGTAGCAGAGCGCCGCGCCCATCAAGAAAATTGCCGACGAAAAAGCGCCCATCAGGAAGTATTTCATAGCTGCTTCCTGCGAGAGCACCCGTCGCCGACGCGCCATTGCCGAGAGCACATAGAGAGGGAGCGAGAGGACTTCAAGGGCTATGAAAAGCGTGAGCAAATCATATGCGCTGGTGAAAACCAACATGCCCCCTGTGGAGAACAGAGCGAGTGGGAAGACCTCAGTATGTTCACGCCCAGCCGCACTCGACTCTCGCTCTGCCTCTGATCCAGGACGCGTGGCAGCAGAAGCGACGAAAGCGCCGTCATGCAATTCGCTGCGATCTGCGATCACCAAAAAAGCGAGAATAGCGGCAACGACGATCACCCCTTGCCCGATCAGCGAGAGTGGATCTTCAACCATAGAGATGCCCTCTCCACGTTGATCACCAGGAATACCCACCATCGGCAGTTGGAAACCTGGGCCACTTGCTGCGGCCACGCTCCAGCGCCACACAATCGCCACCAGCGCGGCAGCCAACGCCAGTAGTGAGAGAACTATCTGGATCGGCCGGCGCGCAACACGAGGAGCAAACGCCTCAATTAATGTGCTCAATACGGCCGCACCAAAAATAATCAGGAGCGGGGTAAGCGAAGCCCACTGAATAATTGGAAGAGTGGCGGAATTCATTCATTGCTCCCTTCACTCGCTGCAGTGTCAAACGTGGCAGCTCCAGCAGACCCAGCTTCAGCCACCAGTACTGTGGCAGTATCATCAGCCACTGGATTGACGGCACCAAGCACGGGTGTGGGGAAGAAGCCAAGCACCAACATTGCAGCGATCAAAACGCCCACCACCGTTTTCTCACGCGCATTGAGATCTTTCACCTCGACGTCTTCTGGCTTCGGGCCAGTGAATGCACGTTGATACGGCAAGAGGATATAAACGGCAGCCAGCACGACGCCCACCACAGCAAAGAGTGCCGCCACCATATTCACTTTGAAAGTGCCCATCAGCACCAGATATTCAGGAACGAAGCCCGAGAGCCCTGGAAGCGCAATCGTCGCCAGACCTGCAATCAGGAATGTGCCAGCGAGTACCGGAGTGACCCGCTGCCATCCACCGTAGTGTGAGATGAGGTACGAGCCACCACGTCGTCCGAGGAAACCGACGATGAGGAACAGTCCCGCCGTCCCCACGCCGTGTGCCACCATGTAGAGGATCGCACCACTCAGGGCAAGTGCGGAACCGGAGAAAATACCCATCACCATGAAGCCAAAGTGACTCACCGAGGTGTATGCCACGAGCCGCATGAGATTGTCAGACGCGATCGCCATGAGAGCGCCCCAGAAGATTGACACCACTGCGAGCACGATAATCACTGGAGCTGCCTGCGCAGCTGCATGTGGGAAGAGCGGCACACAGATAGCAATCATCCCGAACGTCCCCAGTTTGTCGAGCACGCCCACCAGCAGTGTACTCGTGCCGGCGGGAGCATGTTCAGCGGTGTCTGGAAGCCACGTGTGCACTGGCCACATGGGAGCTTTAATAGCAAAGCCGATAAAGAAGCTCAAGAAGAAGAGCATCTCCACTCCGCCACTCAGGTTCGGTGCGCTTTGCAGCACGTAGAGCAGATAATTTTGGGCGCCTCCAGGCCCCATCACGTACAGCCCAATCACTCCAACCAGCATGATGAGTCCGCCAAGAATAGAGTAGAGCAAGAATTTCATGGCTGCGTGCTCGCGCCCTGCGCCGCCGTAGCGGCCAATCAAGAAGTACATTGGCACAATCATCAGCTCAAAGAGCACGTAGAACAAGAAGACGTCACGAGCTGCGAAAAGCGCGATCATAATGGCTTCGAGGAAGAGAATCCAGCCGAAGTAACCGCCTCGCTGCTCTGGCTCGAAGTCGTCCCAACCGGCTAATACCACCACCGGCACTAAGAACACGGCAAGCCCCACCATGACGGCGCCCATGCCATTCACGCCCCATGCTATCGATGCTCCCAGGGCTGGGATCCATGGATACGTTTCAGCAAGCTGCGTCTCCGCTCCGGCGGCACAATTGAAATTCGTACCGAGCGCGACGGCGTAAAGCACCAAGATGAGGAGTGAGACTCCCAAGGCGAATTCCCGCGCATGACTGCGCAATGGCCGCACGATGCAGAGCACGAGCGAGGCTACAGCAGCTATGAGTATCAGCAGCGTGAGCCACGGGAAGGCCGCTTCAACAATGGTTTGAGTTTCCATTTTTACCTTTCGTCCTCCAGTCTCACAGTACCGAGGTCGCCACGGCGATGAGCGCTATCAAAACGCCTACCACCATATAGCTCATATAGGAACGCACCTGGCCATTTTGCAACGTGCCGACTACCTTGCCCAACCATGGAAGCAAGGCTCCTATACCCTCGCCAACGCCATCGACCACATGCTGATCCGTAGCGGCAGTGCCGCGTGCCAGCGTCATCACCGGCTGTACCACGCCGTAGTCATTCACGAGATCTTGATAGAGATCCTGGCGAGCTGCTCGCGTGATCCAGCTACCCACGGGAGCAGCCTTCGGCACCGGCTTGGCCACGTACATCTTCCACGCCACAAACACGCCAATGGCGATCACGATGAGCGTCAAAATGCTAATTACTGGCACCGGCAACACCGGCTCACCCTCTTCAGCAACGCCAATCGCTGGTTCAAGCCAGCCGAGGAAGCCGCCATAATTCAGAATCGCACCAAGCACCAGCGAACCCAGCGCCAGCACTGCCATCGGCACCCACATGAGTGGGCTGGGGTCGTGCGGATGCTTCGCCTGCGGACCCGACGTCTCCCAACGGGGGTCTCCCAGGAAGATCATTGCCACCAAACGGCTCATATAGAACGCCGTCAAACCAGCTACCAGCACCGTCACAATGCCAAAGATCCACGGCTGGGCACCCACACCTGTGAAAGCTGCCTCAATAATTTTGTCTTTCGAGTAGAAACCAGAGAGGAAGGGGAAGCCGATAATCGCCAGGTAGCCACACAGGAATGTGTAGAACGTGATCTTCATATGCTTGCCCAAGCCACCAAAGCCGCGCATATCCACTTCATCATCCATCGCATGCATCACAGCGCCGGCGCCGAGGAACATATTCGCTTTGAAGAAGCCGTGCGTCACCAAGTGGAAGATGGCAAACGCGGCTCCTACCGGACCGAGCCCTGCTGCCAGCATCATATAGCCGATCTGGCTCATCGTCGAAGCGGCTAATACTTTCTTCATATCGTCTTTAGCCGCACCGACAATCGCTCCGAAGACCAGAGTAATCAAGCCGATGATGGTTACTGCTAAGGCCGCCGCCGGAGCTGCCGCGTAGATCGCTCCCGAGCGCACCATGAGGTAGACGCCAGCCGTCACCATTGTGGCTGCGTGAATCAATGCAGAGACGGGAGTAGGGCCAGCCATGGCATCTCCCAACCAGGCTTGCAACGGGAACTGTGCGCTCTTGCCGCAAGCTGCCAGCAAGAGGAATAGCCCCATAAACGTGAGCACCCACTGCTGTTGATCGGGCACTGCTGCGAACACATCCGTGAAATTGACCGAACCGACGAAAGCTACCATCGCCATCATGGCAATGAGCATTCCCAGATCGCCGACGCGATTCATCACAAACGCTTTCTTACCAGCTTTGGCAAATTCGGGGTTGAAATTCCAGAAAGAGATCAATAAATACGAAGCCAGACCAACGCCTTCCCATCCGAAGAACAGAATGAGGTAGGAATTGCCGAGTACCAGCAGCAGCATTGATGCCACGAAGAAATTCAGATAGGCGAAGAATCGCCGCCGTGAATCATCGTGAGCCATGTAGGCCACAGAATAGATGTGGATGAGAGTACCCACAAAAGTGACGAGCAATACGAACGTCACCGAGAGCGGATCCACCCGCGTGCCGACATCAATAGTGAGACCTGGCGCTGCCACCAGCGTGTACACCGTTGATTCCAACACCCGATGGTCGGGAGCCATGCCGAGTAACTGAATAGTAGCTGCCAAGCCGATGATGAAGCTGGCAGCGGAAGCGGCAATACCCAGCCAGTGTCCCCACGCATCCGCCGCTTTGCCAAGCACCAGCAACAGGCCTGAGCTGAGCAGCGGAAGAGCGACAGCCAGCCACATTATGCTCGCCGCACCAGTGGCTTCACCCACACCAGCAGCCTCCGCAAGAGGAAGAAGATTTACTATATCGATCATCATAAATTCGCCTTATCTCCCTCAGTGCTTCATCAGATTCATAGAATCGAGTGACGCCGAACCACGAGTGCGGAAGATCGAAACCACGATAGCGAGCCCTACCACCACTTCAGCGGCGGCCACTACCATGACGAAGAAAGCAAACACTTGCCCCTCCAGGTTGCCCCACATGCGCGAAAAGGCGACGAATGCCAGGTTGCACGCATTGAGCATCACTTCAACGCCGAGCAGTGCGATCACACCATTTCTGCGGGTGAGCACAGTGGCTCCGCCAATGGCAAATAGCGCGAACGCAACAATCACATAAAACAACAGGTTCACTTGGCAGCCTCGCTTTCTCCTGAGCGCTCACCATTCCCAGTACCACGTTCATCTCCAAGCTCACGTCCAGGCAGCGCAGCAGACTCAGACGCAGCACGTGGCACCGATGTAGCAGCTTTTCCCGCTTCTAATTCTTTGAGTCGAGCCAGCGCACCATCGTGATCGGGAGCTCCTTCGCCAGGCATACCCCACACCTGGGCGTGGCCAACCTTGCCGTATGTAGCTGGCCCTGACGGCACCTCTCCCGCAGCAATACGCGCCGCCGTCACTGGCGAAATCTGAGCCACAGTACGGTCCTGATGGCGAATCTTCAGAATCCGGTTCACGGAATTTTCGATTGGTTCGCCATAGGCAGTGAGCGCGGGGTTCGCCGAGGAGTTGGACTCCGCATAGACGCCAGGGTTAGGCAAGACATTCGGATTGGTGCCATCGGAGCTGAATGCTTGAATCTTTTGATGGGCAATTTCTTCCTGCGTACGTTTCGCTCGCACCCGATCACGATGGGTGAGAGTCATTGCGCCAAGAGCTGCCACGATGAGCAGCGATCCGGTGAGTTCCAGCGTCAGCACATGATTGGTGAAAATCAGTTGAGCGACAGCCACCGGATTTGTCTGCGAGTTTGCTGCCTCCAAGCCAAACGGTATCCCGAATTCTGCAAATCCTTTAACGGGGCTCGCCTTGAGGAGCATTGCCGTGAGCAGTGCAAAAACGCCAAGCGCACCTACAATGGCAACAATTCGTTGCCCAGCGAGCGTCTCATGCCCTGAATCCGCGCTGTCAATACCGATGAGCATCAGCACAAAGAGGAACATCATCAAAATAGCGCCGGTGTATACCACCACTTGCACGACGCCCATGAACGGCGCTTCTAGCATTGTGTAGAAAAATGCCAGCCCCACCATGACGAAAATAACCGAGATAATCGTATAGACGGGCTTGCGGGTGATGAGCAAACCAAAGATCGCCACAATGATCATGGACACCGCGATAATGCCGAAGAGAATCGTCTCTCCCAGAGATATCTGAAGTCCGGCCACGATTTCTGCCGTTTGCATCAGGCGGTCACCTCCTCAACGCTGTGTGTGCCGGCAGATGTTATCTGCTCAGCTCCGTCAGCGGTTGCACGTGCACCGGCGAGCGTGGGATCCTCTGGACGACGCTCTTGTACCCACTCGATCTGATTCTGCGTCGGGCCGGTCACGCGGCCAGCATAATAATCAGAGTCAGTGCTCCCCTCCGCCATCGGGTGCGGAGGAGCGAGCATTCCTTGAGCGAGCGGACGGAGCAAATCCTGTTTCTCATAGATGAGTTCCTCGCGCGTCTGTGCAGCGATTTCAAATTCGTTGCTCATGGTGAGCGCGCGCGTAGGACATGCCTGAATGCAATAGCCGCAGAAGATGCAGCGCAAGTAGTTGATCTGGTAGACGCGCCCGTAACGCTCCCCTGGAGAATACTGTTCGTCAGGGGTGTTGGGAGCAGCTTCCACTAAAATGGCATCGGCTGGGCACGCCCACGCACACAGCTCGCATCCGATGCACTTTTCCAGTCCGTCTGCATAGCGGTTGAGCTTATGCACACCGTGAAAACGCGGGCGAATATGGGGGCGATTCTTAGGTTTGTCGCTCCATGACGAGGGCAGATACTGTTCGGTAGCTGTCGGACGGAAGATCGTCGTAAATGTGACGCCGAAGCCAGCCACCGGCGCGAGTAGTCTCCCAAGTGGCCCTTTGTGTGTGGGGCTGTAGAGCGCCTCATCAGGCTGATTCAGCGGCTGACTCAGCTCGCCAGATGGCACCTGGGCTTCCATATCTCCAGCAGCAATTTCATTGTTGTCAGTCATTGCTCACCTCCTGAGCAGTAGCGGCTTCACCATTGGCCGAAAGCAGCGCAGCCGCTGGGCTAGCAGCGTTCGCAGACCGACGCTGCGCACGCGGACTCGGCGGAAGATGTTGCCCTGGCAGCGGCGGTACCGGATATCCGTCTTCAAAGCCATCAAATCCAGCTTTCTCACGCTCGGCAATGATTTCTGCCTGGCTGGGATGGTAGGTGTCATCTCCAAATGCCCAAATGAGCATGATGAGTGCAAAGCCGACGGAAAGAATCACCATGACGGACGTGACGTTGATGGTGTAGACCGTATTGATACCAAACACCACCATCACGATGGCCAACCAGATCAGCGCTGCTGGAATGAGACCTTTCCAGCCGAACCTCATAAATTGGTCGTAGCGGAAACGCACAAGCGTGCCACGCACCCACACGAACACGCCCATAAATGTCCAGGTCTTTCCGAGGAACCAGAGCATTCCCCACCAACCGGCGTTGGCGTCAGCACCGAGCAGATTAAAGAAAGTGCCAATAATAGGGCCGGCGTGCCAACCACCGAGGAATAGCGTAGTAGCCAGCATGGAGAGGTTGAGGATATTGATGTACTCAGACAGGTAATACCAGCCGAACTTCATCGACGAGTACTCTGTGTGCGGGCCAGCCACGATTTCGTTTTCTGCTTCTGGAAGATCGAAAGGCAAGCGGTTGGCCTCACCAAACATCGTCACGAGATAAACGAGAAATGCCGGAAGTAGTATGAAGATATTCCACAGCGAGGTCTGAGCACTGACAATTCCCGAAGCGCTCATTGAACCATTGACGATAAACAGCGTCACCAGTGAAAGCCCCTGCGCAAGTTCATAAGAGATCATCTGGGTGGCACTGCGCACCGAACCATAGAGCGGAAGCGTGGAACGAGCACTCCAGCCACCGAGCACTAGGCCGTATTCACCGAGGGCGGCCACCGCCAGCACAAAGAGCAATGCCACTGGCGAATCGGTGAGCTGCAGTGGGGTGATGTGACCAAAGAGATTCACGCTCGGCCCCATCGGAATGACGGCCATAATCGTGAATGCGCACAGAGCCGAAATAGCCGGCGCAATGAAATACACCACCTTGTCTGCACCTTTGAGGAAGAAATCCTCTTTCATCAGCAGCTTCAGAGCATCAGGAAAACTCTGCAACAGACCGAGCGGCCCCACGGTATTTGGTCCGAGGCGGTTCTGCATACGAGCCAAAAGCCGCCGCTCAAACCACAGAGCAAAAATCACTGAAAAAATCAGGAACACCACGATGAACACGGCTTTGATCACCCAAATCCACCATGTGTCTTGATCGAACTGCGCCACCTCCGGAGCCGCCGCTGCTAAACCGACGAAGGACTTCACGCTGCCACCTCCGTTTTCTTTATTGAGACGCTCTGACCCGCGCAGACGCCGATCTGTGCGATCTGCGAGCCAGTGGAGTTTTCTGGAACCCACACCACCCCGTCGGGGATTGATTCATCGACCACTGCCGGCAATGTGATGGAACCCAGCGAGCCAACGATTTCTACCGATGTGCTGCCACCAGGAGTAAAACCGGCTGCCACCGCCGTGGCAGGACTCATTATCGCTACCGCTTTGCGCGCGGTGGCAGCGAGATGCGGCTCAAAACTCTGCAGCGAGCCAGCATCGAGCATCTGTTTCCAGGAAGCGAGCAGCACTGATCCAGCTGGCAGCGAGACAACTGAAGCAGCTGGCACGTCAGGAGCGCTCACATGGATGCCATCCCATTCGCGCAGCTGCGCAAACTCATTGACTACTCGATCGAGGGAATCAAGCCCGAGTTCCACTCCCATTGCATGTGCTAAATCGTTGAGAACACTGCGATCTGGCATTACCGTGGAGGTCAGCACTTGACCGAATGGGCGCATTCGCCCCTCCCAGTTCACAAATGTGCCGCCCTTTTCACTCGGCGGAGCCACCGGAAGTACCACATCTGCCAGCTCGGTGGTGGCAGTGCGGCGCACCTCAAGCTGGACGACGAACGCCTTTTCCAGAGCGTCAGCAGCACCTACGGGCAGATCTGCCAGCTCGACGCCAGCAAGTATGAGCGCGTCCAGCTCACCTGCCGCCGCTGCCGCCAACATATCGGCGGTGTTCCGGCCAGGTTCCTGCGGAAGAGTTTCCACGCCCCACGTGGCAGCCACATCCACCCGAGCGGCAGAATCCGCCACTGGCCGTCCACCAGGGAGCAGCCCTGGCAGTGCCCCAGCTTCGAGGGCTCCACGATCGCCAGCTCGACGGGGGACCCAGGCCAGGCGGGCGCCCGTACGCTGTGCCAGACGGCAGGCGGCAGAGAGAGTGCCCGCTGTCTGTGCAGCACGCTCACCGACGAGAATCACCGCCCCTTCACCGGATAGATCGGCGAAGAGCGCTCCTGCGTCGCCATTGGCGGTAGCGGTGATGCTCTCCAGGACAGCCGCCTCTTCTCCAGGCTTTGCGGGTATAAAGCGCGCATCCAGCTTCGCCGTTCCCCGCGTGCGATACGTCGATACCACCGAGACACTCGTCGTTTTGTGCGTGACCCCTTTGCGCAGCCGCAAGAAGAGCGCACCGATTTCGTCTTCAACCTCCAAGCCAACTGTGAGCACGTGCTTGGCGTGCTCCACCTGAGAATACGTGACGCTAAGCCCACTGCCAGCAATCGAGGCAAGGAACGCATCTTCTTCTGCGCTACCCGCACGAGTGCGGAAGTCAATGTCGTTTGTGCCGAGCACTACTCGCGCGAACTTCGCATAGGCATAAGCATCTTCGAGCGGCAAGCGTCCACCGACGAGAACGCCTACCCGCTTGCCGCGCAAACCGTGCGCAGCAGTTTCAATCGCTTCAAACCACGAAACTGGCGTTTCAGGATCAGTGCCAGCAACCACCGGATGCATCAGCCGGTCGTCGCCATGCTGCCAACGGAACGCAAAACGATCTTTGTCGGTAATCCAGTCTTCGTTTACCTCAGGATCCTCAAGAGCCATCCGGCGCACGATTTCTCCACGGCGATAATCCACGCGAATGGCACTGCCAGAAGCGTCGTGTTCCGTCACACTCGGTACCGACACCAAGTCAAAAGGACGGGCGCGGAAGCGATAGCTGGCAGACGTCAGCGCGCCCACCGGACAGATCTGGATGATATTGCCCGAGAAATATGAGTTAAACGGCTTGCCATTCACGTCGGCCTCAGCGTTGCCCAGTGGCCCCGGAGCAAAGCCGCCGCGCAGACCAGCTTCACCTTGTGGGCCAGAGTAGGTGTTCGCCACGCGCGGCTCCTCACCGCCGTCACTCGCTGCAAAATCGAGTACGCCAGCGTCGAAATTGCCGATCTGCGAACCGTGCAGGCCGTGATTGCCATAGGCGGGAGTACCGCCCCCACGACCTTGCAGCTGGATGAACGGATCACCGGCGATCTGATCTTGGAAACGCACGCAGCGCTGGCAGAGGATACAGCGATCACGGTCGAGCAGAATTTGATCGCTCACCGATATCGGCTTCGGATATGTGCGCTTGATGTCCTCAAAACGAGTGTGCGTGCGCCCCTCTTCAAGCTGCTGATTTTGCAGCGGGCACTCACCGCCCTTGTCGCAGACAGGACAGTCCATAGGGTGATTAATGAGCATGAACTCCATCACGCCTTGCTGGGCTTTCTTTGCCACTTCCGAACTGCGCTGCGTGTAGACTTCCATACCTGGCGAGACCGTCATAGAACATGCGGCTTGCGGTTTGGGCATCTTCGCAATCTCACCTTGGCGATTTGGCGTAGCGATTTCCACTAAACACTGGCGGCAGGCCGCCGCTGGTTTGAGCAACGGGTGATCGCAGAACCGTGGAATATAGACGCCGGCCTGTTCAGCGGCGCGAATCACCAGCGTCCCGCTCGGCACCTGTACTTCAGTGCCATCAATTTTTACGGTTATCAGATCAGTTGCTGTATCAGCTGCTGTCATCACGCATTCACCTCACTGTTCGCGACCTGGAACACCACCGATTTTTCAATCGGGAAGAGCTCACGAGCCGGAGTATGATAGCCTGCCTCAAACTCACTACGGAAGAGATCAATCGCAGATTTGATGGGTGTCGCTGCCGCATCTCCGAGGGCGCAGAAAGATCGGCCTTGAATGTTGTTGCACAATTCGTAGGCAAGTTCAATATCACCCTCGTGCCCTTTGCCCTCTTCAAGACGATGCATGATCTGCTTGAGCCAGAATGTGCCTTCGCGGCACGGCGTACATTTACCACACGACTCATGCTGATAAAAATCAGCCCAGCGGGAGACGACACGCACCACCGACACCGTCTCGTCGAATACCTGGATAGCGCGGGTGGCTAGCATTGATCCTGCCTGCACCACCTCTTCATACCCGAGCGGCACATCGAGCTTGTCAGGAGTGAAAAGCGGAGCTGAGGAACCGCCAATAGCAAAGAATTTCAGCTCGTGCCCCTGCCGGATTCCGCCGGCCAAATCCAGCAGTTCCCGCATCGTAATGCCAAACGGAGCTTCGTATTGCCCTGGACGCTGCACGTGGCCAGAAATCGAGAAAATTCCGTGTCCGCGAGAGTTCTTCGTATCGGCACCCATCGCAGTGAACCACTCAATGCCGTTGTTGATAATGCCAGGAATGGAAGAAATCGACTCCACATTGTTGATCACCGTGGGGCGAGCGTAGAGTCCCTCGGCTGCCGGAAATGGCGGTTTGAGCCGCGGCTGTCCGCGGAAGCCCTCAAGCGAATCGAGCAATGCCGTCTCTTCGCCACAGATGTAGGCGCCAGCGCCGGCATGAACCGTAATATCGATTTCGTAATCGCCATTCGGCCCCAAATTTTTCCCAAGATAGCCAGCTTCTCGTGCCTCTCGCACAGCTGCAAGCAGACGGCGATACACGTGCACGACTTCACCGCGCAGATAGATGAAACCGCGGTGTCCGCCGATAGCCATGAGACAGATAATCATGCCTTCAATCAGCAGATGTGGATTAGCCATCAGATGCGGCATGTCTTTGCAGGTGCCTGGCTCCGACTCGTCAGCGTTCACCACGAGATATCGAGGCCCGCCATCGACTGGTGGCAAGAAACTCCATTTCAAACCAGTGGGGAAGCCCGCACCACCACGGCCGCGCAGAGCAGAATCCTTAATAAAATTCGTGATGCCAGCGGGGTCGTCTTTGAGCATCTCCCACGCTTTATCAATAGCTCGGTATCCCCCGTTTTCGCGGTACGTAGCGAGCTTCCAGCTGCGCGGTTTATCCCACATGTCTGAGAGTACCGGAGCCAGAGTGCCAGGCGCTGAAAACTTCGGCGCTGCCACAGGCGTCTCGTCTACCTCACTCATTTGGCACCTCCCTCAAGTGGGCGCGGAGAAGTCCAGCCCTTTTCACGAGCAATCCTCAATCCTGCTAGCGTCGCTTCGCCTGCCGACGGCCCCTCATCGACGTGACCATCTTCAAATCCTGCGAGCACTCGCTCTGTCTCTTTGAACGTGTGCACTTTCTCTGGCCCACGAGTGGGATGAATATCTTTGCCAGCTCGGATGTCATCCACGATCTGCCGAGCAGACTGGGGAGTCTGATTGTCGAAGAACTCCCAATTCACCATCACCACGGGGGCGTAGTCGCAGCCGGCATTGCACTCAAGCTGCTCTAGCGTGATCTTGCCATCTTCAGTGGTTTCGTCGTGTCCAATGCCGAGATATGAGCTGAGTTCGTCCCAAATCAGATCTCCTCCCATCACGGCGCACAGCGCATTTGTACACACGCCAACGTTATATTCACCATTGGGGTGACGCCGGTACTGCGAATAGAACGTCGCAATCGCACTCACTTGCGCCCGACTCAAGCCCAAGATGTCTGCCACCAGCGCAATACCGCGCGGCGAGACAAACCCATCTTCACTCTGAATCAGATGCAACAGTGGCATAATCGCCGATCGAGGCTGCGGATATCGCGCAATCACCTCTGCCGCATCGCTCCGTAGCCGCGCCTCCACATCGGCTGCATAATTTTCTGCCATCAGCGATCCACGCCTCCCATCACGGGGTCAATATTGGCCAACGCAATAATCACGTCGGCGAGCAAGCCGCCTTCCGTCATAACGGCAAGGCTCTGCAGATTGTTAAAGCTGGCATCTCTAAAGTGAGCACGGTACGGGCGCGTGCCGCCGTCACTAACCAGATGGACACCGAGCAGACCCTTGGGATGCTCAATCATCTGGAACACCTGCCCTGCTGGCACACGGAATCCCTCCGTCACCAGTTTGAAATGGTGGATGAGAGACTCCATGGAATCGTTCAGCATCTCTTTTACGTGCGCCGGATTCTGCCCCTGCCCATCCACGCTAATGGAGAGCTGAGCCGGCCAAGCGAGCTTGCCATCAGCGATCATCACTGGCTCGCCAGCTGTGCGTTCGAGTTCATCAAGCACCTGGTAGCAGATGCGCAGACTCTGATAGCACTCGGCGTAACGCACTTTGACACGGTTGTAGGCATCCGCCTTATCCGCTACCGGAATATCAAATTCGTATTTCTCATAGCCGCAGTATGGCTGCGTCTTGCGCAAATCCCACGGCAGGCCGGCGGCGCGCACTGATGGGCCAGTCATGCTCAGCGCCATCATGCTGGACAGCGGAGATACCGCCACGTCCACATGCCGGAGTTTGAAGATCGGATTTTGCATCGTGAGATCTTCCATCTCCGAGAGAGTGTTGCGGATCTTAGGCAGCAGTTCACGAATGTAATCGATGCCGCCTTCAGGCAGATCTTCCAAGACACCGCCAACGCGAATGAACTCATGGTTCATACGCAAACCCGTGATGTCCTCAAAGATACGAAGAATATCTTCGCGGGCACGGAAACCGAGCGTCATCATGGTCGTGCCGCCCATTTCGTTACCCAGCGAACCGATAGCTACGACGTGTGAATTAATCCGTCCCAGCTCCATGAGGAGCACCCGAATGGCGCTGGCACGCTGTGGAATTTGGTCCGTGACGCCGAGCAGCTTTTCCACAGCAAGGCAGTAAGCAACTTCCTGAAAAATCGGGGTGATGTAGTCCATCCGCGTGGCAAAAGCGACACCTTGCTGCCAGGTGCGGTACTCCATGCTCTTTTCAATGCCGGTATGCAGGAATCCAGTGGCTGCACGCGCTTCTTTCACATTTTCGCCATCGAGTTCCAGCTGCACACGCAGCACGCCGTGCGTGGCGGGGTGGACCGGCCCCAGGTTCACTACGATATGTTCTTCACCGAGTTCTTCAACTTTGTCTGCGATGCGTCCCCAGTCTCCACCGACTGCTTCAAATTCTGGATATTCGTCAGCTTCCGGATTCATCGCTTTGGTTGCGTGAGGTAGCGATTCACTCATCAGTTGTACTCCCTCCTCATATCAGCTGGCGGAATGACGGCGCCCTTGTACTCCACAGGCACACCACCGAGCGGGTAATCTTTGCGCTGTGGATGACCAACCCAATCATCTGGCATCACGGAACGCGCCAGGCCTGGATGTCCGTCAAAAATAATGCCCATCAGATCGAATGCTTCCCGCTCCGGCCAATCGTCACCAGGGTAGACACTAGTGAGGCTAGGGATGTGTGGATCATCGTCAGGAGCCGTCACCTCTATGGCAATCATGCGATTGTGCGTAATGGAGAAGAACGGGAAATACCCGTGCAATTCACGGCCTTTATCCTCGGGATAGTGCACAGCAGACACACCTAGGCACATTTCAAACCGCAAATCTTGATCGTCACGGAGATACGTCGCCACTCGCACAATGTGCTCACGCTTGACGAAAATCGTGAGTTGATCGCGGTAAACACTCACCTTTTCAATCACGTCGTGCGGGTCAAGCCCATCCGACTCCAACAGCTCGACGATGATATCGACCACTTCGTCAAACCATCCGCCGTACGGCCGTGGCGTGGGAGCAGCGACGGTGCTGATCGTCGTACCGCCAGAAAAGCCAGTCGTGTCAGCTCCTTTGCGCACTCCCCACATACCGGTGCGCGTCGTCACCTTTTCTGCTTCGACGCTCGTAAATTCTGGCCCCACAGGAGTCCCTGCAGCCACGTGTGCCCCGCCGTTATCGTTCGGAACAAGCGCTTCGTTGTTGTCACTCACGCGAGGAGCCCCTTCCTCAATTCGATGGGTTGAGCTTTCAGAGCTGCCTGCTCAGCAGCCTTAGCAATGTCGATACGGTCTTTGCCAATGGGCTGTTTCTCCATCAGTTGATTGCGCATCTCAAAGACTGCATTGATGAGCATCTCCGGCCGCGGCGGGCAACCAGGCAAATAGATATCCACCGGCACCACGTGGTCAATGCCTTGAACGAGCGCATAATTATTGAAAACGCCGCCCGTGCAAGCGCACGCCCCCATGGAAATCACCCATTTAGGTTCCATCATTTCGTCGTAGATATTGCGCACGACCGGAGCCATCTTTTGGCTCACTCGGCCAGAGACGATCATAATGTCGCTCTGCCGTGGGGAGGAGCGGAATACTTCCATCCCGATACGGCTAGCGTCAAAGCGGAGCGCGCCAAAAGCCATCATCTCAATAGCACAGCAGGCCAGACCCATCGTCACTGGCCACGGGGAGCGCGCCTTAGCCCACCCCAGGATAGCCTCCATCGTGGTGAGGCCAACCCCTTGTGGAATCTTCTCTTCAAGTCCCATACTTTTTCACTCACTCCCATTCCAAGCCACCACGGCGCCATTCGTAGATGAATGGCACGGTGATGAGGAAGACAAACAGCGCAATCGTCACGATTCCGAAGAGCCCCAGCGAATCGTGTGCGACTGCCCATGGATAGAGGAACACCACCTCAATGTCAAAGATGATGAATGTCATCGCCGTGAGGAAGTACTTCACCGGAAATTTACCGCTCGAACCAGCGTTTGGCGTGGCTTCCACGCCGCATTCATAGTTCGCTTCTTTCACCCGATTGTACTTGTGTGGCCCGAGGATCGCGCTCGCTGCCAAGCCGCCAAAAGCAATGACCGCTGCGGCAATAATCATCACCAGCAGCGGCACATAAGGGTTGTTCATGCTCGTTCCTGTCCTCATATTTCTCAATCGCTGCTCGCACAATGCCGCCATACCGAGGCAGGCGCAATCTGCCTCGTTCGCGCACAACTCGGGCACAACGGCACCGCGCTACTCACGCAGCGCTACACTCACCTTACCGGCTTGGCTCCACGAACGTCACATGCGAAAGGGCTTTATTACGCAATATAAGTTGCGCGTATTTATTTCGTGACGGCGCTCTTTTTTATGCATTCCGCTCTTCATTTTCTGCATCAGATGCCTGCGAGCGTTCCCATTCGCCAGAATTTTTTACATTTATTCGCAGATTTTCGCCACTGTGGCCTGGTGAGTCTCAGCGAGTACTCATGCCTTCGGCACGATGTGGGTGAGCGCCGTGATGAGTTTATCCATCCAGTCGCCGTCGTGGCGGTCATACGTATCTGAGAGGAGCTTCATCACCAGCCGCATCAACACTGGATGTGGCAGACCATACGTCACGCAAATGTGCATAATCTCAGGGCGCTCAATGAGGCTCGCAAACACTTTGCCCAGTGTGTAATAGCCCCCCAGCTCCGCTTCTAAATCGTGCACATACCCGCGCATCACGCGATCCTGCTGTCCGAGAGTAGATCGGGCGAGAGCCTGCCCAATGTAGTCCGCCACGATTCGTCCACTCGCGAGCGCGTAGGCGATTCCCTCTCCGTTAAACGGGCTGACCATGCCGCCCGCATCCCCCACAAGTGCCAATCCATTCGCGTAGTGAGGTTTCCTATTAAAACCCATCGGCAAGGCGGCCGAACGAATCGGCCCGCGCTGATTCTGAGGGGTGAGCCCCCATTCGGGTGGAGTGTTGGCAATCCACGTCTCAAAGACGTGGCGATAGTCAATCCCTGTGGGTGCGGCGGTAGAACTGAGTGAGCCCAGACCCACATTGACGAGCCCGTCACCCACTGCAAAAGCCCACCCATAGCCAGGAAGCAGATCAGACTCGCCAGCTTTGCCGCTCCAGAGTTCTAGATATGATTCCATCATGGTGCTGGCAGCCAGTGGGGATTCAAAATACGTGCGTACAGCCACCCCCATGGGACGGCGTTTATTCTTTTCTCTCCCCGCAGCCGTCGCCAAGCGCGCACTCACGCCTCCGGCGTCAATCACAAAGCGAGCGCGAATAGCACGCTCTGCTCCGTGTGAACCCTCGGATGTCCACCGAGCTTTCACCCCGTAAATACGCCCTGACGGCTCGTGAATCAACGGTGCAGAAACCGTGACGCCCTCTTGCACCCGCGCGCCAGAAGTCTGGGCGTGTCGAATCAGAATCTCATCGAAATCTTTGCGGGGCTTAGCAGTGCCATAGTTTGGCTGCGAGGCTAGCTCCGGCCAGGGCACGGAAATCTCATGCCCGCCTCCGTAAGCGCGCAAACCGTAATTGCGTACCCATCCATCTTCTTCTCGAATGGGCACGGCCATGCGAATGAGCTCACTGACGGCGCGCGGGGTGAGTCCATCTCCGCACACTTTATCGCGCGGGTAGCGAGCGCGTTCGAGCACTAAGACGTCAATCCCCTGCCGAGCGAGATAGTGGGCTGCACTAGCCCCCGCCGGCCCTCCGCCGACGATTACTACATCTGCTTCATCGGAGAATTTCATAGCTGATCCTCGTGGGATCCATCGCTGCCACGCAATGGCTTGCAAGCTCGGTGAATAGCGACAATCCCGCCAGTGAGATTCTTGAATTCCACATCGCGCCAGCCAGCGTCGAGAATCATCAGAGCCAAGGCGTGCTGATCAGGCCACGAGAGAATCGATTCCGTGAGATATCTGTAGGCCATCGGATCAGAGGAAACTACATGCGCCAAAGCCGGCAAGGCAGACCCTAGAAAGAAGGTGTAAAGCCCATGGAAGAGGGGATTGACTGGAGTGGAAAATTCACACACGACCAGCTCTCCCCCAGGTTTGACGACGCGCAGCATCTCGCGCAGAGCCTTATCTGGATCATGGATATTACGCAGACCGTATGAGATCGTGACGGCGTCAAAACTCTCATCAGCAAAGGGCATATTCATCGCATCCCCTTGCACAAACGTGAGCTGCGGATAGCGTTTGCGTCCCTGAGCAATCATCCCCGCAGAGAAGTCATATGCAGTGACATCGGCACCTGCCCCAGCGTAAACAGCTGCACTTGTGCCGGTGCCAGCAGCTACATCTAGCACGCTCATACCTGGACGAACTCGCAGGGCTTCGCAGACCGTCTTTCGCCACACATGTACCAATCCACCCGTGAGCACGGTATTGGTGACGTCGTAGGCAGGGGCAACCATATCAAACATGGAAGCTACGTCGGAGGCATTCTTCTCCAACGTAGCTCTCTTCTGTGCTCGCTTCATACTAGGCATTTAATCACGCTTCGCCCACCGTCGGATAACCGTGGGCGAAGCGCGACGAACAGACACACAGCGCCAGCTTCGTATAGGGTCAGTTCACACTGTCTTGTTTGGTCGCTAGGGTCACAGTGGCATCGAGCAGCTTCCCGTCGCGTTCAAGCGTAAGTTTCACCTTGTCGCCAGAGCGGTACTGACGCACAAACCCCGTCAGCGATGTGGCACTTGAGACGTCGTTACCAGCGATGTTGATAATGACGTCACCTTTCTTAATGCCCGCCTGGGCAGCGGGCGTACCTGAGGAGACGGCCTGCACTTCAGCTCCAAGACGGCTTTCCCCATTGTACTGAGCAGCTCCGTCCGCGATGGTCACCCCGAGAAAAGCGTGCTCAGCTACGCCGTTATCAATGAGTTGCTGGGCAATCATCTTGGCGAGATTAATCGGAATGGCAAAGCCCAGACCGATGGAGCCAGATTCACTCCCGCCACCAGAGAGAGATGCAATGGATGAGGCAATCCCAATCACTCGCCCAGCCGAATCGAACACCGGCCCGCCTGAGTTGCCAGGATTGACGGCCGCATCAATCTGGATAGCGTTCGTCACCACCTGAGAACTCTGCTGCGGCTGGGCAAACGGGAACTGCTGCCCCTGCCCCTGCGTGCTCTCCTGAGTGGAGACTGGACGATTGAGAGCGGAAATAATGCCCGTCGTCATCGTGGATGAAAGGCCAAGAGGATTCCCGATTGCGGCCACAGCTTGCCCTACATGCAAACTGGAAGAATCCCCGACGGTAGCTGCCGTTAAATCTTTTGGCGGATTTTCTATCGTGAGAACTGCGAGATCGGTAGCCGCATCTGTGCCAGCTACCGACGCTTTGAAGAGTCTCCCGTCGGCGAGCGTCACATAAAGCTGAGTGCTGCCATCAATGACGTGATTATTTGTGAGCACATGACCCTGGGTATCGATAATGACTCCTGAGCCGGCCGAGGAGCCTCGCTCTAGCTGAGCATCAATGGCCACGACGGTATTGCCGACGGCTTGCTGTACAGCCTGCCAGTTAGGCGCGTCACCTTTCGATTCCACCACTGGAGCCACGTGTGCACTGGCGCTGGTCGAGTTAGTGAAACCTGATGTGGACGGCTGGAGAAAATGGCTTCCACTCATGCCAATCCCGCCGCCGATCAGAGCTGCCCCTACGCTCATGGCGATGGCTGCAGCCCACCCTGGACCACGGCTAGTTTTCTCTTTCTTCGACTTCTTCTCGAACGCGTACATCGCAGGATCACCAAACGGGATCTCGTGTGCAGTAGCCTGGCTTTTCTCAGATTCGCTGCCGCCATTTCCCCGCTCTCCGCCATTTCCTAATCCTGATTCCCCATTCACATATGGGGCAGCTGTGGGAGAGAACGGCTGTGCATATCCAGTGGGCTGCACCGGCTGAGCATAACCGCTGGGCTGCACTGGCTGAACGTGCTCCACAGGCTGGCTGTATTCTTGAGTAGAGCCTTGACCAGCCCCATAAGTAGATCCCTGAGTAGGTCTCTGGGGAGCGCTGCCGAAGCAAGTCTGCGCACCGACGACGCTTGACGGCAGCGGCGCGGTTTCGGCAGACGTGCTAGCCGCACTAGCGCCTACAGGCTGCGCAGAATCAACGCGCGTAGGCTGAGCGGGAGCGCCAGCCCACGCATGCGGCTGTGGCACGCTCTGCGATACGCTCGCTTGCAATGCGCTCGGCTGAGACACGCTCGGCTGCGACAAGGACTGAGTGGGCGGCACTGTAGCTTCAGATTGCCATGACGCCGATAGACGTTCAGTATCGCCAGCGCCGTCGGCGTGCACTGGAGCGCCCTGAGCGGCGGCGTTCTGGTGCTCCGGCGTCACCCCGCTCAGATTACTCTGATGATCGAGCCCTTCCGCTGTGCCGTGATCTCGTGAATTGTCATCCATACTCCTGCGCCTCTCACTCCGTTATGTCCATCAGCTGCAATGTGCGCAGCTCTTTTATGACCTCTGTGGATATCTCATCTCAATCTCATTGAACTAGATACCTCATCGCACCTGAGCTACCTGCCGATAGGCTAACCAACCGTTTCGAGTTCAGTGTAAAAATGCCCACTCGGCAATTCTTAGAAATCAGCTGGATGTTTCCTGAAAGTGATGGGATAGATAGTGATGCGATATCCGAGAGTGGGAACGAACAGCATTTTTCTCCATGTGCGCGTTACAGTAGAAGCTGTACACAATAGCAATGCCGATACGCAGTGGGAAGGGGGGAAAGATTCTCTTCTTCCGCACGTCGGCAGCACACGATCTAGATGCTGGCAGCGCGAGGAAACTCTCAGCTGCACTATTAAGGGTGAACGATGGCAACTTTTAACGACTGGATGGAGGGTGCACGCGTGCGCACCCTTCCGGCTTCTTTATCACCAGTGATTCTGGGGGCAGGCATCTGCGCCGCTATGCACCAGTTCTCCCTCGGGCTTACTCTCCTCGCAGCTGGAGTGGCGCTGTTTTTCCAAATTGGAGCTAATTTCGCCAACGATTATTCGGATGGCATTCGCGGCACCGACGAGTTCCGCCAGGGACCTCCGCGACTAACTGGCGGTGGAAAAACTGAGCCCAAGGTAGTCAAGCGTGCCGCTTTCATCAGCTTTGGAATCGCCTGCGTGCTCGGCCTCATTTTGGTGGCCTTGAGCGGATTCTGGTGGCTCCTCCTCGCTGGCGTCGCCGCCGTACTAGCCGCATGGTTTTATACGGGCGGCAAAAAACCTTATGGCTACGTGGGTTTAGGCGAAGTATTTGTGTTGATTTTCTTCGGCTATATGGCCACCATGGGCACCGTCTACACCCAAACTGGCCGAGCTCCCCTCGCAGCGTGGCTCCTCGCCACCGGAATTGGACTCATTGCCTGCGCCCTTTTAATGGTCAATAATATTCGCGACATTCCTACCGATAGCCAAGCTGGCAAACGCACTCTCGCGGTACGCCTAGGCGAGAAAAAAGCGCGGTGGAGCTACTACATTATGCTCGCTCTTGCCACAATGCTCGCCATTTCTCTCGTTTTGTGGGGGTACGACGTCGCTATAGGATTCCTCGGATTACTGATCTGGGTCGTTTATCTCGCCCGACCAGTCATCGCCGGAGCCAGCGGCCATGATTTGCTCAGCGTACTGCGCAACACCGGCCTTTTTGAGCTGAGCTACGCCGTGATTATCGCTGGCGCTCTCGTACTCACAACTTTCTTCCCACAGTGGCCATGGAACGCCACTGGCTGGAGCATTCTAGGCATTTCATGGGGCATATGGCTGATCGTCGAGATAGCGGCTATTGTGATTCATTCGCGTCGCCGCTCCCACAGCGTGGCTGACAGCAGCGACGGCGATACGGCAGAGAGCAGCGACGGCGCAGATAACGCCGCCGCCGATGACGAGGCAAACAGTATTGGTGACGGCGTCACTAATACTATCGTCGCCACTGCAGATACTAACGGTGACGAAGCTGCCAGCGAGACTGCTACCGCTACTGATATGGACGCTACTGATATTACTGGCGATCAGGGCGAGAGCGCCGAGGACGTCAGCAGTGAGAATCCACAGCGAGATTCCGCAGCGAGCGAATAGGGCTACTGGTACCTGCACAGAACCCTGGAGCAAGCTAGCATAGTGACGTGGCCAGAATAATTATTGCTTTGTTGATCGTTTCACTCACGATCTATGCGCTCATTGATTGCGCGCGTACTCCCGCGAGTGACATTCCGGCGCGTATTTCCAAACCTGCGTGGCTCGTCTTGATAGTGCTGCTGCCGGTGATCGGCCCCTCATTGTGGCTCTATTTCGCATATCGGAACACTCTCAGCTCAGATGCACCTATGAGCGCAACGGATTTTGCCGGTATGCTTCGCGGGAAAAAGAATGCTTCCTCTGGCCCTATCGCCCCTGATGACGACCCTGAATTTCTCGCTCGCCTCGATGCAGTAAACCGCAGGAAAGCCTACGAACAGCGCAAGGCACAGAAAGATAAGAAGAGCGGGCATTCCCCGAAAAAGCCACATGGCGACGATCCCGACTCCGACGAGCCGAAAGGCTTGTATTCGTAAAACCGTAAAGCGGACATCGTCACTTTTGGCGTCGTCACTGCGACTTTTTCTTCATGGCAAGCGACGTTCCTGGCACCATATCGTGAGCGCGAGTGAGCAGAGCACCGACAGGCTCCCAATAATCGAGGCTGAGGAGTTGCCGTCTCACGAATGTCAATGACGTCACTGAGCACAGTGAGCACTCCCGTTTGCGCGGGTCATGGGCGAGACTCTTTCCCTCGATAAACCGCCGCATCGTCCAAATGGGAAGCTGATGGCTCACCAGTATGGCCTCTCCACCCTCGGCTGTAGCAAGCGCATGTCTGATGGCGCGGCTCATCCGCGCGACGATCTCGGTATAAGGCTCACCCCACGACGGCTCACATGGATTCTTATACCACGGCCAGAAACGCGGCGACAGCAGCATGAGGCGATTGTCATTGATCGGAATTCCCTCAAACTTATTCCCCGCCTCGATCAGATCAGGGGTGATAGATAGCCGCAATCCATATGCCTGAGCTGTAGGCGCGGCCGTCTCCATAGCGCGTTCCAGTGGAGACGTCATCACCGCCCGAATATCGTGGCTCGGGTAAAAGGCGTCTGCTAACCCTGCAGCCATCTCGCGCCCCAGCTCAGTGAGATGAAACCCGTTGCGCTGCCCGTACAGCACGCCAGTGGGATTGTCTACCTCTCCGTGGCGCACGAGATGAATGGTCGTGATCGGCTCACTGGCACTCGTCGATGCTTTAGCGTTCGTCTGCTCTGTGTTCATCTGTTCCGTGCTCCCGTCTGAATCCCTGTGGCCGACAGCAAAAATCATCTGGTGACGGCGGCTCAGGGCCGTCATCACCCCACCCCAGCACTTTGCGGTAGATGCGCCCTAATTCCATAAATTCTTCATTCGTCATCTGCTGCACAAGCCGCTCTCGCACAGAGATAGCTTGGTGCGGGGAGGACTGCTCAAATTTTGCTAATCCCGCATCCGTCAGCCGGCAAAAAATCCCACGCCCGTCTTCTTTGCACCGGACTCGCTCCACAAATCCCTTATTTTCAAGCCGACGCACCGTATGCGTGAGCCGCGAACGCGAATGCACGAGATCGTCAGCTAATTTTGACATCCGCACCCGCCGAGTGGGAGCTTCGCTCAGCGCGGCGAGCACCTCAAATTCATTGAGCGCCAAGCCGCAGGATCGTTCCATATCCTGATTGAGCTGTTCTAACAGCAACGAGGTACCGCGCAGAAAAGAACGCCAGGCAAGCTGCTCGTCATTCGTCAGCACAGCTGCTGCTGAATCGTCGTTTCGCGCCTCCACGCCGCACCTCCCGTCTCGTACCCCTTAGTGTAAAAGTTTTCGTCTAGGACTTTCCAAAAGAAGAGCCGCTCAAAAGCCAGATCAAAAGGAAAGGGCCTGGCAAAATTCCAGGCCCACACTTCAATGCACGCTCTCACTTCTTGTTGCGACGCTGATGACGTGTCTTACGCAGCAGTTTGCGGTGCTTTTTCTTGGACATGCGCTTACGGCGCTTCTTAATCACGGAACCCACGGGTTACCTCCGACTCGTAGTATGGGCAAGACAGCGGGAGCTATCTCTATTCACGCGCTCCATCATAACGCAAAGGAGTTTACGCCCACAAAGGACGACCGCAGAGACGTTCGGATGGACTACAGCGCAAGCACACGTACTCTCAAACTCCCTCACTACTCACGTCATCGCGCCACTTGCACGCCTCACCTACCTCAACGCGCAGGCAGGAGAGCGCTCTAACCGTTTGCCGCCCGACGATCTGCCTCTTCTACATCTTGTATCCCCATAGAGAAAAGTTGGTCAAGAGCGGAGCGTGGGACGCGGTACGAATTCTTCCCTACTCGAATTGCCGGCAGCTCTCCTGAATGAACCATACGATAGATGGTCATACGCGAGACTCGCATAATATCAGCGACCTCTGCCACGGTAAAAAACTGCGGGGCTCCAGGAGTAAACTGCGCCATCAAACCCATCCTCATCAAAAGCACACAAAATGCGTGGAATCGCACATCTCTACGCAGTCATTTTAGCAAAAGAGGTGTATTTTCACATAAATAACACGCAGCCACTTTGTAACCTTTTCATCACAATAATCACAGCAGCAGAAATTCGCCTCTAAGATAGGGTACGTGTCTTTTGAGAATACCACGCGCAGATCGGAGCTAACGTCAGCTCCGACGCCCCACCGCAAGTGGAGAGACCGCATCGACGATATGGCAGGGCGCTCCCCCGCCCTCTTTGCTCTCGTGGTATTTGCCCTGATTATCCTGGCTGTGACGGCCCTTTTACTCCTGCCTGGAGCCCGCCGTGGAGCGGGCTCTGCCAGCGTGATGGAGGCGCTATTCACCGCCACCAGTGCCGTGTGCGTCACTGGTCTCACGATAGTAGACACCGCCACATTTTGGAGTCCCTTAGGGCAAACGTTCATCGCTATTGGGATGCAAATCGGCGGCCTCGGCGTCATGACAATCGCATCTGTACTCGGACTAGCCGTCTCCCGCCACATTGGACTCACGCAGCGTATCCTCACAGCCAGCGAGACGAAGAGTCAGCTCGGAGAGGTGGGAGGATTACTGCGGGCGGTCGTCATCACGTCCGCAAGCGTCGAGATGCTGCTCACTATTGTCTTTCTTCCCACTTTTTTGCAACGGCATCTAGGGCTGATCGAAGCGTGCGCCCAGTCGCTCTTTATGGCTATTTCTACATTCAACAACGGCGGCTTCGTGGCCGTTCCCGAGGGGTTGCACGGATATGCAGGCAACTGGGGACTGTGTATCCCGCTGGTTCTCGGCACTATTATCGGCGCCGTCGGCTTCCCCGTGATACTCAATGTAGCTTCCCATTGGCGGCGCCCACGCAAATGGAGCCTCCATGCCAAGCTCACGCTCATCACGTACGTCTTACTGCTGTTGCTCGGCACTCTGGGCATTCTGCTCCTCGAATGGGCAAACACCGCAACGATCGGCGAAGCTGACGTCGGCTCAAAACTTCTCGTAGCCTTGACTCACAGCACAACGGCTCGCTCTAGTGGACTTTCCACCATAGACATTGGCGCTATGAACGAATCCACCTGGTGGCTGCTCGATGGCCTGATGTTCGTCGGCGGGGGCTCCGCATCCACCGGCGGCGGTATTAAAGTATCCACGTTCGCCGTGTTAATTTTAGCCATTATCGCCGAAGCACGCGGAGATCGAGACGCCGAGGCTTTCGGCAAGCGCGTGGGCGCTTCCGTGATCCGACTGGCCATTTCAGCCACTTTTCTCGGAGCTGCTCTGGTGGGGCTATCGACTCTCATCATTTTACACACGAGCACTTTTCCGCTCTCGCAAGTGCTCTTTGAGACGGTCTCCGCCTTTGGCACCTGTGGCTTATCCACGGGGATCACAGCTCAGCTATCGCCGCTCGGACAAGGAGTGATTATCGTGCTGATGTATCTCGGGCGCGTGGGCACGATGACTTTCGCCGCAGCACTCGCTCTGCGACATCGTCGTCGCGTGGTACGGCTGCCGCAAGAGCGCCCAATTATTGGCTAAGTATCTCGGGTGGCTAAGTATCTCAGGGAGCAGAGCGTTATTCTTAGATGTAGCGAGCGAAAGGGAACCCATGGCGAGAATGGATAACACCTCAGAGGCTATTTTGGTGATCGGCTTGGGGCGGTTTGGCTCAGCGATCGCCGTCACTCTTGACCATCTCGGCAAAGATGTGCTCGCTGTGGAATCGAATGCTACGAGGGCTCAAAACTGGAGCCACCGCTTTCGCGTAGTAGAGGCGGATGCTAGATCTCCTGAAGCGCTCGATCAGCTCGGCGCCGGAGAATTCAATATCGCCGTCGTGGGAGTGGGAACATCCCTTGAAGCCTCCGTGCTTATCACGGCGAACTTAGTAGATCTAGGAATACGCGAAATCTGGGCAAAAGCTACCTCGCGTGAGCACGGTACGATTCTCAAACGCATTGGCGCTCATCACGTGGTTTATCCGGAAAATGACGCCGGACAGCGCGTGGCACACATGCTCTCAGGGAAGATGCTCGACTACATCGAGATGGAAGACCAATTCACCATTGTGAAAATGGTGCCACCGAAAGAGCTCGTCGGCTTCACTCTCGGGGAGACGAACGTACGGCAAAAATACGGCGTCTCCGTGATCGGAGTGAAATCTCCTGGCCAACCTTTTGAATACGCCACTCCTGAGACAAAAATTGGGCAGGGAGATGTCATGATTGTCTCTGGCGAACCCGCCTTACTCGAACAGTTTGCTAATAGAAGCTAGCAAAAACTAGCAGGAGCCAGCGAGGGTTGGGTTGCCTGCCCGCTGCAATAGGAGCTGCGGGGGCTATTTTTTCTGAAAATTTCCCCTAGGTGCTTTGTATGCTGGAGATATGGCAACGAAATCGAAAACTGCTTCCTATGTGTGCACTGAATGCGGATGGACGTCGCTCAAATGGGTAGGACGCTGCGGGGAGTGCCAGGCCTGGGGCACTGTCGTGGAGATGCCCTCCCAGGAGTCACATTCAGGGCTGTCCCACACTGTCGCGCTCACACCTACATCACCAGCTCAGCCCATCACTGCCGTCTCGCAACAAGCATCAGCTAAAACACCCACGGGAGTCGGTGAGTTTGATCGAGTCCTGGGTGGAGGGCTCGTACCTGGCGTCGTCGTGCTCTTAGCAGGTGAGCCAGGAGTTGGGAAATCTACCTTATTGCTTGACGTCGCCGCCCGAGCAGCAGCCACTGCCGCTGAGCGCGGAGCAGCGCCCGTCCTCTACGTGACTGGCGAAGAATCAGCTCCACAGGTGAGAGCGCGTGCCGACCGCATCGGCGCACTCCATCCGCACTTATTCTTGGCCGCCGAATCGAATGTGGCAACGATACTCGGCCATGTGGCAGAGAACACTCCCTCACTTTTAATCGTCGATTCTATCCAGACGGTCAGCGACCCCGACGTGGAGGGTGGAGCCGGCGGCGTAGCCCAAGTGCGCGCCGTAGCCAGTGCGCTCGTGACCTTAGCAAAATCGCAGGGCATACCAACGATGATCGTCGGACACGTCACGAAAGATGGCTCTATTGCTGGCCCACGGGTGTTGGAACATCTCGTCGATGTCGTGTGCCAATTTGAGGGAGATAAACACTCGCGGCTGCGCATGGTGCGCGCTGTCAAAAACCGCTACGGAGCCACCGACGAAGTGGGTTGCTTTGAACTGATCGACACCGGCATTCAAGAATTACCTGACCCCTCTGGAGTCTTTCTCTCCTCACGGAATCTCACCGTACCAGGTACCTGCGTCACCGTAGCTCTAGAGGGGCGGCGCCCTATTCCGGTAGAAGTGCAAGGATTGTCCACCCCAACTGCTGGCCCGCCACGGCGCACCACATCGGGTGTAGATTCATCGCGGGTAGCTATGATGCTCGCCGTACTGCAATCGCGGCTGCATATCGAGTTTGAGAAACGCGAAATTTTCGTCTCCACAATCGGAGGAGCAAAGGCTAATGAACCAGCAGCAGATGCGGCCATTGCACTCGCACTCACGTCGTCTGCCGTCGATATGCCGCTCGCTCCAGGCGTAGTGGCCATTGGCGAGGTTGCCTTGACTGGAGAACTGCGGCCCGTCGTCGGGCTGCAACAGCGCCTCAATGAGGCCGCACGGCTCGGTTTTCAGATCGCCATCATCCCTGCCAGCGCTGCTGACGTGAAAGCGCCAAGCGGTCTAGCCGTGCGCGCCGTGCGCAATATCCATGAAGCCGTCAGCAGCGTGTTGCCGCCCTTGCATTGATGGGCATGCTGATGGATGTGCAGATCAATAGGCGCTGGTGGGCAGGCTCACCCCACTGATACTGGCTGGCACTGATGTTAGCTAATCCGACGAAGCCGGCTTCTTGTCAGCAGAATCTGACTTCTGATCAGTAGAGCTTGATGTGGCAGGAGCAGGCTTACCCGTCTTAGCTCCGTCAGTGGACGCAGGTTTTGGCGGCTCAGCCGTGAGCTCAAACGTGAGCTGTGAGCCGAGTGGTTGATCCTTCCAGAAAAGTTGGGCGTGATAGGTGCCTGGCTGGGCTAGTGTGCTCTGCGCACACTGCGACCCGCTTATTTTCCCTGGCCACTGCAGCGCAAAATTGCCTGAGGCACCGGCATTGATGAGTAGCTGATCCGTCTCTCGGCTGGCACGGCAAACGTTAGAATCCCAAATTAATTCAGATCCCGACATCACTTTCATACGCATATCGGCATATCCGGCGTTGAGATAACACGCGCGCTTGACGCCCTTATTCGTGAGCGAGACCGTAAAATCTACCGGTTTGCCAGCGTACGTAGCACTGTATTTCACTGCAGCCTCAATCATCTCTGACGTACAGGGGATCTCCCGAAATGCGTCTTTCGGGTCTGGCTCAGCGGTGCTGGCTTCAATATCGTCAATCGAGCTGCGAACAAAATGCACTCCGGCAAATACCACACTGACAGCAGCCACAATCACCACCGCCCACAGCACTGCCGCCCGAATCAGTCGGCTGCGACGCTGCTGCTCCGCCACGTGTGCAGCCGTATGTTCAACGCTGGGAGTGTGCGAGCGCAGCCTGCCAGCGTGCCCTCCAGATGAAGTGCTGCGCGAGCTGCCGCGAAACTTCACGTGAGTCCCCGCAGAGACACTGCCCGCGCCACGGCTTCCACGCCCGTTAGCTGCAGAATTGCGGCTGACGTCGTATCGTCTCTGTCCATTACCGACGGCTCCACTGCGGCGGACTTGCGCTCGTTTTCTCTCCTCTTCCACTGCCATCCTTGAGGCGCGGCGGTGAGAAGCCGAGGCGGACTGAGAGGCAGACTGAGCAGATTGAGCAGTGTGCCGCTGGGTGCGGCGATTCTCGCGAGCGCCGTCAGCCGAGCGCCGGCGTTGCGAATGAATCTGCGGCGAACGCGCATCTCGTACAGAGTGACCGCTGTGATCGCTACGATCGCTAGGATGTGCTCTCCGCCCAGCCATTTCAGCGCCCGATTGAGGGGCGTTAGCGCGTGCAGCCTGCGCCGGCGTCGGCACAGCGTGGAGAATACGCCGCGCCCGATTGCCGTCTTTTCCCCGCGACCCCCCAGAATTACTATTGCCATGTGCCACAGTAAAACGGTAGCGTGCTTGGAAAGAATCTGTGTAGCCCACGCGCCGAGAGCTCGCCGAGAGGCAGAAAGAGCACACTGCTTCCAGCAAAGTCTGCCAGTAGTAGCCAGTAGTGTGCCGTATTGGAGGAGTGACGGCGAACCATTTAGAATCGAGCACCGTACGATACCATTTACTGCTAACGAGGATACATTACCTGTGGATCACGAATTTCCGGCTGCCACCATTGCCGAGATGCATACCCTGCTCACCCAGTGGTATTCGCACAGCGCACGTGACTTGCCATGGAGAGATGACTCCGTGAGCCCGTGGGGCATACTCGTCTGCGAAGTGATGAGTCAGCAGACGCCGGTAGCACGCGTCGTTCCCACCTGGCTCACCTGGATGCACCGCTGGCCCACTCCTCCTGCGATGGCCCGCGCATCCGCAGCAGAAGTGCTCATTGCGTGGGATCGCCTCGGCTATCCTCGCCGCGCCCTGCGACTGCTCGAATGCGCTCGTATACTCACAGAGCACCATAGCGGGAAACTACCCAAAGACCGCAATGCTCTGCTCGCATTGCCAGGTATAGGGGAATACACGGCCGATGCACTGCTAGCTTTCGCTTTTCACGCATACTCCGTGGTGCTCGATACCAATATCCGCCGAGTACTCGCACGTTGGCACGGCGATGCGTTTCCAACCGCGCATCTTACGAAAGCTGAGCGTGAACGAGCCACGATATTCGTGCCTAAAGAGGGAAAAGATGCTGCGCGTTGGAATCAAGCAGTGATGGAATTAGGAGCCATCGTCTGCACAGCTACATCACCACAGTGCCAGAACTGCCCAGTGGCTGAGCTCTGCGGCTGGAAGCTCGATGGCTATCCACGCCCTGCCACGACGGCCAGCGCCGCACCCCAAAAGTTCGCCGGTACACAGCGCGAAGCCAGAGGAAAAATTATGGCCGTCTTGCGCGCTGAGCCTGATAGCACATTTGCTCATGCCGACTTGCTGCAGGCAAGTGGTTTGCCCACTGAGCGTTTCACGCCGGCACTCCAGGCACTCGTACACGATGGGCTGGCGCGAGAGCTAAATTCCGGCTTTTCTCTCCCCTAACTTTTCTCGCCCCTGCCCCCCCCTTGGCTCTGCTTTTCTCTCCCCTGGCATTGCCGACTCCGGTTCCTCGCCTTTCCTCTCCAGTTCCTCACCTCCCTGCTGCCTCAGCTAGACGGCACTTCAACTCTCGGCTAGACGCCACCCAGCTCTCACCTCTCTGTCGCTTCAGCTAGATAGCATTCCAGGCAGATGCCACCACAGCTAGACGGCGTCATACCCACACATCAGACGACGTCATACCCGCACATCAGATGGCGCCGCCCCCGTATTGAACCAGAAGCCTGCCCTAGCTTTACCAACAGAAGTCCCTCCGTAGCTTTACCAGACAAGTATGCATTTTTCGGAACGGAATAATTTTTTGGTGCATAATGTTTGTGGTTAGTAGTAAAAGGAAGGACGCGCAATGGCGAGCAAGAATCCATCTTCTACCCCCACAGCCTCCCATGAAAAACAACGCAGCACTGGGATAAACGGACGGGGTATTTCCACTCGCGCAAAAATTATCGACGAAGCGCGCCGGCAAATTACTACTAATGGATTGAAAGCGACGACGGCTGCCACCGTAGCTGCTGGGGTCAATATCCCACGCCCGCTCTTCTACCACTACTTTCGCAACCTGGATGAGCTGGCAGAAGAGATACTTGATGAGATTGTGAATTCTTTTATCGATCAGCTCAAGCAATGGTACGCGCAATCATCCCATGAGACTCTTGATGAATCCCTCGATCATATCATCGCCCTCTGGCGCACTGCTCACGACGATAGTGGCGCTTTCTCCGATCAGCTCGCTCGCAGTGGCAACGCTGCTATGTACGCCTCTTTCATCGTGCACATTGGAGATAAGTTCGCCCGATTTCTGACGGATAACGTCATCCCCAAGTTTGCAAGTCGCGTGGAAGAACCCATCACCTACGTCTACGAAACGCTATTTTCGCTGGTTATCGGCATTAATGAACTCATGCGTATTCGCCCTGATTTTTCCAATGATGAGATAAAACATATGGTCGTCCAAGCGCTCCGGTTTGAGCCGTTAGTGACGAGCGAGCACAGCAGCGGCGAGAACGCCTAAGTCTCGCCTCCACCCCTGCGTAGGGCCTCCCACACAAGGCTCCCTACACGAGGTGCAACGGAAACGAGACTCTGCCGAGTGCGAGAGACTCTTGAGAGATCATCGCGCTCAAAGGCTAACGCCTAAGAGCGCTGAGAAATACTTAAAGCGTCTGTTTCACAAACGGGAAAGCGATTGTTTCCCGAATCCCCAAGCCCGTCAGCGCCATCAGCAAGCGGTCGATCCCCATGCCCATGCCTCCGGTGGGCGGGAATCCTTGTTCCATGGCCTCAATAAAATCTTCATCGAGTTGCATAGCTTCAGGGTCACCATTGGCTGCTTCTAAGCTCTGCTCCGTGAGACGCTCCCGCTGCACTACCGGATCGGCCAACTCAGAATATGCCGTAGCAGTTTCCGTACCGCGAATGTAAAGATCCCACTTCTCCGTCAGTCCTGGCTTCGAGCGGTGGTAGCGTGTGAGCGGCGATGTATCTTCTGGGAAATCACGTACAAACGTGGGCGCATAGAGTTTACTCCCCACTAATTCTTCCCAGATATCTTCAGCGATCTTGCCATTGACGGCGTAATCTTTCACCTTGACGCCGTGCGCCTGCGCGAGTTGCACAAGGCGTTCACGCGAAGTAGTGACGCTGACGTCCTCTCCCACAGCTTCCGACAGCGATGTGTACAAATCAATACTCGTCCATTCACCGGAGAGATCGTAGATACTTCCATCAGCCAGCGTCACCTGCAATGTGCCAAAAGCATCACGAGCAGCATTTTGTACGATCGCTCTAGTGAGCTCTGCCATCGTGTCGTACGTGGCATATGCCTGATATGCCTCAAGAGCAGAGAACTCTGGGGAATGCGAAGAGTCAGCACCCTCGTTGCGGAAATTCTTTCCGATCTCAAAGACGCGCTCGACGCCACCTACCACTGCTCGCTTCAGATAAAGCTCCGTGGCAATGCGCAGATACAGATCTTCATCATATGCATTAATGTGCGTGGTAAATGGCCGCGCGGCAGCTCCTCCGTGCAAGGTCTGCAAAATCGGCGTCTCAATTTCCACGTATTCTCGCTCTTCAAACGTGCGCCGAATCGAACGCATAACGGCGGCGCGCGTGCGAATCATATCGCGGGCATCTTGACGGGTAATGAGATCCAGATGGCGCTTACGCACCCGAGTTTCCTCATTGAGACTCATCAGTTCGCCCGATTCAGTGACGTACGTCTTAGGAAGTGGGCGCAGCGCCTTACTGGCCATCATCCACGCCGGAACTTCTTCTCTGGCCTCCCCCTCCTCCACGGCACTATCCGAGCGTGCCGGCGTATCGCCGTTCTCGTCGGAGCTGGCCGCACCGGCGTGGGAAGCGTCAGTCCCGTCTGTATCTGCACTAGAAGCGCCAGAAGCTTTGGCAAACACAGAGAGTTCTCCTCGCTTGCTGGTGCCGATATAGCCATGCACAAAGAGGAAATCTCCAAGATCTACCTCCGTTTTGAGCAGATCCAAGGAGTCTTTGCCCACATTGGCGAGCGAGAAAATCGCCTGCAAGCGCTCACCATCTCCAGCCTGGAGCACAGCGAACGCAATTTTTCCAGAGAAGCGCATGAGCACTACACGCCCAGCAACCCCTACGAATTCTTCAGTCTCCACACCTGGCTCAAGCCCATCAAAGCTCTCTCGCACAGCGTGAATCGTGTGCGTGATCGGCACCTGTACCGGATACGGATCGCGCCCTTGAGCGAGCATCTGTGCGCGCTTCTTCTTCCGCACCTGAATCTGCTCAGGTACGTCTGCTGCCGAATCATGTGCCAGTTTCTCAGAATTCTTATTTGGAGTACTCACACACCAAGAATAAGCGATGAGCTAGCACCATCGAAATCCGCAGCCGTATTCTCACGCGTTCACGGCACATCAAAGCGCTATGAATGCTTTGCCCCAGCCATGCTGCCGTTACGAAGCTGCAAAGCCAGCGCGAACACTGCGAAGCGCGCCGCCAAGCTCGGCGATTCGCCCCGCGCAGCACGTCACAGTTGATCCACAATGTAGTGCGGTACGACGTCCACCACAGAATTCACCACGAAATTCGGCTGGTCTTTGGGAGCTGCCAGCTCGGCTTGCACAATACTCCCCTCGCCGGTGAGCACCAGAGCCGTCGGCACCCCGTAGCCTCGTGCCATACGAATGTCGGTACTCAGCGAGTCAGACACCACCAGCGTCTTATGCGGCTCACTATCGAGATACCTGAATACGCAGTCCAAGAAAGGCCGCTCTGGAGCGCCGAGGTTACAGTAGATCTGAGCGCCAGTGGCGCTTTGAATCGCGCGCACAATCGCACGGGTACCAGGTTCGCTACTGCCATCAGCGGTCAGCCAGGTGCGCACCATCGACGTCACGACGAGCTTTGCTTTTTTCGGGCCGACAATCGCCTGGTAGGCGAGATTGAGCTTGGTAAAGCTAAACTCTCGATCATGGGCGACCACCACTACGTCGGTCAGTTGTGGGTCATCCGTGAGGGCAATACCGCCCTTGGCCATGTGTGCCAAAAATTCACTGTCTCCAATGGCCATGACGTGCGCATCTGGAAAATTGTAGGACAGATATTCATTGACCACGCGCACCGGCGTAAAGATCTGATCGAGATCGACGTCCATGCCAAAGTTCGCCAATAACGTCTGGTAGCTATCGGGAGAGGTGTGGGAATCGGACGACATAAACACCACCGGACGGCGCATTACGTCCAGTGCAGCCAACACTTTATCAACCCCAGGCATGAGGAGATCCCCGTTGAAGAGAGTACCGGAGAGGTTCATAATATAGGCGTCGTATACGCGCTGCGGAGAATCGCGCACCATCAGGGGAATCTCTACCGACGCTTGCGCAGCAATATCAGCTTTGCGCGCCGACTTTTTATCTTTCTCACTCTTGTGAGCTTTCGCCTTTTTCTTACTCTTCTCGCTCTTCATCCTGTTCCTTTCGCGCACTACCTCGTGCTCAGCGGGTATCCGCCACTGGAATTCCCGAGCTGCTCAATCCGTAACCATCAGGCACCTGCCCTGGCTCGACACCGCGTTCAACGATATGATTGCGCCCATCCACAAACACAATATGCGGCTCGAAACTGCGGGCTTCGGCGTCACTCATCGTGCCATAACACATGATAATCGCGATATCCCCCGCACCGAAATAATGCGCAGCCGCTCCGTTGAGGACGACGCTGCCGCTGCCAGCCTCCCCCGGAATGGCGTAGGTGGTGAGCCGAGCGCCAGTGTTCACATTGACGACGTCTACCTGTTCGCCAGGCAGGATATCAGCAGCGCGCAGAAGCGTGACGTCGATCGTAATCGATCCAACGTAATCCAGATCAGCGCCCGTCACCGTAACGCGATGAATTTTGCCGGTGATGAGGGTGCGCCGACGCGTGCTTGCGGGCGCGCTCGCGGGTGAAATGGGCACGCTCGTGGATGAAGCGGCAGACGAATCAGCAGTACGTTCAGCCAATGTGCACCTCCCAGTTGTCTATCAGACGGGTGCTCCCCACCCAAGCCGCCACCACCAGTAGCCCCTCGCCGTGTTCTCCCCGACGAAACGGCACAAACGTCTGCGCGTGCACCAGCTCCAAGTAGTCCAACCGCACTCCTGAAGCTGCGGCGATGACCGCACGAGCACTATCACACACCTGCTGCGGAGACTCCCCCTGTTCAGCTGCTTCAGCCCCAGCGCGCAAGGCAGCGCTCAGAGCGAGAGCCTGGCTGCGTTCTCGCTCGCTGAGATAAGCATTGCGGGAGCTGAGGGCAAGCCCATCGGCATCGCGCGCTATCGGCACCGAACGGATCTCCACAGGCATATTGAGATCAGCCACCATCGTGCGAATCAGCGCTAGCTGCTGTGCATCTTTTTGCCCGAAAAAGGCCACATCGGGTTGCACTAGATTCAGTACTTTATGCACGATCTGCAGCACTCCCGCAAAGTGGGTGGGGCGCGTCTTCCCCTCAAACACTGTGGCCATTGGCCCTGGGTCAATACGCACAAATGGATCCCGAGGGTAAATGTCTGAATCAACAGGCGCAAAAACCACATCGACGCTTGCGCGCTCAGCGTGCTCACGCTTCACAGTATTGAGCGCGGCGATGTCCTTTTCTAAATCGCGCGGGTAGGCCGCAAAATCTTCGTTTGGAGCAAATTGCAAAGGATTGACGTAAATGGAGACGATCACATGGTCGGCAGCTTCCTGCGCCGCCCGCACGAGTGAAAGATGCCCCGAGTGCAGCGCACCCATCGTCATCACCAGTGCTTTTGTGCCAGAACACTCACGTAGCGCAGCAGCAAGTTCAGCGCGCGTTTTCGTTACTATCACACGTCCCATTCTAGTAATGACGCCACACGAGGACGAATAGTGTGCTTCAGGGCACGTTCAGGCAGGCACGCCCATACGCACTGGGCGGCTACGCCTATCGTGCACGGCTATGCGACAACTGCCCTACAGTCATTCTTCCAAAGCGCGATACGTCCGCGCCACATGGGCGAAACGCGGATCTTCGTGCTCTAGCTCGGCAGCGATGCGTAGATAAGGATCAGTGGGAGCGCTGCGCTCAGAGCTGTTTAATGTATCAGAGTTTTCTGGCATATCTGGCCTGTGCTCTCCCGCTCGGCTATCTGTTGGCTCTGATCTGCCCACTGCATCTGAACCACGCGCATCTGAACTATCACTTGTGTCTGAATTACCCGAGCCAGCGCTAAGCTGTGCTGGCGGCTCACCCTGCATCCCCTGCCCACTGTGCGCATTCAGCGCTCGCTGCAGCGCCGATTCAGCGAGCGGACGCAAAAAATCGCCAGGACGCTCAATCCCGATGCTGCCCAACAGTTGCATCGCCTGCTCAGTCACGGTCGTCACGTGCCGCACTGCGTGCATCACCGCCAAGTGGTATGCCGGCCGATCTGCTTCGGCCACCACGGCGGATTCTCCACCCAGCTCCGCCACTAGCGCATGGCCTATAGGCTGCAGCGCGGGTGACGCCGTCACTGCAAAGAAACAATTTGCCAGTCGAGCCACGTCGAGAGAGGTGCCGGTGAAGCTCATCGCCGGATGAAGAGCCAAGCACAGCGCCCCACAGCGAGCTGCTGGCGCTAGCACCGCGCTCCCTACTCGCCCAGCTGTATGCAACACAATTTGCCCTGGCTGCCACACATGCTGCTGTGCCAATTGTTCAGCCAGCGGCTCAATATCGGCCGTCGGAATTGCTATGATGACGAGTTCGCTGCGTTCCACAATCGTGGGAATATCCAGCGCTGGCACCCCTGGCAGCATCGTCTCTAGGCGCTCCCGTGAAGCGGCGGAGCGAGCGTATGCACCGATCACGTGGTGTCCTACAGCTCGCAAGGCACTCCCCAACGCCGTTCCCACTTTTCCCGCCGAGATAATACCGACGCGCATTCTCCCCGAAGCCGCAGAGCGGGAAGAAGAATAGCTCGGCTTGGGCTGCGGTGTCGTCTGCAACGCAGACTGCGAGTGCGAGTGCTCTACAGCGGAGTGAGCGTATGAATCATCATCTGCCATGCGACCATTTTAGACCGCAGCAATCCTCTCGCTTAACTTCCGCTCACTTCTTCCACTAACTCCCAGCTTGAGGCATGTACCCCAGCGAGCTTCTCGCCGGCGTCGCAGCAGTTGGCATCTTACGTTCCTACACTTGGAGAATCAGCAATCCCCACGCGCACTTTCCACTGCGCCAGCGATTCGGTCACGCCTGCCCGCCGAGCGTCACGGGCACGTTCATTTTCCTCTAGCATCATGCGCCACAGCTGATCTGCATCCAGGTTGGCGGCGGAGATCATCGCTATCCCTGGCACGAGATCCACCGTGAGAGTTGCCAGAGCGAGCTTTCGCTGCAACGGACCAGCGGACATATGCAAGCTCTGAGTGTGCTCTTGAAGGATAACGCTCACCTGGCGTCCAAGCCTCCCTGCCCGAGTGATAGCCGCCCGCTCCGTCAGCGCTATTCCGTAGCCCGACCACCCCACTGGAGCGAGCCATTTCGCCTGCTTAGGAGCACCGACGAACCACTGCCCTGTGCCTTTCCCATCAAACGCTTCCGTGAGCACTGCCAGATCATTGTCCGTCCCTAGCCCTGGTAGCAACGTCCAGAGAATGCGTAGCATCTGCTCTCTCGTGGCCACCGGTACAAACGTGCGAGTGATACTCTCTGTATCGCCCGCCACTCCGGCACGTGAGATATTGATGCTCCACCAATCCAAGCGTTTCCACAGCCATGGCCGATGTAGCTGCACGCCGTGAACGCGCTGCGGCGGGTACGTGCTGGTGACGAGCTTCGTCAAACCAGCGCGGCGGCGAAGACCATTCTCAGATAGGTAGAGTTTCGTACCGTAATCGTCGAAGAGGCTCTTGAGAAAACTCCACACATAGCCGATGATCAGCACCAGCACGCCCACTAGCGCCGAGCCTAAAGCGAACACGTGGGACGGATTCAGCGTCACCCCCGTCACGATCCCCGCCACGGCCATCACCGCAAGTACTATAAAACGCAGCGACAAGATATTTGCCGCAATCAGCCGTGCGCTCGGCAATTCATAAATCAACACATCTCTTTCGAGATCGTCAGCGTCGAGCACAACAGGGGCTGGATTCGGCGCTCGGAGCTGCCCTGGCGAGCCCAGCTGGTCTGGCACATCAAGCTGAGCTGCTCCAGCCACTGAGCCAGTGTCTACTGCAACACCCGATCTGGTGGCATCCGGTGGCACAGCTGAATCTGCTGCCGCATCCGTGGCAAGCGGCGGCAAACCAGAACGGACGCGATCTACAATCACGAGTATCTCACGACGCAGCGCGGCGGCATCGCGCACCCTCAGCAGCCCTAGCTGCAGATCGTCGTCATTCCCAGCTGACTCCACTTTCACGGTGCCGAATCCAAAAATACGGCCGAAAAGAGTCTGCTGGATTTCTACGCTCTGCACCCGATCCCAGCGCATTTGAGTATGGCTCTTGACCAGTACCCCTTGGCGAAAGTGGATGCCCGTTTCCGTGACGGCAAATGTGCGCCGCTTCCAACTCACGTATCCAGGAATGATCGCCACCAGACTGACGCCGACGAAAGCGGCAACTGCAATCGCTACGATTTTCACCGACACTACTGTCGATGCCGCACTCAGCATCTGCAGCAGCTCTCCATCTTGCAAGACCTGACTGAGAATGTTAAAGACGGCATATGCCAGCGCCACCCACACAATACCGATGCGAGTGATGGGCGTAATCTTGTGGAAACGTCGCCATGCCTGCTCGGGCACAGCAGCAGTGCCAAGATCTGACGTAATCGCTGTGCGCTTTGCTGACGCTGTGTGCTTTGCTGACGTCGAACGTGAATCAGCGTGGAAATCCGAGCGCGCTTGCGGCTGCGGCGGTTGGGGTTCCTGCCTTACCTGCTGGTGCAGATCTGCCCCAGGCCGCAGGGCACCCTGAGAATCTGGCTGAGCCTGTGGATCTGGACTCGACGTCATTAGATTCCCTCCATATGTGCGCCGCCCAACTCCATGAGTTTTTCTCGCAGACGCTCAGCTTCCGCGAGCGGAAGCCCCTCAATGGAGGCATTCGTCGTAGCTGAAGCGGTGACCAGCTCAATCTTTGCTAAGCCGAAACGCGATAGCAGCGGACCCGTCTCCACGTTCACCTGCTGCATCCGGCCATACGGCACCAAGACTAGTTTTTGAAATAGCAGCCCTGCGCGTATGACGAGTTCTTCTGGCAACTCAGCATATCCAATCGCGCGCACGCGCCGCGGCGTGAGGAAAGCATCCACAATGGCACCGATGAGCATAGCCGCCGTCACTGCCCATACGATGATCCTCCAGACGAGACTGTCGGTAGCAAACGTGACGACGCACGAGACGACGAGTAGCACGGCGACTACTACGCCCCAGATGATCGCCGTACTGATGAGCGCCACTTTCACATAGTCGGGAGCCACCCGCTTTAGCGGCAAATCGTTTCCGAGAATGATTTTCATTTCTTCATATTACTAGATTTCTCGATATGGCTCCGGCCATTCCATGACTTTCCCGTCCCATCTGCAGCTCAGCCATCTGCGAAACTCAACTGTGCGCTCAGCTACGCGCCTCAGTTGTGCCGCTGGGCAGCCAGCGTTGAGTTTCTCATGTGACAGCTCAGCAGCGTGCCAGTGCACAGCGCAGCTATCTGCTACGCCGCAGCTCCAGCACCTGGGTGAGCAGTGTGCGGCGAATGCGTAGAGTCAGCATCTGAATCATCCACGACGCACCAGCGTTCAGCCTGATAACTCACGACTACTAACACCAGTGATGCGAGAGCACACAGAGACAGCCGAAACATCTGCTCAGCTAGAAAATTTGATGGGCCGGCATGAGCGTATGCACTGATGACGCCGAGCGCGCCCCCGACGAGCACTGCACCTGAGCGGGAGCCAGCCTGTGTGAGCACAAAAATCCGCCCCGCAGTGAGCGCATTGATCGCGTGCTCTCCGCGCCGATACGCCCGCACCCGCCAGCCTTGATAGCCCACAATAACGGCAAGAATCAGCGGCACCACACAGCTGATAAGCGGCACGACGATGGGCGCCAAGCCAGCGCGCAACCACACTTCCACTGCGAAAAAGCACCCAGCTGCCACGATGACGGCAATTAGCACTAGTAGCCACGCAGATGTGAGATGGAGCTTCTCCGGATGTTTCTCACCATGATTCACAGCTTCTCCATGCGGGAGTGAGTCACGCGAAGGCCGTGGGGGCTGCGCGTTGCTCATCGTCTGCGACCCCCACCGCCGTCGTGCCGTGGATCTGGCGATCCCCAGCTGCCGAAATGGCCATTAAAACCCGAATCATCATCCCCGAAATCGGGATCGTCATCGCCAAAAACGCCGTCAAAATCCTCAAAATCTTCGAGAAAATCAGAGTCATCCCCCCACTCGCTGAGCGCCTCCAGCACCCTGGGCATGTACTCATCCACACTCATGCGAGTAGTGCGCTGCCCCTCCGTCTGCGCGAGCAGATCCGCCACGGCAACTCCTGCGAGCGTGGCCGTAGGATCAACAGAGAGCCACGGTTCAAGCACGAAACGCCGCCGCGCTGCACGCGGATGGGGGATGAGCAATTCCGGATCGGCGCTGGTCATTCCCTCGATATCAATCACGTCGATATCAAGAGTGCGTGCTTCCCAGCGCTTGGTGCGCACCCGACCGTGCTCCGCTTCGATGTGGTGAAGCAGATGCAGAAAATCCAGCGGTGGAATGTCCGTATAGCACGTGAGGATAGCATTGACGTAATCTGGCTGATCGTCTTGACTGGCGGCAAGCTGCGGAGCTGTGCGGTATAGCTCGGAGATTTCTTCCACTTCAACGATATCCGAGAGCATGTGCACCGCCTCGATCACGTGCGCCTCAGGGACGTCGAGATTAGAACCGATGCCCAGCACCACTCGCCGCCGCCGCGACGTGAGCAATGCACCTGGCACAGTGGCTGTAGCGCTCACATCTGAAAAAGTATGCGCAATGGGAGCTTGTGGTTTATGCACGGTGACGGTGACGGTACGCGCCCCTAACTGCGCCACCTGCTGAGCGATACGATCAGCGAGCGTCTCAATGAGATTCACGTGACTACCCTCAAGGATGCGCATAGCCCGATCAGCTACGTCGGCATACGAGATAGTGGTTTGCAACGAATCCTCTGCCACCGCTTGCTCAACGCACACCGCCATCTCGATATCCACCACAAATTCTTGCGGCGTATCCTGCTCCTCAGGGAGCACTCCGTGCGCAGCAGTGGCTCGCAACCCCGTAAGCCGGATGATCTGCTCCCTCATCGTAGGAAAATCTTCACGCACTCTGCGCCTCCTGCCACCGTTTGCTCGCCGCATGCATCTGCTCATGCACCCGAATGGCCACGATGCTCGCTGCCACGTTATGTACGCGCACCCCCCAGATGCCCAGCTCACTGAGCAGCCCTGAAATCACGGCGGTGGCCACATCTCTATCCGCTCCATTCGGGCCAAGTGGAGCGCTCAAACCGGCGATAAACCGCTTCCGGCTCGCTCCCACTAAGACGCGATGTCCCTCGCGCATTATCAACTCAAGCCCCGCAATAGCATCCCAATCGTGATCGCCAGTCTTGGCAAAGCCCAGACCAGGATCGAGAATAATACGTTCTGGCGCAATTCCCGCCGCCACCGCAGCATCCCGCTGCCGCAAGAGCTCATCGTGCACCTCAATAGCCACATGCTGGCTGTAGCGTTCCAGCGAATTCATCGTCTGCGGATTGCCGCGGCCGTGCTGCAAGATATAGTCGCACTCCAGATCTGCCACTGTGGCAAACATATCCGAATCTCCCTGCCCACCAGTGACGTCATTGACGATCGTCGCCCCCGCTTGAACAGCGCGGGCAGCAGTAACGGCATGATAGGTATCGACTGAGAGCGCCGCCTGAGCATTGGCTGCTAGCTCCGTGACGACCGTATGGATGCGTTCCCACTCCTCGCTCGGTTCCAGCATCGTTGCCCCTGGGCGCGTCGATTCTCCACCGATATCGAGAATACTCGCCCCCTGTTCGATAAGCTCGCGGCCATGAGTAATCGCCGCATCGGCGTCACTCCACAGACCTCCATCAGAGAAAGAATCTGGGGTGACATTGACAATTCCCATCACGTGCATGATATCTCCTCACTTCTCCTCACTATCGAGCACCAGTGTATGCGGCATCAGCATGGGCTGCGTTTACGCCCTCAACGTTGCGCCATAATAAGGCTCATCGCCTCCGCGCGGGTGGTCTGCTCACGCATGACTCCGCGCACTGCGCTCGTCACCGTCTTCGCCCCTGGCTTGCGCACTCCGCGCATACTCATGCACAGATGCTCCGCTTCAATGACCACGATGACCCCTTGCGCATGAAGTTTTTCAAAAAGAGCATCCGCCACTTGCGTGGTGAGCCGCTCTTGCACCTGCGGGCGCTGGGCATAGCCCGCCACGAGCCGAGCCAGCTTCGACAGACCCGTCACCCTCCCATCCGGCGCGGGAATGTAGCCAACGTGAGCCACTCCGTGAAAAGGCAAGAGGTGATGCTCGCACATGGAATACATCGGAATGTCTTTCACCAGCACCATCTCTTCATGGTGGATGTCAAACGTCGTCTCAAGCACCTGCGCCGGATCGCGGTAGAGGCCGCCAAAGATTTCCTTGGCAGAGCGGGCGATTCGTTCGGGGGTGTCTCTCAGGCCTTCCCGATCAGGATCTTCCCCCACTGCCACGAGAAAATCTCGCACCGCTTTTTCCACCGCAGCTGCATCATAGTGCTGTTCGCTCACTGCTCTCGCTCTCCTTCATCCACAGCTTCGTCCGCAGCTGACCGCGGCTGCGCTTGCTGATCCACCTGCTGCTTGCGCGCCGGCGGCATCGCAATGGGAGGAATATCAGATACTGGCCTACTCGGGGCAGATAGCCATTGCTCGCGTAAGGGCGCTTTCTTCACGTCGGCAAAAATCTCTTTTAGCTCTTCTTCAAGCACTGTCTCTTTCTCTAAAAGCCGACTCGCCAGAGTATCGAGCACGCTGCGGTTATCCATGAGCAGCTGCCACGCCTCTTGCATAGCGGTCTCCAGAAGCTGGCGCACTTCTTCATCTACTGTATGCGCTAAAGCATCAGAGAATTCTCGCTGCTGCCCACCGCCAAATCGACTCATCGGATCAGCTTCGTCGGCAGCTAGCCGCATAGACCCAATACGCGAACTCATGCCGTATTCCGTCACCATTTTGCGCGCGGTATTCGTCGCTTTCTGAATATCATTCGAGGCTCCAGTAGATGGATCGTGGAACACGATCTCCTCCGCAGCCCGCCCACCCATTGAATAGACCAGCTCATCAAGCAGTTGATTGCGAGAGACGGAATAGCGATCTTCCGCCGGCATGACCATCGTGTATCCCAAGGCTCGCCCACGCGGTAAAATCGTCACTTTCGTGACGGGATCGGTGTAGTTCAGTGCGGCAGCCGCCACCGCATGTCCACCCTCGTGGTAAGCCGTCATCAGTTTATCGGCCTCATTCATCACGCGCGTGGCACGCTGCGGGCCGGCAATCACGCGGTCGATTGCCTCATCGACGTCATCCATACTGATCTTGTGATGATCACGCCGCGCGGCGAGCAGAGCTGCTTCATTGAGCACATTCGATAGATCAGCACCGGAGAAACCAGGAGTGCGCCGAGCGATGCTTTCCAGCTGTACATCATCCTCAAGTGGTTTGCCTTTGGCGTGCACGGCTAAAATCGCTTTCCGCCCTGGAAGATCTGGCGCATCCACGGCAATCTGGCGATCGAAACGCCCTGGACGTAGCAACGCTGAATCGAGCACATCCGGTCGGTTCGTCGCCGCAATCACAATCACGTTTGTCTTGTCGTCAAAGCCGTCCATTTCGACAAGCAACTGGTTGAGGGTCTGTTCGCGTTCATCGTTTCCACCTCCGATGCCGCTGCCGCGATTGCGTCCAACGGCGTCAATCTCATCGACGAAGACGATAGCCGGAGCCACTTTTTTAGCGCGATTAAATAGATCCCGCACCCGCGAAGCGCCTACGCCCACAAACATCTCCACAAATTCGGAAGCCGAGATATTGAAAAATGGCACGCCAGCTTCACCGGCCACAGCCCGCGCAAGCAGCGTCTTGCCCGTACCAGGCGGGCCATAGAGCAGCACCCCTTTAGGGATTCGAGCGCCCATTTTTCGGAATTTATCGGGCGTCTCCAAGAACTCTCTGATCTCGCGCAGCTCTTGCACCGCCTCATCTTCGCCAGCCACATCCTCAAAGGTGACGTCGGGGCGATCAGAATCAAACCCCTCCCGCTTGAGTTTGCCAAAACCCGTCATCGTGCCTTGCAACCTTGGGAAGAGCCAGACAAAAATCCCCACCAAGATCAGCATCGGTAAGAGGAGTGAAAACATCGTGGAGAGGAATGACTCCGTGGGCACTACCGAATTGAAGCCATGCGTCGCTTTCGCATCGTGCACAAGCTGGTTCACTTGTTCAGCTTCAGCTGGCACGTACTGGAATTGCACTTTGCGGGTGGCAGGCATCTTATTGCCCTGGATATCCGTCGGCGTGTAATCCTTTTCCAACCACACTTGCACCACTTCGGAGTGCGCCGTCACCTGTACCCGCTCCAGCTCCTGCTTCTCCAGTATCTGCAGCCCTTCAGAGGTCTGGATCGCCGTAAACCCAAACGGATTCACAAACCACACAAACACTAGAGCAGCAAACAGGAGAAAAGCCACGACGCCGAAGACCCGCCGCCATGGGGAAGTCTTGCCCTTTTTTCCGTCTCGCTTCGGATCAGGTTTGAGAGCGCGTCCCTGGCCGCGCTCGTGCTCAGATTGCTCCGCATGAAGCGGCTCTCCGGTACGCCAGATTGCAAAGAGATCGTCCTTGCTGCCCTCACCGCGCTGTGTCTGCGTCGGTTTGGGCTCACGCACCGATTTGTGCTCAGCTTTTACCGGCGTTTCTCTCTCGTCTACAGGCTCTTTCACCGATGTCTGCTCCTCGTCTGCCTCTTTCATTCAGCCCCCGTACACTGCTGGTGAAAGTTTGGCAATGAATGGCAGATGGCGGAACTGCTCTGCGTAGTCGAGTCCGTAGCCCACAACGAAATCATTGGGGATATCAAAGCCAACGTAATCTGCTTTCACGTCGATCTTCGCAGCTGCTGGCTTGCGCACAATCGTGGCAATACGCACTGACTTTGCGCCCCGCGAGCGCAAGTTCGCCTGCAGCCACGAGAGCGTGAGTCCAGAATCGATGACGTCTTCTACGATAAGCACCTCTCGACCATTGACGTCTTCCGTGAGGTCTTTGATAATCCGCACCACTCCCGAACTCTTCGTGCTCGCCCCGTAAGAGCTGACAGCCATCCAGTCCATCACCACGGGCACATGAATCTTGCGCGAGAGATCGGCCATCACCATAATGGCTCCCCGCAGCACACCCACAAGCAACAGTTCTTTGCCGGCGTAATCACGTGAAATCTCTTCACCCATCTGTGCAATTCGCTGAGCAATCTGCTCCTGCGAAACTACTACGCTTTCAAGTGCGTCTCCGGCATCATGCAAATCCATATGATTTCCCTTTTGATTTTCTATAATTCTGGCGCTCATTCTGGCGCGGCACCAGGTGGGCGCCCCTGCGCGATCTCCAGAACGCCACGGCGTTTAATGGCATGTGCGCCTGGAAGGTCTATGCGTATATTATTCTCTCGGCCTGTTACCAGCTTATCAAGTGCTGAAATATGGCTAAAAAAGAGTTCACCTTGGCGAGCTCCTACGCTCAACGCGGCCATCCGCAGACTGCGGGTGCGCACGGCCTGCGGATATGCGGCCAACTGCGCACAGCTTATCTGTATTCTCTGCTGCTGCGCGCTGGGCATCGTGGCGGCACTCGGCACCGCGGCAGTAGGGGCTGAGGTGCTCAGCGCCGCTGTGTTAGGCGCTGCGGCAGTGGGGATAGCGGCACTGGATATGGTGGGGGTGGACGCTGCAGCAGTGAAGGCGGCAGCGCTCAATACCGCTGTGTTAGGCGTTGCGGCGTTAGGAGCCGCGGCACTCGATGCTGCTGTACTCGGCGTTGTGGGGTTGTCCATTGCAGTATTGGATATTGTGACGCTCGCAGCCAACGCCTGCCGCGCTATTTGCGTCAAGGCGGCATCATCCGCAGCCGCCATCTCCCCCGTGCGGACGAGCGCTGGCACCACTCCTGCCCCGAGTATTTCTTCTAGCAGCGGAATCACCCGATAGCGTAGGGCGCTGCGCCTGAGCGAGCTGCCATCGGCAGCGCGCCATTCGCTCGTGAGCTGATTGGTGGGGTCTTCCACCCACGCCACATCCAGCTCGCGGCACACTGTGCGCAAGTGCTCACTCCTCATATCGAGCAGTGGCCGCACCATCGGCACATCGGAGTGCTCAGGCAGCGCGCCCGAGCGCGGCATCCCCGCGATGGAACGCGCCCCCGAGCCGCGAGCCAATCCCAGCAGCACCGTCTCTGCCTGATCGTCGGCATTGTGCCCGAGGAAGACTGGCACCGCTTGTGCGCCGCGCTCGCGGCCAAGGCGCAGCGCCTCATCTGCCAGCGCTTGATATCTGGCTAGTCGGGCATTGCCCTCCGGCCCCTGGCCAGCTCCTCCTGCGCTGGCATCTCCCACGTGTACTCTCACCACTCGCGCGGCAATGCCTAGCGCGGTGAGCCGCTCGTGCACGATTCTGGCTTCGTGCGCTGACTCTTGCCGCAAGCCATGATCTACCGTGAGTGAGTGCAACTCAATAGCACGTGCCCGAGCGGCGTAGCGGGCGCTCACGGCCAAGGCCATTGAATCGGCTCCACCACTGATGGCGAGCAACACTGCAGACCCAATAGGCAGTTGTGCAAAGGCAGCGCTGAGGGCTCGTCTCGCCTGCGAGACGAGCGGATGCGGATGTGCCATCTCGCTGCCTACTCGCCGCCGGCGCTGGAGCTGACGCTTTTCATGTCATGACTGCCGCCAGCGGCGCTGGAGTGTACATCGCCGCTAGCATCCACACCATTGCGGGCTTTTTCGCCGCCTACGCCGTCACCACGTATGCTCTCTCCACTGGCGTTTTCACTGCCCATGCCACCGGCAGATGCTTGCTCGCCATCACCTCCAGATACTCGGATGCATCCCACCCGCTCAAGCCACTGATCTGGATCGTGCAGTTCATCCATGGAGGGTAAGAAACGCTCATCTTGCCACAGCTGATTGACCCTCGCCATACCGGCATTCTCCACCACATGCCGAATAAATTCCGCCCCCACGCGGTATTGGGCAAATTTCTTGTCCAGACTGAGCACTTGCACCAGCTGACGTTTGAGCGGGTGGGAGCGTTTGCGATGCTCCTCCATGGCGGAAATCAGGCGGCCTTTACTGGGCACATGTCGCACCGTCACCGAATTCATAACGAATTCAGCGTGTCCCTCCAACACGCTCATAGCCGCGTTCAGCTCTTGAGCGGGCGGGGAGGAGAGGGAGCCATCCTCATCGGCGTCATGCAGCACGGCGACGAAACGCGACACGATGTATTCCCGCATCCACGGCGCGGCGGCAAACTGCACGGCGTGGGTGAGCTCGTGCGCACACACCCACAGGCATAAATCGCGCTGATCGAGATTGTATTGCCCACGGAACTTCTCGATATTCGGGGCGTTGAGCAGCAGTCGTCCGCATGGCTCCTCTCCTGGCGAGAGCTGCACGTCTTCCTGAAGGAGCGGCATACCTTCCTGTGCGAGCGACGCCCCCCCCACATCTGCCCGCGAGGATAAAGATTCCTCCGGCAGTGGATATACGGAGTCCTCCCGCGAAAGTGAGATGCTTCCCCGCGCGTCCTCCAGGCGCACGTTCCCTGAGGTTCTCTCGCGTGAAAAGGGGTCGAATTGGCCGAGAATCATCCGTGCGAGAACGGCCATCCCCACCCCGATGCCAAAGCTGCCCATCCCTTGCATAGCGTCGTCTGCTAATTCATTCATTTGAGCCATATGGGCGAGGGACTGCGCAGCCGCATAAGCCCAGCCAGGCCGATCCAATACGTACACCGGAATCTTACGAGCAATCTGCGCACTATCGCTCAATTCCGTAATATCGGCGACGATATCGATAGCTTTCTGCGCGGCGTCATGCAAATCTGCCGCCAATGCCTGTGCAGCTTCTCGGCTCACGTCTGGCCCACCCGATGCCACAAGCGCCGTCATCCTCTGAGCAACCTTGGGATTGATATTCATGCTTACCAGTGTAGTCGGAGAGTGAGGAAAAATTCGTAGCTCACGCTGGCACGATGCCCCGCCCTACGACGCAAGTCCCGCGGGTTCGTATTCCTGAGCATTACAGTGAGGAAGACGCATCAAAGGCGATGCACTCTTAAGTGAATAGTTAATCAACAGTTAAGTGAATCAATGATAAATATAGATTGGACTGCGATGACTGGCGACATAATGAATAGCCAGGAAAGTAAACGTCTACTTTCCACCCCTTTTACTATCGGATCGCTCACCCTCCCAAACCGCACTGTGATGACTCCTATGGGTACCGATTTGGCAAATGCTGACGGCACCCCAGGGCCGCGGCTCTCGTCGTATTGGATGGAACGCGCACAAGGCGGATGCGCACTGCTCATTTCCGAGATCACTCGCGTCAATGAAGAGCACGGAGCCGGCACGACGCACCAGCTCTCCCTCACCCGCGACGAACACGTAGCACCCCTGCGCGAAGCGTTGGAGCGTATCCATTCCACGGGAGCAAAATTTTTCGTACAGCTGCATCATCCAGGCGCTGAAGGGATTCCGGCACTGTGCAAAGACGGCGTCACCGTCTCCCCGTCAGGGGTCATGGTGCGCACGACGCAGGCACCCACCCGTGCATTAGAGCTGGCGGAAGTAGAATCTCTCGTCGATGACTTCATACAAGCAGCGCGGCGCGCTCAAAAAGCAGGAGCAGATGGCGTAGAGATTCACGGTGCACATGGCTATCTCGTATGCCAATTCCTCTCGCCGCACTCCAATCACAGGACGGATCGCTACGGCGGCGATTTTGATGGCCGGATGCAATTCCTCACTGAAATTATCGAGGGCATCCGCCGCGTGTGCGGGGCAGATTTCCCTATCTCCGTGCGAATTTCCGTCTCCGAAATGATGGAAACTCTAGGCGAGCCTGGCGAGGGCATCACCCTGGAAGACGGGGTGCGGATTGCTCAGCGGCTAGAGGAGCTGGGCGTAGATCTCATCTCCGTCTCCTCAGGCACCTACGAGACGGGCCCGACGATCATCGAACCGATCAACACCCCCAGAAACTGGCGCGATCCACTCATTCAGGCTGTGCGTGACGCCGTATCGGTACCCGTCATGGGTACCTCTATTGTGCGGATCCCGAGCCAGGCTGAGAAGATGCTTGACGACGGTCTCGTAGATCTCGTAGCCATGGGGCGCACCTGGCTGGCGGACCCCGAATGGGCAAAGAAAGCAATCGAGGGGCGTGACGACGAAATTGTGCGTTGCATTGGATGCCTGGCTTGTTTCCAAACGTTGAATTCAGGCAAGCCGATTATATGTGCAGTGAATCCTCGCTGCGGCTATGAGTCGGAATTTCCTAAGTTCCCTGAACGTGATTTGGAAGGCGTAAAAGCACTCGTCGTCGGGGCTGGCCCTGCCGGATGCGAGGCTGCCGAGCAGTTGGCTCTGCGCGGAGCAAGCGTCGTGCTGGCAGAGGAGAGCGACCATCTTGGCGGGCAAGTGGCTCCTGGGTGCAATCCTCCTGGCAAACAGCCGATGCACTGGATTATCGAAAACTACGAGGTGCGCTTGCAGCTTGCGGGTGTGGATGTGCATTTCAACCAAAGGACGACGGCTGATGCCGTGCGCGATTTCGGAGCTGACATCGTCATCGTCGCCACTGGCGCGCGGCCATTTGTGCCTCCGCTTCCTGGAATGGATTCAGCGCACGTCGTAGAGGCTGTCGCCGTACTCAATGGCACTGCGCAGGTTGGTAAGCGCGTGGCCGTCGTCGGCTCGGGTATGACGGGCTTGGAAACTGCCGAATTGCTCCACACGCAAGGGCATGATGTCGTGGGCGTCTACGAGATGGCCGCACAGATCGCCCCTGGGGCATATAAGCGCAACGTCGATTCTGTGGCTTCGCACCTGCGTGCGGCGCAAATCGGACTGTTCCCTGGCCACAAACTTCTCGAAGTCACAGATAATGCGGCCATCTTTGAGACCGCCGAGGGGAGGGTGGAGGTGCCAATTGACACCCTCGTCGTAGCTCTTGGGATGCGTCCGCGCGCTGAGCTCGCCCACGACCTTGCCGAGGCTGGTATTGACGCAGTCAGCGTCGGTGACGCCGCCAACGTAGCCCGAGTCGCTGAAGCCATCGCGTCGGGATTCCGCGCAGCCAGAAGCGTGACGCGCCATTCATAGCTCGGCTAGCGCCGTCACCGCCTCATCAATAATCGGTCGCTGAGCGTAGGCATCCACTCCCGCTTTCGTATTGAGCACAATGGAAAAAATGAGTGGACGCCCCTGCTGCGTGAGCACGAAGCCACTGAGGGAACTGGCTTCATCAAGCGAACCCGTTTTGGCATGTACAAGCGCAGTGCCAGCCCCCTCGGTAAACCGCGTGCGCAGCGATCCATCAATTCCCCCTATCGGAATCCCAATACCAATCGCTGCTGTAGGGCAGCCGCCACCAGCGGCCTGCCCTACAGCTTTCTGCGCCTGTCCTGCGTCTTTCTGCGTTTGCTTGGTGTCTTTCTGAGCTTTCTCCCCGCCCTGGCTCCCACTGCTCTGTCCTGCCGGGGCATCACCACTTTCCGCAGCATCGTGCGCTCTGGACGAACACGCCCAGACATCGCTCAACAGATCCGTCAGCAACGTCGGGGAGACCCGATTGTTCAGGGAAAGCCCCGAACCATCACGGATGACGCTATCGCCAATATCTAAGCCAGCTTCTTTCAAAGCCTGCGAAACAGCCGTCGCTCCTCCCTCAAAATTTCCCGATTCACCACGGGCGATAGCCACTTGATGAGCGAGCGTCTCCGCTAAGGAATTCTCAGAGACGAGCAGCATATAATCCACTATCGACCGCACTGGCGCCGAATGGACGGCTGCTACTGATATCGCTTGCTCTGGCGCCCGCTTGTGGCCAGCTACGTGTGCTTTTACTCCCGCTTTATCCAGCTGCTGCACGAACGCTTCAAGCGCCTCAGCTGCCGGATCTGCCGGATAGCTGCTGGCCACCCCATCTGGAGCGTCGTCACTCACTTTTCCCAGATGCATGGCAATGGGGGACATCGACATCACCCAGGAGCGCGAATCCGCTGGCAGACTGGGTTCATATTCCGGCTCGCCATACGAGCTGGTATCGACAAATACCTGTACGGAGGCCACATCCGTGAGTTGCTTCGCCACTGCGCGGGCTAAATCCCCCAGTCCGGCTCGCCCAAGAGTGGCAGTGGCATCGCCCGCATCTGGAGCTAAAGCAATATCCCCTCCACCCACCAGGTAGAGCGATTCTCCATCGCGCACCACGCTGGTGGCGAATGTCTTTTCTGCCCCTAGGCTGCGCAGCGCTGCAAAGGCGGTGAGGAGCTTCATGTTGGATGCCGGAATCAGGCTTGTTTCAGCATTCACCACTCCCAGTTCCGCACCTGTGCGCGCATCCAGAACGCGGGCAGCTATATCGCCCTTTCCAGCGAATGCCGTGGCCATACTCTCTAAAATGCCCTGCACTTTCTGCTTATCCACGGCGGCAGCGGCGCTGAGATCCGCATTGGGCAAAGTCTGCTCAACAGGCGTCGATGCAGCGCGCACGGCAGGATATGGCTGCGGCGCATCCTCGGAAGGAGCGAGAGTAATCAGCCCTGGTACGCGATCATTTGCATCTGCCACCGCATACCCACACAGCATTCCCACGAGTACACACACCACTGCCATTGCTTTTTTCACTCTTGCAGTGTGCCATATTTCCCGCTATCTGTGCGCCAAAGCAGAGGCGAAGAGAGGTGAAGAAGACGAGATAGCGAAGACCTCAACAGCAAATCGAGACAATATCGAGACGATATTGCCCCTCTTCCCACAATTCGCGGCTACAATCGAGGACATACGAAATCGCACGATACGCGCGGGTGCGTTGCATATGCGTGTGCATATCTGAGCAAGGAGACGTTTATGGAGTCAATGGAGTTCGACGTCACGATAGAAATCCCCAAGGGGAACCGTAATAAGTACGAAGTAGATCACGCCACGGGGAGGATACGCCTGGATCGTATGCTCTTCACATCAACCCGCTATCCAGATGACTACGGCTTTATCGACGGCACTCTCGGCGAAGATGGAGACCCCCTTGACGCGCTCGTCATCCTCGAAGAGCCGACGTTCCCTGGCTGCGTGATTCGCTGCCGAGCGCTCGGAATGTTCCGCATGCGCGACGAACACGGCGGGGACGACAAAGTGCTGTGCGTACCTGCCAGCGATCAGCGGGCATCATGGCGCACTGAGATTGACGACGTCTCCGAGTTTCACCGCCTCGAAGTCCAGCATTTCTTTGAAGTTTACAAAGACCTCGAACCTGGGAAATCCGTGGAAGGAGCTCACTGGGTGGGACGCGAAGCAGCGGAAGAAGAGATTCGCGCCTCCTATCAGCGAGCTATCGAAACTGGCTACTACAACCACTGAGGCGCATCTTTCGCCGAGGTACGTCATCCGTTTCCCCTGTAAGACACGTTTCACTGGGCTTCAGCGGCCAATCACGAGTGTGCTGTGAAGCGCATTCGCTAAGGTCACTGCGACACATCTTTTACAGGGGTACGTCTTTTAGGGGTACGTCGCTTCGTCTCACCGATACTCGCCGTTCATGGAAGTGCGTCACTCAATGAAGCGCACAAACACATATGAACTGTAGAGCGTGCTGTAGCCGGTGCCATACTCATAGTCGCGGGCACCAAACGTGCGGCCATTGCCAAGGTACAGGGCAATATGTCGGCCTGGCCACCACACAAAGTCTCCTGGCTTAGCTTCAGCTGCAGAGACCTGGCGTCCCTGCTCTCCCTGCCAATCAGCACCGTGGAGAGTCTCAATGCCGAAGTGGCGCAGCACGTACTGCACAAAGCCCGAGCAATCCCAGCCGTTCGTGGGAGATGTGCCACCCCACACATACGGAGTGCCCTCAAACTGAGTGGCATAGGCTACGAGCGCATCACGCCGCGCTTGCCCCCCTGAACTCGCTGTAGAGGTGGGCTGAGACGTGGAGGCGGGCTTAGAAGCCGACGATGAAGACGATGCAGACTGTGATGACGCCGCTGCCTGCCTTGCCGCCGCCTCTCGGGCTTTCTGCTCCTTAGCTGCCTTCTCAGCCGCCTGCGCCTCTGCGCGCTGTTTCGCTAACGCTGCCGCCCGTTCTTTCTCAGCCTGCGCTTGCGCAATAGCTGCCCGCGCTTTCGCTTCACGTTCAGCCTCTATTCGCGCGAGTTCCTTGCGCTCTGCCTCCACCGTCGTCTGGTGGGCTTGGGCGAGCGTGACGGCGAGTTCATCACGGCGTTTATTTGCCTGCGCCACCTGTTCGCTGGCAGCTTGCGCTGCAGATTGCGCGGCGGCATCGGCGTCATTAGCTTCGCGAGCTGCCTGATCCGCTGCCGACAGCTTGGCTTTGAGCACCTGCTGTAAATTTTCTGCCGCCTGCTCTAACTGCTGAAATTCCTGGGCTTGCTCATCGCTGTGCTGCATGACGGTCTGATAGGCACGGGTGCGCGAATGAGCTGCTGCAAAGGAATGTGAATCCAAGAAGTAGTAGCCACTAGCCAGACGCGATGTGGAATCCTGATACAACGCTTGTGCCACAGCAGCCATTTGCGATCGCGCATTCTGGACTTTCTCTTGCGCCGCATCGACGCGGCTCTGGGCATTGGCAGCTTCGCTCATCGCCGCCGTGACGGTGAGGACAGCTTGATCTGCCCGTTCCCGAGCAGCGAGCGCCTGCGCTTCCAATTCGTCTGAGCGAGCCGAGAGAGCAGCGAGCTCTTGCTGAGCCCGTCCGAGCGACGTCGCCGCCGCGTACTCTGCATTTTTAGCCGCCGTCACGTCGTAATCAGATGACACAGCCGGAGCCGACACCGCCGGAGCTCCCACTGGCAAAGCAATCGCTACACCGAGCGCTACCAGAACGCCGGATTTCCACTTTGATGGCATCTGCACCTTCGCTTCCCCAAACGTAGGTTCACATGTTGCTCAATAAGCATCACGGATATTCAACAGTTATACGGTAACGACTATATAACAATTAGTAGCGTTTTGAAACAATTGCTTAAACAAGCCACAAAACACTAAAAAATTAACAGCATTCACATCTGTCACATCAAGGAGCCGCCGCCATACACGGCACGTGACAGCGACGACGCTCGTGACGACAAAGAGCGCAAGGAGCCGCCGTCACACCAACGAACCACCACCCCACAATGAGCCGCATCAACAATCAGCGACAATGTCACCCACGTTCAGGCACAATGGATATATGAACGCCGCATCTGATCTCGTATGGCAACCGGATATACTTGGCCCTGGCTTTGAATCCTTGCGCGTCGATCTACACCCCGACGCCGAGGGGCCCGTCATCACGACGATTATCAGGCACCAGCCAACTGCCGATCCACAGGCACTGCCATTACTTCCCAGTTCCCATCAACACCGATCAGATTTCGCCTTCCTCGCACTGCACGGCTGGAATGACTACTTCTACCAGCGCGAACTCGCCCGTCATATTTCAGCTCTCGGCGGCCACTTCTACGCTCTTGACCTGCGCAAATACGGGCGCTCTCACCTCAGCGGACAATCCTGGGGATACATCAGCGACCTATCGGACTATGACGCCGAGCTCCACGCTGCACTCGACGTCATTTTTAGCGAACACCGCCAAAACACCCCTCTGTTCCTCTATGGCCACTCCACCGGCGGACTCACCGCTACCCTCTGGGCGCATCGACACCCAGGGGTACTCGCTGGTCTTATCCTCAACTCTCCATGGCTGGAATTACAGGGATCTATCAGCACCCGATTGGCTGGACAAGGGGCAATTGATACTCTAGCCCGCCTCGCTCCCAGCACCGTCATTCCTACCTCAGATTCCGGCTTCTACCACCGCGCTCTCACCGGTGGACACCTCGACGCTCATGATCTGCCAGCTGGAGCGGAATCTGACCCGTTTTTCACTACCGGCTGGGAGCCGAATGAACAATGGCGCAATACCACAAGCTTTGTGGTACGAGCTGGATGGTTTAACGCCATTCTCACCGGACATCGGCAAGTAGCAGCCGGACTCGACATTGACGCCCCGATACTGGTGCTCACCTCGGCGCGCTCCGTGACGGGCAACGAATGGAGCGATGATTTTTTGGCCGCCGATTCCGTGCTCACCGTGGAAAATATCTGGAAACGACTGCCATTTCTAGGGCGTAAACTCACATTAGTCAAGCTCGATGGAGCCATCCATGACGTCCTCCTCTCGCGGGCTGCGGTGCGCGAGAGAGGATTTTCAGAAATTGCACGCTTTTTGAGCAATTGATAGGCTCACAGTATGTTCAAACGAATGCGAATGCCCAGCTAGCGCCAACCCCTCTCGCGGGTGCAGACGTGACGCCGACCGCCAGTTGATTGCAGGCATGACGCCGTACAGCACTGCATAAATCGCATCAATATCCGCAAGAGCCACGCTGGCGCTCGCACCGCTAGACGCAGGCAGCGCATAAAGCAGTGCATAAAGGCATATCGTTGAGCTTCAATACGCATTCGCAGTGAGCGCATTAGGCTCTGTTTGAACAAGTAGGAATCATGATTGCAGCTTTTTCTAGCAGCTTTCCCTCTTCTGGCAGCTCCCTTTCTTCTGGCAGTTTTTCTGGCAGCTCTCCCGCCTATCTCGTTGGAGTGCCGAGCACCCGCGTGACGGACGCCGCTCCCGTGCGCGATTACGACACCGGCTATAGTCCAAAATGGCGCACGAACCCGCCAGCTTCAGGGGCGTGGAAACCAGGAGATGACCCCCAGGAACGCCTCTTTGCCAACATTGGCACGTTCCATACCGAACTTGGCGCCGCTATCCCGAACGCCGTCATTGCATACGAGACCTGGGGCACGTTGAATGCCGATCATTCTAACGCCATCCTGCTCTGCCATGCGCTCACCGGCGATTCACATGCCACCTCCCGCGATGGCACCGACGGCTGGTGGTTTGAGGTAGTCGGCGCGGGCAAAGCAATAGACACAAACGAATGGTTCGTCGTATGCCCAAACGTCCTCGGCGGGTGCCAAGGGAGCACCGGCCCCGCATCCATTGCGCCCGATGGTGAACCTTGGGGAGCTCGATTCCCCGAACTCACCATCCGCGATATGTGTGCAGCGGAATATCTGCTCGCTCAGCACTTAGGTATCTCCCGCTGGGCTATGGTGGCCGGCGCGTCGTTTGGAGGAAATCGCGCCATTGAGTGGGCAGCCAGCTATCCCGCTGCCGTGGCCTCCGTGGCCGTGCTCGTAGCCAATGGAGCTTGCACTGCCGAGCAAATCGCCTGGCAGCAAATGCAAATCACGGCCATCGAGAACGATCCGGCTTTCCGTAACGGCCACTACTACCACGTGCCAGACGGACAAGGCCCCCATCGCGGACTAGGCTTAGCGCGCGAAATCGCCCACCTCTCCTATCGCTGTGCCGCCGAACTCGCCGAACGTTTTGGCCGCACGCCGCAGCAGGGCGAAGACCCCTTGCATGGCGGACGCTACGCCGTGCAATCCTACCTCGATTACCACGCCGAAAAATTGGTGCGCAGATTTGACGCAAATTCGTATATCTGCATTTCACGGGCAATGATTACGCACGATATCGGCCGCGCCCGCGGCGGCACAGCTGCGGTGCTCGCTTCGCTCGCCATGCCCGCGCTCGTAGTGGCCGTCGATTCTGATCGGCTCTTCTATCCGGCAGACATGGTGGCGCTCGGGGCTGCCCTATCTGGATGTGACGGCGTGCCCGTGGTGCACTCCACGCATGGGCACGATGGTTTTCTCATCGAAAACGATCAGGTGTGCAAAATTTTTCGTGATTTCTTCGCGAGCGAGCGCTTCCGCTCCTCTCAGGTGGCTTCTGCACTCTGACGCAGAGCTTCTCACGCTTGGCTAAGCTCTCATGCTTGGCCAAGCTCGGCTACGGCTGCTCGATAGAGATCATTCGTGCGCAACCCCTCACGCTGAGCCACGTGCGCCGCAGCCACTTTGAGTTTCAGGCCGGCTTCCCGCAGTTGGCGAACTTCTTGTACAAGCTGCGCGCGAATCTGCTCGCCAGCCGCGCGCTCGCGCTCTCCCGCTACCACGATGGCGATTTCTCCTAGCACTTCGCCTTGTGCCCACGCGGCCAGCTCAGCAAGCGTCCCGCGTTTGACCTCCTCATGCACTTTTGTCAGTTCCCTCGTGACGGCGGCGCGCCGATTCTTCCCGAATGCACTCACCATTGCGGTAAGCGTCCCACACAGCCGGCGTGGCGATTCAAAGAACACCATCGTGCGCGGCTCATGGGCGAGATCGCGCAGAGAGCTCTCCCGCTCGCTCGTTTTGCGCGGCACGAACCCCTCAAAGCTAAAACGATCTGTGGGCAGGCCAGAGAGCGCTAGAGCCGTGAGCACCGCCGATGGCCCTGGCACTGCCGTCACTGGCACATCATGCTCGGCAGCGAGCGCCACCAAACGATAGCCTGGATCGGAAACAGCAGGCATTCCGGCGTCACTCACCACTACGACGCGCTCCCCAGCAGCGGCAGCCTGAACCAGCTGCGGGGCTTTCTCGCGCTCGTTGTGGTCGTGATAAGGCACCACCGGAGCGTGCAACTGACAGCCCAGGCGCCCAGCGAGATTCAGGAGCCGACGGGTGTCTTCTGCGGCGATAAGGGTGGCTGATTCCAGTGCGTCGCGCAGCCGTGGCGAGGCATCGGCGTCATTTCCAAGCGGAGTGCCAGCGAGAATAATCATGTCTCCATTATGATCCATAGCTGCTATGCGCCACAGTGCACCGCCGGAGTCAGCTTTTGGAGCACGCTCCCCGCAGACATATATACATCTGTTCAGGCTATGCACTGAGTAAGACTACATCACCCTCAGGCCACACACATGAACGATTGCAAAAGCCCCCTTTCCACAAGCCCGCACAGTCCGCTCCCACCTGTGCTTTAATGAACTTAAGCCGCACATTGCGGAATAACCACCACAATGTTTGGTTTACAATTACAACTTTTATGCCCGAACTTCTGCACTTATCAGATCGGGCGATTCATCAAGAGAAAATGAGTCGGCTATGAATGCTGCACATGCTAGCAATACCGATAGGAAAAATACTGGCAAGAAAGTCTCACTGCTAGTGATAGTCGCAGGTCTCGGCCTCTTATTTACTTCACGTTTCCCAACGGCTTACTTTATAGCCTTTATCGTTTACATACTTTTACTACTCGTGGCTCTAGGCTTACTGTTCAAGGAAGCCACAGGCATAAAATCCACATCACTTTCTACCAGCATTATCGCACTCGTTCTTGGAATAACCCTCGGCTTAGCGTCGTTCTTCCTGAACTAAGCAATAATCAGGGTATTGGAGGTATAGCCATGAGTGACGTGGAAGAGAACATTCTCGCCCTGTTCTCGACAAGTACCCACCCTCATCCACACAAAACTACACAATTATTGGCGCAAAGCCACACAATAGGGAGACTTTAGTCCCAGTTCGCGGTACAATAGCGCACAGATGGCAGATAGTATGCAGCAGCTAACTTTCACCTACGCTCAATGAAGCGCACAAGGATCTACACACAGCAGACCCAAGGCGAGAGTAGGCGAGGTTGGATGACACTTCCCCGCGCACTACGAACGCCAGAGCACAGACGCTTAGAAGCAAAAAGCTACAGTGAGGAGTATTGATGTCTCAGCTAAAAACAGTCTTTCACGTGAACGAAAATGACCGCTGGCCTTTCACCATCCGTTCCGCACACAATCTCGTCCATTCACACGAAGACACAGCCGTCGTCGTGGTGGCCAATGGCGGAGCAATCCGCTCTTTCTCTCAGCTTGACGCCGATCCAATACGGTTCGCAAAAATCAAGCAGCTCCACGAAGAGGGCGTGCGTTTCCTCGTGTGCAATATCGCCATGAACGAGCGACAGATTAAACCAGAGCTGATTCCCGACTACGTCGAGATCGTCCCCGCAGGAATCGTCGCAATAGCGAAATTGCAGGCTGAAGGATATGGATACGTCAAGGCGTAGACAAAGCGTAAGCTCAGGCCATCCCCCATATCCCGCGTCCGTATCCCGCGCCACAAGAGCGCCACAAGAGCATTCATTGCGGCTCCAGCCGGCACGGGCGTACGTCATATGATATACGCCCGTTTTATCCTCACTGGCACCACATCATCCCCATTGGCGCTGCTCCCGGAATTTGTTACGTTTTCGTTATTCTTCCCTTTCGCAGCTTCGGCACTTTTTTGGCTTACGAGAGCCATTTACTCGGCATTCACTCACTGCCGTTAGACGCCTCACAGCAGTGGAAGTCGTTTCAAGCAGAGGAATACAATAGAAAAGTACTTGAATGTGAAATTACATTTTGCATGATAGCTTCATGCGACAGCACCGTCACGTGGCAGCAGGCACGTGACGACAGGCGTAACGGCAGAGAAAGCGCAGCTGTAGCTTACCTCTGCACAGCGGCACGGAAGAGTGGTTTCATGAGCACCAGGAAGAAAATTGGCATATCGGCACTTATCGTCGTAGCACTCACGCTCCTAGGACTGGGAGTTTACGTGGGGTATTTTGCAGTTGGCCATCGCGCACTCCCTGGCACGTATGTGGGCAACGTCAAGGTGGCTGGTCTCACCCAGGATGAAATTAAGCAGCGACTGGCACTTGCCAACGACTCCAAGGTGAACATCTCAGGCACCGGCGTCAATACTACGTCCGCTACGCTCACGGATATGGGCTTTTCGTTTAACCCTGACGAGCTGGCATCCAAAGCGATGTCTGCAAACGGCGTGTGGTGGAAATACGCCACGACGCTGTTCAACACCACGACGGTGCAGCCCGCACTGCAGACTGATAACGACGCCGCCTCCGCTTTTGCTGCCAAACTCACGAAGGGAAACAGTGCCGCCGTCGCCCCCGTGAATCCTTGCCTGGAATTCAACGGTGAAAAATTCGTCATCAAACGGGGAACCGACGGGAAAGGCGTGAGTGTCACCTCCCTTATAGAGCCAGCTCATCAGCTCGTGTCCACACTCAGCAATGTCGATTTCACCGCTACAATTGCTCCCATTTCACCACTGGTCAAGGAAGCTGACCTGCAGGCGAAGCTGGATGCAGCGAACAAACTGATTGCACCCGAGGTCACGATAAAAGCCAACGATGAGACGGCGACCGCGAGTGCAGCCGATAAGGCCAAATGGGTGAATGTGAGCGCCACTCAGCCTTCATTAAACATGGATGCGGTGAAAGCCTGGGTGCAGGCGCAGGGCAATAAATTCAACGTGGCGGGAGTGACCGGCGTACGCCTCGTAGACCATACCGGCAAACTGCTGAAAGTGAAGACTGAAGCAGTAGCGGGCAGCAAGGTAGAGAACGTCGATCAGGTAGTGACGACGCTCCAGAAGAATCTCACTGCCGGATCTCCGACGCACGCCACTTTTACGATCACCACCACGGAAATGAAATGGACCGAGAAGAAAGTGGCTGTCGGAGCGGAGAACCTCCCCTATTTAGCCTCTGAGGGAGAACGCTGGGTTGATATTAACCTCAGCACCAACCGCGTGCGGGCATATGAGGGAGCCACACTCGTTTACGATTTTCCAATGATCGACGGAGCGCCCAGCACCCCCACCATACAGGGAGAATTCGCTGTCTACTCCAAGCTGACAACGCAGGATATGCGCGGCCGTAATGCTGACGGCTCTCCGTACATGACGCCTGGCGTGCCGTGGGTTATGTACTTTACGGGCGACTACGCCACCCACGGCTCGTCTGCGTGGCGCAGTGCGTGGGGCTATGACGCCGGAGCTGGCGGCTCGCACGGGTGCGTCAATATGTCCAACGATGATGCCCACACACTGTGGGAGTGGGCATCCATTGGCACGCCCGTAATCAGCCACTCCTGACGGTAAAGCTGCACAATGGCTCCAGTCGCTAAGCGACAGTCACACTCAGCCGGAGCACGTGAAGTGCCGAGTAAGACGCACACTGCGGTAACTTTTCGGTGTCAGTCGTTGAGTCCACAGTCTCACCGTATCAACTCACGGCACTGTCCAGCAGCGTAAACAGTTTGCCCCGCACATCACGGCCAAAGCGCTGTGCGTGCGGGGCAAACCAAAACTCCGGTGGATACTTACAGATCAGGCATCCCAGACTTACAGATGCCCCTCAGAGTGCGGCGACGTCACCTCCGCGCCCTCTTCTGGCGCGACGGTACCGACATGATCGACTGAATCATCGCTTGGCAAGAAGCCGTCGTTGTAACGCATCGGCACATGGAACGCATCGCAGAACGGCTTATTGCGCGATGAGCCACACCGGCATAGCACATAGCGGTTGCGCAGCTCATATTCTTCGCCGTCAGCCCCCTCTAGCGCAATGTTTCCATGCACATAGAGTCCTCCGCTCACGCCCTTTTGCGGATCTTGAATGAGCGTAATCCCAGCCGCTAGCTCTAGCTCGCGGAACTCTTCGTCGTGTGGCTTGGGAGTGAGCCGCCCTGCTGGGCAGTGCCCCGCCACTTTCTGAGCGAGCGCAACTTCCTCATCGCTCTTCGCCGTCATGGCAAGCGTCCAGGCTTCAGATCCCTCTCCGCTCAGATCGGCGCTGTGGCAGAAGCGCGCAAAAGCACACCGCTCGTCGTCAGCTAAATCAATCTGCGGCCCTTGAAAATAGCCAGCACGCTCAGCATACGGCTCTTTCGATGCCGTTTCGCGGCCTACAAAGCCAATTTTCTTGTGCGTGCCGTCGCAAAATGGAGCGTGCTGTGAATGTCCGCAACGGCACAAGTGATACTCTTCCTGTTGCTCTATCTCACGCCCATCTTCCCAACGATACCCATCTCCATCAGGACGAATAACTTTCTCGTCAATCGGCACTCCGCCCGTTACTTCATATGGGCCATTCGGCAGCACTTTAATACGCATGTCGGCCATGAAAACTCCCCTTTATCTCTCAGCGCACCAGAGCACCGCTGCCCTGCGCGTTGCGATATACGACGTAGCTCAATCGTACTCAGCGCACGAGTGATAAACACGCCACTGGGCTCGGAAATACGCGCCTTTTCTTGCGCTTAATTCAGTTCGGTCTGGTTTTCGCCCACTGTCGGCAAGGTAACACGGGCTGCTTTGGAGTCGGTCGCGGCAGCCACCTATTCTTGATGTGAGATCGATTGAGGGGGATGGAAGAGAGGGGAAGCATGCCAAAACCAGTGGAAAATGCCTCTCGTTATAACCCCGCGATTGACGGCGTTCGCACCCTGGCAGTGTTCGCCGTCATCCTCTACCACATGAACGTGGCGTGGATTCCTGGCGGGCTCCTCGGCGTGGGAGTGTTTTTCACGCTCTCTGGCTTCCTCATCACTGGCAATCTCATGCGCAGCTGGTATGCCCACGGAAATCTCGGCCTGAGCACGTTTTGGCTGCGGCGCCTGCGGCGTCTCATGCCTGCCGTCATTATCGTCGTGCTGTGCATCTGGGCGCTCACCCCGTACCTGGCACCCAGCTCCTGGGAAACGTACAAATTTGCTGGCCTCACTGCTATTTTCTACGTGAACAACTGGGCCACGATCTTCTACGGAAATTCCTACTTCGATCAGTTCGCACTCAGCCCCTTTGAGCACATGTGGTCGCTATCTGTGGAGGAACAGTTTTATCTCTTTTGGCCACTCGTTTTGTTGCTCTTCCTAGTGATCTCGCGCGGCAAGAAGGCGGTGGTCATCGCACTCACGGGCGTTGTAGCTATCGCCTCTTTCGCGTGGATGAGCATCGCTTTCCACATGGGCTTTGACCCAACCCGCATCTACGAAGGCACTGACACCCGTGCCGGTGCTTTGCTCGTGGGTGCTCTTCTAGCCCTGGCGATGAGCGGGAAGCCGCAGACCACGGGGAACAGCTCTGGGCGTGGATTCGTCAGTTCTCTCATTCGCACCACTAACAGAATCGTCGCAGATATCGTGGGCATTATTGGGGCGAGCGTGATCATCATCTTGATGATCGTGACGCCGGACTCTTCTCCCTTTCTGTATGACGCCGGAATTGCACTCCTCTCTCTCGCCTCAGCCGCCCTGCTCTACGGCGTCTCGAATCAGCACACACTCGTAGCTGCCATCTTTGGATGGCGCCCTGTCGCCTGGATTGGTGAACGCTCCTACGCTATTTATCTGTGGCACATGCCGCTTGTGGCCTTCATGCGTGAGCCACTCTCGCTGGTACCGCTCTGGCTTGCTACGCTCATCGTCGCAGCAGGCGCTATCGTACTCGCCTCGGTATCATGGGTACTCGTGGAAGACCCTATTAGACGGCATGGCTTTTTCTCCCCGCTCTGGAGCTGGCTGCACCGCAAGAGCCCCATGCCGCGCACCATATGGATGCTGCCCCTCGCATTTGTGCTGGCAGTGGGGATAATCGGCACTTCAACCGTGCTCGTGCGCGGCGCTCAGGAGCGGCACATCGCCCAGCTAGAAGCTCAGCGTGAACATGAGGAGCAGCTGACGCGCCAAAAGGCAGAAATGGCGGCTCAGCATGCGAAAGAGCGAGAGCTTGCTGCCACCCGCACCCGTTGCACTGAGATTGTGCACGTGGGCGACTCTACGTCGCTGGCGATGTTTAGCGATGACGGCGTAGAAAATCCAGATGATAACGCGATGAAAGTGTACGCCGCCACGGGCGCACACAAGGTCGTCAACTCCTCTTTCGGCGCACGCGCCACGAACCAAGGCTATGAAGATTCCCCCTCGGGCAATGAATCACTGCGGCAGCTGATTGATGCCGGCGTCGATTCTGACGCATGTTTCGTGATTGCGCTGGGCACCAACGATGCTGCCAATATGAATGTGGAGGGCAAGGATCGCTCGTCGGAACACATTGAGACGACGATGGACATCATCGGCCCGCATCACCCCGTGCTATGGATCACCACAATTGTCAATCCGGCTGGAGCTCCGCGCTGGTATGACAAAGCCGTGATGGACAGCTGGAATAGCGCACTCTATGCCGAGCTGAAAACGCACCCCAATATGTGGGTGTACCCGTGGGATAAAGACGTGCGCCCGAACTGGTTTATTGAGGGTGACGGCGTGCACTACAACCAGGAGGGCAGCTCTGAGCGCTCGCATCGCTTTGCCCAGGCGGTGATCAACGCCTGGCCGCTCACTCTCAAGGGCACTGCAGCTCCGCTGCTACCTAATCCGCCACTCGCCGCACATCAACGCATCGTCTCCGGTCTGCGCCCGTACTAATTCTGCACGGATTCTGCCCCGTAGTGATTCCACTCTTTCCCGTCTGTCGCACCACAGCTCTATCGCTCTACGCGATCGCTCTGCACATCTTTCCCTCGCAGCAGCAATTCGGCCAGATGCACGCCGTGTTTGCCAGCAAGCTGTTCAGCCTGAGTGCGGCACGAAAAACCATCTGCCAGATAGATTGCGTCTTCAGCTCCAGGAGCCTGAAGTGCAGGGAGAAGCTCCCGCTCAGCCACACGCACGCTCACGTCGTAATGCCCCTGTTCCATACCAAAATTCCCAGCTAACCCACAGCAGCCAGTGAGAACCCGCAGGTCAGCTCCGGTCTGGCGCAGCAGAGCTGCATCGGCTTTCCATCCCATCACGGAGTAGTGATGGCAGTGTGGCTGTGCAATGACGCTCACGCCATCCAGCTGCGGCAGCAGCACCTTTTCTGGCCCAAATTCGGCGCTGGTGAGCAACTCCGCAAGGGTGAACGTCATAGAACTCACCAGCTGCGATCGGGCGTCATCTGGAAGTAGATCCAGCACGTCGTCTCTGAGCACCGCCGTGCAGCTCGGTTCCACCCCCACTATCGGAATGCCACTGGCCGCGAAAGGCGCGAGCACGCGCAGCAAATCGCGCAATTTTCGCTTCGCGGTATCAAGCTGACCAGTGGTAATCCAGGTGAGGCCGCAGCAGACGTCGTCAGGCGGGATAAGCACGGTGTATCCGTGCCGCTGTAGCAGCGCCACCATCGCCTGTGCACCGCGCGTATCGAGAGTCTCAGAGAAGGAATCAGCCCAGAGCATCACGTATGCAGGCGTCGTGCGTGACGGCGTCACCTCACCTCCTGCACGTGCACCTACTGCAGGAGCGCTAGGTGGCATCTCGCCATGGTGCGCTTTCGCGTGGGACGTCTCAACTCTCCCCAGTAGCGATAGCGGCGCCATATCTGGCTGCACTGCTCCTTGCTGAACGCGCGAAAAACGCCGACGGGCAAAACCAGGCATCAGTCGGCGAGTATCTAAGCCAGCGATTTTGAATGCGAGTTTGCGCAGTGGCTTCACTCCGAGAGCTGCATTGGCGAGCGCTGGCACTCCAGGCACTGACGTCGCCACGCGCGCGAGCGAGGGCAAATTTCCGAGCAGATAATGTGTGCGCGGGCGCACGTGCCCGCGATAGCCGCGATAGAGTGCCTCCGATTTGAAACGCGCCAGGTCTACCCCCGTCGGGCAATCCGCCGAGCAGGCCTTGCACCCAAGGCATAGATCGAGCGCTGAGAGCACTGCACTATCCGCAAATCCGCTCACCAGTGAGGCGCTCGTGCCATCAGCTCGATAGCCCTGCTGAGCTACCTCTTGTAGGATTCGCATCCGCCCGCGCGTGACGTCTTTTTCATCTTTCGTGGCCTGGTAGCTCGGGCACATCCACCCTCCAGCCAGAGCGTTATCAGCGCGGCATTTACCCACTCCCGTGCAGCGGTGCAAGGCGTGCGTGAAGCTGTCACCGTCACGGCGGAAATGGAATCCTCCAGCATAGGGCAGCTCTCGCGCATACGGCCGGCGCAGATCAGCATCCATCGCCCGCGCCTGCTCTGCCCGCTCCGCCAGACTAGAGGCGGCCAGCTCTGCTGTACTAGGAGCGGCCACCTCTGCTGCGCCAGGGGTAGCCAGCTCTGGCGTGACGAGTACTCCTGGATTCATCACGTTATGCGGATCAAAAATCGCTTTCACAGCGCGGAAAAGCTGCATCATCTGCGGAGAGTACATGCGCCCAAGCAGCTCGGAGCGCGCTCTGCCATCGCCGTGTTCACCTGAGAGAGAACCGCCATAGCTGGCGACGAGATCAGCAGCCTGCTCCATAAAATCGCGGAATACGGGCGCCGCGGAGTGAGAGTCGAGCGGAAAATCAATGCGGACGTGTACGCAGCCATCGCCAAAGTGCCCGTACATTAGCCCATGCAAACGGTGGCGATCCATCAGCGCCTGCAGATCGCGCAAGTATGCTCCCAGTTCAGCTGGCGGCACTGCCGAATCTTCCCAGCCTGGCCAGGCTTGCGTCCCCTGCGGCGTCTGCCCGCCGAGCCCTGCGCCGTCAGCCCGAATCTGCCAGAGCTTGGTAGCACGCTCGCCAGCTGGCTCAATCATCACGGCATCGGTGCCCGCAGCTGCTGCTAGCGCCTGGGCGCGCGCTGGCACATCGGCGGGGTCTTCCCCCTCCTGTGCGCCCATTTCCACCATCAGCCAGCCGTTCCCAGGGGGAAGCTCCGGCACATCGCCTTTGGCTCGCCGCACCATATCCACCAGTGCCGCATCCATGCCCTCAATAGCCAGCGGGTGAAATTCCAGGAGCGCGGGCACGGCATCAGCAGCTGCGGGCATATTCGGATACCCCAGCACCACTAGCGTCGCGGCTGATGCAATCGGCACCAGCCGCACGTGCGCCTCAGTGATTGCCACCAATGTTCCCTCAGTGCCCACGAGCATTTTGGCTAGATCGCGATGGCGCTCAGGCAGCATCCACTCCAGCGAGTAGCCACTCACCTGGCGGCCAAACCTGCCAAGTTCTGTGCGAATTGGCGCGAGGTTTTCTTCCACGAGCGCATCCAGCTGTGCGAGCGCAGTGCCAGTATCAGCCTCGCGAGTATCAGCTTCCCCGCTCCCTGCCACAAACTCTCGACCGCACCCGTCGATGCAGTGCAGCTCTATGACGTTCTCCGCCGTTTTCCCATAAGCTACGGCGTGCGGGCCGCAAGCGTTGTTGCCAATCATTCCGCCAAATGTGGCTCGATTTTGAGTGCTGGGATCCGGGCCGAAGCGCAGTCCAAACTGAGCTGCCGCACGCTGGAGATCGCTCATCACCACGCCTGGCTGCACTCGCGCCGTGCGGGCAGCGGGATCAATCTGCAGAATTTTATTCATATAGCGCGAGTACTCGACAATCACGCCGGTACCGATAGCATTGCCGGCCACCGACGTGCCACCTCCGCGGGCGGTGACGCCGATGCCGTGCTGCCGCGCCCATGCGAGAATCGTGCGCACATCTGCACTATCGCGGGGGAAAGCCACCACGGCCGGAGGCACCCTGTAGTTGGAAGCATCGGTGGAATACTGCACCCGAGTGCGCGCAGACGTCTCTACGTCTCCCGCGATGCGCTCGGATAGTTCGGCCACCCATTCGCTCATATCATCGGCACTGCTCATGTCCCTATTGTGCCCTGAGCCCAGCAGTGGCGCTACAGCGTCCAGAAAAGGTGCGTCCACGGCGTCACGAATCATCGCTCACCGCAGCACAGCTCGTAGAGAGCACTCAGGCAAGCGGACAACCGGCACACGCCAGCCGTGCCTCCGTTGAAAGTGGCCCTGACGAACAGGCACCCAGCCCGCTTGAGCACAAGCTCTGTGCCGATTGGGCGAGGCCAGCGCGCTGCAAATGCTCCGCCAGCACCTGTATGAATATCACGGAAATGCCGAGGGCTCGGGCGACTTCTGGAACAGTTTTCCCCGCCGCCAGCTGCGCGAGCACCTGCGACGTCACCGTGCTTGATCTCACTGACGTATCCACGATTGCTAACCTACAATCAGCTTTCCAATTTGGAACACAGCCACTGCCAGTATCCATGCCCCCACAAGTTGAGCGGATACCGCGATGAGAGTCAGTTTCCCTCCGATGAGTCGGACTTGTTCACCGACCGTCGCCAAACACGGGGTGTAGGCCAGCACGAACACCAGGAAAGCGAGAGCCGCGAGACCGGCATAGCGTGCCCCTGCCGTCGCTTCAAAACTACCTGTGAGCAGCTGTGGAAGCTCGCCCAGATCATCCCCACCATCTTCGGCATCTCCGGCGGCAGATTCGTCCATATTGTAGGAGACGACGATAGAGGAGACGACTGTCTCTTTTGCCACAAAGCCCGTCATCAGCGCGCCCGTCATGTGCCAGTCGTTAAATCCAGCTGGGGCAAAGACTGGCTCCAGCACTTTCGCTACCTGCCCATAGGCAGAATCTTCCATTGGCAGCTCTGGATCGCCAAAGCTGTGCCCGTGTCCGCCAGCTCCCATGGGGATGGCGCCCAAGAGCCACACAGCTATCGTCATCACCACGATGATCTTTCCTGCACCTTTCACAAACGTCCAGGAACGCTGCCCTGCCGTCTTGAGCAATACCAGGACGCGCGGCACATGATAAGCGGGAAGCACAAGCATGAGCGGGGCTTGTGCCTCAGACTTCGTGATAAAGAATTTCAGCACCCACGCCGCGAACGTCACAAGTACCACGCTCGTCACGTACATGGCAAAGACGACCGTGCCAGCATTGCGGGGGAAGAAAATTTTAGCGATCATCAAATAGATCGTGAGACGTGCTGCGCAGCTCGTCAGCGGCGTCACTAATGCCGTCACCAGTCGCTGGCGTGCCGAGGGGAGGGCACGCGCCGCTGCCAGCGAGGGAAGATTGCAGCCAAAGCCCATAATGAGCGGCAGCACCACTCGCCCGTCAAGGCCAATTTTGCGCATGAGGCGATCAGCGAGGAAAGCGGCACGAGCCATGTAGCCAGAGTCTTCTAGTATTGATATGGCGACGAAGATCGTAAACATCAGCGGCACAAAGCTGGCCACTACGCCGAGTCCCGTCATCAGACCACCCACGAGGAACGACTCCAGCCAGGTGCCGTCAAGATGCACCACCCCAAGCAGCCACAAAACGCCGTTCGCTCCGGAAATTGCACCCTCATCGGTAGAGGTGAAAAGGCCGTCAAAGAAATCTTGTATCGGGCCAACCCATTCTCCGGCCAGCTTAAAGAGCACCCACATCAGCGCCAAGAAGATCACAGGCCCAATGATCGGATTGAGCAGCAGCCGATCCACTTTGTCGGAGTAGCTGAGCCGTCGCGGATCGCTTGAGCGCTTTTCGGCCCGTTTTTCAACTTGCTCCACCCACGTGAAAATCGTAGCGGCGCGTTTGAGCTCCTGCTCAGAATGCGGATCGCGCTGTCCCTGGGCATCGGTATCGGCTATCTCGGCTTCGGCAACGACCACGGGCATGTCGGCTTCTCCAGCAGCTGCGGCCATTTCAGCTGCGGACTCACCAGCAGCAGCTTCACCAGCAGCGGATGCCATCTGCGATGCGGCGACATTGCCCGCGCTCTCGGGATGAGTGGCGCTGCCAGCCGTTTTCTTGCCAAAGCCGATATACACATCGGAAATATCGAGGCTCGACGGGCGCGGAGCGCCGCAGTGGCAAGGAGATGCCTCAGCAGTGGGAGCGCCAGCCTCTACGTCTGCAGCGCCTGTACGTGCTGCTTCGCCAGAGCGATCAGATGCATCCATATCTGGGCAATCTTCCCCTGGAGCCAGATCTTTATTGCAAGCGCACATCGTCTGCGCCAAGAGATCGCGTTGATCAGTATCTGAGCTAGCACAGCTCACCTGGCTACGCCAATGAGCCGCCGCCTGAGCGGAATAGCCAGGAGCACCAGGATCTGGCTCAATTCCTTTCAGATGTGGGCGCACATCGAGCGCCTGGCGCACAAACGAATCGAGCAGCGAATACTGCTTTGGCTTGCGCGGATCGAAGATCAGCACCGGCACGCCGAGCACTTTCGAGAGCGCCGCCGGATCAATTTCAGTGCCATTGCGTTTGGCCACATCCGCCATTGAAATGAGCACGGCCACCGGATGCCCCGTCTGCCCAATCTGTGCGAGCAAGTAGAGCGAGCGCGTGAGCGCCGAGCCGTCGAGCTGTGCTAGCACCAGATCAATCCGCCCGCCCTTCTGGGCGTCTGTGAGGGCGCCAGGAGCCTGCGAAATCGTGCGGGCTACTACCGCTTCATCGGGGCTGGTGGGAATGAGTGAATACGTGCCCGGCAAATCCAGCACTCGCACTCCGAGGCTCTTCCACGTGCCAGCCATCACTTCCACCGTCGTGCCAGGAGCATTGACGATCGCCTGACGAGCACCCGTGACGGCGTTAAACAGTGTGGACTTTCCTACGTTTGTATTTCCGAGCAGCAAGATGGTGGGCTTTGATTTATCCGCACTGACGTCTACATCTTCGGGTTGCTCCAGCATTGCTACTGCTTTGTCGTGTGAGCCGACCACGCTCATGCTACTACCTCCGCTTGAATAAGCTTTGCAGATCGATTGTCGATGGCCACTCGCGCCCCAGCGATGTTGAGAATGCGCCCGCCATAAGCTCCGCGCTGCACAATAAAGGTCTGCGTGCCGACACGCACCCCTATCTCTTGCATACGCAGCTGGTTCTTACCTGGCACCGGCACATCCGTGATTCGGATCGGCACTCGAACTGGACAATCACTTAACTTCATACACATTAGGGTAACCTAAGGGCATGAAGTAAGGGAATCCTAAAAAGATTTTGTGACGACGTAGCAATCAATCACCCGTGGTAGCCCACACACTTTAGGAGAAAAGTCCCCAACAGAATAAAAGTCTCCAACAAAAAAATGACGCTACTCGCACGAGCCAGATCTCACGCCATGTGCTTTCACACCCGCGCTCAGTACAGAGCGGGTTAGTGCTCCGTGCATATAGTATCTAGTACATAGCGCTCGATACGTGGCATTCATTATACCGAAACGGCGGCTTCCCACGTCTTTGCGTAGGAAACCGCCGTTCTCAGACATCACGCAGCAGCGCCCGAAAAACATTCAGAGCTAGCGCACTCTCAGAGTATTGGTACTACAGAGCACCAGCACTATAAAGCACCACCGCTTCCAGCACGCCGGCGCTGCAGCGCTCACGCTGTGGCATTGACGGCGCTGCCGCCATTTTCTTCAGCTGCTGCTTCGCTCTCGTTCGCAATGGCAGCACGGCCAGCTTCAAGGCGAGCTACCGGCACGCGGAATGGCGAGCACGAGACGTAATCCAAGCCAACCCAGTGGAAGAAGTGGATCGATTGCGGGTCGCCACCATGCTCACCGCATACGCCCAAGTGCAAATCTGGGTTTGCCGCGCGGCCTTTTTCAGCAGCCGACTTCACCAGCGCGCCCACGCCACGCCAGTCGATGCTCTCGAACGGGCTGGTGCCAAAGATGCCGTAATCGTAGTAGTCGTTGAAGAATGCCGCTTCAACGTCGTCACGCGAGAAGCCCCACGTCGTCTGAGTGAGGTCGTTCGTACCGAACGAGAAGAAGTTCGATTCGGCAGCGATACGGCCAGCGGTGATGGCAGCACGTGGCAGCTCAATCATATTGCCGATGGGCAGATCCACTTTCATACCGCTCTCTTCTTCCACGCTCTTCATCACGTCGAGAGCCATGTCGCGAGCAATCTGCATCTCACGCACCGAACCGATGAGCGGAATCATGATTTCTGGCTTTGGATCTTTGCCCTGCTTACGCAGCTCTACGTAAGCTTCAGCAATAGCGCGCACCTGCAGCTTAATCAGACCTGGCATCTTCAAACCGAGACGGATGCCGCGCAGGCCGAGCATGGGGTTAGCTTCGTGATTGGATTTCACAGCTGCCAGCAGCTTCTTCTCTTTGGCTGTGATTTCTTCACCCTTAGCTTCTTTCACAGCCAGCTCCACAGAGAGCTCCGTGAGATCCGGCAAGAACTCGTGCAGTGGCGGATCGATGAGGCGCACCGTCACCGGAAGTCCATCCATCGCTCCAAAGATGCCAACGAAGTCACCCTTCTGCAGCGGCATGAGTGCGTCATAAGCAGCCTCACGCTCGTCGTCAGTGTCAGCGAGAATCACAGCTTCAATGAGCTTACGGCGATCGCCGAGGAACATGTGCTCCGTGCGGCACAAACCCACACCTTTCGCACCAAATTCCCGCGAGCGCTGGGCGTCCTCAGGGTTGTCCGCATTGGCGCGCACGATAAGGCGAGCTTTCTCGTCGGCGCGGGTGAGAATGTGATCGACAGCCGTCACCAGCTCTACTACGTCCGCATCGTCGCCAGCTGCTTCCATAGCGGCGTCAAAACCCTTGGAGATGTACGTCATCACAGCTGAATCTGCCACCGGTACCTGACCCTCAAAGATCTCACCAGTAGCGCCGTCAATAGCGATCACGTCGCCGGCGTGATACGTGGTGTCTTGGCTCTTCACGTACACGGTGCCAGCAGCTTCATCCACCACGAGATCTTCAGCACCCACCACAGCGCAGCGCCCCATACCGCGAGCCACCACAGCGGCGTGCGAGGTCTTGCCACCGCGAGCCGTGAGGACACCAGCAGCAACGACCATGCCCTGCAGATCATCTGGGTTCGTCTCGCGGCGCACCAAGATCACTGAGGCACCTGCCTGCGTGCGCTCCACAGCCTGCTCATTGTTCATTACGATTTCACCAACGGCAGCTCCTGGAGAAGCCGGCATGCCCTTCGAGATGAGCTTCTTCTCCGCTTTCTTATCGAACTGCGGGAAGAGCAGCGACGTGAGCTGATCGCCCGTCACGCGCGTCACAGCCTCATCCTTGGTAATCAGACGCTCGTTCACCAGCTGCTCAGCAATGCGGAAAGCAGCTGAAGCAGTGCGCTTGCCCACGCGAGTCTGCAGCATCCAGAGTTTACCTTTTTGAATGGTGAACTCGATATCGCACATATCGCGGTAGTGAGTCTCAAGCTTGCTCATAATATCGCGCAGTTCGTCGTAGCTCTTCTTGTCGAGCTTTTCGAGATCGGCGAGCGAAAGGGTATTGCGGATACCGGCCACCACGTCTTCGCCCTGAGCATTTTGCAGATAGTCGCCATACACGCCCGAATGCCCAGTTGAGGGGTCACGGGTGAAGCACACGCCCGTGCCAGAATCGAGCCCCATATTGCCAAACACCATCGTCTGCACGTTCACGGCTGTGCCGAGATCATTGGGGATGCGCTCACGACGGCGATAAATGCGTGCACGATCGGTATTCCAGGAACGGAAGACAGCCTCCACGGCCATATCCATCTGTTCGCGTGGATCTTGCGGGAAATCTTTGCCCGTCTCGCGCTTCACGATCTCTTTATAGGTGACGACGAGCTCCTTCAGATCCTCGGTGGTCATATCGAGATCGCCTTTGTATCCCTTCTTCTGCTGCAAACCATGCAGCTCATCAGCGAAGAGATCACCGTCGATATCCATCACGGTCTTGCCGAACATCTGGATGAGGCGGCGGTATGAATCCCAGGCGAAACGCTCATTGTCGCTCTGCTTAGCCAAGCCGAGCACGCTGCTATCATTCAGGCCAATATTGAGCACCGTCTCCATCATGCCTGGCATCGAGAATTTCGCGCCCGAACGCACTGAGACGAGCAACGGATCATCCGCGTTCCCGAGGGTCTTGCCCATCGTCTCTTCCACACCACGGATGGCGGCCGTCACCTCGACGTCGAGGGTGTCTGGCACCTCCCCAGTGTTCAAATAAGCACGGCACGCATCCGTAGTGATGGTGAACCCAGGAGGTACTGGCAACCCGAGTTTCGTCATCTCAGCCAGGTTTGCGCCTTTACCGCCGAGGAGATCTTTCATATCCTTATCGCCCTCGGCAAACTTATACACATATTTCGTCATTACGTTTTGCCCTTCGTTGGGATTATCCCATTATGCTCTTGAAGCAGCGCAAGCACGCTCCATTGGGCAATTTTACTTTATTTTGGGTCTTGAGGCCTATCCCGTGGGAAGATTCACCGTATTCTCGCTATTCTCGCTTTTACGCATTCGCCGCAGGCTCGTACCCCTCCCGCCACCAATCGCCCGAGCGCCCACCGGCCTTGTGAATAATTTTGCACTCAGTAATCTCAGCGCTGCGATCCACGCCTTTGACCATATCGACAATGGCCAACGCCGCCACCGAAACGGCCGTGAGTGCCTCCATCTCTACGCCGGTGCGATCAGCCGTCCGCACTTCAGCTTTTATGGCCACGTAATCCGCTTCAAGCGCCACGTCTACGCGCGCTCCATGCACTCCGATTGCGTGTGCCAGCGGGAGCAACTGCGGCACCCGTTTGGCTGCTTGGATTCCCGCAATTCTCGCCACTGCCAGCACGTCCCCCTTGGGCACCGTGCCATCGCGCAATGCGCACATCACTCTCTCAGAGCATCGCACGGTGCCGATTGCCGTGGCCGTTCGCACCGTCGGCTGCTTCGCCGTCACGTCCACCATATAGGCCGCGCCTGCCTCATTGAGATGCGTCAGTGCCACTGATTCCTCTTTGCGCTCTCCCACTGTGCCTCCCTTGTGTCCCTTATGATCTGCACGCCTTTGATCTGCATGCCTCTGTAGAATCTGTAAAATCTGTAAACTTTCCTGCGCTCTCGCGTCTCACGCTCCCACATCCTTGCAGCGCCGCTTTCCCGCTACCATGCCCTGAGATCGCTTCATGCCTTGAAGTAGTGTCTGCGTATTATTCTCGGCGTGGTAGCACGTGCATTCCGCGCTCATAGCCGCGCTCACAGCCACAGCACGCGCACAGCGTCTCCGGCGCGCATCCACTCTTGGTCGGCCGGCGTCACAGCTAGCAGTTCTGCTTGTGGCAACGAGCCAATGAGATGCGATCCCGAGCCGCCGCGAGATGCTGGCAACACTCCGTCGTCACCGAGTACAGCTGGCAAAAACTGGGTGCGACCAAGCTTGTGTTTCCAGTCTGTGCCAGCTACAGCCCAGGCAAACAGGCTCTCGAAGCTGTGCGGTTCCTTCCCCTGCAGAATGTCGAGCAGCGGCAGGCCAAAGAGCTGCATAGAGACGAACACGCTCACCGGATTTCCTGGCAAACACAGCACTGGTTTACCATCCACGAGCCCCCATCCCTGCGGTTTGCCAGGTTGCATTTTCACTTTCTCAAAATGCAGCCCACGCTCTCGTAACGCCGCTTTCACCACGTCAAACGCCCCTGCGCTCACCCCGCCGGTGGTTATCACGCAGTCATTGGAGTGCACCAGATCGTCAAAAACGTCGAGAAAGCGACCGACGCTATCAGAGTATTCACCACGGCGATCGGGCACAGCTCCGTGCTCAGCGAGCATTGCCGCCACCATGTAGGAATTGGAATCTGGGATGTGCCCTGAGCACAGCGAGACGCCAGGCTCAGTGAGTTCACTTCCGGTAGCTAGCACCCCCACGTTCACGCGTGGGTGCACCCTGACCGCACCATAGCCAAGAGCTGCAAGCGCCCCGATATGTGCACCGCTGAGCACTGTGCCCGCTGAAAACACACAATCGCCAGGAGCGACGTCTTCCCCTGCTGAGCGCACATTTTCTCCCACATTCACGCGCGCGGTGGGTACGATGGCCGCCGGAAGTTCTGGCTGCATATTGGCACTTTGCCCGCCCTCCGTGTTCTCCACCGTCAGCACGGCATCTGCCCCTGCTGGTAGCGGAGCACCCGTCATAATGCGAATCGCGGTGCCAGGGCGAAGTTCCAGGGATGACGTCGATCCAGCCGGAACATCTGCTTGCAGCGCTACTGTATGCCCAGGGACGACGTCTGCAGCACGTACAGCAAAGCCATCCATGGCAGAATTCGTAAACGGCGGAATCGCGTAGCGCGCCTGCACATCCTCTGCCAGCACTAATGTATCTGCCTCCCACAGGGGAACCGACTTAGCAGGGATGGCCGCCCCCATCCCCATCACGTCTCTATAATGCTGTTCAATACTCTTGAGCTCTGCCATCTTTCATCTCCATTGCGTTAGATTCAGCCTCGTAGGGTTATAGGATTTTATAAGGATGTTTGCAGCCCGCAGCAGGAACGAGAAGAGCTACGGCTCTGAGCGCATTACGGTGCGTAGTGCACCGTCCGCACACTGCCTCGCCGCGCATCCACAAGTGCCACCATCCCCACGAGCAGCTCACCGAATCCCCCTATGAGCTTTAATGTCTCTCCTGCCATCATAGAGCCAGTTATTCCGCACAGGGGCCCGAAAGTGCCGATGATATGCGGATCGTCCGTCTGACTCTGCTGTGGCTCTACAGGGTAGAGATCTCTCAGTGACCCCTCCACCCGAGTGCCGCGTTTGCCATCCTCATAGCCATGACCGAACACACTCACTTGCCCGTAAAATCCTGCCACTGCTCCCCATATCACCGGCACGTGATACTCTACGCAGACAGCATCAATCAGGTAGCGGGTGGAGAAATTATCTGAGCAGTCGAGCACGGCATCCCAGCCATGCAAGGTATCGTGGGCATGTGCGGCATCGAGCCGCTGCGGCATCGCCACCGCGTGCACCAGCGGATTTAACGCCGTCACCGCTTGGGCAGCGCTCATAGCCTTGCCTGTGCCCGCGCCAGCGTCATGATGGATGACTTGCCGGTGTAGATTTGCCTCGGCCACGACGTCATTATCAATGATGCCGATGGTGCCGACGCCAGCACCTGCCAGATAGAGCAGCGCCGGTGATCCTAGGCCACCCGCACCCACTACTAGCACTCGCGCTTCACTAATAGCTCTCTGCCCACGCTCGCCAAAATCTGCGAGTTTCATCTGCTGCATGTATCGATCATTTCGCACCACATGGCGATTATATGGCTCCTTGCCGTGCCGCCGAGCCATATCACCACATTGGCCACATTCTCTGCGCGTTTCTCTCCAGGCAATCTCCTTTCGCCCATCAACGTGCAATCTCTCCTCGCCCCCATAAAATGGATATGTGCATACACAATCCATTCACTTTGGCGTCATCACCGTGAGTGACCGATCTGCTCGCGGCGAGCGGGACGATCGCTCCGGCACTCTCGCCCAGAGCATGCTCTCCGAACTTGGGACCGTCTCCTCATATGCCGTAGTGCCCGATGGGCTAGCATCTGTGCAAGATGCGATTCATGACGCCATGAAAGCTGGAGCCACAGTTATTCTCACGACTGGAGGCACCGGCATTACGCGCCGCGATTTCACCCCGCAGGCTGTCAGCGGCATTCTTTCTTACCAAACGCCAGGGATTCCAGCCCTTATCCAGAGCGAATCACGGGTTTCTACAGCTGCCCTCAGCCGCTCGATAGCCGGCGTGATTGATGACGGCGTCACCCGAGCATTCGTGGTATGCCTCCCTGGCTCTCCTAATGCCGTAGCCGAGGGAATCCACACGCTCCGTCCACTTTTCGCGCACATCGACGATCAGCTGCATGACGGCGATCACGAACCAGCACTTGGGGAGCACGCTGAGCATTCCTCACGTGCTGAGCACTCTCCACACGCTGAGCCTCTGCATCACCATGAGCATGAGCTGCCATCGCCGTCAGCAAACCCGCATCACCATTTTTCCGGCCATGCCGCAGCCACCTTTGCGCTACAACACCATCACAGCGCTACTCTTCATGCCGGAGAAGTCGTGCTTTCCGACGTCACGAGCAGCCCCATTGATATGGCACATCTGGAGCAGATCGTCAGAGATGATGCCGCCGGAGCCGTGCTGAGTTTTTGCGGACGAGTGCGGAATCATGATGAGGGAGAGAGCGTGACGAGCATCGACTATTCCGCGCACCCTAGTGCTCCCGATACTTTGGCAGCTATCGCTGCAGACGTAGCTAGAGAGCACGCCGCCTACAAAATTGCTGTGCAACACCGCTACGGCCACTTGAACATTGGTGATATCGCTTTGGGGGCAACCGTGAGCGCCGCTCACCGGCAAGACGCATTCCAAGCGCTAGAAGCTCTCATTGAGCGCGTCAAGATGGAGTTGCCCATCTGGAAGAAGCAGACCTTTACCGACGGCAGCTCACAGTGGAGCGGTATGGCGTAGCAACTGCAGCAGTTCGGAATGCTCCTGAAATCGGCGTGCCAGCCGCTGAGCGCCAGCCTCATTATCGACATCGACACAGAATTCCTGCCGGTCTATAACGAAACCGAGCTGCAGAGTGCTAAATGCCGAACGGATAGAACGATTCCGTTCATAGCGCATGCGCCGCAGCGCTCCCAGCCGATACGCACCCAGCGCATAGTGGATAGATCGGTGTGGCGCTGGCTGCGCCGATGCTATTGGCGGGAGAATATCCGCCCGCAGCGCCGGTATCTTCTGTTGGAGTGACACCTGAGCGGCAGATGAGGAGTACGCCTGCGGCATAAGCTGGTCTCGCGCGTCGGCGGTGACTGGCACGACGCCGTCGTAGCGCACGCTATCACAACCTGCATCGGCGCAATCCATACCCGCGCCGCTGTAGTCCATATCGGCGCCGTGGGCATCACTGCTCGCGCAATCGCCGCGATAGGCTCCACGTTCTCCATCGTCCGCTGGCCACACTTCGCACAGCTCTCTCCATAGCAGCGGAGCCAGCGGCGCATCGCACGTGGTGAGCGCTACCAATGCATGATCGGGAAGATCGCGAAGGGCGACGATGCCGGCACCAATTCCAGCTAGCGGGCCGCCCAACGGCGGATCTTCTAAGACCCGCCGCACCGATGGGGGAACAGCGACGTCCGCGGGAGCAACCGCGACGATCTGCCCGCTGAAATGCACCGCCTGCATACTTCCCAGCAGAAGATCGAGCAGCCGCACCCCACACACGCGGTAGTCCGGTTTACTCACTCCGCCAAGCCGTGCGCCCGTGCCACCCGCGAGAATAATGCAGCCAGCAAGCGCTGCCGGCACTGCCGGCGTCATTTCCTTAATCGTCATATCCCTAGCGTATCTAGCGAGCGGCCTCTTCTGCCGAAATCCATCCCTCAGCCCCCTGCAAAGGGAGGCAAGACATCGAGAGATGCCGAGGGCAGCAACTCGTCATCCGCAGTTACTGCGCGCCCATGAATGACGAACGCACACACAGCGATCCGCTGAGCAAAGTCATCCCCATGTTTCTCCCGCAATGCCTGCACGACATCTGCGAGCACAGGGCTCTCCATGGGCAGCTCCACCACCTCACTATCCACTCCAGCGGCGTCAGCAATGCCGGCGAAGTACTGCACTCTTACGCTGGCAGCAGGTGACTGCTCTCCCCCACGCAAACCGTGCACGTGCGAGCCTGATATGGGTGCACGTGGCACATCCGGCCTCACAGCTCCCATCTTTTTACCCTCCTATTGAGCTCATCGTACGTTCCGGCGGCACGAAATCCGGATCATCCATGCCGTGACTCTTCGGCTTTGCCCACATGCGAGTCTGCCACGCGCGCATAATATCCTCATCACTCGCCCCCGAACGCAGCAATTCACGCAGGTTCGTCTCAGAGTCAGAAAACAGGCAGGAGCGAATAGAGCCGTCAGCCGTGAGGCGAGTGCGATCGCACTGCCCGCAAAATGGATCACTCACAGAGCTGATGAACCCCACCATCCCAGCCGGATGAAAGACTCCTTGATACCAGCCAGCAGCCACATTCCACAGCTGCGCCGGAGCGCTTCCCCGCTCAGCAGCCGAGATGGGAGTCACGTCAAAATCTTCTCGAAGCCGCGCAATGAGCTCATCTCCACGCACCACGGCGTCACGCCGCCACCCATCTCGCGGCCCGAGCGGCATGTACTCGATAAACCGCACCGTGACTCCCTCACTAAGACCAAATGCCACGAGATCCGCAGCCGAGCGATCATTCACTCCCCGCATCAGCACAGCGTTAATTTTCACCGGATCCAGCCCCGCCCTGCGAGCCGCCTTAATTCCAGCCACCGCCTCAGCAAAGTGCTGACGGCGGGCAATATGCACGTACTCATCTTCGTGTATGGAATCAAGGGAGATATTCACTCTGCGCAATCCGGCATTTTTTAGCGCTCGCACACGCTTATCCAAGCCAATACCGTTGGTGGTGAGCGCAATATCTGGTGACGCCGGAGTGTCATCTACTCCGGCTATCGGGCTGCTAGCGCCGCTGCACCCGTCACTAGCGTCGCTGTGTCCATCATGCCTACGTTCCCCACTGTGCCCGTCGCTCTCGCCGCCTACCGTCATCTCAGAGGTGGCGGCAATAATCTCTTCCAGTCCGCTGCGGAGCAGCGGCTCTCCTCCAGTGAAACGCACCGTAGAGATGCCGAGCTTCTCCACCCCGATACGCACCAGGCGAATGACCTCGTTATCCGTGAGCAGATGACGAGCCGGCATGAACGACACCCCGTTTTCTGGCATACAGTAGCTGCAGCGCAGATTACAGCGATCCGTGAGCGAGACTCGCATATCGCGCGCTACTCTGCCGAACCGATCTACTAATCTCGCCATGCGTCTATGATAACGATCTACTGCCCAGAGGGCAGCTTGAAACGACGCGCCCATATGCGTGCCATATCGCCAGTTTTCACCGATTCAAAAGGGTGAGTCTGCCGGTAGCTACACAGCGCACACAGCTCTCCCTCGCGCACATCATAGCGGGCGGAGCACTGCGGACACCGGCGGGTGCGCACGCTGGCGAGGACACGTGTAGGCTCGGTATCTAGCTCCGCCCAGCTTATAGTTCCCTGCTGCTGAGAAAGCGCCCCTATCGGACACTGCACAATGCATTGCCGGCATCCTCGACACTTCGTGCGCTCATGCATGAGCAGACTCATCCGACTGCTCGAATCCATGCTCGGTTCAGTATCAGGCCGCAGTGCTATGGTGAGTGCGTTTTTACCGCACACGTGTACGCACACTCCGCATGCATTGCACCGCGTTGCTAGCAAAGAGATCGCTTCCACGCCAGCAGCGCTACGGTTACCAGCATTATCAGTACCAGCATCATTAGCCCTGCTCGTGCCACCAGCAGCCCCGGTGTCATCAGCGCGATCGACCTCATCGCCATTGTCAGCACCACCAGTGCTTTCCAAGCCTCCGCCTTGAGCACCGCCACTGCGCAGATCACCAGCAGCACCAACGTTGTTGGCAGCTTGATCTGAGATACGGGCAGCTTGATCTGAGAGCTCCGATATACCAGCATTCAGCCCCACCAGCTCAAGAGCTTGGCGCGTGCGTTCCATGGCGTCTGCATGAATGTCGATTGGCGTGTGGGCGTACAAAGCAAACAACGCTCTACGAGGAAACGGAACCGCCCCAACTCTCACCATCTCGCCCCGTCGCTGCCAACGGCGACGGGGCTGGCCAGAATTTTTATTACCAGCGGTATACCACTGCACGCGCCCGAGGCTCAGCTGCTGCCATCCGCGCACCCGTTGGCGCACTCGTTGCGGATGCTCTGTACACGGCACAATGACGGCGCGCTGCACCCCGAAAGCGAAGAGCTGCACCAACAGCCCTGGATGGGCATCCGCCAGGCAGCCATTCCACACCACGCCCAGTTCATGGCGTTCTAAAGCCGGCATCTCGGTATGTTCGCAGCAGAGCACCACACTCGGGTATGGATCGTGGGCGGCGAGCCATCGCAACAGAGCCTGCACATCGGCGTCACTCATCGTCGTCACTCATCGGCAGCGCCCATGGCACACCAATATCGGCTGCCCATTTTTCCAGCGCTCCTAAACTCAGCATTTGCATTCCTTTGACCCACGCACTGTTGGCCTCCTCCATGGCGCTCGTCAGCATCTGTGGTGCCCACTGCGCGAGATGCTCACGGGTAAACTGCTCAGCGCTAGCCATGATTGCCTCAGCCCGCCGCGTATCTGGCACTTCCAGAGCATCGAGCACTTCTAGGCAACAGCGGGCGAGAAAATCCATCTCTAGCCCAATATGGTCATCAGGTTCGCGGCCTAAGCGCGGAGCTTGCAATCCCACCTGAGCATAGGCGCGACGTACATCTAGCGTCTGTTCATCAAATACCAGGTGATCTTCTCCGAGGTGCACCGATTCAAACGGGGAGACCTTTGCGCTGGCAGCAATCCCATAGAGGGCATTTTGATCTTGCCACACTGCCGAATCGCTCTCTGCCTTGGCCGCTGACTCTTTGAGCAACGCAATGCCACGCTCGGTCAAACCCTTACCCGCAGCATCGCTGGATGATTCGCCCGCAGCGTAATCAGCTGACTCATTCGCGCCCTCACCCAAAGATTCACGGAGCGGCCACTGCTCCAGCAACGACATCACGCGAGCGCGAGTATCTGCGTCTGCAGGCTGAAGCTGAAGCCTCGCCAACACCGTAAAAACTGCGGCATAGCTATCAAGCTGATCATTTGAGATCATCATCTTTTCTCCATCTCATTCTCACCACAGTGCACATAGGTATAGGAACGACACAGTGCACAGGGCAGGCATGACTGCACACAGGGGCAGGCGCTACTCAGGCGCTGCTGCACGCAGGCAAAAAGGTTCGCGCACACATGACTACTGCGGCACGGGCAGAGGAGCCACAGCGCACACAAGCTGCCGCACGGACTATTGCGCAAACACTTGCAGCGTGTTGAGCCCCACGTGCCACAAGCCCTCATAGTGTAGCGAGCGCCCAAGCAGTTCGCTCACGAGTGCCAGCACAAACGCCGCTATGAGCATCGCCGTCAGCACCGCATGAGGCGTCATGGAGATACGCGCTCTCACGGCAGCGAATGTACCGGCGAGCAGCACCGCCACGCCGAGCAGACACAAGCGCCACGCCAGCACACTAGCCGACAGCTCCTGTGCCACGTGCTGAGCCGCTTGGTTTCCCTGAGCAAGCTGGAGTACATACAGCGGGTACGTGATGAAAATAATGATGCCGGCTGCAGCAGCTGCTATCGATAGCCACTGCAGAGAACTGCGCACCAGAGCGACAAGATTTTCATCAAGAGAGCTGCCATCGTGCACACCAAAGAGGCGCGAACTCAACAACTGCCCTATTTTCTTCTCTGTCATGTTCTTTTTACGGTGAAGATCTCGCGGATTTTCTGCGCGGGCGAGCACAGCAGCTCGATTGAAGTGATTCCATACTACGAGCAGCGCAAGAGCCACAGCGAGAGTGCCCGTGAGAATCGCCGACGAGAAAAAGAAAACTGGCACGGCGAAGGTATTCCAGGCAGGGATCGTCCGCACCGAGTAATACACGCCGCTCATGGAGACGAGCAACCCTAAGCCAGCTAATGCGGCCAGGGCGGCCAGCACTTCCCGCGCCACGCGTCCTAAGCGTCCAAACCATTGAGCTAAAGCAAAGATAAAGCCCAGAAGTCCGAAGAGCACACCGAAGAGCAGCTCACGGCTCAGCCACGAGGACCCTACATGAGACAGTGTATAAATCGCATGCAGCGGATCGCTGAGGTGGAAGAAAGCTGCAATAAAACCCAAAATCAGCAGCGGCCCTACGGCGAAGAGCGCCGCATTCGTCACCCTATCCACAGATTCAGGAGCGATTTTCTTCCGAAGCCCACACAGGTGGATTGTGCCGAGCGCCCAAAAAGCCCCCACAGACATTTGGGCAATCACTGTAAAAAGAATCATCGGGAGTTCTTGCGTGTTCATGATTAGATCTCCTTTGGATTTGTGATCGTCCCTGTGCCCGCATCCCACGCTTGCGCATCGCGGTGCGCCGTCATGACTAGGTGCGGATTGGTGAGCGCAGGATCTGGGAGTGGCGCCACCCCAGCGTTGTTTCCGTATTTCTCACGCAGCTGCGCAATAGGCCCCCAATCGAGCGCACGTGAGGGGCACGCTGCCACGCACGCTGGCTCTTTTCCTTCAGAACGGTAGTCATAGCACAGATCGCATTTGCTCATATGTCCCGTCTGGGGATTCAACTGTGGAGCACCATATGGACACGCCCATTGGCAGTAGCGGCATCCCACGCATTTGTTTTCATCCACATAGACCGTCCCATCTGGACGTTTACTCATAGCAGTGGTTGGACACACCTCCATGCACACCGGATTGTCGCAGTGATTGCAGGAGATTGACGTGTAATACGTGAACACATTCGGCTGGAACGTATTGCCTTGTACTTTCCAGCTACCTCCCGAATACTCCACGACGCGGCGCCAACGCACCCCAATCGGAAGATCATGTTTGTCCTTACACGCTATCTGACAGGCCTTGCATCCATTGCACAACGTCTGATTGAAATAGAAGCCATAGTTGGCTCCCTCTTGAGTGAAATTTTCAGCCATCGCACTTTCCTCCTACGCCCGCTACGCTCTCTCAATTTCCACAGCAATGGTGTGTACCGCGTTGCCATGAGCAAGCGGTGAGGGATGAAGCGACGAGAGCGTATTCGTGTTTCCGCCGACATCCACGGGAAGTTTCTGATTGGCCTTTGCCGGAGGCGTGACGTCGGTGCGCGGGGCATACCATGCCCCTTGCGGCAACGAAGCTACTCCAGGAGCGATTCTCGGCGTCACCTTGACCGGCACTTTCACAGTGCCACGATCGTTGTACACAAAGACCTCATCACCGTTCCTAATTCCCCGCTTTTGCGCGTCAATCGGGTTCATCCACACGGTCTGTATATGAGCCTCCCGCAGCCAATCGACATTCCCGTAGGTGGAGTGAGTGCGACCCTTAAAATGGTGGCCAATGAGCTGGATGGGATATTTTCCATCTCGGACGGCAAGAGCGCCATCCCAGGTGCTCACATACTCCGGTAACGGCACGAGCTCATCGCCCGCGCGTTTCCCATCGAATTCCCCAAATGTCCACTTCGTGGCCATCTGTGCCAACCGCTGGGAATAGATCTCTACTTTGCCGCTGGGAGTGGGAAGTGGATGTGCCACTGGATCGTTGCGGAAGTCTTCCATAGAGACCACTGGCCCAGCATATTTGCGGAAGACACCCATTTTCTTCCACGTGTCGTAATCGGGAATATCAGGGTCATCTTTGCGAGATACTTCCACCGCATCGCGCAACCAACCCTCTCGATCTTTCCCCGCAGTGAAAGCTGACTTTACTCCGAGCCGATCAGCGAGTTCCGTGCAGATGGTATAGATGTCTTTGCATTCATACATCGGCTCAATCGCCTGCGAAGAGATAATCCCGTAAGCCATCGGACTGCCATTTTCACCAGGGTGAAGATCAAACTCCTCCGCCGCAGATGTGCCTGGCAGCACATAATCGGCATAGCGGCAGGAGACCGTCATCTGAATGTCACAATCGACAATCAGCTCGCACTTAGATTCATCTTGGAGGATGTCCACCGATTTAGCATTCTCTCCGGTCTGATTGACAATCGAGTTGCCGCCATATTGCCACACCATTTTGATCGGTACGTCAAGCTTGGTATTGGTGGGGTTGCCATTACTATCCACAGGCACTTTGAAATCCCGCACGCCAGGTGCAGGTTTTTCCATCACGCCTGAGTTGAACGTATCCATTTTTTCGCCGTGGTCAATAGCATCCAACCAGCTAAATACCGAAATGATTTTATTCGAGGGGTTCTTCGTGCTCGATCCGATCGTCTTGTTAATCGGGAGCGCCGGAGACGATTCTCGGGCACCATTGCCACCCCCTGGAATACCCAGGTTGCCCGTCACGCATGCGAGGAGGAAGATAGCACGCGCCGTATTTTCCCCGTTAGCGTGCCGCTGCGGCCCCCAGCCTTGGGTGATCGCACACGGTTTCGCTCCAGCAATCTCACGGGCAAGCCGGCGAATCGTATCGGCGGGGACGCCAGTGATATCTGCCGCCCACTCAGGGGTCTTCTCCACGCCATCTTTTTTGCCCTCAATGTACGAGCGGTAGGAAGCGTTAGCCGGAGCTCCCGCTGGCATATGCTGCTCGTCAAAACCGATGCAATACTTATCCAAAAATGCCTGATCGTGCAGATTCTCTTTGAGCATCACCCAGATCATTCCGGCGATAAGAGCTGCATCCGTGCCAGGGCGCAGCGCAATCCACTCATCGGCGATATCTACTGCCGTCTCCGAATAGCGTGGGTCAATCACGATGGTTCGCACTGCTGAGGCTTTCTTCGTCTGCTGCGTCACGAATGTGAGCCCGCCGCCACTCATGCGCGTCTCCAAAGGATTGTTTCCAAACATCACCTGCAGTTTGGAGCGGGAGGCATCATCAAGCGAATTTGAACCAAACCACGCACCATAAAAGTACGGGTAAGCCGAAGTGATTTCGGTGGTGGAGTAGTCGGAATAATGATCGAGGTATCCACCCCAACAGTTCATCAGGCGTGCAAAAGCAGTGGCGTCGGGAGGCCACGAGCTAGAGACAGTAGCCCCGAGCGTACCTGTCCCATAGTTGATATAGATCGCTTCATTTCCATATGTATTCTTAATGTCTTTCATCTTCGCGGCAATTTCATCCAGAGCTTGCTCCCAGGAGATTTCCTCCCACTGCCCCTCGCCGCGTTTGGTGCCAGGCTTGCGTTTAAGCGGTTTCTTCAGACGATCTGGATTGTAGATTCGGTGCCGTATGGAACGCCCACGCACGCAAGCGCGTACCTGCTGGCTGCCGAGCTTATTATCGCCAGTATTATCAGGCAAGACTCGTTTAATGACGCCATCGACCACTTCGAGTCGGAGCGGGCAACGCGAACCACAGTTCACCGTGCACGCAGACCACACAACCTTCGATGCGCCACTTTCCCCTGCCGCTTGTGCAGCAGCCGCTGGTGCAGCAGGCGTCGAGCCCTCCGCACCCACAAGGGTAGCCACTCCTGCCGCGACTCCACTCCATTTGAGAAATGAACGTCGCGTAATCCCGCTATGCTGCGGGGTGGATGCACTACTCGACATACTCATGGCACTTCCTCTCCTGGTGTCCCATTCTCTTCTCTGCGTTTCTTCTCATGCGTTTTTCGCGTCTTCCTCGCGCCTTCCTCATCCGTGCGTCGTGCACACAGTCTGCACATCTGGCACGCACTGCTGCCCAGCACAACGAGATAGACCCACCATAAGATCAATTAAACAAGTGTTCAATAGAAATGCGGAACACATGTGCGCGGGACATTAGTCCAGAGCGATTTTTCGTTGATACAGCAATGAAAAATCGCCAGCGATAATAAGCGCTATTTTCCTGACGTAAATACTTCTGACGCACACACTCCGCAGCTTCCACCCCCGCTACTTCGCCACCGGAACTATCGCCCTGCACGCCGCTCGCCACGTCGCCCCGCCATTCCGCCTGCCACGTCGCTCACCACGCTGCCCCATCGCGCACGGCGTCTCAGAATACACAGCGAGACGGCACCTACATGGCTTTTCCGCGGGCTTATGGTAACAATGTTGATGAGAATGGCGAGAGCGCAGCTCACCACAGAGCGCCGCCCACCCATATCACCCACGAGCGATCGCTCACCTAGGTAGATCAATAGGCACGTCCGTGCACATAGAAAGGGACAGCGTGACCACTAGCGACACCAACCACCGGCACGCTTTTCATGAGGGAGACGGCATCAGCCACGACCCTCGCTACGTGCGCGCCCAGCTGGCGCTGCGTACTGCAATCTTCACTCTGGCCTCCACCAAACGGGCAGAAGATATCACCGTCTCTGAGCTTTCTACCGCAGCTGGCGTCTCTCGCGGCACGTTTTATAGCCATGCCGCCTCTCCTGCTGAGCTGCTGGCCAAGAGCCTCATCCACGAGATGAAACCGTCATTTTCGGCCATTGGCTCTCTGTTGAGCAAGACTCAGCGTGATTACATGTTGCGCTGGCGAGCTATCTACGTGCAGCTTTTTCAGCATGTGCAGCAGCACGCCGCCATTTACCAGCATATTTTTCTCGACAAGCCCGAATCTGTAGTGCTGGGGTATATATCCGCCTATTTCCGCGAAGCAGTGGGAGAGTACGTGCACGAATTTGCCCGATACAATGGCGAGACAGCGCGCGAGCTGAATAAGACCGTCACGACGCTGTGGGTGACGATGGCCATTGAGCAGCAGGTACACAACACTATCGCCATGCTCACCGCATGGATTGAAACGGGAATGGCGACCACGCCTGAGACCGCCGTCAATACTTTTATGACTCTTGCTCCCCCGTGGCAATTTGCTAAGTTTGGTGACGATGGAAAGATTCATTTGCGCCGTACGCACGCCTTAAACACTATGCTAGAGGCACACGCGACAGACATAGCGAGTGACGCCGTCGCCCGCTCTTCTCGCGCAAAAAGTCACGCGCAGGATCAGCAAAAGGGCAGATAAGGAGGAGCAGATGAGCTTTTTCGGCATCAATGGCGCAGAGTTTCTCGTACTGCTTGTCGTGGTCATCGTCGTGCTCGGCCCGTCACGCACAGCACAGGCGCTCGTAGCCATACAGCACGGCGTCACGAAAATGCGCGGCTGGAGCGCGCAGCTGCGTGAACAGCTCTCACAGCTGCGCGAACAAGAGCAGGCCGCAGAAGATTCCGCACTGACCGATCTAAGCAACGTCGCCTCAGCCACCGATTCGCTCGCCACTGCTACAGCGGACATCAATTCCGCTCTCCGTGAGCTTGATCCCACTCAGCTCGATCCGCGCAAAATGATTAAAGAAGCCGTGGCTGAAGAGATGAAAGCCTGGATGGAGACTGCCCATATCTCAGGGATGCCAAGCGAAAAGCAGCAGCACGAAAACCACTGACCACGCACCACGCTTCGCACCCTCAACCGCAGTATCCAACATCCACCGATTTAGAAAACAAAAGTCTCACCAAAATATCTCAGCTTCCACTTCGCTACCGCGCCCCAGAAAGGTATAACTAGATCTATAGAACACATGCTCAATAGATGCTTGCGCACAGATGCCCACGCACATGCACCATCAATGATGATAGTGAAAAGAGGAAGTATGGCTCGCACCTCCATTCTCCCACCTCATACAGCTAAGCTTTCCGCGACGGCGGCAGCAGATCCACCCGCGACAGCAAAAGCAGCCGGAAAAGTAGCTGGAGAAACAGAGCACCAACCACGCTGGGGAATGGTCATTGACCTGCAAAAATGCGTTGGCTGCGACGCCTGCACAGTGGCGTGCAAAGCTGAGAATCGCACGCCGCCAGGGGTCTCGTACAACGTCGTCTTTGAAACTGAAGTGGGCACGTATCCAGACGTCAAACGCATGAACATCCCTCGCCCGTGTATGCAGTGCGACGATCCTCCCTGCGTAGAAGTTTGCCCCGTCAATGCCACGTATAAAGGTGACGACGGAATCGTCGTCATTGATGCCGACCGCTGCATCGGCTGCCGCCTGTGCATCACGGCGTGCCCCTATGGGGCACGCTCTTTCGATTTTGGCGAAAGCTACGAGCAGGAAATGCAAGGAGCCAACGAAATCACCGCGCCGGAATTCGGGATTGCCCGCGGAAAGCGCGGCGGAGAACTCTCCACCCCCATCGGCACTGTGCGCAAATGCAATTTCTGCCAGCATCGGCTCGCTCGCGGGGAAGAACCAGCATGTGTGGAATGCTGTATCGGAGACGCCCGCATCTTCGGAGATCTCGACGATCCCACGAGCCTCGTCTCCCAACTGTCCCACTCTGATCGTGCTTTCCGCCTCAAGGAGGAGGCCGGCACAAATCCCCGAGTGTACTATTTGAGGTGAAAGCATGGCACGGACGCAACAAACGCGGCAAACGCGGCGACTCTTCTCCACAGCTATAGCTACGATTAAGCAGCACGGCATTGCCGTCGGCGTATTAGCGGCACTTGTACTCATCACGGCATACCCCGTGATCCAGCGGCTCATTGGCGGATTAGGGCCTAGCACCGACGTCACCAATCAAGTGCCGTGGGGACTGTGGGTGATTTTCTACGTCTATTTCGTGGGGATGAGTGCCGGTGCAGCTTTGATCTCCACTCTCTCATACGTCTTCAATCTGCAGGTATTTGATTCAATACGGCGGGCGGCGCTGGTGGTCGCACTCCTAGGATTGGCCTTTGGTGGTCTGTTCATCGGCTTCGACATCGGCCGATGGGATCGCCTCTTTAGCACATTCATCTTTTTCCATTGGACGAGCGCGCTCTCCTGGGAGATTCGTTTCTTCTTCCTCTATATCATCGTGTTAGCCGTGATGCTTATTGTCGATATCCGGCTCACGCTGGGAAAAAGCGCCCATCCAGATAGAGCTCGCTCCGTGCTCAAAGGATTCGGCATCGCACTGATACCTATTGCGCTGCTCGGCGTGCTTGGCTCAGAAGCAATGATTTTCTCCACGAATAGCACCCGCCCGATGTGGTATGGCCCCATGCTCCCGCTGGTCTTCATCATCTCCAGCGTTATGGCTGGAGCAGCTATCCTCATCGTGATCGCCTACGTCCACGAGCGCAGTCAGCAGCGCCAACTCAAGCGGCAGGATGGGCAAGATAGGCAGGGCAGGCGTGACATCGCTGTCGCGGCTCCCTTTACCACAGCCCCTCTTATCGCGGCTCTCGGGAAGATCCTGCTCACTTTCACGTTTATTGACATGCTCGTGAGCACTTTTGAATACTGCGTACCCCTGTTGGCTGGTGAATCTGCAGAGCTCACCGTGATTCGTTGGACGACTACCGGCCCGTGGGCGTGGGTATTTTGGGGGCTGTATATCGCCGTGGGACTCGTGGGCACTGCAGCCATTTTGCTCAGTCGCTTCGGGCGCTCCTCCCATGGAATCCTCACCGCTGCCATATGCGCCCTCATAGGGGTGCTCGCCATTCGTTTTACCATCGTGATTCCTCCCCAAATTCCGCGATTACTCTCCGGATTCCCCGCAGGAGAGTTTGCCCCCACGCTGAGCGAATGGCTCGTGGCCGTGTGCTTTATCTCCCTCGGAGTGCTTCTCTATGTGCTTGCCACGGCATTTCTTCCCATTCATCCTCACGACTGCACTGCCAGCGCTGGTTCCCAGCTATCCGCACATTCGGATAGCGTTTCCATGAGCCCAGATAGCACCTCTGAGAATCTGGATAGTACTGGGGATAACGCCCTGGCCGCAGCAGCTACATTTTCCAGCGATCAAGGAGACAAATGATGGCTGACACCTTTCATCCCACGCAGACAGATGCCCCACACGCAGATACTCCGCAGGCGGGAGCGATGCAGCCAGATTCTGCCCGCCGCTCAGCCTCCACGCAAACCACAGCAGAAACTGCCGCTCACGGCCCCACACGCCGCCATTTTCTCCAAGGCACTGGCGCAGTAGTCGGCGCAGCAGCACTCGGCGGAATGTTTATTGACGGCGCTGATCGCTTTGGCAGCAACCAAACGCACGGCGTTGGAGACGCCACCGAGGATTACAACGGGTACGACGTCATCTACTCCATGTGCATGCAGTGCAATGCTTACTGCACAATCAAAGTGCGCCTGAGCGAGCCTGGAAAATCTGGCGCCACCAGCCTCGTGCGCAAAATTTCAGGCAACCCGTATTCTCCGCTCAACACCCAGCCATTGCCCGCCATCCCATATAGCACTCCGCCTCAGGAAGCGATGAAAGGGCTGGGCACAATGGCCGTGGAATCCAAGAGCCGAAAAGGCGGCATTGCGTGTGCTAAAGGCCAGGCGGGAATCCAGATTGTGCATGATTCTCGGCGCGTTAAGCAGCCGCTCAAGCGCGTGGGTGAGCGCGGCAGCGGAAAGTGGAAGACGATCAGCTGGGACCAAGCGCTCAAAGAGATTCTTGAGGGAGCTGCAGACATTGGCACTCCTGGCCTGAAGTCATGGTGGGCATTCGCTCCTGAGAAACCCGTGATGGCCGATTGGGATGCCGTGCAAGAGGGCACCATGAGCCAAGCTGATTTTGAAGCGAAGTGGGCAGATAAGCTCATCGATCCTAAACACCCTCAGATTGGCCCGAAATCCAACTTGATGGCTTTCTTAATGGGCGAAAAACAGCCGCTCCTCGGCGTGTGGTTCGCCAACCAGGTGTTTGGCACCATGAACCAATTCAACCATGGCGGCACCTGCGGAATGAGCGGAGTGCAGAGCAATGTACACGAACACCCCACCACAAAATTCAAGCGAATGTATATCGACATTGACGGTTGCGATTACCTCATCGTCTGGGGAACCGAGCCGACGGTAGCTCAGAAAGGCCCCACCTGGATGGCGCCTCGGATTGGTGCTGCCCGTGAACGCGGCATGAAACTCGTCGTCGTCGATCCGCGCATGTCGAAGACCGCAGAGAAAGCTGACGTCTGGATGCCCGTCAGACCAGGGGCAGATATTGATCTGGCTTTCGCCATGATTCAGTGGATTATCGACAATAAGCGTTACGACGAACGCTATTTGCGTGCTCCCAGCCAGGCTGCCGCTGAAGCAATCGGCGAACCAACGTGGTCGGATGCTACGCACTTGGTCAATATGGACGATAAAAAACGTCCGAAGATCAACGCCTGGGCACTTGGGCTCATGCCCGCTCCAGACGATCCCAGCAAAGCCGATCCTGAGCCAATGGTGCTGGTAAACGGCCAGTTGCAGATGGCCAGTGCGACGTCACAAGCAGCAGATCTAGACGTCGATACCGTAGTGAACGGCAAGCATCTGCGCAGCGTGTTCAACCTCCTCAAAGAGCGGGTGCACGAACGCAGCTTCGCACAATATGCCGAGCTAGCGGGGATTGAGCCAGCTATCATCGAGAAAGTTGCCAGTGAGTTTACGGCGCACGGGAAGCGGGCGGGCGTGATGAGCTACCGCGGCCCAGCCATGCATTTCAACGGCTACGATTCTGTGCGTGCCGTGGGATATCTCAATATGCTGATTGGCAATTGGGACTGGAAAGGCGGGCATATCGGCAAGCAGAAAAACTTTGCTGTCACAAAGGGGCACTACGATATTGACACCGTGCCGAACGCTAATAAAGCGTGGGGGTATCCCATTACCCGTGAAAAAGTGACGTACGAGAAAACGCCTTTCTTCAAGAGGGATGGGTATCCTGCTAAACGCCGGTGGGTGCCGTTTACGGGCAACGCCTGCCACGAAGTCATCCCCTCAGCCGTCGCTGGATATCCTTACTCTTTGAAAGCACTGTTTATATCGCGCCACTCTCCGCTCAATTCCTCTCCTGGAGCTGGCAAGATCGCTGAGCAGCTGAAACGAACCGACAAAATTGAGCTCATCGTCGTCTCGGATGTGACTATTTCCGACACTGGTTGGTATGCGGATTACATTCTTCCCGATCTTACCTATCTGGAGAAGTTCGGACAGGAGAGCGTCTATCCCTCTCAGCAGTATGCGTGCACCCAGTTTGGCCAGCCCACAACTCGCGCTTTTGAGGGGCCGCGCACAACGGAGGAAGTGTATCTAGCCCTCGCGAAACAGATGGGACTGCCTGGGGTGGGCGAGGGAGCATTCAAAGACGGCTCTGCTTTCAATAAACCAGAGGATTTCTGGCTGAAGATGGCGGCTAATATCGCCTACGGAGTGGCGGGTAAAGACAAACCAGTGGCCGACGCCTCTGCCGAGGAGATGGAACTCTTTGAGCGCACCCGCACCTTTGCATTGGGCAAGTATTTCGATTTGGCCAGCTGGAAAGCGGCCGTGGGGGAAGCTGAATGGCCTAAAGTGGTGACGGTGCTAGACCGCGGCGGCCGTTTCAAGGCAGATCAGGCAGATCGCGCCGATGGATACGACCCGAAGCACCCTGAGTGGCTGAAGTTCCGGTATGCAGGAATGGCACAGTTCTATGACCCCAAGACCGCGCAGCTCAAAGATTGCATCACGGGGAAATTCTTCGAGGGGATTGCTGCTGAACGTCCGGTGACGCTGGCAGACGGAACGGAACTCACCGCTTCCGAAAAGTTCCCGCTGCAGATGGTGAATTGGAAAGCGCGCACTGTCGGCACCTACAGGACTGAAAACTCTGCGTGGCTGCGCGAACTCACCTCCGAGAATTTCCTGTGGATTTCAGCTATTGACGCCGAAAAACGCGGCATTAAGAACGGTGATCGCATTCGCATCACCTCGCCTACGTCTAGCCAAGAAGGACGGGCGTACGTCTTGCAGGGCATCCGCCCAGGAGTGGTGGGAGCAGATAGCGCTTACGGGATGAAAGGCTACGGAGCCACCGACGTGGAAATTGACGGCACTGTCATTCCAGCAGTGAAACCCTACGGACATGGCAGAACTGAACGAGCCTCCAAGCCAGGTGAAGAGGAGACGGGCTTCGCCCTCGGGCGTGGCCTGGGAATCCAGGTGAATGCTTTCCTGCCGGAAGATACCCAACTCGGCGGTGGCGGCCTCGTAGACCCCATCGGCGGTGGCGCCGTCCAGCTTGACGCATGGGTGCAAGTAGAAAAGATCTGATTGCGGTGCGCACAGACATGCGGCCAGGTGGAGATGATGCGGTGCTGTCCCGTGGGAACGCGGCTGCTAGCGGCAGTATGACTGGCCGTATGGCTGCTACGCTTCCTGCGGCTATGGGAAACCTCCTTATGGCCGCAGGAAGCATGTCTGCTGGAACCGTGGAGCGGCTCATCCGTGCGAGCAGAGTCGGTACCAGCGTCCGCATCGTCTGCTCTGAGACAATCCGCCACGAGCATTCCAGCTCCGCCCCCGCACATGCCGCTCCCACAGCTGAGGGCGAACGACCGGAAGATACGCAGTGGGACACCGCCGAGCAGCTGCAGCTCACCTGTCTACTTAGCCTCTCTCATGAGGTACTGGTGGCTATGTTGGCTCATCTGGATTCCGCTGCACATGTTTCCGCAGCAAATGACTCTGCAGCGCATCACTCTACAGCGCATGGCCCTGTAGAAGGCGATAACACAGGGCATAATGATGTAGAGCAAAAGTGCGGAGCAGACACAAAAGTTACAGCTGCTGAATCGCTAGTAATGGCCGCTGTGCTGCTCGTGCCTGGGCAGTGCGAGCGTTGCCCCATCGCATTGCAGCGCTGTATACACACTCCGGCGAACAGTTCCGATGACGGCGCTGGCGATGGCGCCTCTTCCCCTGCCCCCTCTACTTTCACTGCCCCCTCCACTCCGGCGAGCCATATCCAGCTGGCGAACTACATCCAGATGGATCTCAGAGCGCTGTGCGAGCGCGCAAATGCTATGGCACAGCGCGAGGGAATACAGCGCAGCCGCGCGCTCTTGTTTTCCCCAGTGGAGAGTTCCCCAGCAGCCTACTTCCCCGTTAGCCTCACTCCAGCGGTCAATCCTCCGTCAGTGAATCCTCCGGCAGCTGGCACTCCAAGGGCAGATCATTCAGCGGCCGAGTACCTAGCAGCAAATCCTCCGGCAAGCAAGCGCTCATTTCTCCGCAGGATCAGCCGAGTGGATGCCCACCACGACGAACATCACGGCGAATACCGCAGCAAACACCGCGGCAAGCATCGCAGCGAGCGCCACGGAGTGTTCCGCACTGCTCATGATGGCGCGCGTCGCCGTCATGCTCATAGCACTAAAACTGAGGATTCCACAATTGATTTCAGCAGGCGCGATTTCTTCAACCTCCTAGCCTTGCACACACCTGAGCCCATCTCGAAAGCGCTCAGCGCCGTCACGCCCGAACGAGCCGCGCTTCTCGCGGTACTCCCAGATGTGCGCCTGCCGTATCCGCACATTCGTACCCAGCTCCCACAGCGAGCTTCTTGTCCCTCGGCAATGGCGAGCTCCGCACACACATCAACGGAGAATGCGTCAGCGGAAAATTCTCCCGCCTCAGCTGCTTCGTTATTGTGCACTGGCTGCCATATTTGTGCAGATCTTTGCCCGACCGATGCCCTCATCTGGGATGATAGCTCTCCTGCGGGCACCCTCACTGCCTATCCACAACGGTGTACATCGTGCTGCGCGTGCATTGAGCGGTGTCCGGAGAGCATTCTCGAATTTTCCAGCGAAGGAGCTTCTCAGCCGGTGCTCATAGCACACGTCGTGCCCCATACTTGCTCTCGCTGCGGAGCGGAGCTACTGCCGCATGAAGATCAGCTCTGCAATCGCTGCACGAGCAGGGCAGACGTGATCGCCGATATGTGGAGCCAGGTTCTCCCCAGCCATGCACCTATCCCCAGTCATGCACCTGTCTCACCTGTAGGAGAGTGACGTGCCTATCTATCGTGACGTGCCATCTATCAGCGTGTAACGCGCCGCTACGTATAAGCTCAGGAAATTTTAGCTCGGGCACATCGCTTGCACGCAGACGCTGACGGTGAAGATAATGGATGTAGGTTAGATGCTGTAGGCCAGATGCTAGAAAATCAATCCTAGATTATTGATTTTTCGAGAGAACTAATTTTAGAAAACGAGAAAGAAGGATACTGTGTCGCAGAAAAAAGATGATCCTGAAGTCATGGCTCAGATGGATCGGTGGCTTGCAGCCGTCAGCGCTGAGCTCGATCTCAATCCGGATCTGATTGGCACACATCAGAAAGCACTGCTTGATCTTATCGCCACAGTAGCTCACGGCCCCTCTCGCCCTGGGGCTCCACTCACGGCTTTCCTCGTGGGATACGCCGCTGGCAGCACCGGAGCAGATCCTAGCGCCTTAGCAGACCGCATCCACGAACGTGCCCGCAACTTTAGCTGACACTCGGGCTGGCATTCAGCTGAGGCTGATATTCAGCCCCAGCTGGCGCTCTGCCCTAACCAGCATTCCGGCTGACGCTCGTGACGCTCGTGACGCTCGTGACGCTCGACTCTAGCTGATCGATTCTAGCCGGCACTTGAGCCGATATTCAGCCTTAGCTGACGTTTTGTTTCAGCTGACGCCGTTCCACTATTCTTCCTGCACGAACGAGCAGCAGCTCGGTGGCGAGATACTCCGCATCCAGCACGTCGTGGGTGACGAGCACCGCCGTCACCCCAGCTTTGCCCAGACGGGTGCGAAGCTCCTCTCTCACCCGTGTACTTGCCTCCTCGTCTAGCCCCGCAAAAGGTTCGTCAAGGAGCACAATATCTGGCTGGATTGCCATCGCGCGAGCGATAGCTACTCGTTGAGCCTGGCCACCGGAAAGCTGCGTGGCGTGCCGATGTGCCAAATTTTCAAGCCCGACAAACGCCAGCTCTTCCAAGGCGCGCCGCCGAGCTTCCTCGCGATTCATCTTTTTTACTCGCAGCCCAAACTCCACATTTTTCAGTACGCTCATATGCGGGAAGAGCAGAGGATTTTGCTGCAGTAGCACGATAGTCGGATGAGCAGGGTCGAACGTCACCCCGCCTTCGCTCGCCGCGAGCGTGCCTGCAATCAATCCGAGAAGCGTCGATTTCCCAGCTCCATTTGCGCCCATTACGGCAGTGATGATTCCAGCGTGGATATCGACTACCAGATGGACGCCGCGCTCTTGCACCTGGGCATCCACACTGATGCTCGGCGCCCGCTTGTTCGCTGTTTGTTTCCCCGCTTGCCCATCGAGATGAGTTTCGCTGGCGCGTGCATCGTATTCTTCACGCGCAGCCACTGCAGGCTTTACAGGCGCAGAATCAGTGCCCGCACACTGATCGCCCATGCTACTGGAAAGCGCTCCCTCAGTATCTTCCCCACTTTCCTTGAGGACAGCCGCCTCATTCTCTTTGGAGGCGGCAGCTTTCTCCGTGAGAGCAGCGTGCGCCGCCCAGTTCCCTCTCGTCGTCGCAACGTTGGCCAACACCAGCATCGCAATGGCGAGGACGATGAGAATGACGGCGAGCGCAAGCGCCTGATCGGTGTCCGTTTCTCGCTGCAAATAAATCTGCAGCGGCATTGTGCGCGTCACCCCTTGCAAAGATCCCGCAAAGGTAATCGTCGCCCCAAATTCTCCCAGCGAACGCGAGAAACTCAACGCCACCGCAGAGAGTACAGCCGGAGCCATAATTGGCAAACTCACCGTGAAGAACGTCCGCGTCCGCGAGGCGCCAAGCGCTCTGGCAGTCTCATCATAAGCATTACCCTGTGCGCGAATCGCCCCTTCAAGTGACGTAATCAAAAATGGCATCGAGACGAAAGTCTGTGCAAAAACCACAGCAATCGTAGAAAACCCAATCGTAATGCCAAAGACGTTGAGATGCTGTCCAATCAATCCAGTGCGCCCCCATGCCAGCAGCAACGCTAAGCCAGCCACCACGGGAGGCAAAACCATCGGAAGCAACACCAGAATTCGCAGCAGACGCGCCCACCAAGCGTGGGTACTCTTCGCCAGCACGACGGCAAATGGCACGCCGACCACGAATCCCACAGCTACTGAGAGCAGGCATGTGCGCAGCGAGAGCCACAGCGCGTCAAGCGCCTCTGGGGTGGAAATCAGCCGAAAGAAATCCACCCACGGGGTACGCCAGAGCACCGCCACGATGGGGATGAGGAGAAAGAGCATGGCCACCGCCGCAGGGGCAATGAGCCACGGAGCATAACCTACCCGATAGGAGGAATGGGGTCGGCTGCTCCTATAACTGCTCTTATACTTTCTCCCATAGCTGCGCGCGCGGCGCTGATCGCGCACATTCACTTTTGAGCGCTTGAGATTTTAGCTGCTGGCAAGAACCCATACTTTTCGAGCGCAGCCTGTCCGGCGTCACTCATCACAGCATCGAGCACCGCCTTAGCACCCTCAGGATTCGGAGCCCCTGCAGCCACTGCGATCATGTAGTTATTGACCACCTGATCAGCCTTCGGAATCTCAATCACTTCCACTTTATCGGCCTTTAGTTTGGCATCCGTCTTGTACACAACACCAGCATCCGCTTCTCCGCTGGCTACCTTATCCAGCACATCGCTCACGCTCTGTTCTTCCGAGACGGGTGCCAACTTCACATTGTTGAGTTCGGAGAGCTTCGCCGTCGCATTGCCACAAGGCACCTCTGGCGCGCAGATGACGAGTTTCTTCCCGTCGAGAGTGCCATCTGCAAACCCCTTAATGGCACCTGGATTGCCTTTAGGCACGACTAGCACCAACGTGTTTGCCGTAAAAATCTGCGGATCTTTCACGAGATTTTTCTCCAGAGCTTTCTTCATATTCTTCTCATCAGCCGTGAGCAGAATATCAACGGGAGCACCTCCCGCCATTTCGTCCACGAGGCTCGACGATCCATTGAAGTTAAACAGCAATTTCGTGCCTGGATGATCCTTGACGACGGTGGCATCCCCAATTTCAGGGAGCACAGTATTAAGCGAAGCAGCGCCATACACCTGCACATCTCCGAGTGATTTTCCAGCATCCGCCGAATTGGCTCTATCTCCCCCTTGAGAGGTCTTACCAGCCTTATCCGCACCACCGGAACATCCAGCCACCAGCCCTAGGCACGCCGTCATCGCGAGCGCAATCTTGACAAAACGTTTCACTGACATTCCTACTCCTTTTCAGCATTGAGCACTTCGCGGAAGCTCGCAGCACTGACCGAGATAGAGAGAACTGCTCTTGAAGAGATAGCGGCTCATCTCAGATAGCACAGCTGACATCTCCAGCACGAAGTACCACATAGATATCGAACAATTGAGACATTAGAGACTGCTGTTCACTCAACACCACATCCGAATCCACACCAAAACTATTAGACATCTGTATATCAGAATCTACGGCAGACGTTGTACTATGAGATACACGTAGTAGTGAGATGGAGATGAGCAAGCAGCTGACGGCGATAACGGCGGTAGCGGAAACTGAAGCTCACCGCCATCCATGACTTTTATGGACAGCTAGCCGAAAGGGAGAGCTATGAGACCAAGCCACCTCATTATTCTCATCATTGTGCTCATCGTTATCTTTGGCGCGGCCAAGCTCCCTCAGATTGCTAAATCAGTGGGACAGAGCGCAAAGGTACTCAAAAAGGAAATGCGCGAGCTACAAGACGACGTACCTCCCGAAGACGAAAGCGCCCCCAGCACCTCGTCGCGCACTCACGCTGAACGTGGAGAGATTTCTCCGGCTCCTACCACGCCTGCCGCATCCAAAGATTCAGCGGTTCATTCTGCCTCCGCGCAGGAAGGTGACACCCCCAAGTGACGCCGCAGGCAGCTGCCCATCACTCCTCCCATCCCCATACTCGCCATAAGAGACGCCACGCGAATCCGGAAGCCCGTATGGGGATTTTTGAGCATCTGCGCGAACTGCGCAAACGCCTCATCTACATATTGGTTGGACTCGCCATCGGCACCGTCGCCGGATGGTATCTCTATGATCCGGTGATGGCATTCATTCAGCGTCCACTGCATGATCTTGCCAGTTCCACCGTCACGATTAATTTCCAGACGATTGGTGCCGCTTTTGATCTCAAGCTCACCGTGTCTATGTGGATCGCCGTCATCATCACGAGTCCGTGGTGGATCACGCAGTGTGGCATCTTCATCGTCCCCGCCCTGAAACGGCGCGAACGCCTCTTCGTCGCCATCTTCGGATTCGTAGGTGTGATTCTTTTCCTGGCTGGTGCCGCAAGCGGTGTGTGGATTGCCCCCCGAGCTGTGGAAATTTTGCAGAGTTTTGTGCCAGACGATTCAGTATCTCTCTTGCAAGCTCACTCGTACGTGTCGTTTTATATGCGTCTCGTCTTGGCTTTCGGGCTCTCGTTCCTCACCCCCGAATTGCTGGTGGCACTCAATTTCCTAGGAGTGCTCAGCTCCCGCACTATGCTCAAGGGGTGGCGTTGGGCGACAGTGGCAGCTTTTACGTTCGCAGCGATCGCTAATCCCCTCCCTAGCCCCTGGCCGATGATCATCCAAGCGGCCGTACTCATCGGCTTCTATCTCTGCGCCGTCCTCATATCGTGGATTCATGAAAAAATCGGTGCCCGCAAGAGCAGGTCTGCCTCTACCTCCTAGGCAGCCACTGCTAAATACCCTCGCTAACCAGCCGCCTCATCTATAGAAACCCACGCCATAGCCCACGCCCACAAAGCATCCCCGCAAGCCTTCCTTACAAGCCGTCCCTAGATGATCTCAACCTGCGTTCCTGCAAATCGTCCACGTCCACAAGTTATCCCTACAAGCCATACCCACAGACCCATCCCCAGCTACAAACCTGCGTTCAACAGTAGCAACCGCTCACAGCCCCCACCCGCGATCAAGAGAACTGAGAAGAAACCGAGACGAGAGGAAAACTGAGAAAAGCATGTCACTCATCGCCATTATTTACGCCGCATTTATTTCTCTCGGCTTGCCCGATGGGATACTCGGAGCAGCATGGCCACAGATGGCCGCCGATATGCAGACGTCGTTGGCCGGAGCTGGGGTGCTCTCTCTGATGACGAGTGCCGGCACGATTGTGGCATCTTTTTCATCTGGGTGGCTACTCAAGCGAGTGAGCACCGTGAGCGTTTGCATCAGCTCCGTAGCCCTGACGGTATTTGGCCTGGTGGGCTTCGCCCTCGCCCCTCATTTTGCCATGCTCATGCTGTGCTGCATTCCGCTGGGATTGGGTGCTGGAGCCATTGATGCCGCGTTGAATGCGTACGTCTCACTACACTTTTCTGCGATGCACATGAATTTCTTACATGCCTGCTGGGGTGTGGGTGCCATGACGGGGCCACTCATTGCCGGTTTTTTCCTGAATTTTACCGGCCAGTGGCGGCTCACCTACTGTACTATTGCCGCCGCTCAAGCGGGTCTCATGCTGCTGCTCATTTTTACGCGCCGCGCATGGCCACATCACAGCGCCACTCTTTCCACACCGCCCGAGTCTGCCGCCGCCTCGCTGACGGACGCCCACACATCTCCCGTTGTTGATGCATACCCTACTCATGACGCCGTCACGAACAGCCTCGCTCCAGAAAGTATCGAGATGCACCGCGCCACCGCCGAAAGCGAGCCACCTCATCATAGTGCTCGCAGCGGTGCACACCCGTGGTACCAGCTCCCCCTCATCTGGCCTACGCTCATCGGGTTCTTATGCTACTGCTCAGCAGAGGGAACGATCGGACTCTGGGCTAGCACATTCCTCGTGCGCTATCACCACCTCACGCCAGCACTCGCCGCCGCTGCCGGATCCGCTTTCTATATCGGCATTACGGCTGGCCGCTTTCTGGCCGGTTTCGCCTCTCTACGTCTCACAAATACCCACCTGCTGAGGATCGGATCAAGCGTGCTCATCGCGGGGATGCTCATCGCCTTGCTCGCTCCGCTCCCGCTGCTCTCAGTGGCAGGCTTCGCACTCGCCGGCCTCGGATGCGCCCCCATTTATCCCGCAATTATGAAAGAGACAGGACGGCGCCTGGGAGCGGCCAACGTCACCCGAGTGACTGGCGTACAGATGGGTTTCGCATATATCGGATTTCTGCTCGCCCCTCCGCTCACCGGCTTAGCGCTCACCCACGTCTCTCCGCTCGCACTTCCACTCGCAGCACTCGCGCTCGCTTTGGGAATGGTAGCGTGCCATGAATATATTGAACGTCGGCTTGCCACGCCCCAGCGCTAATTCAACACTGATTCCGCTCTGCATCTGGTCGTTCACAAAATCTGCATTGCTGGGCGCACAGAATCTACACGGCTGGGCGCAGCCAAGCGCACACGGTTGCTGGGCGCACACGGAATCAGTAGTTGCCCTGCACAGTCCACGCCCTCCACCAGCCGCCTTGCATTCTCCACATCAAACGCGAGAGCCGTCATCGTGAGCTGTGCGCATATCGCGAGCCGCGTGCAAGGCGACAATGCCGAGTGCCACAATCAGAGCGACAGCGCTCACTTGGGGCTCATAATAGCTGGGCACGAAAGCTCGCATACCGGCACTCACAGCCGCTCCCAGTATCACCACTGCCAGAAAAGGCACGCGAAAGCTGAGCGCCACCACGGCCACTGCCAACGCGGCGCAGCGCGCATCGAGGACGACTGCGTGCCCTGAGCTAAAAGCGTTCGTGGCCACCAGGGAGGCGAGCAGACCTACCGTCACGACGGCAGCCACATGCTCCACAGCTGGCCGCTCTAGCACTTTTTCCGGCACCAAGAAACCCACCAATTTCGTGGCAAAAGCAATAGCACACGCCGCCAAGATCCACCACCACATGAGCGCCCCCTCAAGCTCTCTTCGCCTGCGGGCGTATCTTCATCTGCGCCATTCCCACCACAGCAGCCACCAGAGCCGCAATGAGAATGGGAACGCCTGCCGGCACCGTCGGAACGGCAATCAAAGTGAGCGCCCCGCACAGTACCGCGAGCGCCACGGCGTCACCGCTGCGCAGACGCGGCCACAGCAACCCACAAAATGCCGCCACGGCAGCACCGTCGAGTCCCCAAGCAGCCGGATCCCCCCATTGCCGCGCCCAGCAGAGCGCCGATGAGCGTAAAGAGATTCCACAGCAGCCATACGCCAATGCCAGCTACCCAAAACCCGCGTTTTATTTCGGATGTATCTAATTGCGCAGATGCCACCGCCGTTGATTCGTCGATCGTGACGTGTGCTGCCAGCAGCTTGCGCCACCCGTGCAGGCGCAGTCGAGCATTATTTTGGATGCCATAAATACCGTTGCGCACGCCGAGCAGACTCGCCGCTCCCAGCGCAGACATCCCCGTACCCGCCACATTGGCTAGATGCCCAACGCCACCCGCACTGGCGATGACGCCAATAAAAGCATACTGCGAGCCTCCGGTAAACATGAGTGCCGACAGAGCCATCGTCTGCCACAGGCTCAATCCTGCAGCCACTGAAAGCGCCCCAAACGAAACCCCATAGAGACCGGTCGCCACGGACACAGATATTCCCATAGTGGTAGCCGGAGTAAGACGTCCCAGAATATGCACCTGAGCATCGTAGCACTCCGGCTTCACTACTCCACCAGCTATCCGAAGATTGGGTCAGTCTCTGGCATGAGAACTAGCGAAATACTATTGCCACCGCTCCGCCCCATTGCAGCTAGCCCGCTGCAGTGAGTTCGCTTGCCCCGCTGTAGTGAGTCCAATACAGATAGCCGCCTGACTGTTCTTCATCTGCGAGTACTGACGTCACCTCAGAGCGTCAGCACGCAGTCTCAGCACATCAGCGCATCAGCCGATTTTCCGAGCCAGCTGACTGAGTGCCAGCTGAGTTCACTCCTGCTCGATAGCGGAAATCTCGATTTCAAGCATCACTTTATCACCGACAGTCACGCCGCCAGCTTCAACGGCCTTATTCCAGGTGAGGCCAAATTCTTTACGTGAAATTGGCAGCGTCCCCTCAAAGCCAATGCGCTTATTGCCGAAGCCATCAGTGATAGCTCCAGTGAAGTCAAAGGGAATCGTCAGCGAGCGCGTCTGATCGCGAATCGTGAGATCACCAGTAATTTCGAGGGTCTCATCGTCTACCACGGCCACGTTGGTGCTCACGAATTTCACTTCAGGATACTTTTCAACGTCAAAGAAATCGCCGCTGCGCAGGTGATTATCACGCATCTTAGAGCCGGTATCAATGGAAGCAGCTTTCGCCGTCACCTCCACGTGCGCAGCTGACGGGTCTGCGCCGTTACCGCTCGCCGTCCCCTCAAAATCCGTGAAAGCACCGCGCACTTTCGTAATCATCGCGTGCCGAGCTATAAACCCCAGGCGAGAGTGTGACGGGTCGATCATATAAGTACCGTTAATATCTTTGAGGCTTGTCATCGTTCTCCTTTAGATTATAGTGACGCTCGCGTATCGAAGTGACCGGTGTGGCGGACGTACCTGTACAGTGATTGACCCCGCTTCATGCAACCAGCCATACCTGCCGCACAGCCGCCATCCGCGCAGCGATCTGCGCTTTACCATCAGCGCCATATTTTCCTTTGCACCGTAAATAATGCTCTAAAGCGCAGATGTATTCCCAGCAGCCTTGACTTTGTGACTTTGTCTTGCATCCCTCTGCCCTTAATCCACATGCAGGTCCTCTAAGCAATCCCGTTTAGCAATTAGCCCTGAGCAAACGCCGTAGCCAGCTAGTTGAGCTTCAGCAGATATCGGACGAGGCGCACGAAAATCAAGCGCACATAGTTGAGCGGCCATTGATAGCAAAAAGCATCAATGGCCGCTCATAATGCTGCGCCTCGTCTTGGCTACTTCAGGTGGCTACCTCAGTTGTCTTGCAAACCGACGATAGCCGCTACGTCGTCAGCAGGGCTGACTCCCTCAGGCAGCTGGTAGTCCGAATCGTGGCCGGTGAACGTGAAACTCATCGGGATATTATCCTCATCCACATCCACGACGATCGTCTGCCCCTCATGGAAATCGCCGAAGAGCAACTTCTCAGAGAGGGCATCCTCAATATCGCGCTGGATAGCGCGGCGCAGTGGGCGAGCCCCCAGCACCGGATCGAAACCGCGGTCAGCGAGCAGCTGCTTTGCCTTATCCGATAGCGCCAAGCTCATACCTTTTTCTTGCAGACGTTTATCCAACTTGGAGATCATCAGATCGACGATCTGCAGAATTTCGTCGCGGTTGAGCTGCGGGAAAACGATCATTTCGTCCACGCGGTTGAGGAACTCCGGACGGAAATGATTCTTGAGCTCCTCGCTCACCCGCATCTTCATACGGTCGTACGAAGCCACCTCATCTTGGTCGAACTGGAAGCCCGTTTGCACACCCTTGGCGATGTCTTTGGTACCCAAGTTCGTCGTCATAATAATGATGGTGTTCTTGAAATCCACCACGCGGCCCTGCGAATCGGTGAGCCGTCCCTCTTCCAGGATTTGCAGCAGCGAGTTAAACAGATCAGCGTGAGCTTTCTCAATTTCGTCAAAGAGCACCACGGAGAACGGCTTGCGGCGCACTTTCTCGGTGAGCTGGCCACCCTCGTCGTAGCCAACATAGCCTGGAGGAGCACCAAAGAGCCGCGAGACAGTGTGCTTCTCCTGATATTCGCTCATGTCAAGCGTGATGAGCGAATCCTCATCTCCGAAGAGGAATTCCGCCAGCGCCTTGGCTAGCTCCGTCTTGCCCACGCCCGTAGGCCCAGCAAAGATAAACGAACCACCTGGCCGGTTGGGATCTTTCAAGCCGGAACGCGAACGCCGAATTGCCTGACTCACGGCTTTGACGGCTTCCGTCTGCCCAATCACGCGCTTATGGAGCTCATCTTCCATACGCAACAACTTGGACGACTCCGCCTCAGTGAGCTTGAAGACCGGAATGCCAGTACTCATGGAGAGTACCTGGGCAATGAGCTCTTCATCAACCACGGCTTCCAGATTGAGCTCACCAGCTTTCCAGGCGCGCTCTTTTTCGTCGCGCTGCTCGGAAATCTGCTGCTCTTTATCCCGCAAAGCGGCGGCCTTCTCAAAGTCTTGTCCGGCGATAGCCGCATCTTTTTCGGCTCTCACCTGCGCAAGCTCCTCTTCCAGCTCACGCAACTCTGGCGGCGCCGTCATCTTCTGGATAGCGAGGCGTGCACCGGCTTCGTCAATCAGATCAATAGCCTTATCGGGCAAGAAACGATCGTTAATATAGCGATCAGCAAGCGTCGCAGCAGCTTCCAGAGCTTCATCCGTAATCGTCACATGATGGAATGCTTCATAGCGATCACGCAATCCTTCCAGAATCGCAATCGTCTCTTTCACGCTTGGCTGCTCCACCTGAATTGGCTGGAAGCGCCGCTCCAAGGCAGCATCTTTCTCGATATATTTGCGGTATTCATCGAGGGTAGTAGCCCCGATCACCTGCAGCTCTCCACGAGCCATCATCGGTTTGAGCAGTGACGCCGCATCCAGAGCACCCTCAGCTGCTCCTGCCCCCACCAGCGTATGAATCTCGTCGATGAAGAGAACGATATCCCCACGATTCTTGATCTCTTTCAAGATTTTCTTCATGCGCTCTTCAAAATCGCCACGATAGCGCGAACCAGCGACGAGCGAACCCATATCGAGCGAGTAGAGCTGCTTATCGCGCAACGTCTGCGGCACTTTACCGCTGGCAATGTTCTGTGCCAGCCCTTCCACCACGGCGGTCTTGCCCACGCCAGGTTCTCCAATGAGCACCGGATTGTTCTTTGTACGCCGGCTGAGCACCTGCATGACGCGCTGGGTCTCATTGTAGCGGCCAATCACCGGATCGAGCTTGCCCTCCCGAGCTTGCGCGGTGAGATTGCGTCCAAATTGATCGAGCACCGACGAGCCAGCTTTAATGCCGCTTTCACGCTGACTTCCGGCTCCGACGCCCACTGCTTCTTTACCTTGATAGCCAGACAGGAGCTGCGTCACCTGCTGACGCACCTGCGGCAGATCTGCCCCGAGTTTTACGAGCACTTGCGCCGCCACGCCCTCCTGCTCACGGCACAAGCCCAGCAGTAGATGTTCCGTGCCAATATACGAGTGGCCGAGCTGCAGCCCCTCGCGCATGGCGTATTCCAAGACTTTCTTAGCTCGCGGCGTGAACGGAATATGACCGCTGGGATGTTCCTGCCCCTCGCCGATAATTTCCACCACTTGCTCGCGTACGCCGTCAAACGTGATGCCGAGTGCCTCCAGGGCTTTCGCTGCCACGCCCTCGCCCTCTTTTATCAGGCCAAGCAGGATATGCTCCGTGCCCAGGTAATTGTGTTTCAGCCCGCGAGCCTCTTCTTGAGCAAGCACGATCACGCGCCGAGCACGATCAGTAAATCTCTCAAACAATTCGTTCTCCTCATAAGTGCTTGTGTGCCAGACAGCATCCATCACATCTCATGCGTTCATGGCGCTTAGCATTCCTATCGCTAACGCGCCAACGCACAGAAGCGTTTCAATGCCACAACACCCAGCCACGCTTATCAACTCATCCACTCTAACCTCACTGCCCGCAAAGCCTTTCCCCATTTCGCCGAGGGCGTTATCACCTGGGCAGAACTGGGCAGAAACGGCTCGTTTATCTGCGCGAAATGGGGTTATAAGCCCGCGCGAAACGCACACGAGCAATAGGGGCTAGCGCGGAGAGCCAAAGAGGGTGAGCCAACAGTGGAATAGCAGTGGAAGCGAACCACGAAGCTAGCACCGGAAGCTGGCAAAGAGAGCGACCACGGCGGGAGTGAACACAGGAACTGACGAGACGGCAACCGCGGGGCTAGCACAGGGAGCAGCGAAAGCAAGCACAGGGAACGGCCAACAAAGCGAGCACCGGAAACTGCTTAAGGGAACAGCCGGCGGACAGGGGAACCTCCGGCGGGAGCTAACAGCGATATGCGAGAGTGGCGCTCACGCTTCGGCAATGATCGTAAACGGCCCATCATTCACGATTTCCACGTCCATCATGGCTCCAAAACGGCCAGTTTCCACTTGGATTCCACGATCGCGCACCGCTTGCACAAGCTCATGAAAAATCGGCTCGGCCACCTCTGCTGGAGCGGCGTGGCTCCACCCAGGTTTCTTTCCCTTGCGCACATCCGCGTAAAGCGTGAACTGCGAGACAATCAGCACTGGCGCATTCACTTCTTCCACGCCTACGCGCTCACTAGGATCGTCGCTCCCCTGAGGAGACCGCAGCAATTTGAGCTGCGCTATTTTGCGGGAAATTTTCTCAATCTGAGCCGGACCATCGGTGTGCGTGATACCAATCAAGACGCATAGCCCTGCACCTATCTCACCCGTGACGACGGGCTCACCGCTAGGATCATCCGTCACGGTCACTTTTGCCCGCTTCACCCTCTGAATGACTACTCGCATTGATTGATCTTCCTCTCCTGTGTGTTCCTATGTACCCTTATGCGCTGTCTACACATACATCGTCTGCGTGAGACCCGCGATACTCTTTATCCGTGAGCGTGACGCCGTAACGTATGCCCCGCCGTGACACCCCTTTTATCCCTGAGCGTGCGCCCTTTATCCGCGAGTATGATGCGGCTGAGGCTTTTGATTGGCCGCCAGACCTGCTCGCGCCCGCCGCAGCACGCGCGCTGGATTTTCCGCCGGAGACGCAGCCGACTTCCCGTTTGGATCCACGATCATATCTTGCGAGGCCACAAATCCACTTCCATCACCAATGCCCTGGCCACCCTCAATAGTGAGCACAGCTTCGAGCGGTACTGTGCGCTTCACCAAAGCCAGAGCCACTGCCCCTTGCTCATAATCGAGTGCCACACTGGTGAGCACTCCCACCTGTTTGCCCTCCAGACTCACCGCCGCGCCGCGCTCCGGCAGATCGCCATCAGGGCCTTCGAGATACAGAAATACCAGCCTGCGCGGCGGCTTGCCCATATTAACGACCTTGGACACCGTCTCCTGGCCAGGGAAACATCCTTTATTGAGCCAGACAGCTGTGCGCAACCAATCCAGTTCATGCGGCAGCACTCCGCCATCGATCACTTCAGTGTTTGGCCGCGGACGCCGATCCACTATCCGAGCCGCTTCCCACGCTTGCACTCCCGCTGGAGTGAGCCCTGCCGCTATCAGAGCAGCAGCCACAGCCGAGGCATGCTCTGTATCCGTCACTAGCAGACTGCGGTGGACGCCGCGAGCTGGATGGGCAGCGTCGTCACGCCCATAGTGCGTCCCCCCTGAACTCACCTGCGGCCATGAATCTTCCCACACATACATCGCACCGGCTAGAGCAGCTGGAGGGAGGTGGCTCTGCTGCAACAGCGTGGCAAACACCCTCACCGGCTGCACCGCAATCGACACCTTCATCATAAATTTCATCGATTCGAGGAAGTCCGCCAAAGGCTGAGCTCTCCCGACGTCAGTGAGAAGAAACGTAGCGTCTTCACTCTCAACGGCCGCAAAAGCATGGAGAATTCGGCCTTCCGAATCGAGGATAAGCCCCTCACGGCTCTCTCCAGGCTGCAGCGTAATAAAAGGGGCCGTGCTGAGATTATTGAGCCATTTCAGGCGATCTTCCCCATCCACTCGCACAGTCTCCAGCTGCGAGAACTCCACAAACGCACGCCCAGCACGCAGTTTAGCCTCTTCCACCAATGGGTTGGCGCTGGGTGAAGCTATGCACTGCGAATCATTGAGCCGTGGATTATGGGACTGCAGATAGCTGCGCTCCGGATTGGCATCAGCAGTTTCATGAGTAGTCATGCTCACACTCCCCTTGCTTACTCCCTATTTATATGCGAGGTCTTTACTTGACGTTTTAATCTCTGCGCTTCTCTATGCTGCTTGAGTCCTTTACTTCGACGTGACGCCGTTGCCCGACCCCACCTGCCGCGTGAGCCGACCTTTCATGTACGAACGCAGCGGGTATCCAAATGCTTCCATATCGTAGGTATACAGCAGGTCAGAATGAGCATCTCGGGCGAGAATTGCAGCGCCAGAGAGATCAGCTCCCGCAGCAGATCGCGCCACCGCATCGGTGACTAACTGCAGCTGTGAGCCGCGAGTGACGCCCACCCAGATCTGACTGGTACCAGTCGGCGAAGCCAGCATCATCTCCAACGCATAGGAGCCGTCTGCCTGCCGAGCTACCGTGGGATTGACGCGCAAATATCCCACTGCTGCGCTCCACAGTTCTTCCTTGTCCAGCTGCTCCCACAGAGTTGTCCCTGGCTGTTCTTCGCTCACTGTGCTGGCTGGTTCGTGGGCAAGCCATATGCGCGAACTAATCTGCACGTACGGAGCGTCGTCACTCGCATCAATGTGCAGTTCATGGAGATATGCCGCCGCCGGTATATTCTCGTATTCGAGCGTGCCGCCACCGCGCCAACGGCCGATCAGCCAGGCAAGCGGATAATTTTCAGGAGCAAGTTCGCTCGGAATGTTCATCGCCATGCCTTCAGCATACGTGAGCGGTCGCGCTTTCAGCACACGTGAGAGCACAGCCAGATTCGATTGCGAAGCGTCAATCCTCGATTGCGGGTGAGTAATCGCAGGGAGCGTGACGGCGACTGCTAGATTCTACGCTAGCATCGCTAGCCTGCATCGCCGGCTTGTATCGCTAGCTTGCATCGGCAGTTCAAACCGAGATTTATACCAACAGCTATACCAACAGCAAGCTGAAGATATAGGCGATCAATCCGAGTGCGCAATGCGGTATGAGATCTCGCGACATCCCGGCCATCAGGGAAATACGGGAGCTTCCACGAGTAGCTCGCCCCACGAGTACATAGATGAACGCCGTCATGATGCCGAGTACGAAACCTATCCACAGCTGTATCGAAAGCAGCCACGACATCAACAGTCCTGATACCGCGCCGTTAAAAAATGCCAAAGCGTGGGCGGTGCGCGTCTCAATAGACTCCACTGCCGCCACGGCGGCGAGTGCGACACCTAAAACAAGTACTTCGCTGCGTCCTAGATCCGTGCGCCACACAAAAATCCACAGAGCCAGCATCACCACCAAGACGCACCCCGTAAACGTGCCTGCGGCCTGCTCTAAAAGCTGGGGTCGTCCGTCACGGCGCAGCATTTCAGCCACAAAAGTGACGGCCACACTCAGGCCGAGGGCAAAACTCATCACCGTGAGCGTTCCCCACGTGGCTATGCCGAGCGCGACGAGCGTGATAACACCCAATACCAATCGCGCCGCATGAGGATGCGGCAAGCACAGCAGTTGCCCCCACCCGAGCAGAAAAACTATCGCTAGTATTGACGTGCAGACGAGGCCTATTCCATCATTCGTGAGCGCACCCACTATCAGCAGCACAGCTCCGCCGATACCAGTAGCTATGCGCCTAGCTGTCTCTTTTGCGCGCACATAGTCTGTCTCGCCCATACTGAAATTCTCGCACGCCAATGCGGCTTTGAAAAATGCGTCTACGTGGCGCACCAGCCACAACACAATTACTATGTGCCAACTTATGGGGCTTGCTATGCAACCCTAGGGCGCTTCAGCCGAGGAAAGCGAACTTTCTAAGGCTTTTCAGCGGCGAGGTGCAGATTTTCAGCCCGAAAGATGCTGACTTTCCAGCGGGTGAAACGTGGACTTTTCAGCGAGCGAAAACATCTAAAAATATCTATGGAAAAAGGGATGACAATCTCGCTCGCGTGCGCTAGATTATTACCAAGACACCGAATCGCGAAAGCCCCGGGCTCCAATAATTTGCCGCTACGAGCGGCCTTCGCGCCGACAGGCGCTATCAGGTTCGGTGTCCTAGACTTCGGCAGGGGTTGCAGCAGATAGATATCGCTGCAACCCCTGTTGCTATCCAGCGGTCAGTCGCTCACCACCCGCAAGCTCAAACGATGAGCTTTATCAACGTCGTGAACAGCGCCAGAATCGACATCCTGCGCGGCATCATCAAAGAAACTCGTGTCGATATCTGCGCCATCGACCAACACATGCGCTCCATCTTTCACCTCGCCACTCAAGATCATGGCAGCGAGTTGATCGCCGATCTCATGCTGAATCAGCCGGCGCAGCGGACGAGCCCCAAAGGCCGGATCGTAGCCATCCATAGCGAGCAACGCTTTGGCACCGTCAGTCACCTCAAGATCAATACGCCGATCTTTCAGCCGATTCTCAAGCTGAGCGACCTGCAAATCCACGATCTGACCGATCTCATTCACCGTGAGCGGGGCAAAGAAGATCACGTCGTCAAGCCGGTTCAAGAACTCTGGCTTAAATGCCGCCCGCACCAAGCCCATGACCCCATCGCGCTTATGCTCATCGTCTAAATCCGGATCCACGAGGAACTGTGAACCCAGATTCGACGTGAGAATCACAATCGTATTGCGGAAATCGACCGTGCGGCCTTGCCCATCAGTCAGCCGGCCGTCGTCAAGCACCTGCAGCAGAATATCGAACACTTCCGGATGTGCTTTTTCCACTTCATCAAGCAGAATGACGCCGTATGGACGCCGGCGCACCGCCTCCGTGAGCTGCCCACCCTCTTCGTAGCCAACGTATCCTGGAGGAGCCCCCACCAGGCGAGCCACAGAGTGTTTCTCCGAGTACTCGCTCATGTCGATGCGCACCATTGCCCGTTCATCGTCGAAGAGGAAATCGGCGAGACTCTTCGCCAGCTCCGTCTTCCCCACGCCTGTGGGACCAAGGAACATAAAACTGCCGGTAGGACGATTGGGATCGGCCACTCCCGCACGGCTACGCCGCACAGCATCTGCCACAGCTCGCACTGCTTTCTTCTGCCCAATCAGACGCTTCCCGATGTGATCTTCCATGTGCAAGAGCTTCTCCGTCTCGCCTTGCAGCAAACGCCCCACGGGGATACCCGTCCAGGCAGACACCACCTCAGCAATGCCGTCAGCATCTACTTTCTCTGCGATCATGGGCGCGGCGTCAGCACTCTGTGACTGTCCTTGATGCTCTTCTCCCTCAGCGATCTGCCGTTCTACTTCAGGGATTTCGCCATTTTGAATCCGCCCAGCATCCTCATAGCGCCCCTCACGGATGGCTTTCTCCAGCTCTGTGCGCAACTCATCTAACCGCACACGCAGGTCGCCCACTTTATTGCGCCCCGCTTTTTCCGCTTCCCAGCGGGCATTGAGCGCAGCGAGCTCCTCGGACTTGTCCGCCAGCTCTGCCTCGATCTTTTCCAAACGATCTGCCGCACCGGCGTCATCATGATCTGAATCCGTCTCTTCGAGATACGCTTTCTCCATCTTGAGCCGATCTACTTGCCGCTGCAGCACGTCAATTTCTTCAGGAGACGAATCAAGCTCCATCCGCAGACGTGACGCCGCCTCATCAATCAGATCAATAGCTTTATCTGGAAGTTGCCGCCCAGAAATATAACGATCGGAGAGCTGAGCAGCTGCCACAAGTGCGCCGTCAGAGATGGTCACTTTATGGTGTGCTTCGTATTTCGGCGCGATTCCACGCAGAATGGCCACGGTGTCTTCCACACTCGGCTCCCCCACGAAAATCTGCTGAAAACGCCGCTCAAGAGCCGGATCTTTTTCAATGTGTTCGCGGTATTCATCAAGCGTGGTCGCCCCTACCAGGCGAAGCTCTCCCCGCGCCAGCATGGGTTTGAGCATATTGCCCGCATCCATCGCCCCCTCAGAGCCAGCCCCAGCTCCGACGACGGTATGCAGCTCGTCAATAAAGGTGACGATCTCCCCATCGCTGTTTTTAATTTCAGCCAGCACCGCTTTCAGCCGCTCTTCAAATTCTCCGCGATATTTAGCTCCCGCTACCATGCCAGAAATGTCGAGCGAAATTAGGCGTTTGCCTTTCAAACTCGCGGGCACATCTCCGTCCACAATGCGCTGAGCAAGCCCCTCCACCACGGCTGTTTTACCTACACCAGGCTCCCCGATCAGCACCGGATTGTTCTTCGTACGCCGACTGAGCACCTGCACCACACGCCGGATTTCGCCGTCGCGGCCAATCACCGGATCGAGCTTGCCCTCTCGCGCCATCTGAGTGAGATCGGTGCCGTATTTTTCCAACGCTTTGAATGTGCCCTCCGGATCGGGACTATCCACGTTTCCAGCTCCGCGCACCCCAGGAAGAGCTGCCTTAAGCTGATCGTGGCTGACGCCGGCAGAGCGCAGAATCTCTCCCGCACTGGCCTGCGTGGAGCTTAAAGCCAGCAGCAGATGCTCAGTGGAAATATACGAATCACCCAGAGCAGTCGCCTCTTTACCCGCATCTGCGAGCACCAGCGAGAGGTTGCGCGACACCTGCGGCTGCCCCACAGCAGCGCCACTCGCTCCAGGAAGCGTGGCGAGCGCCGCCGTCACCCGCTGTAAAATCGCCCCACGATCTACCCCCACAGCATCCAGCAGCGCAACAGCCACACCATCACGCTGTTTCAGCAAAGCAGCCAACAGATGCGTAGGTTCAAGCTGGGGATTGCCCGCCGTGCTCGCCATCTGAATGGCATCAGCCAACGCCTCCTGGCTCTTCGTCGTCAATTTGTCCATCGCAACCTCCACGTATCAATGGCCTCTATTTGCCTGCTCGTACACCTACTGGTACCTACCGGTACTACTGGTACGCATCACGCATTCCGCGGCTACAGCCGCATATCCATGCACAGCATTGATACACAGCACGCCACTTTCCGCAGTTTCAACGCACCGAAGTTCAGTTATTGCAACGTAGCTAAAGTTGAGTCTATTCCACGCAACTTTAGGAATCAAGAGTTAGGCTTGTTCCGGTGTGCTGAGGCGATCTGAAACACCGAGACGGCGTGTTCACATATAGCGTCACGACAGCACAAACGTGACGCCACAAACGTGTGGCACTGAGGAAACACAGCGCTAGAATGAAAGAGGAAAAGGAGCGGCAATAGCGGCAATCTTTGAACATTTTCGAGAGGGGATTCCATGCACGCGGCAAATACCCAGACAACAGACGAAACACATGAAATCGCACAGCCGAAAACTAAGTATCCAACAGGTGTGCAGACAGCCGATGTACGGGCAGAAGAGATACTGTCAGCAGACGTGCAACCAGCAGGAATGAGAGCAGCCGGTGTGCAGACAGCCGATGTACAGGCAGCTGATAGGCAACCGGCAAGGCAATCTGCGATTGACACGCACGCACACGTCTATCCCGCCCGCTATTTGGATTTTCTGGAGAACATCGGAGTATCGCCGGACAGCACCGCCGTAGCTCGCAATCTGCGCGCCGACGACGCCGAAACAGATATGCACGAGCGGCTGCGCATGATGGATGCAGCTGGCGTCCAGATGCAGATTCTCTCTGCCACGCCGCAGCTGCCGTTCATCAGCAATGCCACGGACGCCGCCGCTGCCGTGCGGATGATTAACGACGTATATGCCGCCATTGTGGAGCGCCGCCCCGATCGTTTTCGTGCGTATGGCGCTCTGCCACTGCCACACATAGAAGAATCGCTCGCCGAAATAGCCTACATTTTCGATGAGCTGGGGCGAGAAGCTGGCTTCCTCGGAGTGGCACTGAATACTTTTGTGGGTGCCGATGGCTCGCTCACCGATCCAGCTTTGCTCCCCATCTTTGAGGAACTTGATCGACGCAGCGCCATCGTCTACATTCATCCGGCTGGTGGGGCTGCAGGGTGCTCCGCCATAGCCGATCACGGGCTCACCTGGGTGAATGGCGCTCCAATCGAGGATGCGACTGCCGTCTTGCAGCTGCTCAAAGCGGACTACCCGTACACATTCCCGCACATCACTTTCCATATAGCCCACCTCGGCGGCGATCTTCCTTTCCTTGCCCAGCGCATCCAAGACAACTACGACGACTGGCACGCCTTTGCGCATTCACCCGCAGAAACATTCCATCGCCTCTACGTGGATGCCGCCAACTTCCATCAGCCAAGCCTGCGGATGGCGCTAGAAACATACGGGGTGAGCCAGGTGATGGCTGGCTCGGATTACCCCTACTTTCAAGATGACAAATACACGCGGGCAATGGATTATATCCGCACGGCCGGATTGCCAGATACAGCGCGTGACGCCGTACTTTTTGGCAACGCCAAACGTCTCTACCAGCTCGGGTGAAACACAATAGAGAGGATGAGACTCCAGCCAGGTGAGACCCCAATGGAGATTTCAGCAAGGGAAATACGGCGATACCTACCCAGATTTGCAGACGCTTCACTAGGGGACAGCCAGCAGCTATGGCCCACAAATTCCGCAAGCGCAAGAGAACTTAGTGAAATTACGCGATGAGCGCGTTGATACCTCAAAAGTAGGAGAACCTAGATTCTTGACAGTAATCACTGGCACCGAATACGCCTACACCCTACCTAGTGGCGTTCACGTAACCCACTGGCCACTCTAGACTCATAGCGCCCACACCCCCAGTACACAAGAGAGATAGAAAGCTCGCGCAAGAAAGATCGTGCTGGTTTGAGCGCTCAGATACGCGCCCAAACCAGCACTAAAAGAGTTCCACAGAGCTGAATAGTTTTCAATAAATCAGCAAACGTAACCTTTACGCCCCGAGCAACTCTTCAGAAAATACCCAGATGTGCTCAACCCTGTGGATGCTCCGCAGTGCGATATCCTGGAAGCGGTATCCATTGGGGCTACGAAGCGGGCGCACTGAATAGCTGAATAGACAGCTTGAAGAGGTAACTCACGCAAACGACCTGAATAGCGGGATGATGGGAACACGAACAGGTCTCTTCGCACAATCACCGCACAACCAGCAGTCAGGAGAATGATGCGCAACGAATCTCAGCGCCGCGAGCTGCACAGCACCATTTGGAAAATTGCCGACGATTTGCGCGGCTCGGTGGACGGCTAGGATTTCAAGCAATACGTGCTGGGAATGCTGTTTTATCGTTTCCTTTCCGAGAATCTCACGGGCTACATCAACTCTCAGGAGCGCACAGCTGGCAGCGCCGATTTTGATTATGCCCAGCTCAGTGACGCTGAGGCTGAACGCGCCCGCGATTTCGTGGTGAGCACGAAAGGCTCTTTCATCTTGCCGTTTGAGCTTTTCGCCAACGTACGTAAGCAGGCCGCTGGCGATCAGGATTTGAATGAGCATTTAGAACGGATATTCAAGAATATCGAGGGTTCGGCGGTGGAAGCCAGCTCAGAGAAAGATATTCAGGGGCTTTTTGACGATCTAGACGTGAACTCGGCAAAGCTGGGCAACATTATGGCTTCCTGCAACGCTAAACTGGTGAAAATTCTCGATAAGATCGGCTCGCTACTGCTGGATGATTTCAATGAACACGAGATTGATTTTTTCGGCGATGCCTACGAGTTTTTGATGACGATATATGCCTCGAAAGCCGAAAAATCTGGGGGGGGGAAGAGTTTTTCACTCCGCAAGAGGTGCCGGATCTGCTGGCGCGTTTGACGCTGGTGGGCAAGGAACGCGTAAACGGCGTGCGCGATCCGGCGTGCGGTAGCGATTCGCTACTGCTGCGTTTTGCAAAAATTCTTGGGCAAGACAACATTGATCGGGGCTTTTTCGGCCAAGAAATCAATCTAACCACCTATAATTTGGCGCGCATCAATATGTTTTTGCACAGGGTGGGCTTTGAGAATTTCGACATCGCTCTGGGAAATACACTCACCGAACCCGCGCATTGGGACGACGAGCCTTTCGAGGCGATCGTTTCTAATCCGCCGTATTCCAGGAAGTGGGAGGGATCAGATTCGCAGGTTTTGATGAACGACGAACGTTTTGCTCCCGCTGGGGTGCTGGCTCCGAAGTCTAAAGCCGATCCGGCATTTACGATGCACATTTTGCATTGGCTTTCGGTAGACGGGGGTGCGGTTATCGTCGAGTTTCCTGGGGTACTGTATCGCGGCGGGGCGGAGCAAAAGATTCGCCGCTACTTGATCGACCACAACTACGTGGATACGGTGATCCAGCTTCCTGCGGATTTGTTTTTCGGCACCTCGATAGGCACCTGCATTATCGTGTTGAAAAAGTCTAAGGCAGATAACTCGGTGCTGTTTATCGACACCGCAGCGGAATTTGAGCGCAAAGGTACGAAGAATCATCTCACCGAAGCAAATAAGGAGAAGGTCTTGGCAGCTTTCAGCGCTCGGGCAGATGCGCAGTATTTTGCCCGCTTAGTGCCCACTGAAGAAATCGTCGCTAATGACTACAATCTCTCGGTATCTTCGTATGTGGAGCCAGAAGATACCCGCGAAGTGATCAACATCAAGGAGCTAAACGCTCGCATTGCTCAGATTGTGACCCGCCAGAGCGAGTTGCGCGCTCAGATTGATGTGATCGTGGCCGATCTTGAGAGTGACGACGGCGCAGAAATTACCGCATTATCAGAACGGATTATTCGCCGTAGCCCACATGTATGAGAAACTTGCTAAATGAACTATCCTAGCAAAGTTTAATTTTGGAAAAGATTTTTGGGCTCGGAGCTAATCTAAAGAAAAAGTTTGAGGAACATGACCAATGAGTGCAACGAATTATCGGAAAAAAATCATAGATGATTACTGCGTTCTAGATACAGAAACCACGGGTCTTTCTGCATATTACGACGAAGTCATTGAGCTTGGAATATTACGGGTCAGAGGGGGCACTGTAGTAGATCAGTACTCGCAACTAATTCATCCAGAGCATCCGATTGATGGCTTCATCACTGCTTTGACTGGCATCACAAATGAGATGCTTGCTGGAATGCCATCAATTTCAGAAGTGAAAGATGCCGTCCTGTCGTTCGTCGGTGATGATGTCATTGTGGGTCACAATATATTGTTTGATATCCGCTTTCTAAATATGGGTTTTGGCGATGAGATTGAAAATGAGTATATGGACACGATGCAGTTTGCCCGCAAGATGTATCCAGAATTAGACCATCACCGCCTTTCAGACCTGAGAAAACATCTGGGTCTATCCAATAACGAACATAGGGCAATTGCTGATTGCATTACGACGCAGGAATTGTATGAAACCATCAAAGCAACTATGTCTGACAAAGGTCTGCAGATTAAGGATTTGTGGGCAGAGAATAAGCGCGGCAGTCATTCCGTAGGAGTTGATATCAGCTCAATCATTCCCAATACAGTCGAGGTTAACGAAGAGAGCTTTTTCTATGACCGACATGTTGTCTTCACTGGCAAGCTAGAGAAAATGGCCAGAAAAAACGCTATGCAAATAGTCGTCAATCTGGGAGGCATCCTAGACACCAGTGTCACAAAGAGAACCAACTATTTGATTCTTGGCGACAACGATTACAACACCATCCTTCACGGTGAGAAATCTTCAAAACATAAGAAAGCAGAAAAGCTCAAGCTGGAGGGCAACGATATAGAGATCATTGATGAATTTACCTTCTACGACATTTTGAGTGACGAGGGCGTTTTGGCGTGACGGCGAACGGAAGCGAAGTAACGACAGTGAGAGCAGCAGGGAGGAAGCTCGATGAGTGACGTTGAAAATGAGCATCGTAACGGCGAGGTGATCTTATACCGCCGCGAAGACGGCGCTCCTGCAATTGATGTGCGCCTCGAAGACGGCACGGTGTGGCTGAGCCAGCAGCAGATCGCGCAACTGTTTCAGACGTCTCAGCAAAACGTGAGTTTACATTTACAAAACATCTATGAAGAAGGCGAACTTGATCCAGAGGCAACTCACAAAGATTTCTTGTTAGTTCGCCAAGAGGGCTCGCGCCGCGTGAATCGCACTATCACCCACTACAATCTCGATGCGATTATTTCTGTGGGATACAGAGTGAAGAGCAAGCTGGCCACTCAGTTTCGTATCTGGGCCACCGAGCGTTTGCGTGAATATCTGATTAAAGGTTTCACTATGGACGACGCTCGACTCAAGGAGCTTGGTGGTGGCGGCTATTGGCGTGAGCTGCTTGAGCGGATTCGAGATATTCGCAGCAGCGAGAAAGTGCTGTATCGGCAGGTGTTAGATCTATACGCCACAAGTGTGGACTACGATCCACGCGCTGAGGAAAGCATAAAGTTTTTCAAAATTGTGCAAAACAAATTGCACTACGCCGCTCACGGGCACACCGCTGCTGAAGTGATTTACGCACGCGCAGATTCCGCCAAACCAAACATGGGGCTCACTTCCTTTCCGAAAGAGCGAGTGCGTAAAGCAGACGTCACTGTGGCGAAAAACTATCTTGATGAAGAAGAGTTAAAAAATCTCAATACGTTGGTTTCCGCCTATTTTGACGCGGCAGAGTTTCGTGCTCAACGGCACGAACCCACCTATATGGTTGATTGGATTGGCCATCTTGAGCGCCTGATTGCAGCTATGGACGCTCCCGTGCTCGAGGGAGCTGGAAAAGTGAGCCATAAGCAAGCCGTGGCTCGCGCTGAGGGAGAATATGAAAAGTATCAAGCCCGCATGAGCGAATTGCCTTCGGCAGCCGAAGAAGCATATCTCGACACGATAAAGCAGGCGCAGCGCCAGATTGAGGGGGAATGATGAGCAGCCCAGATACTTCATTATATGAACTCAAATATATTTACTACTCAATGCAAACAATTCGGTATATCCCTAACAATCACTCTCGACAGTGGATATCTACATACTCTCTCTAAAATCAAAATTCCTGTGCCGCTACTGGAAGTGCAAAAAGAGATAGTGAGAATACTAGATACATTTACTTCACTGGAAGCTAGACGCAAGCAGTATGAATACTACCGCGACCGCCTGCAAACTTTCCCAGAGGGGGAGGTACATAGAGTTAAAATTGAGAGATATTGGAACAGTTAGGATGTGCAAACGCATCTTCAAATCTCAGACATCCACGGAAGATGCTGTGCCGTTCTATAAAGTTGGCACTTTTGGCAAAAAGCAGACGCTTTTATTTCACAGGAACTTTTTGAGGAGTACAAAGAAAAGTATCCTTACCCAGAACGAGGAGAGATTCTGATTTCATGTTCTGGGACTATATCGGTAAGACAGTTGAATTTGATGAAGCTCCCGCATATTTCCAAAATTCCAATATCGTGTGGCTCAAACATGACCAAACACAAGTAACAAATAGGTACCTACAATAGTGTTTCGCAAGAAATCCTTGGAACGTAGATAACGGTTGCACGATCACCCGTCTCTACGCTAGCAATATCGCGCAAACTGAAATTCCTGTACCACCGCTTGAGGCGCAGGAGCGGCTTGTGGAAGTGCTCGATAATTTTGAGAAGATTTGCGCGGACTAGATTTAGAGCTATTGAACTCCATAGTGGATCAACCCACTCAACGAAAACCCCTAGCCGAAAAACACAAAGATCACGATCTGGGCGGAAACCTGTGCGGATTTAGAGAATGCCGCATAAAACCTGATTTGCTATTGATCTATCGCATTGACGGACACGATCTCATACTTTTCCTAAACCGCACCGGCTCTCATTCCGACCTTTTCAATATGTGAATGACGCATACCATCACCACTTCTGCGCCACATCAAGCACCATCACTATTGAAGAATCCCCATAACACCTGATTGAAAAACGACGAGAAAACTCTCGACACCTGCTCCGTCGTTACTTTTGCAGGGTTTTCGTTATCACTTTTGCGGGGTTTCACCATCATTTTTGCTAGTACTGCAACCCAATAGAGAGCCACAAGATGAATCGCGAACCAGGCTATCAATCCAGCAAACTAATAGGAATTGCCCAGATATTGCCTGCGATCGGGCGCACGTCCGCTCCGGTGTAGAGCACCGCGCCTTTCAAAAAACGCTCACCGAGATTCTCACGCAACCAGAGCAAATGTTTCGCGTCGCTCGCCGTCACGCTAGTTGCTGCTTTCACCTCAAAAGCAAGCACCCCTTTCGGGGCATCCACAATGAAATCTATTTCATGGGCTCCGCCACTGGTGCGAAGATGATACAGCTCTGCGCGCAGCGAAGCAGTCTGCGGTCGAAGCTGCGCCGCCACATACGATTCCAGATATCGCCCCAGCAGCATCGGGTCACGGAGAAGCTCATCTTCACTCACCTGAGCCAGCGCCAGGCTGAGTGCTGTATCCACCAAAAAACGCTTGGGATATTCGGTGATGCGCGCGAGCCGATTCGAACTGAAAGCTGGAATCGGAGCCGCCAGCCAGGTGCGGGCAAGCAGATCCTGATACTTCTTCCAGGTGGCTTTGTTGATATCAGCTGCTTCCCAAATGCGCTGATCTGGCACTGCCTGCGCCTCTAAAGTGGCGAGCACCTGAGCCGTGCGGTAAAAACGGGTAGAGTCTCTCCCCTCGTCACCGGCACGCTGGGAAACAGTAGCGGCGTAACTTTCCAAAAACATAGCAGCATCCGGCAGCGCACGTGCAGCTGGAAAACCAGTGGTGAAAAGTTTAGTGACGTCAAAGGTACCAATTTCCCCAGCAGTGACGGCAGGCGGCGCATCGAGAAAACGGGAAAGAAATTGCGGCCCACTGCCATTGCCTGCGATTTCGCTTGCCATCATAGGAAAGATCGTCACTCGCACCGAGCGCCCCGTCAATGGATATGTGGGGCCGTAGCTGGCCGGCTCCACGCTACCAGTGAGAATAAACCTGCCCGAAGTGGGATCGGCGTCCACAAGGTTCTTGAGAATCCAGAGGAAATCGGTACCAGCAAGTTGCCATTCGTCGATAAGAATTGGCGGCTCCAGCAGTGCCAAAAACCCCTCCGGATCCGCGCGCAAGTTTCCCAAATCTTGCGGCAAGCGCACAATCGACTTGGCAAATAGAGACGCCGTGGTGGTCTTACCCACTCCACGGGGCCCTTCAATCACCACAATCGGAAATTGGGCAAGCGCCCTAGCGATTCTCTCTTCAGTAATGCGCGGCAAGTAACCTTCCATAGCCAGAGAATAACAAGTTTTTGCATTTTCGGCTACCGAATAGCTGATAATGCAGCTACCGAGTAGCCGAAAATGCACAACAGTCATCCCGCCGGCAGAACTCACCACCCCCGCTACCAGCAACCACGATCTCTGGCCACCCGCGTGCGGCACCTCGACATCTCAGGATCACCACCTCCCAAATCGCGCAAAACAGTGCGGTAAAGTGTGCGTATGAGAGACAAGCCCGCAAAACTGCTCTAGCCAAGCACTGCCCGCGGCCCTGCTTCCAACGCCGTCACATCTACGTACCAGGGGCGCCTCACACCATCATGCTCACCTCTCACGCCACAGTGAGCGCCAGCGAGCCGCTCTGGCTCGAAGACAGCAAGAAAATCCGCAGCGGAACGCACATCACCGTACCCCCGTGACTCGCTATACCCCAATGATTCGGCGAGCAACTGGATGACATCTGCGGCTTGCCACCCAAAGGCGGCGAGCCGCCCCATCGTCACGGCGCCATCACGTTTTGCCAGCCGCACTCCCCGATCGTTGAGCACTAGCGGCACATGCCGGTACTCCGGCGTGGGATACCCCAGCAGCTTTTGCACATACACTTGCCGAGGCGTCGATGGCAGCAGATCATTCCCCCGCACAATCTGCGCCACTCCACTATCACCATCATCTACGACTGAGACGAAATTGTAGGAGTACACCCCATCCCCACGTTTGATGACGAGATCATCGACGGCTCCTGAGTATCGCCCGTCATTAGCATCTGTGACTGTGAGAGTCGTGACGGCGGTGCGCAAGCGAAACGCCGGCTCACGCCCACTACCAGCGAGCTTTGCACGGCCAGCATCTCTCTGCTCCACGCTCAGATTGCGACACGTACCTGGATACGAGCCAGGCGGCCGGTGCGGAGCACGCGTCACCTCAGCTAGGTCTTTGCGAGTGCAGTAGCACTCGTAGAGCATCCCATCCTTTTCTAGCTGTCTAAAAATCTCGGCATATCGGTCTAGCCGCTGCGATTGGAAGAGCACCGGCTCATCCCACTCCAAACCTAATGCAGCGAGATCGTGAAGCTGGCTATCCACATACTGCGGCCGTGAGCGCTCATCCAGATCTTCCATACGGAGGATGAACTGCATACCAGCGCTGCGTGCATATGCCCAGGCGAGCAAAGCCGTGCGCAGATTCCCAAGGTGTAGATCTCCCGACGGAGAGGGGGCGTAACGCCCTGCGGCGCGGAGTGGCGCAGCGTGACTCTCCTCAGCGCCCCTCCTTGTGGCGCTGCGCTCCGCAGCATGATACTCCACCTGCTCAGTGCCGCCATACACGTTGTTCACGCTGCTAGTGTAGCCGTTGCGGGGCAACTTGACGCGGGCAGCGCATTACTCCGCCTCAATCGGCGCATTTGCCACGCCGCAACCGTCACGTCGCCCCGCCACAACTGTCACACCGGCATCTTGCTTGCCAAGCCTGGCAAGTAGCACGCTGCCGAGACACGGCAACGTGTCGCACCGGCGTCAGCACATCCTGTGAGCAGCTATGCTGATACGTATGGGAAAGAAAAAGCGTGACGCCAAAAACGCTCACCGCACAAGTGCAGCAGCCGGATCCACCGCCGCCCTGCAAGCGCTCAACGCCGCCCAGGTAGCATACGAGCTCATTGAGTACGAGCACTCCGACGTCATGGAGCACGGCTTTGCTCTCGATACTGTAGCTGTGCTCGGCCTCGATCCCGACACCGTCTTTAAGACGCTCATGGTGGAGGCGGATGGCCGCCCTGCCGTCGGCATCGTACCAGCGAGTCATCAGCTCAATCTCAAATCGCTGGCCAAAGCCCTCGGCGCCAAGCACGCAGCGATGATGGATCCAGCCAAAGCCGAGCGACTCACCGGCTACATCAGAGGCGGAATTTCCCCGATCGGCCAGCGCACGCTCTATCCCACTGTGATTGACGCCGCCGCCCAACTGCTCTCCACCATGATTATCTCTGGCGGTAAACGATCACTCTCGGTGGCTCTGGCTCCCGCAGACCTCGCCACACTCGTCCATGCGAGCTTCGCCCCCATTGCCGCGCTAGAACGGGGGCGTTGAGAGCAAGGAGCCACTATTTCTTCGCCGAAATCGCTCCCAACGGCGTCACCCTTCATCGAAATCGCCCTTAGCCGGAGTCATTTCCTCACCGAAATTCTGACGGCACGCGCATCATTCGTTCACGATCCCACCGCTGATTCCAGCCAAAAATTTCCAGCACGGCGTCCGTAATGCCCGCCGTCATTCCCCAGATTACGACGTTATCTACCAGGAAACCTGGGCCGGTATGGTCGTGCTCAATCTCCCAGGTGACGCGATGGGCAGGGTCTACCAGCTCCCGCACTGGCACATTCAAAATCCGCTCTACCTCAGCAGCATTTGGCCGGAGCAACTCGCTGGCTCCACTCCAGCACCCCACCACTGCCACCGGATCCACGCGAAGCCGTGACGCCGTGGGCGCCGCCAGTCTCCCCCAGATCTGAATTTCGCTGGCATCTAAGCCAATCTCTTCGTACGTCTCCCGCAGCGCGGTCTGCTCGGGATTCTCCGCTCCTTCACGCCCGCCACCAGGAAAACTCACTTGCCAGCCTTGCGAAATTCCCCGTGCACGCTGCGTAAAGAGAATGCTTGGCTCCGCTTCAGCCTCCGAAATCAGCACCATCACAGCAGCTTGACGCACCCGACCAGCGAGCTGCTCATCCCACGTGGCCGTGCGCGAGAGATGAGCGAGCGGGAGCTGAGCGAGCGAGAGATGAGCGAGCGGGTATTTTTCCGGCTTCTTCACTCTTGCACGGTATCAGAGAGCGTCACCATTGGCACGCCTGGGCACGCCTACACCTCGACCTGCCCTCAAGCATGTCCACATCCAGCATGTCCGCTTTCAGCGTGTCCACCAATAGAGACGCCGTCACTTTTAGTACGCGCACCGCACTTGACAGCCCGCCACTTGGCAAAGGCGCTACCCGAGATCATAAGCGAGTAAATCATCCACGCTTTGACGCCGCAGCATCTGCGTGATGCGGCCATCATCCACCGCCACCACGGCGGGCTTCGTGAGCATGTTGTAGTTGCTAGCCATTGCATAGCCATACGCTCCTACAGCAGGCACAGCCAGCAGATCGCCGCGATGAATATCAGCTGGCAATGCCACATTTCGCACCACAATATCTCCAGATTCGCAGTGTTTGCCAACGACGCGCGCACGCCGCAGCTCGGCAGTCGATACTCTATTGGCAAGCGCAGCGGTGTAATCCGCCTCGTAGAGGGCAGGGCGGATGTTGTCACTCATGCCCCCATCCACGCTCACATATGTGCGCTTGCCCGAATCTATCGCCACATCTTTCACCGTGCCCACCGAATAGAGCATGAGCATTGCCGGAGCCACAATCGAGCGACCAGGCTCAATACTTACCCGCGGAGCAGGCAGGCCGCTGCGGCGCACGTGCTCGGCGACGGCTGCGGCAAGCTCCTGAGCAAACATGTGCGGCGTGGGCGGCACCGGATCTGCACTGGTATAGCGCACTCCATAGCCCCCACCAAGATCAATCTCCGGCAAAGCGATTCCCTGCTCGCCAGCCCACGCCCGCTCGGCCAGCACGATTGCCGCAGCCGCAGCAAAGCCATCGACGGAAGCGATTTGCGAGCCGATATGTGAATGTAAGCCAATCAGATTCAAGTGAGGCGCCGCCGCAGCACGTTTCATTGCCTCCCGAGCTACACCTGTGGAGATGGACAGCCCAAATTTTTGATCCTCGTGGGCAGTGGCGATAAATTCATGCCCACCGGCGTGCACACCCGTGGTGAGCCGCAGATACACCGGAGCCTGTACCCCCCGCTCAGCTGCAATTTTCTCTACAAAATCCAACTCGTCCAGGGAATCAATCACGATATGAGCCACGCCTGTTTCCAGCGCCAGCTCTATCTCTGCCCGACTCTTGTTGTTGCCGTGCAAACCGCAGGCACTACCAGGGATTCCGGCAGCCAATACTGTGCGCAGCTCCCCCTCCGAGGCGGTATCGATATGCAGCCCCTCTGCTACCATCCAGCGGGCAAACTGCTTGGAGAGGAAAGCCTTACCGGCGTAATATACATCTGCACCCGCCAATGGCGCACATGCCTCGTCCATGGCGTGCTTCCAGGTGCGCGCCCGCGAGCGTGCATCGGCGCTATCTAAGACGAACGTCGGCGTCCCGCACTCAGCTGCCAGGCGCGATAGTGGCACACCTGCCACCGATAGTTCCCCGTTCCCAAGACGCTCAGTATGAGCACTCCAGATAGCACCATAGCGCTCTCCATCTGGCTCGGGCGCTGCCAGCTGCTCCAGATTGACGCTTTGGCTGCCGCTTTCTATGCTCATAGACTTCCGCCTCTCAGATGTACCCTCTTCGGCTTACGCGCCTCATTATTTCGGTCTTTATGCCGGTATGTGGAGCCGTCTCATGCTGCGGTTACTTTTATGCGGCCAGCTTTTTACGTAGCCAGCTCGTACAAGTTGACTGCGTACGAGGCTAGCTTTTACGCACCCAGCGTTTTATATGGCAATGTCTGAGACGGGGGGGGGCACGTCGCCCCTACGGTCTGCAGTGCCAGCCAGAAAGGACTCGCCTAGCCAAAAAGACCCGTGCCGGCGCTAACCGGAAAGCCAGTGCCAGCGCCGGAAAAGACCCGTCTAGAAAAGTCCAAGATCCACCCACACCGGCACAGCTCGCCCGCGCCGGCAACCACTTACACCGACAACGCCTCACATACACTCGGTCACATACGCTCGGGCGCACTCACCCCGAGCAAGTCCAGACCGTTAGCAATCACTTGGCCAGCCGCATCGTTGAGCCACAGTCGAGCTTCGTGGACGGGTTCCACTGGATCCTCAGCGCGCGGCGTCACGCGGCTCTTGCCGTACCATCCGTGATAAGCGCCAGCTAGTTCTTCCAAATAACGCGCCACCCGATGCGGCTCGCGCAGTTCAGCAGCCTGCCCGACGACTTCTGGATAGCGGGCAAGCATCGCCAAGAGCTCTCCATCAGCCTCACTGCTCAGCAGCGACGGATCGAATGTGCTCCCCGCAGCAGAACGTGCTACCCCATGCGAGGCGGCATTGCGATCCACGGAACGGGTACGCGCATACGCATATTGGACGTAATATACGGGATTCTCATTCGTGTGCGACGAGATAAGATTGAGATCAATCTCCAGCGGAGTATCCATAGCCGCCCGCACCAGCGAATAGCGCGCAGCATCCACGCCGGCCGCATCGACCAAATCGCCCAGGGTAATCACAGTGCCAGCTCGCTTACTCATACGCACTGGCTGACCATCGCGCACCAGATTGACGAGCTGACCGATGAGAATCTCCATATTCCCACCTTTTCCGGCAGTATCCCCGAACGCCTTTGCCATGGCATACATACGCCCGATATAGCCGTGGTGATCAGCGCCTAAAAGATAGATGGCGTGCTGAGCCCCCCGCGCGCGCTTGTCGAGATAGTAGGCAATATCTCCAGCGAAATAGGCAGCATCACCGTCAGACTTGACGATCACGCGGTCTTTATCGTCCCCGAAATCGGTAGAGCGCAGCCACGTGGCTCCCTGATCTTCATAAATGACACCGAGCTCACGCAGCTTATCAATAGCCGCCGTCACTGCTCCAGACTCATGGAGCGAATCCTCGTGGAAAAAGACGTCAAAATCTGAGCGGAAATCGTGCAATTCCTCTTTGATTTCGCCAAACATCAGGTCTACGCCGTACTGACGGAAAAACTCTTGCGCCTGCTCACGCGGCAAGGCTTTCACATCCACATCAGGATGGGCAGCCATGACGCGCTGGGCAATATCGGCAATATATTCGCCACCATAGCCATTCTCCGGCGTTGGCTCGCCAAGCGCCCGCGCCAGCAAGGACTGCGAGAAATGATCGATTTGAGCTCCGTGATCGTTGAAATAGTACTCACGGGTGACGGCGATACCCGTTGCTTCGAGAATACGGGCGAGAGAATCGCCGACGGCTGCCCAGCGCGCACCCCCAATATGAATAGGCCCCGTTGGGTTGGCGGATACGTATTCGAGATTCACTGCTCCTGGAGCTATGGCAGTGCCTTGCTCACCGCCTTTCTCATTGCTCTCATTGCCGTTATGAGTGCTCGCTTGTGTACCGCCAGCATTGACTCGCCCATAGGCGTGACCGGCGTCCATAATCATCTTGGCCAATTCGCCAGCTGCCGCTGCATTGAGCCGCACATTGATGAAACCAGGGCCAGCAATCTCCACCGCAGCTATCGCCGGATGAGCAGCAATGCGCTCCGCAATCACTGACGCCAATTCCCTCGGGTTCGTATGCGCTTTTTTCGCCAGCTGCATCGCCACATTCGTAGCCCAGTCGCCATGCTCCCGCGAGCGCGGCCGCTCCACTTTCACCTGCTGTGGCACATCCTGTGCTTCAAGCTGGATCTGCCCAGCTGCTACCGCTCTTACTATCTCACTGCGAATAAGCTCTGAAAGTTCTTCTGGCGTCATAGAGATTATTCTAAGTGCACTTCTCCAGCTCTCCCTAGCTCGCACGTTGTGAAGCGTACCGCCTATTAGCCAGCTTAGGCTCGTCTGCGCTCCCGCAGTGCAGCTATCGCGCAGCCCTCATGACGTCGTTGAGACATAACGTGCGCAATGCCAAAGACTCACTCAGCGTCACGTCCCCACTCAAAGACGCAGACTCGCTCAAAGCCTCCGGCGCACTCAGAATATCCACTATGCGCTCCTCGCCAGCATCCAGATCAAAGAAGTTGTCGCTCAGAATGGCTGTACCATCGCCAAGGTACAGCTCACATCCCATCGTGAAATGCTCTGCGCGCACGCGAATATGAGCTGTGCCAGAAGAGTCGCATTCCACTGCGGCGTGAAGACCAGCCTGCGGAAAGGCGAAATCTTTCGGCGGTACGAGAAGTTGCGTACACCTCGCCACCACCTGGCCGCGACTATCCACAGCATCAGCCCTGATATGCAGCGATGCCTGAGCCTCGGTGGTGTAGGTACCATATGCCCATTCTGCAAACGTATTCATGTGCAGACGCCCCACATGAGCAGGTACTTCACCAGAAGTGACGACGGCGCCGTCATTATCCTCAACTCTCCACCGCAGCATTCCCTGCCAGCTCTCCGCACCGATATTGGATATCCCTATCGACGCCATCTGAGCTGCAGAATCGACGCGAATGATGGGGATGACGGGTGCGTAGAAACGCTTCGTAAAATATTGCTGAGCTTTCCACCGTCCGTAGTAATCCACACCGCTCCACGAGACCACCGGCCAGCAGTCGTTGAGCTGCCAGAGAATCACGCCACGGCAGTAGTCGGACTGCGCGCGAAAGTGTCCCACGGAGTACTCCATAATTCGCCCTGCCATCAGCTGCGAAAGATAGACGTAGTGGACAAAATCGTGAGGAACAGCATAATCTCGCCGCATGTAGAGCTCAATCACCTGATTGCCATTGAGGCTCTTCTGATGAGCCAGCATCACCGGACTATAAGGCTGCAAATCAGCGCGATCGCGCACAAAAGTGCGAAGCGTCTCAACGGCTGGATAACTTTGGAAACCCATTTCAGACATAAAACGCGGGTTCATCTGCTGGATAGATTCCACCAAGGCATTGCCATCATACGGGAAGTAATAGTGCATATCTCCTAGATCGGCATAGTCAAAGAATGACGTCGCCGTTCGTGGTGTCGGAGTCGATGGAGACGAATGCACGAATGGGATAGTGGGAGCGACGCGAGCGATTTCGCGCGGAATTACCTCAAGGAACAGAGCCCGATAGGCATCCCATATCGTTTCTGCCTGGCTCGGCGAAACCGGATCTGGCATCCCGAAGAGTTTGCGCAACGCCCCCGTGCGCTCCTCTACCGACGTCACAGTGACGAAGACGCTTTCAATTTCGTTATTCCCACACAGCAGCGCTAAGCATGGGTGGCTCGCCAGCCGAGCAGCCTGTTGGGAGACCTCTGCAGCTACATTCTCCATAAAATCAGAGCTCGGCAGATAGAAGCTGGAGGCAAACATCAGGTCCTGCCACACCAGAATGCCAGCTTCGTCGCACATATCGTAAAACTCGTCATCAGGGTAGTAGGCGCCGCCCCAGACGCGAATCATCGTGACGTTTGCCGCACGGCAATTATCGATATGCCGACGCCAGCGCGAATGATCGGTGCGCATCAGCAGTGCATCATCAATCACGAGATTTTCGCCCGTGACGAATATCTGTTCGCCATTGACGACGAACGCGAACGCTGCTCCAGTGCCGTCCGGTTCCCTACACAGATCGACTGTCCGCAAGCCGACGCGTTTTTCAAGAGTCTGCGGCGGTCTACAATCTGCACTCTCTAGCGTGACGCGGATGGTGTAGAGGGGCTGATCGCCATAACCAGCGACATGCCACAACTGCGGATGAGGAATCATCACGTGCAGCGGTTCGACCTGCACGCCCGCTTCCCCGCATCTCTTACCAGATCTCTTATCGTCACCAAATCCGCTACTCGCACCAGCTTTGCCACCTACATCTGGCATCCCATCCGCATCGGTGGAGCACGGCGTCACTGGTTGCTCTATATGACCTACCAGAGAGCCATCGGGGCCGTACACCTGCACCTGGATCTCATAGCCACCCCTAGTGCGCTCGCCACTGGGCAGCAGTTCTCGCTGGAAATGCGCCAGCGTCTCAGAATCGGCCAGCAGTTCCAGTTGTGGCTCGATAGTCAGCTCTACGCTTCCCGCCGTATGCTCCTGCGTCACTGAGAAGCCGTCAATCACCACGCCGCTCTGTCCGAGTATATAGAGGCTTTTCCAGATGCCCATATCTGGCAAACTGATTCCCCAATCCCAGCCAAACATACAGCTAGCTTGGCGAATGAGGGCGAAGCTATTGCCTAAAGGGTTCTCGTGAGATTGTATAAACTGGCGTGACGACGCAAACTCAATGCGAATGCTGTTAGTGCCTGGGTGTACATAAGGCTTCACGTCGAAATGCCACGTTCGATGCATATTGTTGGCGGTACCGACCTCAGTGCCGTTCACGAAGACCTTGGCCAGCGTGACGAGACCTTCGCATACCAGCTCAATCCGCTCCTCCTCCAGCAGTTCTTCGCTCACCTCACATACACGCTCGAAAGCGTAGTCCGCATCGAAAAAGGTCTGCACCTGGGCTTCATTCTGGCCGTCATAAGGATCTGGCATAAGTCCGGCACGCAGTAGCTCAGTTGCTACCGTCGTTGGTACCTGCACCACCAGCGGCAGAGCCTCCAAAGTATCGGCGCACGGCAAGCTAGCAATTGATGCCGCAGAGACGGACAGCTCCCATGTGCCATCAAGATCAATCTTTGTGCTCATTTGCTTACTCCCACCTGGCGCGCCGCCGTTGTACCTTTCTCTGCCACTGCCACTTCGGCCTTTGGCCCTTTCGTCGTCACCGCTCCGGTCTTTGGCGCTCTTGCCTCTGCCACCGCGCCCTTTGACGCACGTGACGCACGCGCAGCCGCTTTCCTGACGTCAGCTCTCAAGGCGGCACTCAGCCCTGTTTCCGCCTCATCATGCGAGATTTCGCCCTTATTGGCCAGGATCATCAGCTTCACATCAGCAGATCGGATTCTGTAAAAGTGGAAGATAATGAGCGAGAGTGCAGCGCCCACAAGCGGCATGAACGTGCATAAAAACCAGATGCCGTTCGTCGTCGTTGCACTCTGCACTATGCCGGCTCCCTCGCGATAGCCAAAGATTTGCAAGCCAAACATTGCCAGTGCTCCCGTGATGGCAACGATCAGTTTGTTCATGAATGATTTCATCGAGAATGCGATCCCCTGCGCACGCACGCCCATTGTGAACTGCGCATATTCAATGCAGTCAGCCACAAACGTAGCACTTGCCACGATGGCAAATGAATCGAAAAACGAGCGAACGAAGATCAAAGCAACAACGATCCACGGGTGGCCAAACCCAACCAGAAATATGATGAGATTCATTGCCATCGAGACGCAGACAGTGACGATATAGACCCAAAACTTTTCAAAGCGCGCGATAATTTTCGGCACAAATAGCGCGGTGATGAGCACCGGCAGCGCGGAAGCTAGCGTGATGAGCGTCATCCAATCTGGCCCGCCAAACACGTCCTCGGCAAGGTAGACGTTCAACGTCAAACCAAAATTAGTGCTCTGCCCTATAACGGCTGTGCCGACAAAGATCAACAGGTACTTGTTGTGCAGCAGCGACCCAACGATATCGCGCACATTAAGATCTGACTGCGCAGTGGTGGCGTGACGCTCTTTGACGAAAAGCGGCAGCCACAGCATATTCAACGCACAGAGGACAGCCATCACAATGCCGGTGGCCGTCCACCCAATAGTCGGATACAGCATAGGCACAACAATCGCCACAATAATGCCGCCCAGATACACAAAGAAAGCCGTCAGCGAGAAGAGAAAATTGCGCTCGTAAGTGTTGGCAGTCATTGTAGTGGCGCTGGAGTTCGTGGGAGTATCATACATCGTGTAGCACGTGCCCCACAGCAGATTGGCCGCCAGTGCCCACAGCACCTTGCCAGGCAAAGAGATATTCAACGGCATAATAAACATGAAGACCGTCGTGATGGGGATAGCGATGGACGCCGCACGCAACCACGGTTTGTACTTGCCACCGCGCAGATTCACGCGATCCACCGTCACCCCAAACACCGGATCAATGACGGCGTCCCAGATTTTAGAAATCACAAAAATAACGCCCACCGTCACTGCTGCAATACCGCTATCCGTAAGGAATTTTTGCAGGTAGCTCATCACCAGGTAGTAAGAAAAAATGCCGCCGAAGGCAAACAGCCCATACGCCAGCCGCTCTCTTCGCATAGTTTCAAAAGGAGTATCAAGGGAAGCTCTCCGCGCCGTATCCGTCGCGCCCGTCGTGCCCTGTTTCATCGCTCATCCTCTTCCGCACATCTTTGTGCCGCTATCTCGGGTGCGTGGCACACAGACGCTATATGGCGTATATAGCAGACCCGCAGACACCGAGAATCAGATCTCATGTAGCCTCAGTGTCACTCGGCGTCAGCTCCGATAATTGTATATTTCGTTCAAGATTTGCATATTTTGGGCATATAATGTGGCTGCGTAGATGTACGACTTAATGCGTCGCTATACGCTAATACGTCGTCACTATGCGCCCGACGTCACTATGCGTTTGACGCCGTTACCATCACAATGCGCTCGCCGTCACCATGGGCTGACGCCGTCACAAGGAGGGGCTATGAGCATGCAACAGGCGTTTCAATCAGCGCACTTGCGCCTTGAGAGTGGCTACATGCATCACCGCTACGAAGACGAGCAAGTGTTTCTGCGAGCATTTTTCCACCGTCCCACGCCGGATGCTCACGCACTCGATACTCTGCCGGATTACACCGCAGTTCTCGGCCCAACGAAGTTGCGTGCACTCAAGAATGCGGCCATCTGCTTTGTGACCGTCACCTGCCGAGCTGCTATTGATGAAGGCGTCCCCAGCGAGATGAGCTTTGCCCTCAGCGACTATTTTGTTCAGGCCGTCGAACGGGGAGAGACGGCTACAGCGGCAGAGAAGACCATGCGAGAAATGCTGCTGACATACTACGTCGCAGTGCAACGCGCACACATCAACCCAGCCTATCCGCCCCTAGTGCGCAAAGCCCTTGCCCACATTCACAACCACGTATACGAAAAGACCTCTGCCGCCGCGATTGCGCAGTTGAGCGGCACGTCCATTTCGACGTTGAATCGAGCCTTGAATGCCACCCTAGGATATACCACTGTGCCATGCATTCACCGAGCTAAGGTGCAGGAGGCAGCCTATCTTTTGGGCACGCTGCATCAAAGTGTCACAGATGTGGCTATTGCACTGGGATTTGCCAATATCAGCCACTTCTCTCGCACATTTGCGAAATACATGAGGGTAACGCCGTCTCAGTACCGACTTGCCCACGATCAACTCGATAGCAGCCAGCAATCTGATCGCCACCAGCAGTCTAAGTATCGCCAACCCGAGAGCGAGCAGCGTCCGAATCCGGCAGGGCTAACGCCATTCCCGCGCCACATCAATGCTATTAGTTTTTCTACTTGCTAGCAGTTTTTTCGTCTCGTCAGTTGCGGTTTTGCCAAGACTAGCCAGTTGTTTTTGCAAGGCTAGCCAGTTGTCCCTCAGCGACCAGTTGCACGATTAGCCCTCTAGTCCTGGCAATTTTTAAGTTCAGACAACTCTGCTACATCAGCAGTTGTGTGCTCCATGCCTGGCTGCATGAGCGACAGCATTGTCCCACGCTGTTTCCTCGATTTTATCGACGATTTTCATCGGTACTTTTTGAAGAAATGACAGCCTTAGCACAAAATCCCCACCCGCTTCAGATACTGCGCTCAACGCAATAGCTGAGCGTATGTCTGAACGCGGGTGGGGATTTTTACTGATCGCCGACGCCGCAATCGCGCGTGCGCGCCATCATGTGCGCTATGCGCGTGCATGCGGAATTTTGCGCATTTCCGCTCTGGCGGCACTACGCAGCCTGAGAAACTTACGCAATGAAACGTCGGCGCATAGCTAATACCGCAGCGCCGGCCATTGCCAGTGCGATAGCCACCGGCAGCACCGCACCCGCGTGCACGCCCGTGCGGGAAAGCACAGGTACACTCTCGATATTTCCCTCGCCAGAGATATCAGCGCCTTTATCAGCGCCTTTACCCGGAATGCCAGGGGTCACTGAGCCAGATTGAGCTGGATGTTCAATGCCAGGCTGGACAGGTTTTTCAGCACCAGGTTTTTCAGTGCTCGTTCCTGCTCCAGGCTGCTCGGTGCCAGGTCCTACACCGCCGCTGCCAGGCTCCTCGCTGCCACACTGCAGCTCAGCACGAGTCGGAGCAGTCCACTCCTACTTCATTTGTTCACCCTGCGGCAACGCAAACCCATCACGAGCCTGCGCCGTCACAGTCACGGTTTCACCATAGCCATACTCCACACGCCCATTCACATCCGGAGTAAGTACCTTATCCCCAACCTTCACTGTATAAACCACACCATCCACCAACGTAAGCTGCACAGACGGCTTAGTATCACAGTTGGCCGGATCACTAGCACCAGGTGTCACATTAGACATAGCACCAGGAACCGCCGTCACCGTAGGCTCAGCCTGGGCGGAACCAGCACTAAAGGTGTGTGCCCACATCCATTCACCCTCAGCTAACTGCCAGCCATCTGCCGCAGCCGCTGTGATCTGCACAGTATCTTGCCCTGCTGGAAGCGAGTGGACGCCAGGATCCACCGCATTGCCATTAATCAAATACCGCACTCCCTCCACTTCTGGAATGGTGTAGGTATCATTTTCACTGCCGTCTTCGTCGGTAAACACTGGCGCCTCAGGAGTGAGCTGTACGTACTGCCCACGCACATCTATTTCCGCAGCTCCGGCAAATTGCTGCCCGTTTTGCGCTGACAGCGCATTGAAACGCACATACCGCGCCCGCACTACATCTGGAAATTCAATCACAGCGCGGCTGGCATCAGTGAGCGCGCCGTGAGCGGCATCGTGCCACTGCTGCCCATCTGTAGAATACTGCACTGAATAGTTGGCCACGATCCCATTGGCAGGATAAACATCTTGCCGAGGAGTATAACGCAAGGCAGAGACCTCTGCCATCGTTCCGGTATCTACTTGAATCCAATGCGGCATCGGAGCTACCGACGGATTATATTGCGAATGCCACTGCGTGCCGATTACCCCATCGCAGGCGTGCTCGGGATGCCCAGAATTACCATCCTGCTCTCCTGTGGCTTCAAAGTCGGAAGCCGTACACTGCCAGTTTTCACGATCTAACCATTCGCTCACGCCTTGCACCCCATAAGCATTAATTTCTGCACCGCCAGCAAAATGCGAGCCATTGTGTGACGACGTAGCCGTGAGCTTGAAATATCTGAAAGAACGCTTATCCTGAGGAATCTCAATAAACTTTTCAGTTTTATCGCTCGAAAACTCTGCCGCTTCCACAACTGTTTCCCAAGCCTGTCCATCCGTAGAGACTTCTAGCTTATAACCTTTGATGTCTCCATTCGTGACGGTGGCGTTCTGCCGAGGCAGGTAGCTCAGACGACACACTTCGTTCACGCGCCCCATATCCACCTGCAACCAATGCGGATAAGGAGTTTGAGTAGGAGTCCACTGCGTGTGCCAAATCGTGGCTGGGTTGCCATCGATCATATTGCGCGCCGGATCTTGTTCATTGCCAGTAAGCTGCGCAGAATCAGCGCTAGCTTCCCAGTCTGTACGAGCGATAGCGGTATAGCAAGGATCAACCTCAGGCTCTTGCGATGCCGTGGGCTCGTCATCGGTAGGCACTCCCTCAAAGAGCAATACCTCAAAGGGATCAAGCTCAATGTAATACGGAGCATCCTCACTACTCACCCAAGGCTCGGCGGCGCCGTCACGCTCTACGAATCTAAAACGTCGCGCTTGCCCCTCCGGCACTTCCAACGCCTGCGCCGCATTCACGGCAATAAACGCAGGAGCAGCCGTAGGATTACGCACAGCAATCATCGCACGAGCATCACTCTTCGAGCTGCTCGGATTGTGCCATGCTGCCGTTCCGTATACTTCACCAGAAGCGGGATCCCCACCAATCCAATGAGTATCGGTGAGCAGCTCCACATTTTCGCGCGCCCAACGGGCATTAAGCGCAATCTTATCCCACGCCCAGTTGGCGTTCTCTTCCCCAATCACAGCCGGATCAAAGAAAGTACTACGTAAGTACAGCTCCTGCAAGCCAATTCCCATTGAGAAGAAGTTTTTTAGGTCGTTTGCAAACGCAGTACGCACTGATTCGGAGCTGAAATCGTGAGGCTGATTGGGAATCTGCCCATCCGTGCGGTCAGAGAGGATTACTCCGTGATTCATCACGGAGTTTAGTGGCATGAGCGGATTCTCCACAATCATATTTTGATGAACCATATCATCGCGATAGGTCACATATTTTTCTTGTGAATTGCCTTGCCCAGCCTGCCCTGCATCATTGCCATCACGATAAATAGAGTCTGCATACCACAGCCAGTAAGGTGATCCCCACGTGCCCACAGTGGCATTAATCCACACGTCTTTCTCATGGGCACGCATTTGCTGCATCAGGTCAAAAAGTGCCTCATAATCTGCCACTAGATTGTCGTTTGCACCGGTGATAAAGAGATTGCCCTGCGCGATTCCATCGAACTTGAATCCCAGCACACCACTATCAATCATGGCAAATACGCGATCTCTGAAATAGTTAAAATATACAGGGTCAGAAAGGCGCATCACTTTATTGGAGCTAGTCCACGGATTATTCGCGCTGTCCGTATCGCTGAGCTTGGAGTTTCCAATTTGGGCACGCCGTCCAGAGCTGGTGCCGTATCCACCGAAAGGGCTCATCCATACTGAAAGTTTTGCACCCTGCTCTTTCATCACCGCTAAATCTTCAGCGAAACCGTTGGCAAACTCCACGGGATCAAAGCTCCACACGTTCAGCCCTGACTCATTTGCCTGGCGCGGATCACGCAAATAATCCCAACCGTCATCTACCCAGTAGGAATCCACAGCTGCACCGCGTGCAGTCATCTGGCTGAAAAACAAGCGCTCCGCAGCCAGCATCTGCTCGTGGTCAATAGTGAGCTTTGCACCTCCTGGCTTGAGATCAAACCAGCTCTGGAAGTGCAGGAATGTACGCCGCGCCCTAGCTCGCTCACGCTCGACATAGTAGCTAAATGAACGGCGAAGCTGCCCCCCCAGGCGCCACACCAATGGTGGTGGCAATCTCCCAGGGCTTTCCCTCCACTAAATCATTGGCGCGCGGCAGGCGTGATATTGCCACACCATTAGTTACACTCACTTTCGCCATCGGGTTTTCACCGCCCACCCATGCGCTCTCGGCACCGTCAGCTCCGAGTACTATTGGGGAGCCGTCATCTCGCCCTTCCACTGAACCAGTGACGGTGGCAGAACTCACCATATACACATCAGTGATATCTAAAGGAGCATCGCCACCATTACGCATTGTGAGCACATGACGTACATAGTTACTCCCTGAAAGCAGCTCTGCACGATAGCTCACATGCAGATTACGCAAAGCCTCAGGCAGCGCATCTTTAGCATTGAACTCTACTTTCAGCGCTTTGCCCGAATAGCTATCGGCGAAACTTCCTGTGTCTTGCTCAGCTGGGGTAATATCCACTTTTTGCAAGGTGCCAGCGGTAAAATTGCTCAGATCATACTTTGTGCCACCGTAGGTGAAGGCGAAAAGCTGATCCGTACTAAACGGCACCTGCTCAGAGGTGAGTTTATTGTCTACACGACTCACCGCCAGCCCGTTACTCACATCTAGCGTGAGTGACAGCGCATTGTTGCTCAGCGTGCCCTGGGTGCCTGCCACTACCACGTTCGGTTCGCCAGGAGCCGTTCCAGGGAAAGTGACGGGATTAGCGCTGGGCTGTGTGAGCTCAGCGGATTGCGGCTCAGCATAAGCCGCCTGCTCAGATAGGGGAATCAACGAGAACGAAAGCCCAGCGGCAGCTACGAATGCTATGAGTCTGCCCGTTTTCTTCATATTCTTATTCCCCTCTCAAGCATTTCGTTTCATCTGCAAAGCCGCGGCTCGCGCTGTCGCGCCACGCACTGCTACGGCTCCCACGCCCAGCAGCAACAGCGCCACCAGCGCAGTGACTCCAGCTGCAGAACCAGTATTAGGCATCTGCTGCAAACCAGCCACCGATACGCCACCGTTACCAGAATCCTGGCGTCTATCCGGATTACCAGCAAACGTTCCAGCGTCAGAGATGCCAGAACCAGGTTTTTCAGCACCAGGTTTTTCAGTGCCCGTGCCTGCGCCAGGCCGCTCACCGCCAGGCTGCTCACCGCCAGGCTGCTCTGGCTGAGCGGGCTGCGCAGTGCCAGGCTCCCCAGTGCCAGGTTGTTCACCGCCAGTACCAGGCTGAGCAGGATCAACATCACCAGGGTTCTCACCGCCGGTACCAGGCTGCTCTCCACCACTTGGCTCTTGCACGTTTTCGCCAATTTCGTACACGTGCCCCGCTTCGGTAGCAAACGTAATATGCCGCTCATCAAGGGCGGTCGGCTCCACCATGGCGTTCGCCGTCACATCTTTAATCTTCACCGCACCAGCGCGATCAAACGCGAGCGCAGCGGGATTGCCCAGAGCAGAGGTGAGTCTCACTGTACTGATTTCCCCAGCTTTCCAGGCCATGTCCACAGTGAAATTGCCGCGAGCCATGAGCCCCTTAGCACTGCCTGAAGCAGCCCAGGCATCCGGAAGTGCTGGTAGTAAGTTGACGTAGTTCCGGTATGCCGTGCCGTCTGCTGCCGTAAACGTGCTGTTGGATTGTAGGAGCATCTCATTGACGCCGCTAGTATTGCCGAAGTTGCCATCAATCTGGAACGGCGGATGGGCATCGAACAAATTGGGGTACATCGCCTGCTTCAGCTGCTTCTCAATCAGCAGATACGCATGATTGCCGTCTCCGGTGCGCGCCCACGAGTTGATGCGCTGCCCCACGCCCCAGCCGGTAGCGTCGTCACCGCGATTGCGCAGCGATACCTTTGCCGCATCCATATAGGTGGCGTTATCGACTGTGATGAGATCTCCTGGGAACAAGCCAAGCAGATGCGACATATGCCGATGCCCTGCCTGATAGCCAGGAATATTCGAGCCATCGGCTTTCTTTCCGAAATCACCTTCAAAGAACCATTCTTTAATTTGCCCGCTGCTTCCCACCTCTATAGGTTTGAGCAACTCCAGAGCACACGCCCATGAACGATTTGCATCCGGATGGGTGAAAGCACCGTTTGCATCTTTTGCCCAGTTGTCGACCGAACAGGTGCCTGCCCCATTCAGCTGTTCGGCATCCACTCCCAGCGCAGTGGCTGCCTCCAGCGTATCGTGAAGCAGCTGCCACACGAGCGTACTCTCGTAGGTATTGCCGTCGGTGCCTTGCGGGCCGTGCTCCGGCGAATACGCAACGCCCGTGGTGAGCCGAGGCTCTCCGTCTGCCGCATTTTGGTTGCCGCGATGCAGCATATAGTTCACATAGAAATTCGCTTCTTCTTTCAAAAGTGGATAGACGCGATCAGCTAGCAGCTTCTCATCGCCGGTATACTCCCATGCTTCATACACGTTTTGCAGTAACCACGGCATAGCAGCCGGACTCCATCCCCACGAGAAGTCTTGCCCCGGCGTCGTCCACCCATATGCAGTATTCTCGGTGTGAGCCATATACCCTGCGCCCTCCCCGATTGGCGTACCTGCGGTGGTGCGTGCACCGGCATAGATGCCCGCCGTCACTCGTCCTGGCTCCACCAAACTCTCTGCATAGGCGATCAGCGGTTCGGCTAGTTCAGCAAGGTTGCCTGAATAGGTCGGCCAATAGTTCATTTGCAGATTCACGTTGAGGTGGAAATCCGATCCCCAAGGAGTCGTGCCGTGAGCATTATCCCCCGCCGTACTCGACCAGATTCCCTGCAAATTCGATGGGAGCTGGCTATCTTCTCGTGACGACGCAATCGTGAGGTAGCGCCCGTACTGATACACCAGCATTTCCAGTTCGCGCTTCTGCGCATCGCTGGCTCGTCCCGCTTTGTAGGCCTCAATGAGAGCATCCGTGGCCAGTGCTCCTTCGTCGGAATGTGACGATTGCCCGAGGTCAATATGCACGCGGTCATAGTATGCGCGGTGGTCTGCCACGTGGGCAGCTTTCACTGCATCAAAACCTTTGTTTGCCGCCGCGCGTACCACGCCAGCTACCCGAGTGTGCAGCGCACCAGCACTTTCCCCCGTGCGGTAGGCCGGATATTCATTGCGATAATCAGTAGCTGCAGCAATATAGAGGGTGACGCCGGTGGCATCTGCCACGTGGAGCGAACCATCCGCGCCACGCGAGACGGTGCCCACGCCACCATCTGGCACTGCTTTCACCTGGGCATCGTAGCGCAGCCCGTTATTGCCCAATGCTCCTCGCACGCTGAGCGTATCTCCCACTACTTCAGTGGTTTCTCCGTTCTTTGTGGCACCAGGATTAGTAGGCATAGTGAGTGAGAAGCTCAAACGACGAGCTTCACTGGCGGTGAGCCGCGCCACCATTACGTTATCGGGGTTAGACACGAAGAATTGCCGAGCATAGTCCACACCATCGTGAGTGAAGCGCACGTTAGCCAAACCTTGTGAGAGGTTCAAGCTGCGCTGATAGTTCGTGGCCGCGCTATCGGCAAAACCGTAGTTGATGTAGATATTTCCCCAGTTTTGATAGGCTCCCTGCGCCGCTGGGTTTTCACCGCCGGTGAGGTTTCTGGGGTTCACGGTCTGCGCGCCTGCCTCCAACTGGCGATTCAAATCGCGCAGCGTGGCTCCATCGCGGCCTTTCGTGGCATTGTTACCGCCGTTATACGCCGTCACGGATCCAGGACCGCCTGTCCACAGTGTCTCTTCATTAAACGTAATCCGCTCGTTGGAAATCTCTCCCCACACGGTGCCGCCCACTTTGCCGTTGCCAATGGGGAGTGTAGTGCGCTGCCACCGATCGTTGTCTCCGCCGTCACCACCAGGCAGCGTTCCTTTAGGCACACTCCCGAGTGCAGTAGCAGAAGCCGGAGCGGTATACCACATGACGTCGTCGCCGCTGGTATCGCCATCGCCTGCATCGTTCACGGTGCTCACCACCTGCACATTAAACGTAGCCGTGACGCTGGGGTCTTCACGGTACGTGACGACGATTGGATAAGATCCGATGGCAGAGCTGTCGAATGCTGAGGAATCGAGTGAGTACCGCTCAGCGGTGAGAAGCGTTTCAGCGCCGGTGGCAGTCTCATGTAGCGTGACGGCGAGTCCCGCTGGATCGAATGCTTCACCCTTTTCATAGGCAGTCTTCGTAGGCAGCGCAAGAGCGAGAGTGAAATCTGGTTCCTGCGGCGTCACGATCATTCGCGGTGCCATATCTGCCGTGGTGCCTGCGAGAGTACCACCTGCACCTTCACTAGAGGCAAAACGCAGTTCTGTGCCGCTCGCCTCTTGCATAGCAAAAGTGACGACTTTGTGCCCAGCTGCAAATTGTGCAGCCACAATAGCCGTAACGTCCAGATCTACTGCTCGCGTGTTTGCCGGATTGATGCGCATGCTATCGCCCGTGTATTGCACTGATCCATACGGGAAGGGAGCGGACTGCGCAACCAACGTATCGGCATTCACGGTGAAACGCGGACGAGTTGCCCACGTGGCAGTTGCCGTAGGGCACGCAGAAGCTGAATTAGTACACACATTGGTATCCACTGCCGTCACGCTGATCTTTGTGGTATCACTGGCATTCTTCGTGCCTCGGAAGCCCACATACGTAAGTCTCATCGTCGCTTGCTGAGGGGCTCTATCGTATGCACTGAGATCGAACGTCAGCAGACCCATCTTGGCATCCGTCTGGTCACTCGTATTTGTCGATTCAAATTGTTCTCCAAACGTGCCCCGCCCGCTCGGAAGCAGCGCGCCGATGTACGGCTTACTCGCCATAGACTGAGTCTTCTCGCTTCCCCAGGCCTGCAATGTGGTATCTGCTTGTACAGCCACAGATTCTTCCTCTGGAGCCGCCCACGCGGGAGACGCCAACAGGCTAGAAATAACGGCCATCGCTGCCACTACAATGGCGGCTGCACTTCTGCGCGCCCTACTCTGATGCGCTTTTCCCCTTGCAAAACTTCGCATACTTATTTCCCCAGATTTCCCTAGACACGTCTCATTCGGCCTTGCCCACATGCATCGGTGCATGATGTGCTGACGTACAGTGCTAGTTATTGCGGTGTTGTGTGTTGTCTACACTCCGATGCCGCACACCACTTTGTGTCGCGTGGCAGTACAAGCGCAGACAGCAGGAATCGTACTATGTGCCATCCGCCAAGACGTAAGACGTAAGTTCTAGATCTACTCATCACAGATGGGGGGAGTAAAGTCCAGATGCGCGAAAGGGGCTCTAGCTTCCCCGATTTCACGGTAGACATACTAGAACCCCTCGCGCTATCTCACGTTGCGCCTATCGTGCATCCATAAGCGCCCCGTGCATTATGCCAGGTTTACAGCACGTGTGAGCAACGCTATGCGAGCAACGCTGACAAGTTTCACAGGCTTGCGGCACTATGCCGAATCCGACTCTCAGCTCTGCTTACTTCTGCTGCGTAGGAAAAGCCCCGCTGAGAGAGCCACCACACTCATCAGAAACATACCGGTGAGCCCCGCACCAGTCTGCGAAAGCTGTGCCCTCTTGTCCTCTGCTTTTTGAGACTGAGCGGAAACGTCTGGCTGAGCGGGCTGCTTAGGCTGCGTAGGAGTTGCCGCAGATGCGCTCGGCTGTTCGGGCTGAGTTGGCTGAGCTGGAGTAGGCGAAACAGGCTCCGCCGGTTGTGCAGGTTGTGCAGGTTCCTCAGGCTGAGCTGGCTGCTCGGGCTCATCACCGCCAGGCTGTTCGGGCTCCTCCGGAGTCGGCGTCACGGCCGAGCATGCTGCTTTCTCCTCTTCCGTCATATCGCGCAGCTGCTCGTTTTTCTCGGTTTGCGGAGCATCTTCAACCCACGCTCCCTGTTCATCACTCCAGGAGTGCGTGGTGGTAGTCGTCGTCCGAGTCTGCTTCACTTTCAGCGCTTCGCAATCGCGGGCATCTGCGCCAGTAGCATCGCTCCAGTCCGACGTCACGACCTTATCCTCAGGCTTAGCAGGCTTGTTCTTCTTGAGCGTCACCGTGGGATACGTGCGATGATCTGCTTTCTCATCTACGACAGACACGACAATAGGGAACTCGCCAAAAGCATTGGCAGCTGGCAGATCGTCAGAATTGACGTAGAGGTAGCCGCGGTAGACGCCGTTCTTGGAAAAAGTATTGGCTTTAGAATTGGGCAACGAATCGACGTGCCCCACGACGACTCCCTCAGGAGGGGTCAGCAGGCTATACACGTACGCGGCATCAATGGTTTGCCCGTCGGGTACGACCACCGGATCGCTCGGTGCAGTAAAGGTAATGGGCGCTGGCCGATTTCTTGTGAACTTCACCGTCGGGTACTGCTTAGTGTTATTTTTCTTCTCGTGCGTGAACGTCACGACCACTTCAAAATTTCCGTATTGATCAGCAGCAGGCAGCGTTGTTGAATCAACCCACAGGTAGCCCTCATACGCCCCATTGCGGGAGACCGTACCAGCTTTTGAATTGGGCAACGAATCGACATGCCCAACTTTCACTCCTGCAGGAGCAATGAGCTGCTTATACACATACTCAGCATTAACGACTTGCCCCTCCGGCACGACCACCGGATTCTTTGGTACCGTAAAGACGATCGGATCGACCGATGTTGGCGTAGCCGCAAATGCTTGCGTCCCTGCCATGAACGCCGAAAAGAACAGCAAGAGCGCTGGTATCAGCGCTAGCGACCGATGCTTATGCCATGTACGCATATTTTCCCCTTATGATAGCTGACGTGACTTGAGGAATCTCTATTACGGCTTGCCCCACGTCTCTATTACGATTTACACCACGCGCACAAATTGACACGAGGCGCCACGTATTATTTTTCCATGGCTCATTCTAGCTTCACTAGGGCTTTGAGCTGGGAGCTTACTCACAATTCGACTCACGCACAACTCGCTGAGGCACAATCCGATTGACACTCAATTCGATTGACGCGAGCGGGAGACGTAGCGCCGAATCAGAGCCGTGACGCCGTTGGCGATACCCCCGAAGACGCTGTAGATCACTCCGTATATAAACGCAGAGTCATTGTAGAAAATGTACATCGGAGCGATGAAACAGGCGCACGGTGCTATCAACCACAGCAAGCTAAACCCCTCTTTTACCCCATCCCACACTGCGACTGCAATCGTCAGAACCGGAAAAATCAGGAACAGTGCGAGGAAGATGACGCCTTTCCACGCCTCGTAGGCGCCGCTGATATCCATTGCCGTATTCGCTATGAACGGCACCAGCATGAAGCAGGCACATACTATTGCGATTCGCACCCACGTGCTCTTCGTTTTCCATCTCATTCACCTATTTTCACATAGTCCGATTTTCATAGCTAGAGGCGGCCACTACAGGCCGATATAGCAGACAGGTGGGCTGCGTAGCACGCCACCGTTGCATGCATCTCACCCGCATCGGCGCCGCCTCATATCCCCACATCCCCACGTCTCAATCACCGTCTGGCAGCGACAAACCGCCTCGGAGCCAATAAGCTATCGGCTATGCTGATATCCAGACCGTTTTTGTTTGTTCAATGCCGTCCCGCTGGCAACATCGAACGCGATGAAAAACAGACGATCGCACATGCAGGGGGCCTCACCATAGGGAAAGATCTGCGCGCACACGTCTTGCTGGAAGAACCAGATTTCGACCCCGTAAGAGATCTCGATCTGAAAGACGACTACTCCGGCGTCATTATTTCTGGATCCCCATTCAAAGCCGAACCACTCAAGGCCAAGCCATTCAAAGCTGAACCACTCAAAGCCGAACCATTCAAAGCCGAGGCTACTGCCACGCCGAATACTCCGGAGCGACGTCATCTGCACGCGCGGCTCACGGCACTCGCGCAATATCTACTCGATAATGATGTACCTACGTTAGGGCTGTGCTACGGATTGCAGATGCTGGCTCTAGCTAGCGGGACGAGCCTCACAGATCAGACTAGCGAAGATCTACAAGCCGTGGATATCACTATCACTCCCGAGGGGCACCGCGACCCCGTCACGAGCCATCTTGGCAATACGATTCGCGCGTATACCGGCCATGAAGATTCGCTCGCCAGCCTACCTGCAGGGGCTACGCTGCTGGGGTGCGGAGAGCACTGCCGGTACCAGCTCGTGCGCTTCGGCACAAACATTTACGGCACCCAATTCCATCCCGAAATCACCACGCCAGGAATGCGCATCCGCATTGATCAGTACGGTGGCACATATTACGACGCCACTATGCGTGACGCCGTCACAGCACGATGCATGTCGCAAGACGTCACCAGTTCGCATCGTTTAATCTCCGCCTTTACTGATTATTTCCGCCGTTAGGAGGCAGCACATGGGCATCTCTTTCGCGCACTCCACCCGCTCCACCATTGGTATCGAGTGGGAATTACAGCTTCTCGATAAAGACTCGCTCGACCTGCGCCAATGCGCGCCGACCATTCTCGAAGAAGTGGAGCGCCGGCACCCAGGCAATGGCCTGGTACACCGAGAGATGCTTCTCAACACTGTAGAGATTATTTCCAAGCCGCAGCGCACCGTGCGCGCATGCCTCGCTGATCTGCGTAAAGGGATAGAACTGCTGCTTCCTATCACTGCCGATCTGCGGGTAGAGCTGGCGTCGTCTGGATCTCACCCATTCGCCAATCCCAGCTACCAGCAAGTGACCGACAATGAGCGCTATAGCGAACTGATTAACCGCACCCAATGGTGGGGGCGCCAAATGCTCCTCTTCGGCACCCATGTACACGTCGGCATAGAGAATCGCGATAAAGTCCTCCCCATCCAAAATTATCTGTGCACAAAATTGGGGCATATACAGGCACTCTTCGCATCTTCTCCATACTGGGCTGGCACCGACACCGGCTACACCGACAATCGCGCCATGGTGTTTCAGCAGCTGCCCACGGCCGGCAAGCCCTACCAATTCGAGACCTGGCAGCAGCTTGAGCAGTTCACCGATGGAATGCGCAAAACCGGCGTCATTCGTTCATTTGATGAGGTGCGCTGGGACATTCGCCCCTCGCCAAAATTTGGCACGATTGAAGTGCGCATCGCAGATGCTTCCTCGAACGAAAAAGAAGTAGCTGCGTGTGGCGCTCTGATTCACGCTCTCGTTGAGACGGCGTCACGGCGTCTCGATAAAGGCGAGGAGCTAGAGCGAATACCCGATTGGTTCGTCAGGGAGAATAGGTGGCGCGCTGCGCGCTACGGCATGGACGCAGTCTTGATTGAGAATGCCGCTGGGGAAGAAGGCCATATTGCAGATTCATTGCCGATCTGGCTCGATGAGCTGACGCCGGCAGCCGAATATCTGGGATGTGCCGAAGAGCTGTGGGCTATCGAGGATATCGTGCGGGTGGGCGTCGGGTATCAGCGGCAAAGAGCCATCTTTCAGTTCACCAGCTCCTACGATAGCGTGGTGGAACACATGATTGCCGAGATGAAAGCAGCTAAGCCCATTAGCCCTGATGCTTTCATCTCGACGTGCGAACAATCACGGTGGGTCAAAGGACGCCTCACGTACCTTCGCTAACTCGGGATTGCTACAGCCTCGCTAACTCACGATTGTTACAGCTTCTCGTTGATGTTTCGGACTTCCGCGCGAGCCAGAAAATACATCACCAACCAGATCGCCAGGTAGATGACCACAATCATCACGACGATTCCCAGCAGCTCGATGCCTGATTTCCACCACTTCAGATACGTGCCGGCCGCCAGCCCACAGATGAGCACGATACTTCCGTGCATGGCTGACGTGAGCATAAGCGGGCGTTTCTCATTTCCATAGAGCAAGGAAGCGAAAGCGCAGATAGCCCCATAGAGAGCATAGATGACGCGCTCTATCAGCACTGCATTATTAATATTTTCAAACCCATCTAGAAAACCAGGGGTGCCTGGCGAATAGCCCTGCCCCGCTATATAAGAACATATAAGTTCAATCGTGACGCCGATAGCAATACCAACACATGCGCCAAGGGCTGCAGTGCTGACGACTTCTTTCGTTCTCATCTCCGGTTCCTCTCTATACGTCTTTCTGTATACCTGTGTTTTGTGCGCGCCCGTTTCGCGCGCCCGTTTGCATTTCTGTGTGCTCTTGTGCCCCCTCCACGCGTTTCTGTGCGTTTCTGTGTGTTTCTTGCACGTCCACCGCGAAAATCGCGCAGGTATCACTTGCAGGGCAGTCAAAGACCGAGTGCCCCTTTGAACGCCCGCAGTTGGCGGCGGGATACGTAATAGCGGGTGCCGTCTTTCAAACGCACAGAAATCGTGGTAGAAAGCGAAAGATCAAGCCGCTCTATCGCTGATATATTGACGATTTCTGACTGCGATATCCGCACGAATGACGACGGCGGCAGCACACTTTCGATTTCATATAGCCGAGCTTTGATCTTCCAATCTCCGCTGGCCGTGTGGGCATAAACAGCTTTATCTTTGGTAAAAAATGCGAGAGTAGAGCGCACGTCGAGCAATGCCGCCTCATGCGCTCGAATGCCGACGATTTTGTGCATCGGGGAAGCCGCAACGAACTCTTGGAGTGCACGCACGTCGTCATCAATCTCACGTGCCGTCACGGAAATCAACGTCTCCGTGACGCTCGGATCAATAGTGAGGTTAAATCGCACCATCATCCTCCCTCTTCCCTCAGCTAGTTGTGCTTTCTTGCAGCTGGCTTCCTCACGTACGCTGTCTCGCCCACGTGCTTCCAGTAAACCGAGATGGGGTATGGGATGTCGAGCTACAACGCTAAGCGAGGGAGTATCGGCGACAAGCGGAAATGGGGCAGAGACGGTCGAGCCGAAGCCGGAAAGGAGCTTGAAGCGGCAAAGTAGCGTTTGAAGCCGCAAAAGCGGCAAAACGGCAAAAAATATGGCCGCAGCCAGATCTGCATAGGGTAATTCGCGCACACTGTCGTTCATACGCATTTCATGCACTATGAAATGTACTAGTAGTGCATCCACCCAACAGATCTGGCCACGGCCATGCCGCGTGGCATCACGCCCGAGCTGCAGCCTCCGGCGAGACCATCTCAGGATTCGGGCCCGTGATATTGCCATCTTCATCGTAGAGGTAGAAACCTTTGCCGGTAGCCAGCCCCGTCACGCCCTTATCAATCTGCCGCTTCAGCAGCCAGGCAAACGAACCCTCTTCTTCACCCATTCGCCCTCTGTTGATGTTGTATGCCACGTTGAAGCCGACGACGTCATACATCTCAAACGGCGACTTTACTGATTTCGTGGCCACATGCCAGGTGTTGTCGATATCCTCCGGAGAGGCGTACCCGTTCACCCACAGATCCGCCGCTGCGTTGAGGAACGGAATGAGCAGGGAATTGAGCAGATATCCTGGCACTTCTTTTTGAATCGGAATCGGCACCAGATTGATCGACTTAGCAAAATCCAACACCGCATTGAACGTCTCATCCGAGGTCTTCGGCGTGCGCATCACTTCACCGGTGTTATTGCGCCACACGAGGTTGGCGAAGTGCAGCGTCGTAAATTTCTCCGGCCGCCCCGTGGCCTCCATAAAGTCCGAGGGACGCAGCGACGACGTATTTGTAGCAAAAATCGCATGCTCAGGCGCACCCTCGTTTACTTCAGCCCACACTTTCTTTTTCAGATCGAGAATTTCAGGCACGGCTTCAATCACGAGGTCTGCCTGCGCCACTGCTTCTTTCAGATTGCTTGACGTCGAAATTCGCGTGACCGCATCCTTAAACTTCTCATCGCTATAGTCGCTAAGATCGCGCAGATAATGCCCGCGGATCCACTCCCAACGCTCGGGGAGTTTGGCGAGAATTTCATCGCTGATGTCATATGCCACTACATTTTTCCCAGCCCATGCATTTTGCATAATGATCTGCGAACCCAAGACGCCCGTGCCCAGCACCGTGACGTTATTGATATTCGAGGACATATCTGCTCCTTCACTCCGTTGTAGGTATTTCGTCCTGTGTGGTGATTGTAACGTCGCATCCCTTGACACTTATTCCCGACACAATCCCTTGAACTGACGATGCAACCGCAGTTGGCAAAAGGCGTCTCTCGACAGCGCGTTCCACGCCATGAGCACGCGTTACAACACGTACGCCGTCACCGCGCACACCTAGCGCGTAGAGCCACGAGCCAACTATGCGCACCGCCGTCACGCACGCTTTTCAGAAAAGTCGAGTCGCGTAGGCACGGCATCCGATCAGGCGATATCCGGCAGATGATATTGGGCAAAAAGTCAGAGCGTACCGGCAGGAATCGTGCCCTCAATCTTTGTCGTCACCGAACCTGTACCATGAGCCTCAATACCGCCCACAGACAGCGCATTAACGGCGGCGCCTTCCAGCACTTCAAAGCTCACGAGATGATCACCCTCGGTAGCCACGACTCCTCCGATCGTGAGAGCGGTCAGCTCCCCACCAGGTTTGATGGAAACGCCAATCGCCTGCAAGGGCATCTGCACGCCTTTCACCAAGCTCAACCCCTCAGCACCAGTAGTACGCACATCACCCGTCACCTCAAGTGAGCCCATTGGTTTAGAAACCTGGATGCCAATAGCACCGTCACCATGCGTGGTAATCGATTGGAATTTTGCCGACTGCACTGAGCCGTCATACACGTTGAAACCGCGTGCCCCGAGGCCACTCGTGACAATCGGAGCATTGATCTCCAGGTGCCCCATATCGCCAAAATTCACAAACCCAATGCCGGAAGCACCCGTGGAAGTGATAGCTTCATTCGCCACCCACTCCGGCGTTCTTCCCCACAGATCCAGCACCATATCGTTGGGTCCGTGCGTCGTCACCGGCCCATTATTCTCCACGCGATCTACGATTGCTCCGCCGAGCACAAACACGCCGCCGGTAATTTTGTCGGGAGTCCCCTGAACGATTCCGCCATCGGTCACAATCGTATCCGTCTCGATGAGATCAGCCGTAAACTTGCCGCCAGCTAGCTTGCCCTCGCGGTCAGTGTAGCCATCCACAAAAATGCCCGACCCGCGCACCGGCGTTTCTTCTGTACCCGCACTAATTCCGCGCAGCGTGGCTGTGAAGAGCGAATCCGGATCCGGATTGCGATTCCAGAGTGTGAAGCCTCCTTGTAGCACATCCACGCCGTAGCCGTGCGGCTGCTCCACTCTCCCGCGCACATCGGCGCTCTTGACAAACACGTGGTCTGCTTCCACGCGTACCTTCTTCAGCTCGCCCTCGGCAATAATGTACACTTGGCCAACCGTGGTGACGTTGTTCAAGCGGAACGTGCCCGCATCGGCAAGAGACGTGCTGTTGTACACAGCCACCTCATAATCAGTGGTGGTAATCGTGACATCACGCAGGGTATTGTTCTTCGTGAGCCGCACGCCTTTCGCCGTAAACTCCAACGTGCCGCCGCTAAGCGTCGCTCCCTCGGGCAGCGTTATCGAGGGCGAGCCGCTAATCGTGCCCTCCACCTCAATGTTTTGCTCACCAGCTTCAATCGCGGCGGCCAATTCTTTCACAGAAGTAACTTTCATGGTTGATCTTTTTTCTCCCTTGCCATACTCACTGCTGAGCAGGCACATTAATCGTTATTGAATCACCAGTGCCCAGCGCCACTGCCTCTCCACCGTAGCTCTGCGCAATTCGAGCAAGCGTTTTTTGAGCAAACTCGCGCCCTAGATCATTGAGCGTAGCATCGTGTATCCCAATCACCCGTTTAGGCCGCACGCGTCGCAAGTACTCTTCTAGCTGCGGATTGTTTTGCCAGGGGGCAGCGAGCGCCGTCAAGAGCGTATCCACTCCCTCACAATCCTGATGCGCATCTCCTGGATGCAAGACAGCGCCAGCAACGAGGTATCCCACGTTCGGAATGACGCCGTCATCCAAACTCGCTCTAGCCTGCTCTTTGCCCACCACACGCACGGGAATATCTCCCACGGTGAAAGCATCTCCCTCAGCTACGAGCGTGACGTCTGAATCTGGGGCGTCAAGAGACAGCGGCGTGGGCGAAAACACTTTAAGCTGCGGGTGGGCGCGAATTGAGGCCGCAAGGGAGGGCACATCCACATGATCGAAATGATTGTGGGTGACGAGTACCGCATCAGCGCTCTCCACGCTCTCGGGATATCCAAAATACCCAGGATCCACCACGATTGAGGTGGTCTCTGAGGAAATCGTCACCGCCGCATGAACGCCACGAGTGATCGTCAGTTGCATAGGAACTCCTTCACGAAACCAGTCACGAAGAGCAAGATGGGATACTACATCAGGCTGCGAAACCAAACCGCAAGATCAGGACACGCAAACACCTGCGTCGCTTTCAGAAAACCCGAACGGTGAAAGTGGGATATTAATTCCCGCCCACCTCTGCCTGTATCCTCTCGCATCTTTCTTCCCCTTTTGGCCCTTCCCCTTTCCTTTTTTCTTCCCCTTTTGCCCTGCGAAAGATCGACAACTTGCCTTGGAAAAGACCTACAACGTGGAGAAGCATATGGCACGACACATACGGCACGAGACGCATATCACATAAATCCTCGTGGGGAATTATCTGTCACCTCGGGTTGTTGTGGTGGATGTAGCTGCTGTAGACGGATGAACGCCGCGGAGCTTCGTGAAAATCTAATCTCAAGACATTAAAAACAGATCTGATTCGATGAAGCCGAGCTGACGCTCAGGCGCCTGCGGCGATAGCTAAAAATAGCTAAAGATAACCAACATAAAAGTGACGGCTACGAGTTCTATAACGTTGGGCCCCAGAGTGTAGCTCTAGAGCCAGGAACCTAGAGTACGGGCACTCAGGCCCGCATCTGAACGTGAAAACATCAATCTGAAACGTAGCCAGCGAAGATAAAGACAGATAGGAAAGGTTCACTGATATGAACACCCAAGAAATGCACAAGCGTTTACTTGAAAATCTCATCAAGATCACTGGTAAAACCGCTGAGGAACTCGTTCCAGGGCTGCACGCTGCTGGAGTGGAAGCACACGCCGCTGGAGATCCAGCTGTGAACGAAGTTCACAAGCAATTCATTAGTGGCATGGCGGCTGAGCTCGGCCTCGATTTTGATGGTGTGGAGAAATACACCCCACACTTCGAGGATGACCGCGAAGGTGTGCTCTCTGGCCTCGCAAAAGACTCTGGAAAAACCGAATCAGAAGTTCACGAGGCTTTCGAGAAAGTCGGCGGCCAATACCGCGAAGCACGCAGCAAAGCCGTGGCTGCTAATCACGAGGGGTTCGTGGTGCGAGCAGCTAAAGAGCTCGGCCTCGACCGCTCCATCATCGAGAAGGCTTTCATCTTCGACTAATTGTGAGTGCTAGTTCGACTATTTTACTGACCTGTCATCTCTGACGGCTGGAGCGGACAGACTCTCAGAATTCACCGGCCGCCAAAGCCGACTGCCAAAATTCAGTCAAAATCTCTCCACATGTGGGGGCTGCTGATCACAGTGATCAGCGGCCCCCACATCTTTTTTCCTCTTTCGCGCCCCTTTCTTAGTGCCTCCTCATTCTTTAGCATCCTCCCTTAGCGACTCTCCCCTTAGTCCCATTTCTCAGTGCCCATTTCTCAGTGTTCTCCCGCCGCATTTCGTCACTCCCCCCCCCCGTTACTGCTCTACCGCTCTGCTCTACCGCTCCATCCTCGCCATCATTCTTCGCCGCACCCCTGCCGCATCCCCATCTTTCGACTCTCCCTCTTTGCCTCTCATTTTCCGATATTTATAGATCTGGAAAGGTAAAATATGGGTTCAGCGGGTGTGCTCCACAACGGTGTGGAGCACACCCACATAGACCATCGCAATCAGGCACCAAACCAGACCACCAACAGTTGGGAGACGCATATGGCCGGAGCGGACGCGGCGCAACGGAACCGAGAATTAATGGCTTCTGCTGAGGCGTTCGTGCAGGTGTGGGAGAAAGCGCAGGCATGGAACAAATGACGCATCACTATCCTGAATCACAAGCAGAGGAATCGGCCGGCCCCACACGTGGCTGGACGGCGTGGCTCATTATCGCCACTATTGGCGTCTATGCCGGATGGTTTGGCCCGCTGCAACTGCTCCTACCCTCGCAGGCGCTGGAGATCACCAAAGGCATCGGCAGTGAGAATCTGCTCGCCATGGTCACAGGAATTGGCGCTGCCATTTCTATGATCGCTAATCCCGCATGGGGGCTTGCTTCAGACCGCTTCCGCCTGCGCTATGGCTCCCGTGTGCCGGTGCTCATTGCCGGTCTGACTGTGGCAGTAGTCGGCCTCGTCGTACTATCGCAAGCCATGTCGGTGATTCCCATGGTGATTGGGTGGGGGCTTGTGCAAGTAGGGCTCAATGGCCCCTTTGCCGTGCTGTTGGCATTTATTGCAGACCGCGTGCCCGAAGCACATCGCGGCACAGTAGGCTCTCTCTTTGGCGCTGCACAACTCCTCGGCGCCGTCACCGGAAATGCTGTGGCGCTCATTTTCAACTCCGAGAGAATCGGGTATATCGCTCTGGCTATTGCCGTGCCCTGCCTCGTGCTCCCCATCGCCGTTCTTCACAAGCGAGGACGCGATCTCGCCTCCGCCTCACATTCTGTGGCGTTCAGCTGGAGCGACGTCAAACTTGATAGCACGTTCGTGGCCGCATTCTGTATGCGTTTCTTTTTGAATCTCGTAAATGCGCTGATGCTGCTCTATCTGCTGTATTTCGTCATGGAACGCCTGGGGCAAAGCAAAGATGACGCCGATGGCACAGTATTTGTACTCACTCTCGTGTATGTAGGATTAGCAGCAGTAGCCGCAGCGGGCGGCGGCATCGTCTCCGACAAAATGCATCGCCGGAAAATTTGGGTAGTGTATGCGGCAGTCGTGGGCGCGGTGGGTGGAGTTGTGCTCGCGTTCGCCCACGATTTCGGCGTGCTCATTGTAGGCACCGTGGCTTTCGCCATCGGATACGGGCTGTTCTTGGCGGTCGATGTGGGTATTATCACCGCCGCATTGCCCAACGAGAAAACTCGCGCCACAATGCTGGGCGTGGCTAATCTGGCGAGTGCTTCCCCGCAGGCGCTCGCACCAGCCATCGCAGCTCCTATCGTGGCCAACGCTGGAGGATACACTGGCCTCTACATCGTGACGGCAGCCGTGGGGCTCATGGCAATCGTTTTCCTTCCAATGCTGAAGAAAATCGACTGACCATCTCTGACCGCCTATGACCGCCTCGGAGTATCTGACTGTCTCAGCTGCTAGACACTCATCCACTCAGTTGCTCAGCCGCTCAGATACCCCAGCTACCTTCAGAGGTTGCCAAGCTTTCCGGCATTACTAAACAGTTATGACGAACAGAGGTAAACCATCGGACGAAGAGAAATAAACAGAGATACGACGATTAAATACGATTGATAGGAGCACTATGATTGATATACATGAACTTGCCGCACGGCTACCTCAAAACTTCTGTCTCGGCACGTCCACAGCGGCTTATCAAATTGAGGGAGGCGTGGCTGACGGCGGACGCGGCCGCTCTATCTGGGATACTTTTACCCATGAGCCAGGGCACGTAATCAACAATGAAAATGGGGATGTCGCCATTGACCATTATCACCGACTTGAGGAAGATCTCGATTATATTGCCGATCTCGGCGCCCCCGACTATCGCTTCTCTATTTCCTGGAGCCGTGTACTTCCAACCGGACGCGGAGAGCTCAATCCCGAGGGGATTGCTTTCTATGATCGCCTAGTGGATGGGCTTCTTGAGCGCGGCATTCGCCCGTGCCCGACCCTTTTCCATTGGGATCTTCCTGAAGCATTGCAGCACGAGGGCGGCTGGATGAACCGCGATACTTGCACCGCCTTCGCCGACTATGCCCGCCTGATGGCTGAGCACTTTGGCGATCGGGTGCAGCGCTGGGCCACGATGAACGAAATGAGCGTGCATTCTCTATACGGGCACGCTCTCGGTTCCCATGCGCCTGGATTGCAGATGGGCTTGGGTGCCATGGCTGTGGTACACCGATTGCTGCTCGCTCATGGAATGGCCGTGCAAGCGATTCGTGAGGTGGCTCCCCACGCTGAAGTTGGCGTCGTCAATCAGAATTTCCCCGTCATTCCCGCCTCAGATTCTCCTGAAGATCTGCAGGCCGCCGGTATGTTTGATCTGGTCACCAACCAAGTGTTCGTCCACCCGATTCTCACCGGCGAATACCCCGTGACGGACGTGTATGCCCTGATGGCCGATTCTCCAGAGCAGATTGGGGCAGATCTGGCCATCATTTCCACGCCCATTGATTTCTATGGCCTCAATTATTATGAACCCACCGTGATCGAAGCACCGAAAGTGGGCAAGGATTACTCTGGAAATCTTGAGGTGGATATCCCTGCCGATATGCCATTTCAACCTGTTCCGTACGCCAGCGCCGAGCGCACTGATTTTGGCTGGGCCGTAGCTCCCGAGGGCTTGACTCGCATTCTGCTGCACCTACATAAAACGTATCCGAATTTGCCACCAGTGACTGTCACGGAGAATGGCGCTTCTTATCACGACGTTCCTGCAGCTGATGGCTCCATCAACGATCAGGCTCGTATCCGATATCTTGCCCAGCATATTGCCGCCTGCGCCGATGCCGTCGATGCGGGAGTGGACGTGCGCGGGTACTACTGCTGGTCTACATTCGATAATTTCGAGTGGGCGGCAGGATATCAAGAACGCTTCGGCCTGATCTATGTGGACTACAAGACGCTCAAGCGCACGCCTAAGGCATCTTATGCCTGGTATCGCGACCTCGCCCGAGCATTGCGTGAGCGCCCACTCTGATCTGCGAGCATTCATTTACATCAGGTAGGTGGCCGCTCTCCTCCAAGCTATCCCACCGAAGATAGCTATCTCATCAGGGAGCGCGAGGGCGGCCGCCCACTCTTCATTCTCGCACGCTAGTTCACCGCGCTAGTTCACCGCGCTAGTTCACAAACGCTCGATCTCATTTCTCTGCATTTCTCTGTGCGCCAGGCATCATTTCTGCCCCGCTATGCCTCATTTACGCGCGCTCGGATCATGGCGCCAGCCGTGATCGGCTCCATATCCAGCAGCGGCAACGAGAATTCATGAGCCGGATTGTTGATCGCGGATACCGCATTCCCCTCGGCATCTCGCAGCCCCGTTTCTGGCACACGGTATCCGATTGGCGGCCTGCCAGGAGCTAAAAATTCGATTTCCATGGGAGGGGCAATCTTGTTGCGAGCAAAAATCGTCAGCCGTCGCTCGTGCTCATCCCACCCCGTCACCGTGCCCAGCCAGCGCCACTCGTTGATGTACCCGCCGCGCGTCACGCTCTCAGAAGCCGGATGCTGCCGGTAGTAAAAGCCTGTGGAGTACTCCCGATGAGTCACTTTATACGGTTCTTCCCGCAGCCATTGCGGCAGGACGATTGGCCCGCTGTTTCCCGCCGCTCGCTGCGTGAGATACTCATTGACGGCGCATTTATAGGCGTTTGCCGTCACCGCCGCATAGTATGCCCCCTTGGCTCGCCCTTCGATTTTGAGGCTCGTGACGCCGGCATCCAGAATGTCGTCCACGTGCTCCAGCAGATTCATGTCGTGCGAATTGAAAAGGAACGTCCCCTGCTCAGAGACCTCTACCGGAATAAATTCGCTCGGCCGTTTCTCTTCCACCACGTGATATTTGTAGCGGCACGCCTGCACGCAATCGCCGTGGTTGGCATCTCGGCCCGTAAGATGCTGCGATATGAGGCAACGCCCTGAAAATGCCATACACATGGAGCCATGCACAAACGTTTCCAACTCGACATACCTCGGAATGCGGGCACGAATTGCGCGAATCGCTTCTAGATCGAGTTCACGCGCCAGCACTATTCGGCTCGCACCTAGCTCAATGAGCGCCTGAGCGGCCTGATAGTTCGTGACGCCGGCCTGGGTGGACACGTGCAGCTGCGTGTGCGGAGCCACTTTGCGAGCCGCCATCAGCACCCCAATATCCGAAATGATGAGCGCGTCTACCCCGATATCTGCCAACTGCCCCATATAGGTATTCATCTGCGGCACCTCATCGGAGTTCGGCAGGATATTGCAGGTGGCGTACACGCGGGCTTCGCGCTCATGGGCGTAGCGGACGGCCTGCTCAAAATCGTCGAGCGTGAAATTCTTCGGCGCGCTGCGCATCCCGAATTGTTGCCCACCGCAATAGACGGCATCGGCGCCAAAATCTATGGCGGTCTTCAGCGTGGCGAGATTTCCTGCTGGGGCAAGCACCTCAGGTTTAGATACGGCACACTCCGCCGGAGTCTGGGCAGCGGCAGCATTCGCATCCCAGGAAACGTTTGCACAATGGCGTGATTCAAATGGCACACGAACAGCATAGAGGATAGACGGTAGTCTTGTGATGTGCTCATATCGTTTTTGAAAGCTATCGGACTTTTCGCCGTCACGAATATCGACCATTTGCTCGTGCTTTCCATTTTCTTTGCCCACGGCGCGAAGAAGCCTCACACTCTGCGCCAAATTCTCATCGGCCAGTACATCGGCTTTGCCGCAATCCTCGGCATCACGATTGCTGGGGCTATCGGCGCCACGGCATTGCTGCCTGCTGCCCTCGTTCCATGGTTTGGCCTCTTGCCTATCTTCATCGGCATTCGCGCTGCTCTCAACTCGTGGCGAGCCATCCACACAGACGAAGCAGATGATGAGATGAACGAATCGGCAGAAAAGATTAAACAGAAGCCGTTGAGCATCATGGCCGTTGCTGCCGTAACCTTTGCCAACGGCGGCGACGAAATCGGCACTTATTTGCCGGTTTTCATGGCAGCTCCCCCCATGGAAATCGCCCTCTACTGCGCTGTCTTCCTCGTGCTAGTGATCGGAGTGGTGGCTCTGGCTCGATTCGTGACGTCGCGCCCCAGCGTGGCTGAATTCTTGGAACGTTTCGAAATCATTATTTTCCCCACCGTTTTAATTGCCCTCGGCATAGGGATTATTGTCTCTGGCCTCTTTGGAATCTGACGCTCCGCATCTTTCGTAATATCACGCCGTATCTTTGGACTCCACGCCATCCAGAGATACGCATCACCAGAGATACGCATCATAGGTGGCACCGGAATAACGCTCTACGGTCGCCAGTTTCACTGTACGAAAGCAGTCGGAGGCTTTGGGGCAAACCATCATCTGCGCCAAACGCTCGTCTTCGTCAATTCGCCCGTTGTACAGCAGCCTGAACTGTATATGAGCAAAGTCGATACGCTGTATGACGCCGATGGCAACCTCGCCGAGGGCACCCGTGCATTTCTCGGCAGCGCGATCGATGCATTTATCAGCCTTATCCAGAAGCATCAAGCGTAAGCGATAGCGAGCTGGCTCTTCTCGTCATTCGCCCGCATCATGCCAAGCGGCACCGCCGACGGTGGCACTTCCACGCGCGGCGAGCTACGAGCGCCCCTACGAAAAGAACTCCATCAAACATGGCCATCGCAGCCGACGTGGGCAGCTCCAGCTTCCAAGCAACCCAAAAGCCTATCGCCGCAGAGATCAGCGCCACCGCCAGGGAAATTCCCACCGCTGTGCCTAAGCTACGAGAGAAGAGCACCGCTGTGGCTGCCGGACAGATCATGAGAGCCATCACCAATATAGAGCCCGCCACAGAGAAAGCGCTCACCACTGTGAGAGCTACGAGCAACATCAAACCGTTTTCAGCAAGACGCACAGGCATTCCGGCCGTGAGTGCAAAGTGCCGATCAAAAATCGACACCCGAAGCACTCTCCAGAAGACGGCGATGTAAAGAGCTGTGAGTGCGAGCACCACTATCAGTGGCCACATGGCTCGCGGCCCGTAGTTGATTCCGCCCACAATAATGTGTTCACTGCGCAGCGCCATCAAATTGAGATCCCCTGCCAACACCGTGTGCTCCGATACATGTACGTTCCGAAACGTCGTGGACATGAGCAACACGCCGAGCGCAAAGAGAGCTGGAAAAAGTACCCCTTGATCGGCGTCACCGCTAACGATTGCGTGCGAGCGCAGCCAGTTTGACATCCACACGATCATCAGTCCCATGATAGTGGCGGCAACTGTCATGGCCGGCGAGTGCAGTGTACCTGTGAGTGCCACTCCGATCACGATTCCTGGGAGAACGGCGTGAGACATGGCATCAATCAGCATCGACTGACCACGCAGCACAATAAATACTCCAGGGAGTGCGCACGTCAACGCCGTCACACAGGCAAGGAGAAAGGCCGCTGCAATAAAACTCATGAGTACGCTCCTCGCCGCAAACATACCTCCCGCTGTTCGGCGCAGGTTTCCAAGCGCTGAGCTTGAGCGCGCCCGCTGCGCTGCCACCATCTGCAATGCCAGACGTGCAGCCCCTGCCGGCGCAGCTCCAGCCACAATCGCAGTGCCCGCACAGCTAACGAGATCAAAAACGCAATAAAGAGAAGAATGACGACAATAGGCCCCGTCGGTACATCTCCCATCGATATGGACAGATATCCGCCGAGCATTCCAGCTATAGCTCCTGCACATGCCGAGCCCAGCACCATCGCCCGCATCGAATGGACGAATGGGCGCACGATGACGGCAGGCATCAGCGCAAAAGCCACGACGAGAATCATTCCCACAGATTTCACTCCCAGGACGATTGCTACCGTCACACATATGGTGAGCAGAGCGTCTACCACACGCGGGCGGCATCCGCTGAGCCTTGCCATGATCGGGTCGAAGACTAGCAATGCAACTTCTTTCCACATCGCTACTACAACTGCGCTTGCAATGACGCCGAGAAGTGCGATCGTCCACAGATCGACGGCGCGCACGGTGGCCGCGTTGCCAAAGAAATACGACATAATTCCCGCTTTCCCTGGGATGGACGAATGATTCAGAATATGAATCGCAGCTAGTCCCCCGCCGTAAAAAATCGAGAGTGAGACGGCCATGGCAGCATCCGGTTTCACTGGCGTGTGCGCCACTATCCAGTTTGTGAGAGCCACTGCCATACACGAGCTGAATGCCGCACCGAGCGAGACCACTAACGTGGACTGTCCATTTCCTCCCCATGCCGCCGCCAAGGCAAATGCACAGACGACGCCCAGGATTGCGCAGTGTCCCATCACATCAGATATCAGCGACTGCGCCCGTAAATAGAGAAAAGACCCAGCTCCGCCAGCGAAAAATCCCACCAGTAGGACGGCAAAAAAGGTGGTGCGAAAGCCATAGGTGGCGAAAAATTCTCCCAGTGGTATAAGCGTCATCCCTCGGCCTCCCCGCTGGCATTTTTGGCCTCCTCGCTGGCGATTACCGTCGTTTCCAGTCTCTCAACCGCCACCCCCAGCTCGGCAGCCGCAGCCGTCACTCCCAGTTTTTCGGTCACAGCCGCCGCCCCCAGCCCTGTAGCCACGTGTGGAATACCGTATGCTCGTGCCACCACGCTCGGCTGGAGTACCTGCGACGTCAAACCGCTAGCCACCACTTCCCCGTGCGAGAGAAGCGTGACGTGAGAAGCGATGGCAGAGACCGTGCCAAGATCGTGATGGACGAGCACGACTGTGGCACCTGTAGCCACCTGCTCTTGCAAGATTTCCAGAATCGTCGCTTCAGAGGCGATATCGACGCCGGCGAACGGCTCATCCATCAAGAGCAGGTCAGCTCCCTGCGCTAAAAGACGCGCTACGAACACTCGTTGCTTTTGCCCACCGGAGAGAGCAGCAATATGCCGATCAGCGATGTCGGCGAGCCCTGCCCGCTCCAGCGCGTGGGCAGTAGCCTTTTTCTGCTCTCGCCCAATTGCCCGAAACCACCCCACGCTCGAATAAGTGCCCATTGCTACCACATCTTTCACTGTGATGGGGAAATCCCAGTCCACTGAAGCGGTTTGCGGCATATAGGCAACACGTCGGCGAACGCGCGCAAAAGGCTCGCCAAAAAATCGCGCCTCACCACTCGAAGCAATCAGCCCCAGAGCCGCTTTCATCAGCGTGGATTTTCCCGAACCGTTCGGGCCTACAATGGCGTGAATAGCACCAGGCTCCACGGCCATGCTCACGCCGCTCAGGGCGCGAACGGAGCCATATGATGCGCTCAGTTGATGAAGTTCGAGTGGTGAGGTCATAAATCTCCTAGCGCGGCGTCACGCCTCAGATGCGTCACGCCTCAGATGTAAGGTGCGGCAAATGTGCGACTCAGCGGCTACGCGATGCGGCAGATGCAGGGTGCGACAGATAGGCGATGCGCCGTCACTTCTTCAAAGCGGCTGCAATCGTCTGAGCGTTGTGCTCAAAAGCGCCAATATACGTATTGACGGGAGCAGAATCCCCCAAGGTATCCGCGTAAAGCACTTGATCAGACACATCTACGTGCCCGCCCTTAGCTGCCACAGATTCCTGCAGATGCTTGATGACTTCGGGATTCTTCAGGTTGTCTTGGAATATCTGGTGGACGTTTTTCTGGGCGACGAGAGTGGCGAGCTCGTCAAATTGCGCAGCGCTCATCTCAGATTCAGAGGAGACGAAATCCGTGGCGTGAATTTCCAGACCATACGTTTTACCGAGGTAGTTGAAAGCGTCGTGGCCGGTGACGAGAATCCGCTTCTCGGCGGGGATGGATTCGAATGCAGCTTTGGCTTTCTCGTGAGCTGCCTGGATTTTTGCTTTATAGCTGGTGGCATTCTGTTTGTACGTATCCGCATGAGGGGCATCAAGCGCGGCGAGCTTTTGAGCAATTGCATCAACGGCATACTGCCAGAGAATCGGGGAATTCCACACGTGCGGATCGTGTCCGGACACTTTGCCATCTTCTTCCCATGGCAAGAGTTCTTTCTCAGGAATCGCCTCGGCTGCTGGGAGCGAGCGCTCTTTCAAGCCGTCAAACTGAGCCATCATTTTATGCTCCATATCGTGGCTCGTCCACACCACGAGATCAGCTGCATCCACTTTCTGAATATCAGCCGTCGTGAGTTCCTGGGTATGCGGATCTCCTCCAGGAGCTACGAGCGTGGTCACTGTGGCCTGCGGAGCTATATTTGCCACGGCGTCAGCCAAATAGCCCGTCGATGCCACAATCTGAAATTCCTTATTGCTTGACGTCGGATTGTTTGACGTCGATGCGCTGCCTTTTCCGGTTTCAGCGCACGCTGCAGTGGTGCACGCCAACAGCATAGAGAGCGCAAGAGCTGCCGTTCGTTTGAGATTCATATATGTTCCTCGTTTGCTATCGTATTTATAAGAACTTTGGATACCCTAAGTTCATAAAAGTTAGGGTACCCTAAGTTTTACTGTAGTTCTAGCTTCGTGAGAGAAAGTCAGATCTTTCACTGCCCTCTAAAAGTCAGACGAACGTCCCGACAAACACTAGGATTGCCGGTACAAGGATGCGCATAAACACGAGCGCCAAAGGTGCCGCCTGCGCCGAAATACGTTTCAATATAACCATGACGTTTTCTTTAGCGAATGATTACAGTGAGGGCGCACACCCACGCATTCTACGTGCGCTTTCCGCCGTCAACACTCAGCAGTTTCCTGGATATGGCTCCGACGCCTTGTGCTCGGGGGCCGCTCACGCTATCCAAAACGCTATCGGCGTCCCTGAAGCCAGCGTGTATTTTCTCACCGGCGGCACGCAGACTAACCGCACCGTGATTAGTTCTTTGCTGCACCCATACGAAGGTGTGCTCAGCGCCCAGAGTGGGCATATTTCTACTCATGAGGCGGGAGCTATTGAAAATAGCGGGCACAAGGTCATTCCGCTGCCAGCTCCCGATGGGAAACTCTCCGCCGCTATCGTGCGCAGCTACCTCGAAGATTTCTATTCCGATGCCAACCATGCGCACATGGTAAAACCTGGCATGGTGTATATTTCCCACCCCACCGAATACGGCACCCTCTACTCACATGAGGAGCTTGAGCAGTTGCACGCCGTCACCCAAAGGTATGGCATTCCACTTTACTGTGACGGCGCCCGCCTTGCGTATGGCCTCGCAGCCGCCGGCACTGATGTGCACCTCCCAGATCTCGCCAGGCTGTGTGACGTTTTCTATATCGGGGGCACGAAGTGCGGAGCACTATTCGGCGAAGCCGTAGTGTTTTGCACAATCCCCACTCCGGCGGGTTTCACCACGCATGTGAAGATGAACGGAGCGCTGCTCGCCAAGGGGTGGCTGCTCGGCGTGCAATTCTCTGAATTGTTTTCTCGTGACGGCGGTGCAGCAGATGGCAGTGCAGCATCGCTCAATGGTGAGGCAGACGATTGTGCGGCACCCCTCGATAGTGAGGCAAACGACGGTGAGGCATTTGAGACATCCCTTGATGGTGCACATCCGTTAGATTGCTCGGATCACTCGGATTACACCGCTGTCTCTGAGCCCGCTGTCTCTGAGTCTGCCACACTGTACGAGCAGCTTGGCCGCCATGCAAATCAGCTAGCTGCCACGATTCGAGAAGCACTGCGTCAGAACGGATATCGTGAGTATTTCTCCAATCCCACAAACCAGGTATTTTTTGAGCTCACGCGCAACCAATATGCCGCGCTCAGCGCATTCGTAGACCTGAGCTTTTGGGAGAACATCGACGCCGAGCGAGTGCTTGTGCGGGCGTGCACCTCTTGGGCTACTCCCGCCGAGCATGTGGGTGAATTTTGCCGATTGCTCGGCGATCACTCCTGAGCTGCCTCAGCCACGAGCTCTTCGAGCACTCCACGCAGCTCATGTGGCTCCACGAATCCGCGCCCGCCGCTCATTTTCAGCACTGCGCCATAGAGATATTGGTTGATACTCCAACTGCGCCGGTCGCCAATCTCCGGCAAAGTGGTACGACGGATGTCGTCATACAGAAACACGCACCGTTTGGCGGCGTCATGTTCCATCATCTCCAGCACTTGCCCCAGCTCCACGAGCGTGCCGATCGCAAACTCTTTCACATTGAAAATCACGAGGTCAGCCCGCTGTAGACGCTCGGTATCCTCGCGCAGAATTTTCTCTGCGAGCTTGTTATTTTCCTCCACCGAGACGTTCTTCTTGTCGTTGATGCCTTTGTTTTTGATCGGCGAATAGTAATCAAGGCCGAGATCTTTCACCACATTTTCAATTTGAGAAAGCTCGTATTGCGAACCTGCGCTCATAATGTCGCCCGCGATATAAACAAACATCTCGCTTCTTCCAGCTCGTGCTTCTGCAGGCGGCTCTCCCCTGCAGCTCTTGTCCATCTGAATATAGCGCGGCAATACGGGGATAGTGCAGCCGATGCCGCAGCGTGAGCACATTTGACCAAACACGCAGGCGTGACGCCGCTCTCCCACTGGCTCTATGTACGCTTGCACGCCAACAATGCCAGCCCTGTCAGTATCCACCGCTCATGTGAACTACGCGCGCCCCGCGCATTCGCGCGTCACGCCCGCACGGAGTACCCACGTAAACTTGAGCCTACACAGAATTTCACATGAGCCACGCCACCGCGCAAGCCCGCAAATGGCAACCTATGTGAAAAACCTAAGCCCATACCTGCGCGTCACGCCCGCACCCATCGCACTGCTAGTCGTTGCGGCGCTGCTGCTGCACCAATACTTTCCGCTCAAGCGGAATCGTAAGCAATACTGGAATAGCAGTGACGATGACCCCCGAAGCGATAATAACCGGCAAGAGCTGCTCATTTTGGGGCACGGGAGGAGCTGTCAGCGTCATCAATGCCAGTACAACGCCCATCGTCACTGCTATACACATCAGCACGGTGAACGGCACTAGCACCTGCTGAACCCGCGCGGAAGAAAATGTCTTCATGGGAGCTCCAATCAGCACCAGCGTCTTCTCCTCGCTGGCACGATCAAATACGTCTGACGCCTGCTGCAAAAGCGTGGACAGCGCACCCAGGATAAGAGTGAAAATTAAGGCAATCGCCACTCCTTTTACAACGTCACCCTGGATGATCGCGCCGATGGCTTCCATCTGCGATCCCGTATCATGCCCAGCACTACGCACAGCCGTAGAGTTTCCTATAATCGGGAAACTAGCCAGCACTACGACGTAGGATGCGATCATCCCCATCAGCAGCACGCCCGTAATGGTTCGCCAGACGGAACGGGGAGAGTCAATCAAACGGCGAGCAGCGATGAGCCGAGCCGGATTCTTCGTACGCAACACCAAACGCCCAAGTATGTGCACCACGAATGGCCCCAGGATAGAAAAGCCCATGATAAGCACCAGCAAGATGATTGTGTATGCTATGACTCGCTCCACGATTCCCTCCATCTTGATCGTCCCATTGCTAATAGATTGTGCGAGATAGATGGAGGCCCCGATAAGCAGCACAAAAAGCACCACCCGCCAGTAGCCAAGCGCTTTAGGAGCCACGCGGCGTGAGACTCCCAGCGGAGAAATAGAGACTTTTATCAATCCGACGAGAGTCGATGCGAACGCCACTGCGGCCAGCACCAGAAATGCACAAATCACCAACCACCACGGTATAAGCATTTCATTCATCGCGATAGGCACAGTGCCGAAACTGACGAACCCCCACAGCGGCAGCGTGACGACGTACAGAATAAAACCGATGGCGAATCCCACCGCGAACTGCACGAACGTTTCGAGGAGAGCTAGAAAACGCACTTCGTTCGCCGTCATACCTAAAAGCCGCAGCGAGGCGAGCCGCCGAGAGCGCCCTTGAGCCCCCAATCTGGCCGCCCCCATGCCGAGGGAGAAAATCGGCACAAGAAGAATGACTAGTGCAATAAAGGAAAAAGTCGATAGCGCTTCGCCTGTGGCAGCAGTGAGATCTGCGGAGACACCAAGATTGTTGGCCATCATCGCGTCAAGAGTATCTTTACGCTGGAAAAACATCCATACGCCACCAAGCGTGGTGAGCGCCAGAAAGCTGGAGCCAGCAAAAGCGGTTGCCGCAAAAGAGTCGAGTATGCCATTGCCTTTGCGGTTGCGCAGCCGCGCCGCAGAAAGACGAGAGGCAAGAGATATGGTGTTCATCTGTTCATCACCTCATCCATAGCGCGATCCGTCTGCACGAGGCCGTCTCGAATCTCTACCAGTCGCTCGCACCAGGCAGCCACTTTGACATCGTGAGTGATGATGACGAGCGCGCTGCCATTCATGCGGCTAGCAGTCGTGAGAATCTGCATGACCTCCTGGCCGGTCGCCTGATCCAAAGCCCCCGTGGGCTCATCAGCAAATACCACGGCCGGATCACAGGCTAATGCGCGAGCTACTGCCACCCGCTGCATTTGTCCGCCACTCATTTCACCAGAACGCTTCCTACGCTGATCGGACACCCCGAGTTTGCTGAGCCACTCATCGGCCACAGCATTAGCTTTTGCGCGATTTTCTCCTTTCAACAGCAACGGAAGAGCCACATTCTCGCGCGCCGTGAGCTCAGGCACGAGCTGGCCATCTTGGAAAACGAAGCCAAAGCGCTCCCGACGAAGCCGAGAGCGGGCAGCATCGCTCATATTGCTTATCAGCTCATTGCCAAAGAGCACGCGGCCACTCGTCGGTTTGAGAATCCCTGATAGCACATGCAAAAGTGTGGACTTTCCAGAGCCAGACGGCCCCATAATGGCAATCTGCTCCCGCTCATGGATTGTGATATCGACGCCCGCGAGCGCATGCACCAATCCGGAGCGTGAAGAGCCAAAATCTTTGGAAAGTCCTAGGCCAGAGAGGAGGGCTGGATTCATCTGTGTTTGAGATATATCGTTCATACTCTTATTTCAGCGCATACGCGCCGGATAGAAAATAGTGCTGCTCCCCGATTGTGGGTAGTGCCAGCACTACCCACACCCCACCGCTGGCGCTACCCCGCCGTCACTTGCCGGCCTAGCACTGCCCTCCGGCACAGCCCACCATATTGAACGCTGGCATATCAAACGCGAATTTTATAGGAATGGTTAAAGGCTGCCGTCCCAGTTTTCTGGTACTCCAAGAGCCGCGCGCGTCACCATTAGATTCGAGGAGAATATATCGTGGCTATCGTTCATAGGAACGACTATCTTCGACGGCTACAAAACATCCTATAACCCAATTTCTATGTGAGATGCACAGCTCTCCTTTCTCAAAGCCCTAGTAGCGAGTTCGTCAGTTGCCGCTTACACGAACGGAGGCTCCACAGTGCCAGCTGTACAGTACAATCGTGTGCGTGTGGGAGAGATTACAAATGCGAAAGAAGGGGCACCGGCTTTCACCTGCCCAGCAGATTACGCAGCTGATCGCTTCGCGCCGTGAAATCGTGCAAGCTTTCGAGATTGAACGCCGCCGAATCGAGCGCGATCTGCACGATGGCGCCCAGCAATATCTGGTGGCGGAAAATATGGCTATTGGCGAAGCGCTGCTCATGCTGCAGCTTTATCCCGAGGACTTACCTCCGCAACTGCGCGATCTGCCATCCGTCTTGGAGCGAGCCCAGAGAGTTGGAGAGCAAGGCTTAGCCGCTCTGCGCGCCGCCGTCAATAACATCCATCCGAAGATTCTCTCCGATTTGGGGCTGGAAGAAGCTATTAAACTCGCCGCTCACACCAGTGCGATGCCAGCCCGCGTGATTGCGCCTCACCCATTGCCCACAATGCCCGAGGGAGTAGTGGCCACAGCTTATTTCTTCACCACCGAAGCACTCACGAACTGTGCGAAATATGCTCCAAATGCCCATGTGAGTATCCTCCTCGTCTCCGATCAATCTCTGCACGTATCCGTGGTGGACGACGGGCCAGGAGGCGCCCACGTGCTCTCTGGCCACGGTTTGGCTGGCTTGCGCGAGCGCCTCAGCGCTTTCGGCGGAGAGCTGCACGTTGATTCACCGATCGGCGGCCCCACCACCGTGGCAGCGTCTATTCCACTATTGCTCTTCCCTGGGGAGACGGCGATTGGTACGCCGCGTTCAGACAACTCCCCGAATGCCACCCAACACTCCGACGACTCCCCAAATACCGCTCAACACTCCAGCAGTCCCACCGCCCAGCGCTCCAGCAGTCCCACTGGTCCGCCAATAGTCACTCTGGCCGCTCCTGACCGCCCCAGCCAGTAGCTCACTATCCATGCCGATTCACGGAACGCACAGGCTGCCCTCGTGCACGCATCGTTCGTTCGCATCGCCACCTGCTCGCATCGTCGATCTATTAAACGCCGTCCCCGTATCTGCTAACCCTTATATCCACCATCCACACAGACTCTCGCATCCCCCGCCGCAGAAATTCATCCAGAAAGGCTGCCCCCATGAAAATTTTCCTTGCAGACGATGCCGCTCTCATTCGCGCTGGTCTCACCGAAATTTTGCAGCGCGCAGGGCACGAGATTGTGGGGCACGCCAGCTCTGCCACCGAACTGGAAACACAACTCACCGCCATGCTCACAGCTGGGGAAATAGTCGATGTACTCATCACCGATGTACGGATGCCACCAACGATGAGTGACGACGGGCTGCGCGCCGCCGTCACCCTGCGTCATGCTTTCCCCATGCTAGGGGTAATGGTCCTCTCACAATACGTAGCCCCCGCGTATGCAAGTGCTCTCTTCACCCCTGACGACTCCCCTCGTGCCGGATGCTCCGCCGCAGCGATCGGATACGGAAATGAAGCGGGAAAAATGGGAGCTCGTGGCCGGCCATGGACTGCCGCATCCACCAGCTTCACAGGCAGTACTCCCACTGGAGGGCTGGGTTATCTACTCAAAGATCGCGTGATGCACGTGGCCGATTTCATTCGGGCGCTCACGATCGTGGCTGCTGGCGGCGTGGTGGTCGATCCAGAGGTCGCAGCGGGATTAGTCCAAGCAAAAAGTACTGTGCTTTCAGCGCTCACTCCCCGCGAGCGCGAAGTGTTGGAACTGATGGCTCAAGGATATTCCAACAGTGAGATAGCCGGCCAGCTTTACCTTTCCGTGGCTGCGATAGCCAAGCACGTGGCCAATATCTTTCTCAAGCTCGGCCTTGCCCCAGGTGAGGAAAACCGGCGCGTGCGTGCCGTGTTGGCCTATCTCACGGCCACTGGCGGAGCTACGGCGTCATAAAAATATCATGGCACACCAGAGATCATGGCACACCAGCGGCTCTGGACTCAGGCGCATTACTAACCGACGATAGCGCTCCAGAGCACTTTCAATGAGCCGAGAAAGGCGACCGTCAAAGCAATAGCGCGCGCCCAAGAGGGCTTAATAAACGCCCGTAAAAATTTGGTCAGTACAATTCCGACAATGACGGCTGCTACTGATACCACAATTGTGCTCGGTGGCAGCACCCGGAAAGCCGCACCTTGGCCATCGACCAGTACTCGTCCGCTCACCACGACCACGTTCATCACCATGAAAAGCGGCTGCACGGTGGCAGCAAATTCGCGCTGTTCCCATCGGGTGGCCTGCGCATAGGCCGCCATCACTGGCCCTGCCTGCGAGACGAACATCGACGTCACTCCGCTGGCAAACCCCAAACTTGCATTGGCTATAGGAAGTGGCATCGGCTTAAAGTGCGACGCAAAGAACGAGAAGACGACGAGAACGAGCATGAGCACACCGAGCACCAGCATTGCTGCGCGCTCTGGAATAAACAGCAGCAAAATCATAGGGATAATCATGCCTGGGATGGAGTACGCCGCCAGCGGGGCAAACCGCCGCCAATTTATCTCTTTCCACAGCGCCACCATCATCGCCACGTTCACGAGCGAAGAGATCACACTCGCCCAGACCACCGAATAATGCGGCCCCAGCATAGCTACGTAGAACGGCATGATAACCATGCCAAAACCCATGCCAGATACGCCTTGTACACAGGTGGCAAACATCGTGATAAGCGCAAAGAGAAAAAGATCCATAAGCCTTAATGTACGGCTTTGAACATATTAATCGTAATTTGCAAGCGCTCTCACCGTACGTCATTCGCGAGCGCTCTCACCTAGCGTGCAAGCGCTTTTGCCGCTACCGATGCTGCTGTTTGCTTGGTCTGCCGCGAACTGAAGTGCTTGGTGACACGCTACGCATGTGCCGGCGTCAGCTCCCCTACTAATGGCCGTCCTATGAGCGTGCGAACTTGCTCAGAGCTGCACCCCTGCGAAAACAAGAAAATGAGCTTGGCATAGAGCGCTTCTATCATCGCGTCTTCACCGCTGACTGCTCCAGCATCAAGCAACGCGTGCCCCGTGGCATAGGCGCGCAGATCCGTGCGCGGATGCAGCGTCTGGCTGGAGGCCACAATCACACATCCGCTGCCGCTCGCCTCAGCCAACACATCCACAAATCCTGGCTCCTGCGCGGGCACATTCCCCATGCCATAGCCGCGTATGACGACGGCGCGTGGGAGTGGAGTGAGCGCTGCTGCTAAACGTTGGGCATTCATTCCTGGAGTTACGTGTAGCACCATCACGTCGTGAGGAACAAAAGGCCGAGGAGGGAAGGGCAACCTTGCCCGCCGATAGTTATCTACCTGCTGCGAGTAGGCTATTTGCCACGAATCAGCCACTAGCTGCGAGCCGTCCATCTGTGCTATCGGAGCCACGCCAGGGCTTGCAAATGCTTCAAAATCCCAGGCGGAGATTTTGGTCGCGCGGTTGCCACGCAGGAGATGCCGGCCAAAGAAAATATACACTCCCACCAGCCCAGGATGAGCGGCTGCCTGCAGCGCCCCCATCACGTTGGAATACGCATCTGATTTGGCATCCGTGAGTGGAAGCTGCGCCCCCGTCATAATGATCGGCGCCGCGATATCAGGCAATGCGAAAGAGAGCGCCGCCGCCGTGTAGGCCATAGTGTCGCTGCCGTGGAGAATCACGAAAGCATCGCCGCTTCCTACATCGACGCTTCCATCAGCGCTTTCTACATTGCCCTTTTCTGCATCTTTATCCGCAGCATCAGCCTCATCTGCGGCACCGGCGCTCACAGCATTGCTGGCGCTCACAGTATGGCTGGTGGTGGCATTTCCACCCGCGCTACGGCTGACGGCGCGCACCGCATCCACAATCTGCTGCCACGCAGCTGGCGTGGCATTCGCGGAGTCGATGAGCGGACTGAGCTGCATAAAGCTGACGTTCCCAGCAAAATCAGTGCCCGCTAGCTGTCTATTGAGCCATTCCGCTAGCTCTGTATCCGGCACTAGCCCCTCATCGGAGGTGCGCATACCAATAGTGCCGCCAGCGTATATCACGTGAATATGCCTCATCGTTGTACCCTACATCTGACCAGCGCGTATTCCCAGTACGTTTTGGCTGCACCGTTTCATGATGCACGAATGCTCATTTTATGATGAGTATGGGGTGTGTCTATTTCTCATAGCACTCTCCACGGCATTTTCCGCGACGAAAGAAAGCCCACAATGACCGCACTACTATCGGCTTCCCCGCTCATGACGATTTTCCTCGTGGTAGCCCTCGGAGCGATTCTCGGAGCCATCCCTTTCGGCCCACTGCGCTTCGGCGCCGCTGGCGCGCTGTTCGTCGGGCTCGTCGTAGGATATATCGCGCCAGATCTCGGGGCGCAGATGGCGCTCGTCCAGCAAATTGGCCTCGCCCTGTTTGTCTACACCGTCGGGCTCAGCGCCGGACAAACGTTTTTCAAAGATCTTAAGAGCCAGCGAGCCATTATGCTCGCCTCTCTCGGCGCGCTCGTGCTTGCAGCTGCCGTGGCCGTTGGCGGGGCTGCACTACTGAATATGCCGATTGATCTCACCTCTGGAATCTATGCCGGAGCTCTCACCACTACCCCAGCCCTCGCAGCTGCTAGCGCTATCGCCGGCACAGCTGCGCCCGCCGTCGGATATTCTCTGAGCTACCCCGCCGGAGTAGTGGTAGGAATCATTATCGTGGCCATCATTATCAACCGACCGTGGCCAGGAAAGCACGATACTCCCTCATTGGCAGGGCAACATCTCAAGGCAGTGACGGCGCTCGCCACTCGCGATGTCAATATCCGTTCCATTCCAGGCTGGCGCGATCAACGCATCAAGATGAGTTACATCAGATCGGGCAACGTCACCCGCGTGATTGCCCCAGGTGAGATGCTGCACGCGAACGATCAAGTGGTCGTGGTGGGGCTTCCTGACGACGTGGATGCCGCCGTGCAGAGCATCGGCTACGCACTGCCCGAACATCTCGCCGACGATCGTTCCATCGTAGATTTTCGCCAATTTTTGGCTTCCCGCCCAGAGATAGCAGGGAAAACCATCGCTGAATTGAATCTCGCGGCGCGCTATGGCGCCGTCGTCACTCGTATCATTCGCGGTGATTTGGAAGTGCTCGCAGCCGATGATGCCCGCGTAGAACTTGGCGATCGCCTGTGGGTGGCCTATCCGCGTGACGAATCCCATCGGCTTGCAGAATTTTTCGGCAACTCCCACAACAGCGTGGCCGAGGTGGATGCCATCGGCCTCGGGCTCGGAATCGTGGCCGGCGTATTGCTCGGCATGGTGGAATTTTCGCTACCTGGCGGAGCCACATTTTCTCTCGGCTCAGCTGCAGGACCGCTGATAGCAGGCATGATACTGGGATATTTACAGCGCACAGGTCCACTCGTATGGCAGCTCCCACAGGGAGCCAATCTCACCGTACGGCAGATGGGACTCCTGCTTTTCCTGGCATCCGTAGGCATCGCTTCTGGACCAGCGTTCGCACAGACAGCATTTACCGCCACCGGCGCTCGCGCCATCGGATTAGGGGTAGCCGTCGCGGCAGTGGCAATGGGCATCATGGCTCTGGCCGGCAAACTGCTAGGACTCTCTGCCAGGCGCACAGCTGGCACGATGGCCGGCATTCTCGGGCAGCCAGCGCTTCTCGCTTTCGCGCAGACGAAAGCCACCGATGAACGTATCGAATCGGGCTATGCCACAATTTTCGCGCTGGGAATCGTGGTGAAAATTCTGATCATCTCCATTATCTTGATGTTTTAACGTCCTGCAACTATCTGTGCGCTGACGCCGTAACGTGCCTTGCATATATCCAGCTACAGCACGTTATAGCCCTTTGTGCGGCGAACCTGCGGCACGTGGCATCACACGTAGTGCTGACGCCGTAAGCGCTAGCGTCGGCATGCCACCACTGCGGCAACGTATGATACACATGTATGAACTGACGTCGTACACACTGACACGATGTACTGACACGGCACACTGGCACGACGAAACGAGGAGTAGCTTCTCATGGAACATCCACAGCTGGCAAAGGCATGTCTTTTCGCTCTCGCTCTGGCCACTATCGCCCACGTGGCTTACCATGGCCCGAAAGATTACCGGCGACTAAAAGAACTAGGACGCGAGGAATTTATCGCTGAGAAACGCCAAGCGCTGCGGAAATGCCCTGCGCTGCGCAGCTGGCTTCCCGCCAGCTCACCGAACCACTGACGGGCACAGCAAGAGGCGGGCAAGCAACAGGCGGCGCGGCGGGAGAGCCGGAACCAGAGCAAGAGCTAGCACCACCAGAGCAGGAACTGGAACCAGAGTAAGAGAACTGGAACCAGAACCGACTTCACTACATCACGATGAGCTCACGCACCACCTCAGCCGCTTTTTCCAGCGAGGGCACCGGCAAAAATTCAAACTTGGAGTGGAAATTGTGCCCGCCCGTAAAGATATTCGGCGTAAACAACCCCTGCGCAGAGAGGTATGAGCCATCCGTACCGCCACGAGTTGGCTCAGAGATCGGCGTCACGCCCACGGCGGCAAACGCAGTCTGCAACTGGCTGATAGCTACAGCATTTTCCTCCGTGAGCGCGTCGCGGATATTGGCATACTCATCTCGGATATCACAGGTGATACCCGCTCTCGGATAGCGCTGCGAAAGCACCTGCACAGCTTGGCGTACATACTCTTTGCGAGCTTCAAACTGCTCTTTGCTGTGATCTCGGATATTGACCGTCAGCCGTGCTCGCGCCGCGGTGGCATGGAGTTCCTGCATCCAGTGATAACCATCACGGCCATCCGTATTTTCAGGGGTCTGGAGCCTATCAAACATCGAGATGAAATCAGTAGCTACCAGCACTGGATTCACCATTACGCCTTTTGCATCCATCGGGTGCGCCGCCACCCCCTCAATCTCAATCACCGCCTGCGCTGCATTAAACGTCTCATATACCAGCTCTCCAAGCTCCCCGCCATCCACAGTGAAAGCAAAATCTGGAGCAAATTTCTGCAGATCCACATGCTTCGCTCCGCGCAGACCAATCTCTTCATCCGGTACGAATGCCACGTAGACGTCCGGATGCTCGCCCCCACTTTCCACCACCTGCGACAGTGCATCCATAATGGCCGCGACGCCGGCTTTGTCGTCTGCACCGAGCACACTGGTGCCGTCCGTCGTCACGATATCCTGCCCTTGATAGCGCAATAAAGCAGGATACTGAGCCGGATCGAGCACTGCCGAATCTCCAAGCTCAATGACGCCGCCATCATAAGAGTGCACGATCTGCGGATTGACCTGGGCACACAGATCAGCATCTGCTGTGTCAAAATGCGCCATAAGACCAATTGAGGGGCGCACAGCACTGGCAGTAGCTGGAAGTTTCGCCGTCACGCACGCAAACTTGCTCACATCCACATCCACCAACCCCAGCTCGCGCAGCTCCCCCGCAAGCAGATGAGCCATATCCCATTCGGTGGGTGAAGATGGCACCGTCTCAACGTGCGCATCACTCTGGCTAGGTATGCGCACATAGCGCAAGAAACGCTCCAGAATCGGCTCCACTGCCATAGTATCCTCCTCGATCTTTCTCAGTACGTGAGTATGGGAGTCCAGCTTGATACGTGAGCCACGACCAGCTCGATACGCGATCCACGAGTCCAGCTTCTCCTATTCACATGTTAATCTTAGGAGTATTGGTTATTTTATTAGTTATTCCCACAGAAAAGGTTGAACGATGAGGATAAAGAAAATTGCGGCGCTCATCGCCGGTGTGGCTCTCACATTCTCAATCGCGGCGTGCTCCGGTTCCAAGGCGCCAGCAAATGCTGAAAAGGCACAAGGAGCCGACTTCACTGTGGGATTTGACGCCGAATTTCCACCCTACGGTTTCCAGGAATCAGGGAAATATGTGGGCTTCGATTTGGAACTCGCCCAAGAAGTAGCCCAGCGCAACGGCTGGAATTTCAAACCGCAGCCCATCGCCTGGGATTCCAAGGATATGGAACTCAATAGCGGCAACATCGATTGCATCTGGAACGGTTTTACCATTGACGGGCGTGAAGATGCCTACACGTGGAGCGAGCCGTATGTGGACAACAAGATAGTCTTCGTTACGGGCGCCGCGAGCAAGATCACGTCAGCAACTGACCTCAAAGGCAAATCGGTACTCGTACAGGCTGATTCGTCTGGCTTACGGGCGCTGAAATCGGATGCCAACAAGGATCTCGTCGCCTCTTTCAAGCAGCTCACCGAAGTGCCTGATTACAATAACGGCCTCATGGAGCTAGAGTCGGGCGCGGCTGATGCCATGGCGGTAGATCAGAGCGTCGGGCAATACCAGATTAATTTGCGCGGAAAAGATAAATTCAACGTCTTCGATCCAGGCTTCCCCGGCGAAAAGTACGGCATTGGCTTCAAGAAAGGCAACACTGCCCTGCGCGACCAAGTGCAGAAGACCCTAGATGAGATGAAGAAAGACGGCACTCTTGAAAAGATTGCCGAAAAATGGGGTCAGCAAGACGTGGTAATCCGCTGAGGTGATTTGCTGATATGAACTGGGATTCTCTCCCCCAGCTAGCCGAGGGGTTCGTGCAGACGTGCATCATTTTTGCGCTCACGCTCGCGTTCTCTCTTCCCCTCGGGCTGCTGGTCTACGCCGGACGAGTGAGCCGAATCAAGCCGCTGGCATGGCTCGTGCAGTTCTACATCTCGATTATGCGCGGCACCCCGTTGATGCTGCAGCTACTCGTGGTCTATTTCGGGCCATACTATCTATTCGGGATGCAAATTTCGTCGGCTTACCGCTTTTATGCCGTCATCATTGCTTTTGCCATCAATTACGCCGCCTACTTCGCAGAGATCTACCGCGGCGGTTTTCAAGCCATCCCTGTGGGGCAGGCAGAGGCAGCATTTGTGCTGGGATACTCGCCGGCGCGCACATTTTTCACAATCAAACTTCCGCAGATGTTTCGCACAGTGCTCCCGTCCATCACCAACGAGGTCATCACGCTGGTGAAAGATACGTCACTCGCCTTTGCCATTGCGTATGCCGAGATGTTTACGGTGGCCAAGCAGATTGCCGCATCGACGACTTCCATGGCTCCCTTTGTGGCGGCGGCCGTCTTTTACTGGATATTCAATATGGTCGTAGCAGTGCTCATGGAACAGCTCGAAAAGAAACTTGCTGTGGCGGCAATTAAGTGAATGGGGTGGGTGTGGACAACGCATTAGAGATCCGCGAGATGCATAAGAGCTTTGGCACAAACCACGTGCTCAAAGGGGTGTCGCTATACGTACAAGAGGGCGATGTACTCGCCATACTTGGCTCTTCTGGCTCTGGCAAATCCACTCTGCTGCGGTGCGCCACATTTCTCGACCGCATGGACAGCGGCGATATCCGCTACTTCGGACACCAGGCACTCACTATGAGTGAAGGGAAAAAGACGAGTGACGGCGATGAGAAGCGTTTTCGCCACGATTTCGGTCTTGTTTTCCAAGACTTCAATCTCTTCCCCCACTGGAACGTGATGCGCAATCTCATTGATGCTCCCGTGAAAGTGCAAAAACGGCCAGCCGAGGAGGTGCGCGCTGAAGCCCAGGCATTGCTTGAGCGCATGAATCTCGCAGACAAAGGGGATGCCTATCCCGCCGAGCTCTCCGGCGGTCAGCAGCAGCGTGTGGCCATCGCCCGCGCCTTAGCGTTGAAGCCACGAATGCTATATTTCGACGAGCCCACGTCCGCCCTTGATCCAGAGCTCACTGGCGAGATCTTGGCCATCATTCGCGATCTGGCAGCCGACAACATGACGATGGTGATCGTCACTCATGAGATGGAGTTTGCGGCGCAGGTGGCCGACCATGCCGTTTTTATGGATGGTGGCATCGTGCTGGAAGAAGGCGAAGCCGAAGAGCTCATCCACCATCCGACGCAGGAGCGCACACGGCAGTTCCTCAATAAACTGCGCGGCGAAGGCCGTACTCGCTAGTACCCACTAGTACTCGCTAGCATTCGCTAAGCTGCGACACCGGCAATTCGGCTGCGCTGAAAATTTGGTGATGCTGGCAATTCGGCTGCGCTGGCGAAAAGTGTCCATAAAGTGGAGGCAGTTGCAAAGTAGATAAAAGTGCCGCTACCGTAGTCACATGTTCAAACGAATGCGAATGCCCAGCTAGCGAGCACGCCCTCGGCAGTGCGGTCAAAGTGACTGCGCGCTTGAGCCTCGTGTTTCGCCAATGCCCATCCATTGCGGGCAGCGGGCTACCACAGCATTCCGTCCATATCTCATCGTGACTGAGCAGATGCCGTAGGCACTGAAAGCCACCTCGGATAAAAGTTATCTCGGATACATCCTGTTGATATGCGTTCTAGGCGCAGCATCACTGAGATCATCCCATTGATAGCACACCAAACGGCATACCAAAGAAAACGATATACCGCCGAGGAATCCGGCTGAACACTCCACCGTAGACCAGAGCACAGCAGCGCTTCGGTATACAGTACGCGCCTCACGCTCCGCTCAATGCTCCGCTTCACTGCTCGCTTTCCACAATTGCGCAAACAGATTGATAGACAGAAAGAACACGACAATGACGACCCCCTCTGAATCCACATGGAAATTCGACACACTACAAATTCACGCTGGCCAAGCCCAGCCCGATCCCACTACTGGAGCACGTGCGCTACCGATTTACCAGACGACGTCTTACGTATTTGAATCCGCCGAGCAAGCTGCCGGACGCTTCGCTCTCACCGACGCTGGCCCTATCTACTCGCGAATTACCAACCCCACCGTGGGAGCCATCGAAGAGAAAATAGCCAAACTTGAGGGTGGCACCAGCGGACTCTTGCTCAGCTCTGGTCAAGCTGCCATCACGTTTGCCATCTTGAATATCGCTGGCGCAGGCGATCATATCGTGGCTTCTTCAAGCCTCTATGGTGGCACGGCAAACCTGCTGAAAGAGACGCTCCCACATTACGGTATCGAGACGACGTTTATTACCGAGCCAAACGATAGTGCGCAGTGGCAAGCCGCCATTCGTCCAAACACCAAAGCGCTCTTTGGCGAAACAATCCCTAATCCCCGCGGAGATGTCCTCGATATTGAACCCATTGCACGCGTCGCTCACGAAGCGGGAATACCGCTCATCGTAGACAACACCGTGCCGACGCCCTATTTGCTCCAGCCGTTCACGTGGGGAGCAGACGTGGTGGTGCATTCAGCTACGAAGTACCTCGGCGGGCACGGCACTACCCTGGGCGGGGCAATCGTGGAAAGCGGAACGTTCGACTGGAAGAACGGCAACTTCCCCCAATTCACCATCCCAGATCATACATATAACGGCATCGTGTGGGGCGATCTCGGCGGTGGCGCATTCACGACCCGCGTCCGCGCTACACTGCTGCGCGATATCGGGGCATCCATCTCCGCTATCGACGCCTGGATACTCGGCCTCGGCATTGAGACACTTTCTTTGCGCCTCGATCGGCACGTGAGCAATGCGCTCGCCGTGGCGAAATTCCTCGAACAGCACAGCGCCGTAGCCAGCGTCTCATACGCTTCATTGCCCAGCTCTCCGTACTACGAGTTGGCACAGAAGTATGTTCCCAAAGGAGCTGCTGGATTGCTGAGCTTCGATCTCGTCGGCGGACGTGAAGCTGGCGAAAAGTTTGTGGATTCCTTGCAGCTCTTCTCTAATCTGGCCAATATCGGAGATATCCGATCGCTGGTGGTGCATCCGGCCACCACGACTCACTCGCAGCTCAGCGACGCAGAGCTAGCAGCTATCGGCATTACGCCTGGCACAATCAGGCTCTCCGTAGGGTGCGAAGACATTGACGACATTCTCGCCGATCTCCAGCAGGCGCTCGCCACGCTCTGACGCAGCACCTCTGGCCGCTGCTTGTACGCATTAACACGTGTAGAGCTAGCTGCTTGTAGATCTGGCTCTCGCAGAACTACGCTTGCAAGCACTGCGCCGCTAGCACTGCATGAGCGCCGTCACAGTCTATGTGGCGGCGCTCATGCGCCTCAGCTTTACTCGTCTACTCGTCACTCGCCTTATTTATTCGTCGCTTACTCCGCCTCCCTCCACCGACGCTCGTTCACCCGTCGCTGTTGCTCACCCAACTCTGCTTCGCTGCTCGCCTACTCGTCACGCGAGCACACGAGCAGCAACCTCCCCGCACGCACACTGAGCGTGGCCAATTCTCCCACTATCTCATTGCTCACGCCGCGCGTAGACGAATCAGAAAAATCAAAGTCGGCGACTTCGTACTTGACGCCGCGCATCGTCACCCCCACAGCTGAGCCACCGTAGGGCAGCACCCCAAAATAGCGGAATCCTCGTTGCATTACCGTATATGTGCCCACTCCTACCATCTCCACGGAATTGAATCCGTCAAAAATGCGCACATTCACTGGTGAATCCACATATTTCGCCAAAATCGCAAGATTGCCAAGCGTGTGATCAAAACGCCCTCCCAGCCCACCGAGCAGTGCAATATCACTAAAGCCAAGCTGCACCGCCACATCCACAGCAGCCTCAGAATCAGTCATAGCTTTCTCAGCTGGCAGCACGAATACCGCTGGGGATTTCTCGTGCTTTGGCGCATCGTCTTGAGGCTGCCTGCCATCTCGCACCAACTGCTCTCGTTCGGGCGCGTCCAGCGAGAGCACTGCCGACGCCGCCGAGAGATAGTAGTAACGCCCCTGCGGACGTGGAGACGAATCATAGTCACCAATGTATGCATCAGGAGTCAGACCGAGCTCGTCAGCCACCAGCTGCCCGCCGTCAGCACACAGCACAAAATCCCATTGCTGCTGCGCAATCTGCTCACGTATCCGATCACGGCCGTCCACCCGCGCGGTGACGACGAGACATGACGACGTATGAGAACCCATTCACAACTCCAATCGCTCACACCCTGTAAGAACCTACGTTCTTACGGCATTCGCTCAATCACGTGACACAACACGCTCAATCGCTCACACCCTGTAAAAACCCACGTTCTTACGGCACTCGCTCAATCACGTGAACCCTGGTGGAGCGCGGAAACTCCCGCGCACAGGCTTCTTTGAAAGCATGCTTCATATCGCGAGCTTGAGCGAACGTGCGTTCACTCTCGCGATATCCGTGCTCACGCAGCACAATAGCATCAGCCACGCGCTCCACCTCCACCGAGCGATCCCGCTTCCACGTGAGCATCGTCAGCGTGATATCCCGCTTGCGCTGAGCGGCAGAAAAGAGGTGCGCTTGCGCCTGTTTCAACGGCATAGCTTTCATGCCCGCCTCCTCTCGCTCCCTATCAATCTTCGCACGGCGTCGTCACTTCAAAAAGCTCTACTTCACAGTCGTCACTTCAAAAAAGCGTCAATTTCCTTAGAAAACTCGGACTTCTGGATATGCGTGCTGATGTAGACCACCGTCGCCAGATCTGCACGAACCGTGAAAGCCACTCGAAACGATGGCAATTTTCCCACATTGACTCGGCATTCATAGACGCTCAGCCCCTCAAAGAGCCTGCGGGAAGCGAGTTTTGTCTGTGCAAAATTGGTGGCTACCTGCCTTGCAATGTGCTGCGCAATAGCAGCTCGTATGCGCTGCTCCTGCGCAGCATATTTGCGAAAAACCGCCTTACACCCCGACGTGTAAAATTCGCACCTCACACTGTCACTCTATCCTTTTCTACCCTTTTCCACGCTCGTCCACTCAAGTTAGCCCGCCAGCTCCTAGCCCACTGCGCCACCTCGGCACAGTCCTTTTCCTGTACTTTCTTATGCGGCTTTCTCGGCTCCGGCTTTCTCGACGACGTCACAATCCTATTCCAACCTCGCCGCACGTTCCGCAGCACCCTAAATGCGGCAGAGCACTGCCTTAAGAGTCAATTGTTAAATACTTGATACTTTTTTGTAAGCTAACGGTAGACGCGCAGGAATTTCCTGTGTATCCTCCTCGAACTACTCAACGAAGGAGCTTTCTGTGGGACACAAAATTGGCGGCCCATCCGTTACTGATCTCATTGCCACGCAATCCGAAAATCTCACCCGCGCAGCCACAATGCTTACCAATCTCGTTCAGGCTGAACCGCGCGTACGGGAAGATATCAACGCCAAACTTCACGCCATTGAAAACGAAGCCGACGAAGCTACACACACCGTGTTGAAAAAAATTAATTCTAGCTTCGTCTTGCCTTACGACCGCGAAGACCTCTTCAACCTCACGTCGATTATTGACGATTGTATCGACATGATCGATGAAGCAGGAGACAACATTGTGCTCTACGGGGTGGATGAGCTGCCTGAAAAAGCCATTAAACTGGTGGGCATCATCAGCGAGTGTGCACAATCCACTGAAGACGCTATGCAGCATCTCGACAAAATTACTGAGAAAATGCGGGCGTTCTGGGTGGGAATCAACCAGCTTGAGAATCATGGAGACACCGTCTATCGCTCCATCATTTCCGATCTGTTTAACGATCCGGAAGCCGAGCCTATGAAAGTCTTGAAGATGAAGTTCGTCGTGGATTGTTTTGAAGCCGCTATCGACCGCTTCGAAAATCTCGCGGCCGTGGTAGAGACTATAGCGATCAAGGAGAACTAATCCCGTGGATCTCACGCTCTTATTGATCGTGCTCGTGTCGCTCATCGCCTTTATCTTCGACTTCACGAACGGCTTTCATGACGCCGCTAACGCCATTGCTACGTCGGTGGCCACGCGCGCGATGAAACCAATTGTTGCCATCGTTATGGCAGCAGGTATGAACTTTCTCGGAGCATTGCTCGGCACGGGCGTAGCCGAAACAATTGGCTCGGGAATCATTTCCCCTCCTCAAGACGATTCTGGCCTCATTGTCGTCCTCTCTGGTCTGCTAGGAGCTATCGGATGGAATATCATCACCTGGTGGTTTGGGCTACCCTCTAGCTCCTCTCACGCTCTCATTGGCGGGCTCACCGGCGCAGGAATCGCTGCCGCCGTCACCGTGCACTGGGTCGTCATCGGTGAAAAAGTCATCATTCCGATGTTTCTCTCTCCAGTAGTCGGGTTTGTGCTCGCATACCTATTGATGTCACTCTTGCTCCGAGCACTCAAGTACGCCCAGTACCGCACCACAATGCACCGCTTTCGCCGGCTGCAGATCATTTCTTCCGCAGCCGTGGCACTCGGGCACGGCCTACAGGATGCCCAGAAAACTATGGGTGTGGTGGTGCTGGCGCTCGTAGCTGGTGGATATCACCAAGGCACTGACATCCCACTGTGGGTGAAATTTGGCGCGGCACTAGCCATCTCTCTCGGCACTCTCACCGGTGGCAAACGTATTATGAAGACGCTCGGGCAAAACATCACTGACGTCGATCCCTCCCGTGGCTTCGTCTCTGAAATGGTAGGCGCCGCCGTGCTGTATACCACAGCATTTCTCTGGCATGCCCCTGTCTCCACTACGCACGTCATCACTTCCGGCGTCATGGGCGTGGGCGCCACCAGGCGCCGCAGCGCAGTGCGCTGGAGCGTGGCTGGAAATATCGTCATGGCATGGTTTCTCACCTTGCCAGCAGCCGGTTTTATTGCCATGATTTTCTATAGCATTCTGCACGCAATCATGCACGTGTGAGAATCACGTAGTGACGCGCGTATAGCACTTCGCTTATCGCGATTCGCGCATAGCAGTTTTGAGCTTGCGGGTGCTTTGCCCATTCCCCTGGCAAAGCACCCGCCGATACCCACTGCGCTGCGGCGTCAAAGTACTCAGCAGTGAGGAATTGGCTGAGGGACGCTAGATACATTGTTGGAGACTCTCGCGCTCAGCTACCAGCAGGGGACTCAGGACGGCGCCGCCATCGGTACCGCGCCTGCATCAGTGCCGCGCGGCTACGCGCGAGCGCGCATCAGCCATCAACACGTCTTGGATATGCTGCAGCCGATTCCCCTGCTCGTCTTCGTAGACGTGATGCCACCCATCTGCTTCCAGATGCCAGCTTTGCGTCTCATCTGCACATGCCAACGTGACGAGATTGATGAGTTCCTGCTTCATCTGCGAATCCGTGATCGAAATAACCGCTTCTATACGCCGGTCAAGGTTACGATGCATGAGATCTGCCGAGCCAATAAACACCTCCGGATCGCCGTCATTGTGGAAAGCATAGATGCGTGAGTGCTCCAGGAAACGACCCAGAATTGAGCGCACTTTGATATTGTCGCTCAGCCCCGGAATGCCTGCCCGCAAGCAGCAGATACCGCGCACTTGTAGCTCCACCGGCACCCCTGCCTGCGAGGCACGATAGAGAGCATCAATCACGCGCTCATCCACGATGGCGTTGGTCTTGAGTTTAATCCAGGCCTCTTTGCCCGCACGCTTATGGGCGATCTCGCGCTCTATCCGCTCTAATAGCCCAGCGCGGATTCCAAGCGGAGCCACCAGCAGCCGATGGAATTTCGCTTTCGGAGCATAGCCGGAGAGCTGGTTAAAAAGTCGAATCAGATCCTGTCCGACGTCACGCTCACACGTAAAGATACCCAAGTCTTCATAGCCTCGCGCCGTCTTGGGATTGTAATTGCCTGTGCCCACGTGGCAGTAGCGGCGCAAACCGTCATCTTCTTGCCGCACGACGAGCGAGAGTTTGCAGTGCGTCTTCAATCCCACAATGCCATAGACCACGTGTACGCCCGCCTGCTCTAGCTTACGCGCCCACTCGATATTGGCTTGTTCGTCGAAACGCGCCTTGATTTCCACGACAGCCAGTACCTGTTTACCTGCATAAGCAGCTTTGATGAGCGCATCCACAATTGGGGAATCACCACTCGTGCGATAGAGCGTCTGCTTGATAGCCAGCACTTTCGGGTCTGCAGCAGCTTGCGCAAGAAATTGCTGCACACTCGTTGCAAATGAATCGTAGGGGTGATGCACCAAAATGTCTTGCCGCCGTATCGCCTCAAAGACGTCACTCGCTCTGGAGCTCTCCACCTCGGCGAATCCCGCCGGCGTCACGGGCACAAAGTTCTTGTACTTCAGCTTCGGCCGATCGAGATCGTGAATGACGTTCAGACCAGTGAGGTCAAGCGGCTGCGGCAGTCGGAAGACGTCTTCCGTGCGCACTCGCAATTCTCGTTGCAGTAAATGCAGCACATGTTCTGAAATGTCCTCAGCCACTTCCAGGCGCACCACTGGCCCGAAACGCCGCTTGAGCAGCTCCTTTTCCATCGCTTGTAGAAGGTTCTCAGCGTCGTCCTCTTCCACCTCAAGATCCTCATTGCGGGTGACGCGGAACGTGGAGTAATCCACCACGTCCATCCCTGGGAAAAGGGTATACAAATGCGCGCCGATCACTTCTTCCAACGGGATATATTGCGTCTGCCCCATAGCATCCGAGGGCACATCTTCTGCGCTATACGGTCGCCCCTCAGAATCGACGGCAATGAAACGCGGCAGCAAAGACGGCACTTTCACCCTGGCAAAGAGTTCTTTCCCCGTGGCCGGATTGCTCACGACCACCGCCAAATTCAGCGAAAGACCCGAGATATAAGGGAAAGGGTGAGCCGGATCGACAGCCAGCGGGGTGAGGACGGGGAAGATCTGCTTGCGATAAAACTTCCGCAAGCGCTCATGCTCATGCTCGCCAATATCTGCCCAATGCCGAATATGAATGCCTTCTTCAGCCAACTTGGGCTGCACGTCGTCTCGAAACACACGCGCGTGGCGTTCCATGAGCTCGTGCGCACGGATATTGATGCCGTCGAGCAGCTGATGTGGACTGAGGCCAGATGGACCCGTCACGGCCATTCCGGCTGCAATGCGGCGTTTTAGGCCAGCCACTCGCACCATGTAGAACTCGTCGAGATTGGAAGCGAAAATCGCCAAAAACCACGCGCGCTCCAAAATCGCCAACTTTGGGTCTTCCGCCTGCTCCAGCACCCGCTCATTAAACGCCAGCCACGTGAGTTCACGATCGACGAAACGCCCCTCCGGCAAAGGAGCCTCTTCCGGCTTGAGCCCTTGCGCTTCGGCGCGTTTGCGGGCTTCCTGTGCCATCTTGCTGAGCGTCTCAGGCAAGACCGGCGAACCCAGGCGCATCCGCAGCTTCTGCACCGAGGGCTTCTGCTTTCCTTGGGTATAGCCGGCTAAGCCTGATGCCTGGCTGCGCACTGCTTCACGCGCCACCCGATTCTCCTGCTGCCAGGCGGTATCACCGATGCGATCGATCGTGTCCGCTGAGGCGATGACGTCGGAGGAGCCGTCAGTCTTGAGGTCGGCAGCCATATGGTCGGCAGCTTCACGATTGTCAGCTTCGCGGTGGTCGTCCGCTTCAGTCGCAGCACCTGCAGCATCCGCCGCCACAGCTATATCAGTTCCTAGCTGCTGAGCTGGCACAGCAGACTCAACCGCATCGCGTTCAGCGGCAAGCTCAGCATCACGGCCGGCAGCGAGCTCGGCAGCATAATTGACAGCACGATTGGCGATTTCAACGTCTTCTTCGCCCATATCTTGATAGCCCATACCCCGATATTGCCAAAAAATGCTCAGCAATGCAGGCAATACGCTGTGTATTTTACAGTTGTCTCACATAGCAGTTGCCGACGGCCCTCACCTACCTCCGCGCTCACAGCTGGCGCCCGCATAATGTTAGAATACTTACATAATATTTTCTTTTATGTTAGTATTCTAACTACTGGTGAGTGGCACCCTGTACATCACGATTTACACCGCCACATCACGCCAGAGCTATACAAAGGAGTATTCATGTCTATCGCTTTGCTCACCATTGCGATAATCGTGCTTGCCGCCACCATTTTCTTCCTCCTCAAAGGAAAATCTCCCGTGATGGTGTTGCTGTTTGCAGGCGTGATTCTCGCCGTCTTTTCATTGATCTTTGACCCCTCTCTCCAGCTCCTCAAAGAAGATGCCACATCTGGATCTCGATGGTTCGATATTTTCGGCCTCATCGAATCCGTGGCCATTAAGCAGCTCTCTGGGGTGGGCATCATCATTATGGCCGCCGGAGGATTCTCTGCATACATGAACGGCATTGGCGCCACCGATGCCCTTGTGCGCATTGCAGCACGCCCCCTATCAAAACTCGGGCATCCCTATATGCTCCTCATCGTGGCTTATCTCCTCGGACAGGCTCTCTTTATGGTCATTCCTTCAGCCGCCGGATTAGCACTCTTGCTATTAGTGTCAATTTTCCCCATCCTCGTAGCCGCTGGAGTGACGCCTGCGGCAGCCGGAGCCGTCATTGTCTCGTGTTCGGCGCTTCCTATGGGGCCAGGCACCGGCACCGCAATCCTCGCAGCCAAAACCGTTGGCGAATCTCCTGCCGTCTATTTCGTCCATCATCAACTACCAGTGGCTCTTCCCACTATGATCGTCATCGCCCTCATCCTCTACATCACCTCCAAGCACTTTGATCGGCGTGACGCCGGAAACTCCGAGCTTCTCGGTTCCTCTTCTATCACGGGCACAAGCCCAGCGACCACCGCCACTGCCAGCACGACGCCCCAAACGGGCACCGCCACTGCTAGCACGAAAGATGGCGCTCCTGCCATCTATGCCATCTTCGTGTTACTTCCCATTATTCTGCTCATTGTTTTCTCTCCACTCACCAACAGTTCTATTGAGCTTTCCACCGTCTCCGCTTTCTTCCTCGTGTGGATTCTCGCCATCGTGGTGGATCTGATCCGCACCAGAAAAGTGGAACGCACGCTCACCACCGCCGTCACGTTCTTTACCGGCATGGGAAAGATGTTTGGCTCAGTCGTATCGCTGATCATTGCAGCTCAGGTTTTCGCTGAGGGGCTAAAATCTGCCGGCCTCATCGATGCGATTATCAACATTGCCAAAGGAGCGAGCCTAGGAGAGACGCTCATGGCGATTGTCCTCACGATTATCGTTGGCGCCGTCACGTTCCTCACTGGCTCTGGCGTCGGAGCATTTTCAGCTTTTGCTTCCCTAGCACCTGAAGTCGCCACCGGCATTGGAGCAAGCGCCGTCAAATTAGTGACGCCAATGCAATTTGCTGGCGGCCTCTTCCGCTCGATGTCTCCAGTAGCTGGAGTGACTATCGCGGTGGCAGGCGGCGTCGGCATCAGCCCAGTTGCGCTAGCACGGCGTTCTGCACCAGCCATGTTGGGCGGTATTTTAGTCATGACGGCGTTGAGCCTCATTATCGGCTGAGGCGCACGACCGAATAGAGCGGATAAAACACCTACCAAGACGACTATCCATCGGGTACTGCCTGATGATGCTCTTGCACCTCAGGCAGTTGCTCGCCGCCGTCACGGCGTATCGGGCACGCCATCGCGTAATCCGCATACACCAGCAGCACATACGGGCACGTCGGCATACCGTATCGCACAAAACTGCATGACACAATCGACATCAAACAATCAGAAAGGAAGCCCATGTCATTCGGAATTTTCAACAGCACTTTTAACAAACGGGGATACGTCGATCCCCATTTTGAAGACGTGTGGGGCGAGCGCCACACCCTTGAGTGCTGGTTTCAGGTAGAGGCCGCTCTCGCTGGCGTTCAGGCGGAGCTCGGCATCATACCCGAGCAGGCTGCGAGACACATTCAAGCTAGTGCCACCGTGACGGAGAAACTTCTATCTGAGGTGAGCAACGGCGGCGGCGGAAACCCTCTGATCGTTGGACTCGATGCTATTCGCACCGCCGTCGGCAAAGAATATCGCGGGTGGGTGCACTATGGAGCTACCAGCCAAGACATCCTCGACACCGCCAGGGCACTGCAGATTAAAGAATCCCTAGAGATTTTCCAGAGCAACCTCAACAGCATCATCGCATCCGTACAGCAGCTTGCACATCAGCACGCTCACACATTAATGGTGGCACGCACAAACGGACAACACGCCCTACCCACCACACTCGGTACGCGATTTGCTCGTTGGCTGACGGCTCTGAAAGCTGACGTGCGGAGAATCAACAGCTGCCAGGAAGATGCACTCAGCATCCAATTCTCTGGCGCAGCCGGTACATACGCTTCCACGGGTACTCTCGGCCCGAAAATTGCTCAAAGGTTAAGCGAGACATTGGGCTTGACGTATCGCTTCGTCCCCTGGCATGCCGATCGCAGCGCAATTACTGAATTGTGCACGATGATGGCAATCCACGGACAAAACCTCGCTAAAATAGCTGAAGATCTCTTTGATATGCAGCGCAATGAGATTGGCGAAGCTCACGAGATGATGGATGCTCATCTTTCTGGTTCTTCCGCTATGCCACAGAAAAAGAATCCTTTCTCCACGATGAAGATCTCCGTAGCCGGCAGAATTGCTGCCGGCGCTGCAGCCACTTTGCTCACGCAACCTCCCGCCGCCCACGAGCGCGATCATCGCCAGTTGGAGGTAGAGCGCGATCTCTTACCGCGTACGCTTATCGCCGTAGAGGGAGCACAGCGAAAACTGCTGGCGCTGCTCCCTAACCTCGTTTTTGACGTCGAACAATTGGCAGCCAACCTCTGCTACGAGGGTCCGCTCATACTTACCGAGCATATTCTGATGGAGCTGGCTCCTACCCTCGGGCATGAAAAAGCCCACGACGTGCTGCAAGAGTTTGCATCCCGTTATCGAGAATCCCACATCTCGCTACAGCAGTTCGTGAATGAACGCCCTGAATTGCAGGCGGCGCTCAAAGACGTCGATCTTGATTCCCTGCTCGCACCGGACAATTATATTGGTCTCTCTGAGGAAATTTCTTTAGCCCAGTGACGCCGTCACGCCGAGCTAGCGATGCTTCACCAGTGGACGCTAGCTCAGTGACGGCGTCAAGGCGTATGTGGAGCTCACACATGCGCACGCGAAGCCCTACTGCCCGCCGTGCCTCTCGCTCCTTACGCCCGCCGCGGCTTCCCACCATCGCGTCGCAGCTTCCCATCATCATGTTTCTTGGGTGAGATAAAAAGATCCATCTCTTGGTAGATGTGCTCGATGTCGTGCACCCTTTCATCAGAATGTTCATTTTCCAGCGCATCTACCAACGCCTCTAGGAACACTAGGAATACCGCACGAGTACGAAAACGCCCTGGAGTATTTCCTGGCAAATGAAGGGATATATCCGCATAAGCCTGCAGCGGAGAAGAGAGACGATTCGTCATCAAAGCCACCGTTGCCCCTCGCTCTTGCGCTACTGCCATGACGTTGCGCACCCATACGGCGTGACGATCGAACGCCGTCACAAAAAGCACCGATTTTTGCGCGAGATCCAGAAGCTCATGCGGAGCGACATCGGCCGACTCAATCAGGTGCACATGCGAGCGATGATAGCGAATGAGCAGATAGAAATAGCGCATAAGCTGCTTCCCAGAAGCGTTGGACAGCAGATACAACGGCCGATCGTCATCTCGTAGCAGATCAGCAATGGTATCAAACATCTGCGCATTGACGATCTCCCCAGCCGTACGCAACTGCCCAATGGCATCGTCAATATGATGCCGTAACGCCGTTCCTGGACTGCTTGGATCAGGCTCAAGTTTTGCCCGCTCATCAGGGGAATCAAAGTTTTCGGCGATCTCAGCTTTCAACGAAGCCGAAAAATCCCGATATCCTCTATATCCAAGACGGCGCACATAGCGTGTGACGGAGGCCGTCGACGTATTAACTGCAGCACACACTGCCTCAATCGTGTCGAATGCCAGCTGCGGATAACGCTCCACAAAGTAGTTTTTGAGCTTCTCCTCCGTAGGAGTCGCCGTGCTCTGCTGCGCAATGCGCTGAAAAAGGCTAGCGTCCACTAGATCTCCCCAACTAACAGCTCTTCACTCTCACACGCAGGCTTCCTTATTCTCCCCCGATAAAATTCAAAGCCCAGCGCCTATCGATATATCGAGCGGCACTGGGCTTATGCGGTAGGCCCCACGGGACTCGAACCCGTAGCTCTATAGAATAGAAACCCCGTCCGCTCCCATTGTAGCCAGCATTACAAGTATTGATAAATGGCGCGCTGCTTACGGAACGCTACCTTAGATGGCAGGATGCCTCCACAACGAGCAGATAGGAAGCAAGTAGGAGCCACCTGTGCGGCGCTGTACCTGATCGCCAAGATAGAGCACCACTTTTGCAGCAATTCGTTCACTGCGGATTGCGGAATCGAGCTTTCGCCAAGCATCTGCTGGCGCCGTCATCCCCGATTTCACTTCTATAAGAATTATTCTGCCGTCAAAGAGTTCCACTACCACGTCGATCTCTTCGTTTCGCTGCCGGTAGTGGTAGAGCCTATAAGGCTGCTCACTCCAGGTTTGCTGCTTACGTAATTCAGCCACCACGAATTGCTCAGTGAGCGCGCCGAAATACTCCCTCCCACCAATTACATTAGCTTTTTCAAGAGTCATTCCTGCCAAGTAGGCAGACAACCCAGTATCATTGAGCGACGCTTTCGGCCTGCGTACCACCCTCGCACTCATCGCCATCCCCCATGCTGGGAGCTGATTAACGAGATACATTTGCTCAGCCAACGCCAGGTACTGCCGAGCTGTACCCTCAGAAACGCCAAGCTGACGAGCAAATTTAGCTATCACGAGTTCTGACTGTCCGCCACTGGCAAGCAACGAAAGCAGTCTACTGAGGGTGGCAGAGAAAGCACCTCCAGCAAGCTCGGCTGCGTCTCGGGAAGAGAGCTCCCGCACATACGCCGAGTACCAACGATTGCGAGCTTTCCATTCGGAGCGTTGCAACGGCACAGGATAACCCCCAGCGAGAATCGCTTCTTTCGTCTGCAAAACTGGCTCAACCTGCACATCTCCAGGAGCTCCGGCCAAAATCCAATTCACCCAATCTTCCGGAGTAGAACGTTGCTCAAGCTCCCCAACGCTTAGTGGATTAAGCGATAAAATTTCTGCTCTGCCGGCAAGGGAATCCGAGGATCCCTGCACTTTCAGAAAATCTGCCGAGCCAGTGATGAGAAATTTCGCAGGCCGGTGATCTTGATCTACCTCTCGTTTGAGAGCCAACACGAGTGACGGCTCTCGCTGCGCTTCGTCGATAATGAGTAGCCGATCCGAAGCCTGATGCAAAAAGCCGACTGGGTCACTGCTCGCAAAGCTCATAGCATTCGGGTCATCAAGTGTGACTGTGGTAGATGGCACAGCTAACGCAGCTTGCTGAGCAAGGGTAGATTTACCCACCTGGCGAGCCCCTTCTATCACCACCACAGGAGATTCACTCAGCATTTCTTTCAGCAGCATAAGCGCATGCCGATTTACTTGATTTTTCAAGGTAAAAACGAAAAAACAGTACCATAATTTGCGGATTTACCACACCATTTATACGGATTTGCCAAACTTTTTTTACGGACTTGCCAGAGCTTTTGGCGCTTACACATTAAAAGACTCAAAGGCGATTTGCCACATATTGGCGTGTCTAACTTGTTATAAACAAAAATTAATACGCAATTGTTATCGCAAAATACGAAATATTGCTATACTTGCACCTATGAGCGCATTAGATCAGGAATCTCGCACCGTTGAGATTGAAAGTTTTGTGGATATCGTTGCCGAAAACATTAGAGCACTAGCGGCGCTGCATGGGATGAGTCAGAAAGAGCTTGCTGAGGAGATTGGAATGACGCAAGCCGCTGCAAGTGTTCGCTGGCGCGGCAAGCGGCAGTGGCAGCTTGAGGATATCCAAAAAGTAGCAGAAATCTTTGGTATTAATCCCTGGGAGATTACGCAGCCCCACATGAATATGGGGAACGCCCGCCGATTGGCGAGCGTTCCGAATGCCTCACAGGAAGCGGTAGGCCCCACGGGACTCGAACCCGTAACCTACAGATTAAAAGTCTGGAGCTCTACCAATTGAGCTAGAGGCCCGCAATCCGTTTGGACGTGATGATTCTAGCCTCACCACCACCTTTCTCGCAAAAGCGAGGCTGCAAATCGTTCTAGCTACCTCTTATTGCCCCAGATCACGCCCGACATTCGCCTCACGTGTGTCTTGATTTGCGCCTTGATTTGCACCCATCTGATCGAAAAATGGGAGAGAATGGAGAAAACGCATCACCCAGAACACATCACAGGGAGGCTATTATGAACGCCTACAAGCCTCGGCGGCCTGCCCAGCTCAAACCCGATCAGATTGAACTGATTGAGGGGCATGACGACGTAGCCCAAACCTCAGAACTCGCGCACACTACAGCTATGGTGGTGGTACCACTGCGCGACGACGCCACCATTGATTCCGCCGGACGCCAACGCTTACTGGCGATCATTCGCGAGGACGGCATCGATTCACTGGCGGAGACATGGGTGGATTCACCAGCCGAAAGCCTGCCTGGAATCCTCTGGCGCGGATATTTGCTGAGAGAGTGGATACGCCGCTTCCCCGACGAAGCCTCCGAGCGCTTTTTAACCGCACAGCGTAGCGATATAACGACCGTCGTGGAGCTCTCCGGCGTGAGCAATCCGCAGGCCGTCAAGACGCTATGGGATGGCGTCTTCGCAGGGAACTTTACTGGTGACTTTGCCCACGTACTGCGTGAATCCGCGCGGTTCACCGATTTTATTGGCCGCGTGCAGCCTGAGTGGATTCGTGATGACGCCCACCCGTTGGCTACCGTCGTCACCCGACGCGATACCGCACTCGTGCGCACCGCGAGAGAATTCCGCGCCGGCGGGGAACTTCTTATCCGCGGAATGCTGAACTAAATCGGTACTAAATCCAGTTCGCTCTCAGCCATCTGCCAGCTCTCAGCTCACGTGCTATGCCAGAAGACCCGACTGGCAGCGCCCGTCAGAACGAGCCTTTGGACTAGCACAGCACATTCTCGGACAGTCCGTTCTGCGCTAGCCCAATAGCGCCACCGCGATTAGCAGTGCTGGCATGGAGAGCACCGTACTCAAGGCCACACCGTCGCGCGCCGTCTCCACTCCTGCTCCGTACCGCTGTGCGTAGATAAACACATTGTTTGCCGTTGGAAAACACCCCACAACCACGGCCGTGAGCACCGCTGACGTGGGAAGGTGAAACGCCAGAGCTAGGAGCCAGCTCAGCAGTGGTCCAATGACAACGCGTCCTGCCACTGCCGCATACATCGGCACAAATTCGCCGGTCAGGCGCGGCAGACGTTCCAAACCAAAAGATACCCCCAAAGCAACCATCAGCAGCGGCACAGTGGCATCTACCACCATCGTGAGTGGCGCCTGTATGAATGACGGCAGCACGACGCTCATCCCCGCCAACCGCATGAGCGCAACGGCCAAGCCAAGCAGCAACCCCACTATTGGCGGCTTCGTAAAAGCGCGCGCTATCTCCCGCAGCACAGACGCATCTTCCCCGTTCGTCTGCCTCTCCAGCAGCACAAACGAGAGCGGAGCCATCACGCACATTTGAAATAAAATGATGGGGGCTCCTGCCTCGGGGTGTCCCGTCGTCACCGCCAGATACGCCACACCAAGATTTCCCACATTTGTGTATGACGCCGTGAGCGCCAGTATCGTCTGCGTACCATCTCGCTGCTGAAAGACTTTCACAGCGAGCAGATAGAAAGCCACGAAGAGGACGATTGCCTGCACGATATTCACCAGAGCCGTGAGAGAAAAGACGCCGTGCACATCCGATTGCTCCATGGTGGCAAAGAGCATCGCCGGCAAAAACACGTTGAAAATAAGCCGCGAGAGCACACGGTCGGCGCCTTTTCCGACGCCGTGAAGTCTCGCCACAATAAACCCCACTGCCATGAGTGCCAGCAAGTTCCACAGATCGAGTGCGATGTTCATCATAAGCAGTGAACCACTTATCTGCTCGTGTCATGGTTGCTATCAGCGTCGGTACCAGGACCGCTGCGGCCATCAGAATTGCCAGCAGCAGTGGCGCCGAAGCCACCCTCGTCATCGCACTCACCATGGCTAGCGGAGCTAGCAGAGCTCATACCCGAACCGCTACGGACGTCATCTCCGTCGGCAGCACCCGAATCACCAGAGCTGGCAGGATGCTCATCAGATACTGATTCCTGTGACTTTTCTTCTACTTTTTGTATAGCTCCGGTGGAGCGCTCCAGCCGTCTCTTGCGCTCTTCGTACACTTCTTCAGCAGGTCCAGCAAACGCACGCTGGCGTTCCTCAGCCTCAGCGGAGCCCGAGAAGATTGCCGACTCACTGATTTCCTGTGCCTGACCTGCGCCTTGCTGAGCTGCTGGACTCTCTCCATCTGCATGTGCATGGACAAGCGCATTGACGTCGTCACGCTTCATCACGATCGTACTCTCCGCTTCGTCATGAGTTCCTGGAGTCGGCGCTGGCTGCCACGTGCGCATCGTGGCCGGATTTTCTCCCGCTGCCAATGCCGCCAAACCAGCTTCGGCTTCCTCCGCAGCAGTATCCTCAGTAGCCAAGCTCTGCTTGAGTCCGCGGATCTGCTCAGGCGAGAGCACCTGAGTCGAGGCTCCGCTAGGATGCGGATCAGAATTTCCAGGCGCCTGCGAATCGGGGAGATATACAACGGGTTCGGCCTGCTCTAAGCGAGCTTCCACTGCGGCCAAACTGGCCTGTTCTGCAGCTGCAACGTCCACGTGGTCGTGCTCCCACATGCGGACATGCGGCATTGCCTGCGGCGCCTCATGCTGTATCCAGATAGCCATTTTTTCGCGCACATGATTTTGCAGATCGCTGAGGGTAGGGGAATTTTTAGCACTCACGATCACCCGCAGCTGCAAGAAACCTTTCGTGGCATTGCTCACCTGGAGCACTCCCGTTTTGCCATCCCACAGATCCGTGCCCAGCAAAATTACGCGCAATTGCTTGCGCGCCGCCGCCACCGGCACTGCCCAGTCCACATCAATATCTACCGTTCCCACCATTTCTGGCGCTCTGCGCGTCCAGTTCTCGAAACTCTGAGTCGTCAGCAGCGAGCTCGGCACAATGATCCTGCGCCCATCCCACACTGCAAGCACCACATAGGTGAGCGTGATTTCTTCCACAGTAGTGGTCGTATTGTTGTAAAAGACCACATCGCCCACACGAATGGAATCGGAAAAAGCTAGCTGTAGCCCTGCAAAAACGTTTCCCAAGGTGGTCTGCGCTGCAAGGCCAGCTACCACCGACACCACCCCAGCTGACGCTAGAAGCGACGCCCCTGCGGTGCGCGCCTGTGGGAATGTGAGCAAAACGCCAGCAAATCCTAGAATCCACACCACTACTACGATCACACGGTGCAGGATTTGCATTTGCGTCTGTACGCGTTTCGCTCGCCCTTGAGATGATTCTTGGATGCGCTCGTGAATGACGGCGGTAATGCCATTTGCGACGCCTACCACCAACCATGTGGCTGCCACGATGAGCGCAATCCCCCAGGCGTGATCGAGATACCCCGTCCATGCTGGAACCGTGGCTCCATGTGCCCCCGCGAGAGCTTTGTCGCGCGCCACGCTGAAGCCTATCCAGGCACCGCACACCAGCAGCAATACCTGCAGCGGTCGATAGACCGCCCCCGCAAAAGCCTTAGCTATGGCGTGTCTGCGAGTGATAATGCGCCCCACGCCGATGAGTATCACGCCCACTGCAATTGCTGCCACGATGCCAATGGCCACACCCACAAGCAGCTGCAGGAGATCAATCGTCACTCCAGCAGCCTCCGCGGCAACGGCGTTGGCGCTACCGTCTATGCCGTCGCCGTCGTCCTCCCCAGCAGCCATCACTGCGTGGGCGCACATGTATCCACGGGGAAACTCAAGAGGCATCGGCACAGCAAGAAAGCTCATATCTCTAGCCTAGGCTAAGGCGGTGGCAGAGGAAAGGTCTCCACCTGTGCCGCACGGCCTCATACGACGCACTACTCCGCTCAGTGCGCTACCCCACCAATGCCACTTTCACATAGGTGAGCAAGCTCGCAGTTACGAAGGATAAACTGGTTTTGCAATTCTCGCTCTCAATCGTTTAAGCTATTACCCGTTCCACCAACGAGGAACGCAAGATCGTAGACGGTCGGTCTACACCGCGCCCCTATCGTCTAGCGGCCTAGGACGCTGGCCTTTCACGCCGGTAACACGGGTTCAAATCCCGTTGGGGGTACAGCGAGGAGTACGAACGGAGAGAACTTGTTCTCTTCAGCGAGTACGACGAAGCTGTACGTAAGAATGCGCAGCATTCTTACGAATACGATGAGGAGTACGAGCGAAGAGAGTTTACTCTCTTTAGCGAGTGCGACGAAATTGTACGCAAGAATACAAATGTGTTCTTGCAAGTACAGTGAGAAGGGCGAGTGTTGCTTTTGCAAGCGCAGCTTCTCAACAACAGGTAGATTTGTCTACTGTCATAATGGCCCTGTAGCGCAGTTGGTTAGCGCGCCGCCCTGTCACGGCGGAGGTCGCGGGTTCAAGTCCCGTCAGGGTCGCGGTGAGATGACTCCCTGAATGCCGTTTCGGCACCAGGGTGTTTTCTTATCTGGCTCTGTAGCTCAGTTGGTAGAGCGAACGACTGAAAATCGTTAGGTCAGCGGATCGATGCCGCTCGGAGCCACTGCGTTGGCGATGCCCTTGGAGGAGCGCTGCCGAGATGGTTTGTACTCCTATCTTTCCCGTTTTCATGTGGATCTCGTGCTAGCAGGAGGCATACAACATGGATCAGCGCAAACGCCGCCGTCCTGCACACCTCAAATTTTCTCAGCGTTCCACTGGTCGCTCTACTCACTCTCATACTCCTCGAGAGCACACCCGCTCTGATGCTTCTCCCCACGCTTCACGCATTTCTCCCCGCACCTCAAACCGCGCCCACAATCCCGCCCAGAGTACTGAGCACACTGGCGGGTACACTGACCACCATCCAAATACAGAGCGGCGCCAGCACGCACCCAGCATTAATGCCCGTCGTGACGCCGCCCGCGAGCGCCCGTATGAGCGTGAACAGCAGCGCGGGAATCACCGTGAATATCAGCAGCAGCGCTATGAGCACCGCCAGCGTGAACAGCTGAACCGGCATGAACCTGCGCGCGCTCCGCACCCCCGCGAAGCTGAACGCAGAAACCACGGTGAGACCGAGCGTTCAAGCGTGGCGCGCTCATCCCTTATCATGGCCTCTGGCACACTCGTGAGCCGAGTACTCGGCATGATTCGCTCTCCCTTTTTACTCACGATGGTCATCGGCTTGAATTCTCCGATTGCTAACGCTTTCGATATTGCCAATACCTTGCCCAATCTGCTCTTTAATTTCCTTGCCTCAGGCATTATTGATTCCGTGCTCGTCCCAGCGATTGTGCGCGCCTCCAATGGCGCTGACGGCGGGCGAGCTTATCTCAATAAACTTTTCACTATCTCAGTGGTGTTTCTCGGAGTAATCACGGCTTTACTCACGCTCGGCGCTCCGCTCGTCGTCAAGATATGGGCCGCTACGCTCAGCCCGCAGTGGTACCAGATCACCGTGATGATGGCGTACTGGTGCATTCCGCAGATTCTCTTCTATGGTCTGACGGCGGTACTTGGCCAAATCCTCAACGCTCGCGAAGTCTTCGGCCCTTATATGTGGGTGCCGGTAGCGAATAATGTGGTAGCCATCGGTGGGTTTCTCACTCTGCTGTGGGTATTTGGCGCACCCTCGGAGGCACAGCTCATTGACCCGAACGCTTGGATAGGGCCGCGCAGCCTACTGCTGGCTATTATCTCCACCGCCGGTATTGCTCTGCAGGTGGTGCTGTTGCTCTTCCCGCTGCACCGCCTCGGAATTAAGCTGCGTCTCGATTTCCACTGGCGCGGAGCTGGTTTGCGCACCACCGGCAAGGCTTCTCTGTGGGCAATAGCTAGTTCGCTAGTCTTTATTCCGTCTTCAGCAATGCTCACCAATGTGGCTGCTGGCGCCACCCAACGGGCGCTCACAGCTGGCCTGGATCTTGGTACGGTGGCCGGCAATGCCGCCTACAATGTGGCCTATGCGCTGTTTATGATGCCAATATCGCTCGTAAGCACCTCTATTATCACCGCCATGTTCACTCGTATGGCCAAGTCCGCAGCCAACCGAGATTTGCCACTCATGCGCAGTCAGGTGATCCGCACGGCCAATTCCGTGGCAGTCATTAATTATCTCTCCATGGCGATGCTGATCATTTTCGCCTTGCCCCTCTCGCGAGTATTCGTACCGCGTGGCTCCGCAGCCGAGATCACTACGCTTGCCTGGCTGATTATTATTCTTTCGTTCAGCGTGATTCCCTGGGGGCTGATGTTGCTCTTTGACCGCGTTGGCTACTCCTTTGAGGACACCCGCGGTCCTTTTATCGCTTCGCTCCCCTCTCAGGTATTCACGCTTGTTGGCTATTTTTTCTGCGGTTTTCTTCCGCCGCACCTGACTATCCCCGTCGTGGCCGTCATCGCTATGCTGAGTACCCACCTCACATGCGTCATGGTAGCTCGGTATGCGAGGCGCACGCTGCATGGGTTGCGCATTGGAAAAATTTTAGTGCCTCACCTCAAAATTGCCGGTGTGAGCAGCATCGTCGTGGCTGCTTCGCTAGGGGTCTTGTGGCTCATCGGATTTGCCACCGTGACGGCGAACTTCTGGGCATCGGTTCTCACCGGTCTCATAGGAGCTCCATTAGTAGCACTACTCTATCTTGCATTGCTGATCGCTTTCCGGATTCCACAAGCAGAAGTGCTTATTAGCGCGCTCAAGCATGTGGCTCATAGATTGCACCGTTAGGTAATATAAGCGTCAGGTAGTATAAGTTCGTATAGCTTTTCACGTTGATCGTTGAGTGATCGCTGAGCTCGTAGCTGGAGCAGAGAGTTGCACCACTCCCGCAGTGCTTGAGGCTATATTCACGCGAAGGAGGACAAGGTGAATACCGACAAAGAATCGTCAATACCCGTGGATTCACCCTCGACGGGAACGACGATTGGTGAACTCGTTGCAAAGGTAACGGCGCAATTCTCTGCGCTCGTGCGCGACGAAATTTCCATTGCAAAGCTGAATGCGAAAGCAAAAGTCACGAAGCTCGGCATTGGGGGCGTGCTCTTAGCGGTAGCTGCGGTGCTCTCGCTTTACGTAGTGGGAATCTTACTAGTCGCTGCCAGCTTCGGGGTGAGCGCGGCGCTGGGCAATCGTCCCTGGCTAGGGTTCCTCATTATTGGCGGAGCCCTGCTGCTCGTGACGCTCATCGTGGCGCTGCTCGGCGTGGCCAAGCTCAAGGCGTCTCAAGCGCACACCGTCAATCCAGCCGCTGGACTTGCCAAAGACGTCGAAGCCGTGAAGAAAGGAATCCAAAGTGAATGATCGCGTGAACTCTGCCGTCAATACCGCAGCTCGCACGGCAGCACAGGCGAAGAAGGCCGTCGATTATGAAATGCCTAAGGGCACTGCTGATCAGCGCTCAGCAGCCGATATTGAGCGCGATATTGCCCGCGTGCGAGAAGAGCTCACCGCTACAGTCGATGAGTTGGCAGGACGCCTCTCTCCAGACCGCCTCAAAGAGGATATTGTGGCGACCGCCAAAGCTAAGGTGGACGACGGGAAAGAGAAAGTGCGCACTCTCCTGGCACAGGCGCAAGCAGGCGATGGCAAAGCTATTGGCATTCTCGCTGGTGGAACTGCCCTCGCAGCTTACGCGCTCATCAAAATCATAAAGCGCTAGACGGCACGCGCCAGATCGTTCTAGGTGGTAGGCACTCAATCGTTGCAGATAAGCGTTGAGGGCGATAGCTGTCCTACCGCTGCTTACGCACTTCTGACCTCAGTGTTTACCGCGGTTTCATTGCATCGGTGCGCAGTGTACCCCACATAAGCCTTGAGGGCGTTTCACATCAGTGAGACGCCCTCATTTTTTACCTTAACCCTAGCTTTGCTTGTCCAGCCATCCGCTGCCAGCTTCCCGCCGCTAACTGTTCGTTGCTTGACCAAAGCCCGCCAGCGTTAGCTTTCAGGCACATCTTCGCCCGTTTCCACAGCTTTTAATGCGTTTTCTACGTCCACGCGCCGAAAACGACGATGCCCTCCGAGTGTGCGAATTGAAGTAATTTTACCTGAATTTGCCCATCGAGCCACTGTTTTAGGATCAACGCGGAACAGTGCCGCAACTTCCGCTGGTGTCATCAACGGGGATTGATCTGTTGCTCCTGCCACAACGCCTCCTCTCAAGTTGAAGATTTCTATCTAGCGTAATTTTCTTTGACGGGGCAATTATCAGTTACATGCGAGGTTAAATTCAAGTCTGTCTCACGCAGAATTTTCCCTGAAAACTCACCGAAAACCCACAATCGAAAAACGTCAAGAAAATTTTTCTACTGTGATTCATTTCATCTCATGTATCTTTTATTACAGCTCTAAAGACGTCCGCCACGTGGTGTTATTCGCCGTTTCGCGGTAAGGTAGGACTTACGAGAAAAAGCAGTAAGTTCAGGGCTCGCTACGGCAATCGCTGGTGCGAGACCCTATGAGTGTGAGGGGGGTCGGACCCTATGGGGCGCGGCCGTCAAAGAGCCAAACAGCGTAAAGTTGCACGCGATCTGAAGTATTTTAGTCCTCAAACTGATTATGAGGCGCTTGAACGAGAGCTATCGTCGCACAGTGGGGATAGTGCCGGTTTTGACGACGTTGAAGAAGATGACGAATACGCCGCCTATGCCGAGTTAGCCGCCAAGTACGACATTCCAGACGATCCTGATGATGTAGAAGCTGACGATGATGGATCGTGGGCAGCACCGAAAGACCCTCACTGAAACGCAGGATTGACGCCGCTACTGGGCTGGCTTTAATACATCGTTTTACTGCTGGCGATGCTTTGAGCACCGCTGAGCAGCGCACCGCTGTGCGCTTCGCACTAGAAGAATTTGCTGAGCGCTACCCAGGGCATTCCGTGGAGATTCGTGTGCCGTGGATTGGAGCAGTACAGGCGATCTCCGGCGTCAATCACCGCCGTGGCACTCCCCCTAACGTGGTAGAAATGGATGGCCAGACCTGGCTGGCTCTCGTCACTGGAAAGAGGCCCGAGCCTGCCCCACAGAGCATTTCATACTCCGGAGCACACTCGGACCTCTCAGCGTATCTACCTATTTTCTAGAGCGGCTTCTCAGTCTTAGACTGGCCTCCAGTAGATCTTCCGGTATCAAACTCAGATCACGCCCTGTTCGATCATGGCATCAGCCACTTTCCTGAAGCCAGCGATGTTGGCACCTGCCATGAGGTTGCCTGCCACGCCGAACTCCTCGGCAGTTTCCACGCAGTTGCGATGGATATTCGTCATGATGTCATCGAGCTTGTCAATCACGGCTTCTTTACTCCACCGCTGCAGCTCGGCATTCTGCTGCATCTCAATAGCGGAGGTGGCCACGCCACCCGCGTTAGCCGCCTTGGCAGGGCCATAAGCAATGCCATTGTGCATCATCAGCTCGATTGCCCCTGGGGTGCTCGGCATGTTCGCGCCCTCAGCAAGCAGCGTGACGCCGTGGCTGAGCATCGTGCGCACGTCGTCACTGTGCACCTCATTTTGGGTGGCGCATGGCAGAGCAATATCGGCGTCAGCTGCATCCCACACTTTCTCGCCCACCTTGTAGATGGCGTTCTTACGGCGCTCAGCGTAGTCGCTCACGCGCCCGCGCTCAACCTCTTTAATCTGCTTCAGCAGCTCCACATCGATGCCGTCGGGATCGTACACAGCACCGCTGGAATCGCTCACGGTGAGCACCGTAGCACCCTCAGCCTGCGCCCGCTCCACCGTATAGATTGCCACATTGCCAGAGCCGGAGACCAACAGCTTCTTGCCAGCGAGAGATTCGTCTTTGCTGGCGAGCATCTCATCGACGAACTTGATGAGTCCGTAGCCGGTGGCTTCAGTGCGTCCGAGCGAACCACCCCAGTTGATTCCCTTACCCGTGAGCACACCGGCCTCGTTGCGATTGGCAAGCCGCTTGTACTGGCCGAAGAGATACCCGATCTCACGGCCGCCTACGCCGATATCACCAGCTGGGATGTCGATGTCGGCACCAATGTGACGGGAGAGTTCATTCATGAATGCCTGGCAGAAGCGCATCACTTCGTTATCGCTCTTGCCGTGTGGATCGAAATCCGATCCGCCTTTACCACCGCCAATGCCTTGATCCGTGAGCGCATTCTTGAAGATCTGCTCAAAGCCCAGGAACTTGATGACGGAAAGGGTCACAGATGGGTGGAAACGCAAACCGCCCTTGTACGGCCCGAGCACCGAGCTGAACTGCACACGATATCCTCGATTGACACGCACGTTGTTGTGATCGTCTTGCCATGCCACACGGAACATGATCTGGCGCTCAGGCTCAATCATGCGGGCGAGAATGGCAGCATCAGCGTACGTCTTGTTATCTATGAGGAGCGGTTCCACGCTTTCGATGACCTCACGCACAGCCTGCTGAAATTCGGGCTGAGTGGGGTTGCGCTTAAGGGATTCGTCATAGATAGCTTCAAGCTTGGAATCCATGTGTTGCCTTTCTCTTGTGTTTTTCTTCTAACGTCGCCGCAGAGCCGAGCACTGCCGCGTAGCTTTCGCTATAGACAAGCTTAAAATCTTCAGCTCAAGATTTTTTATGTGCCCATTTTCTGGGCATCTCTTAGAGCTGCGATTATTTCGATACAAAGATATATCCGCAGCTCACCGCAGTGACAAGGAAAGTTCCGCGCAGACGAGAGATGGAGAATAGAGCAGCGTCACTTTAGTGAGCAGAAGAGCTATCACCGCTCTCCTCCAGTTCTCATGAAAAGAGCATTTTTCGGCTATTTCTAGCTGTTTTATACAGGTATTCACCCGCGTTTAATACCTGTATCTAGTGCCCGTGCCAGACTTTGATTTTCCAGCTCGGCACGTGAGCTGCGTCGGCACGCAGGCAGACACAGCGCAGCTTCCAACGCCGTAATACGCATAGAAAGTGAGGGCGACTCCACTACGGAACCGCCCTCACATCTTTTATTATGCAACTGTTATAAAGCTAACAGGCCTCTCAGGCAGCAGCCTTAGCAGCCGCGATGCGCTCACGCAGTTTGGCGAGCTGAGCCTGCACGCGCTCTGGGAGCTTATCGCCGAACTGTTTGAAGTATTCTTCAGTGTCGTCAGCTTCAGCTTCCCACGCCTCGGGATCCACAGTGTACATGTAATCCCACGTGTCCTTGTCCACTTCGCCCTCAAGTCCGTCAAGGTTGAAGTCTTCAAACTTAGGATACAGACCCGTGAGTCCTTCCTCAGCCTCAACTTGTCCGCTCACGCGCTTCACAATCCAATCGAGCACGCGCGAGTTCTCGCCATAGCCAGGCCACACAAAGTTGCCATCGGCATCCTTGCGGAACCAGTTCACCTGATAGACACGCGGGAACTTGTCGCCCAGCTTGTCGCCCATCTCCAGCCAGTGACCCCAGTAGTCGGCCATGTTGTAGCCGCAGAACGGGAGCATAGCGAATGGATCGTGACGCAGAGCGCCCACCTTGCCTTCAGCAGCAGCAGTCTGCTCGGAAGCCACCGACGCGCCAATGAAGACGCCGTGATCCCTATCGAACTGCTCGGCAACGAGTGGCACGTTGGAGGCGCGACGTCCGCCGAAGAGAACCGCATCAATCCGCACGCCCTCTGGAGCTTCCCAATCGGGGCAAATGATCGGGCACTGGTTGGCTGGAGCGGTGAAGCGGCTGTTCGGGTGAGCAGCTTTCTTGCCCTCAGCAGCATCAGCAGGAGTGAAATCATTGCCCTGCCAGTCGATCACATGCTCTGGAAGCTCGGTGTCGATGCCTTCCCACCACACATCGCCGTCATCGGTGAGAGCCACGTTCGTGAAGATTGTGTTCTCTTTCATGGATTCCATAGCCATCGGGTTGGTCTTGTAGGAGGTGCCAGGAGCCACACCGAAGAAACCAGCCTCAGGGTTGATGGCACGCAGATCGCCATCTGGGCCTGGGCGTAGCCATGCAATATCGTCGCCGACAGTCTCCACCTTGTACCCAGGGATAGTGGGCTGAAGCATGGCGAGGTTAGTCTTGCCAGTAGCTGATGGGAAAGCACCCGTCACGTGATACTGCTTGCCCGTCTTCTCATCTGTGAGACGCAGAATCAGCATGTGCTCAGCCATCCAGCCTTGACGACGAGCCATCGTCGAAGCAATGCGCAGGGCGTAGCACTTCTTGCCAAGCAGTGCATTCCCGCCGTAGCCTGAGCCGAAGCTCCAGATCTCGTTGGTCTCTGGGAAGTGCGTGATGTATTTCTCATCATTGCACGGCCATGCCACATCTTTTTCGCCTGGCTCCAGCGGGGAACCTACGGAGTGCACAGCTGGCACCCACTCTTCACCCTTGCCAATGAGCTCCAGCGCGCCCTGACCCATGCGAGTCATGATGCGCATATTGACGACGACGTATGGCGAGTCCGTCAGCTCAATGCCGAGCTTCGAGATAGGGCCACCCAGCGGACCCATTGAGAATGGAATCACATACATCGGACGGCCATGCATTGAACCGCGGAAGACGCCCTTTTCGCCGATGAGCGTCTCTTTCATCTCTTTAGGATCTGCCCAGTGGTTCGTCGGGCCAGCATCTTCCTCTTTCTCAGAGCAGATGAATGTGCGGGATTCGACGCGAGCCACATCAGAGGGAAGCGAACGAGCCAAGAAAGAATTCGGGCGCTTGTCTGGATTCAGGCGGATGAACATGCCGCTTTCTACCATAGCTTCGGTGAGCCGAGTCCACTCTTCCTCGGAACCATCACACCACTCAATGCGGTCTGGCTCGGTGATATCAGCTACCCAGGCTATCCACTTCACCAGATCGTCAGGCGCAACCTCAGGAGCACCGGCGCGAACGTCTTCCACTGTAAATTTTGCCATCGCATATCCTCCTAGACCAAGCGATGCCGGATTGTCTTACCCGATTATTATCACTCACAATCTGGAAAGATTCATAGGACTTGTGGGAAAATTCCCGACCTCACAAAAACCGCATTCCTCAGCTCACAAAATATCTTCTCGCAGGCGCTCATTCAGGCTCACTTGCCCGCTACAATTGAGGTCATGATCAGTTTCCAGCGGGATGTGAGCACAAACGCCGTCTCTGACGGCGCGAGCTACCAGGGGATGGCACCGGCGTTCCTTGGCGCTAAGATACCTAACGCCACTAGTGATGTTCTCACTCCAGCACGGCACGCATCGGCGTCATCCATCGCGCTCACTACGGATCCGGCTGTGGCAGCGGTGCCGACATCAGCTGCGGGAGCAGACCGCCGTTATAACGATCACACCAATCATGCCGCGTTGCGCGTGCGGCGTCACCTCTGTGGCTTGTTGCTTGCATTAGTCAGTTTACTAGCACTTAGTTCATGTGAATCGCTGAGCACCATCGCCATTCAAACCGACGGGGTCATCACCGGCACAGTCGATATCAGTGGGGATGCCGCACTATTGGATACTGCCGGCTTTGATTGCGAAACGATTGACACACTCATTCAGAGCAAGGGAGGAGCTGCCCTCGGCGGCGGCAAAGGTGCATACCAAGTGAAAAATCAGTCGGATGAAAATACGATGCACTGCATCATCGACTTCAACACTGGCACCTCGGTAGCGGGCACGGCTATGCTGTCCGAAACTCCCACCAGCTATGTATTCAGCATCCCGCGCGGTATCCTCACCAGCGCAAACGTGCGCACATTAAAACTGCTCAACCCTACGTTCACGCTGTCGGTAGCTATGCCTGGCAATATCATCTCCGCCCCCGGAGCCACGATACAAGGCAACACTGCCACGTTTACCAGCACTGATGTGCTCGTCGATGGACTCAATGTAGAGGGGGATAAGAATCCCCCGAAAAACTCCTCCAAAAGCGCAGCAAAGACACCTACGATCGTGCGCACAGCTACGGCACCGCTTGAGCGCAGCAAAAAACTCGGCATCATCGAGTGGGCGCTCATTGGAATTGGCATTTTCCTCGTCATCGTGCTCGTCGTCGGCATTAGCCGCCAGCGCAGCAGAATCCGCCGTCGGCGCATGAGCAATTCAGATAGCGGTTCAGATAAAGACAGCAATCAAGGTGACGAACTCGGTTACAACTCAAGCGACGAATCCAATCCAGACGAGGAACAGGAAGAATAACCGATCCGCTAGCCGCGCTAGCTCCGAACAGACTCGGCCAGCGAATAGACGCGGCCAGCCCCGAACCAGGGCTAGCCGCTCAATGGAATCACCTTAGTCGCGCAGTGCGCCAGCCTAACCAAGCAGCCAGCTTAATCAAGCAGACTGTGGCGCACGATTGTCTGTTCGCGCTCCGCCCCCACGCCAATGGCGGAAATCCGGCAGCCCGAGAGTTCCTCTAACCTGTGGATGTAGGCCTGGGCATTAGCCGGCAACTCATCGAAATTGCGCGCCCCAGAGATATCTTCTTCCCAGCCAGGGATCATCTCGTAAATCGGCTGTGCATGATGTATATCAGACTGGCTTTGCGGCATGTCTTCCACGCGCTCGCCGTCAATATCGTATGCCACGCACACTGGAATTTCTTTCAGTCCGGTGAGCACATCCAACTTCGTGATGACGATATCCGTGAGAGAGTTGATCGCTGTGGCATAGCGCGCCACCACGGCGTCATACCATCCGCAGCGGCGTGGACGACCGGTCGTCACCCCATACTCATGCCCTGCCTCACGCAGCCAATCTCCCTGCTCACCAGTGAGCTCCGTGGGGAACGGTCCCTCGCCCACGCGCGTGATATAAGCCTTGGCAACGCCCACAATGCGATCGATTTTCCGCGGCCCGACGCCCGATCCAGTGCACGCTCCAGCAGCCGTACAATTGCTTGAGGTGACGAATGGATACGTCCCGTGATCAATATCGAGCATCGTAGCTTGGCCGCCCTCAAAGACCACCGTCTTTCCCGCATCGAGTGCATGATTGAGCTCAGCTGGCACATTGAGCAGCATCGGCTTGATGCGATCCGCATAGCTGAGCAATTCATCGCTCACGCCCTCTACCGTAAACGGATCCTGGCCGAGTAGTTTCACGATATCGGGATTCTTTTGCGCCAGCGCCCCCTCTACCTTTTGTCGCAAAATTGAGGGATCGAAGAGATCTTGAATGCGTATGCCGATGCGGTTCATCTTGTCGGCGTACGTCGGGCCAATGCCGCGGCCAGTGGTGCCAAGTTTGCGCTTGCCTAGCATCCGTTCATTGACGGCGTCCATTGCCTTGTTGTACGGAGGAATGATGTGTGCGTTGGGAGAGATACGCAGCCGCGATGTATCGATGCCGCGCGCATTCAAATCAGCCATCTCATCAAAGAGCACCGCAAGATCCACGACGACTCCATTGCCAATCACCGTTGTGCACCCTGGGCTGAGGATACCTGCCGGCACGAGATGCAGAGCAAATTTTTCACCATTGACGACGACGGTATGTCCGGCGTTGTTGCCGCCGTTGAACTTTACGACGTAATCAACCGCTGTCCCGAGCTGATCAGTCGCTTTTCCTTTACCCTCATCGCCCCACTGCGCTCCCAGCACAACAATCCCTGGCATAACGTTCCTCCGCTTCACCTGCACAGTGCCAATCAGCATTGCTTTCTTATTTTAATGTATCCGCCTGCCCCGCACTAGGACGATCAACGCATGAAATGCGCAATACTTTATCGCGAGAAAACAGCCTTGCCGCGAAAACGGTGGTGGCTCCCAGGTTGAGGGAGCCACCACACAGTATTATTTTCTTATTATTTCCGCTGGTTACGTTTGTTTTCGCTGCTCACGCAGACGGATCAACCCAGCGATGCGGTCACTTATTGTGCGAATCAATCGATCCCAAGCGCTCGCATGCTTCCACGACGCGATCAGCCATGCCAGCCTGAGCCGCCTTGCCCCAAGCGCGCGGATCGTAGAGCTTCTTCACGCCCACCTCGCCGTCAATCTTGAGCACGCCGTCATAGTTCTTCAGCATCCAATCCACCACTGGACGAGTAAATGCGTACTGCGTGTCGGTATCGACGTTCATCTTGATGACGCCGTTGGCCACAGCCGTAGCGATCTCTTCTTCGGTGGAGCCTGAGCCGCCGTGCATCACGAGATCGAATGGGCGATTGTCTTTCCAGCCCACAATCTGAGCCACTTCTTCCTGGATCTTGCCGAGGATGTCGGGACGCAGTTTCACGTTGCCTGGCTTGTAGACACCATGCACATTACCGAACGTCAGAGCCGTGATGTAGCGGCCTTTCTCGCCCAAGCCGAGAGCTTTCACCGCTTTCATAGCATCTTCAGTGGAGGTGTAGAGCTTGTCGTTGATTTCGCCAACGACGCCATCTTCCTCGCCGCCCACAGCGCCGATTTCAATCTCCAGAATGGTGTGTGCTTTCTGGCTCTTCTCAAGCATCTGCACGGCGATGTCGATATTCTCATCGAGAGCGATTGCCGAACCATCCCACATGTGGCTCTGGAAGAAAGGCTCACGACCAGCCTTCACTTCCTCTGCCTCAAGTTCCAACAGCGGAAGCACCCAGGAATCGAGATTCTGCTTAGCGCAGTGATCGGTGTGCAAAGCTACGTTGATAGGATAGTTCTTTGCCACTTCGCGGGCATATGCAGCCATAGCGAGCGAGCCGGCCACACGGTCTTTGATTGAAGAGCCGCTCCAGTATTCAGCGCCACCCACGCTCACCTGGATAATGCCGTCTGAATTGGCCTTAGTAAAGCCCTCCAGCGCCGCCGTGAGGGTCTGACTCGACGTCACGTTAATGGCAGGATATGCAAATTTTCCGGCTTTAGCCTTGTCGAGCATTGCATTGTATTCTTCAGTGGTTACGATTGCCACGAGCAACTCCTTTTGCGATAGTGTGCGTGCCAGCGGGCAGCCATCAAACTGACATCTGCTCACTCGCCACCTACGAGTCCGCCGTCACACTCCATGACGGTTCTATTATTCCACCGAATTCTGGTGCGCTCTAGGCACATAGGCACGATCTACACCACATTCGCGCATCTTCACTCACCGCGGGCGTCGCAGCGACTACCTGCCGGTGGCGGGCAGAACAAACAGTAGCAGACAACCGATAGCGTGGCAGAGCAGCAGCACAGCAGAACGGCAGACCAATAGATGCAGCAAAAGCAGCAGACAGACGAGCGGCTTGGACAGCTCAGCACAGTGCTCAGCGAGCATTGCTCATCCTGGCTCCTTATGCGCGATACTGCGCAATCCACCAGTGCATCGCAATCGCCGCCGCAGCCGCAACGTTCATAGAACGGGTAGAACCAAACTGCGGAATGTAGACGAATTTTTCGGCCGTAGCGAGCAACTCCGGCGAAATCCCCGTGCTCTCCTGCCCAAAGACGAGGAGACAGCGCTCGGGCAGCTCAGTGTGTTCCAACTGGGTAGAACCCTCCATATTATCGACGGCCACCACATGATAGTTGTGTTCTCGCGCCCACTGTGCCAAATCGTCGGGGCTTGGATGGTGCATGATGTCCAGATATCGATCCGTCACCATTGCTCCTCGACGATTCCACTTACGCCGACCGACGATATGCACTGCACCCACGTTGAACGCATTGCCAGTGCGGACGATGGAACCGATATTGAGATCATGCTCTAAATTTTCAATCGCAATGTGTAGCGCCGACGAATGCGCTCGTAAATCTGCGCGAATTGCATCCATACTCCAGTAGCGGTAGCGGTCAATGACGTTACGCCGATCGCCATTTTCTAACAGCTGCGGATCATAGGGTTCCGTGACGGCGCCATCTGCGCCGCGCGGCCACTCCCCCTCCCATGGCCCCACGCCAACCTCCGGCCGTGGGTAGGGCTGCTGCTCGTCATTCTCACGTGTCATATTCTCACTTGCCACGAAGAGCTATCCTAGCAGCGATATCGGCAGGGTTTCGCCGCCACTGGCAACGGCGAAACCCTGCCGCCTTACGCATCAAACTCACTGCCCAGCTAGCCACGCATTCATACACTGACGATTTATGCAGTTCGGGAGCGTCTGCGCGCGGAACTCTCGCTTGCGGCTCCGGCGTGCGGGCTGCTCACACGCCGGATTCAGGCGTCATATGGAGTTCAGGAATTTGGAATTCCGGCGCTGCGTCCGGAGAGCTTCGGCCCTGCGAAAAATCTCACTAACGATCTCGGTGCCACTTTAAGAGCGCCATAGGCCGCCTTGTAGAGCAGACCTGGCACCACCAGCACTCTGCGGTGGCGAGCAGCATCGAGCGTTGCCTGCACTACGGTGTTGAGCGAGAGGAAAGCCCACTCGGGCCACTGACTTGAATCCACATGCGAGCGCTGATGGAACTCGGTGTGCATCAAACCAGGCAGCACCACCGTGGCATTGACGCCGGTGCCCTCCAGATCGGCGGCAAGCCCCTCCGTAAATGTCTTCACCCACGCTTTGTGCGCAGAATACGTGCCCTGCACCGTCATTGAGGTGATAGAAGCGACATTGATAATAGTGCCCCGACCGCGCGCTACCATCGCTTTCGTGGCCGCATGGGAAAGAACCAATACGGCATTGACCATCACGTTTGCCCCGCTCATCTCCACTCGCGCCTGCCCACCGACGAATTCTTGGCCTAATCCGCCGCCGGCGTTATTAATCAGTAGCGTGATTGGATCATCCTGAGCTCCCAGCCGATTCGCCACTTTCTGAACCCCCGCAGAGGTACTCAAATCGGCAGGCAGTACCTCAACGTCCACCCCAGCTTTCTGGCGAATACTTTCAGCCAGCTCCATTAGCCGCTCTTCGCTGCGCGCCACCAGCACGACGTCGTTGCGCTCAGCAGCGAGTTCCCACGCGAATTCCTTACCCAGTCCAGAGCTGGCTCCTGTGATTAATGCACGTCCCATGCGTCCCACTTTACATACGTTGCCAGCAATGCGCGTCGCAGATGGCAAAATGCGCCGCGAAAGCGCCCACGTGCGGGCAAGGCCACGGTTCGCAGCCTGCACGAACGCAGCCTGCACGAACTCGGCGCATCAGCAAGCGCAGCTCGCCAACGCATCAGCAAGCACAGCCCGTCCTAACATCTGAGCGTCACAGCTCCTTAGCACTTTGGCGTTTAGTATCTTAGCGTCACAGCATCCGCATCTGAGCCGTGAGCGAGGGCCATATCACGCGATGAGGCTGCCCAAAAGGCACGCTGCCGAGAAATAAACCAGCTCGGCACACCTCGGGATCCATCCAAATAAAAGACCCTGCCTGCCCAAAATGACCAATCGTCTGCGGCGAAAAATCAGCGCTGAGCCAATGGGGATCTTTGCGGCCACGAATCGAGAATCCCAATCCCCACTGATTGTTCACCTGTTTGCCATATCCAGGCAATATACCGGCGAGGCCATCAAACTGCGGCGCAATCGCCTGCTCAAACAAATCGGACGATATCAGCGTGGGATGCAGTAATTCCACAGCAAACCGCACCAACGAGTCTGCACTTGCCACCCCATCAGAGGCGATTGATCCAGCTGGCACCTCGTCGCTTCCCTGCACCGGCCACCTGCCCGCTACCAACGCAAACGTGTCCATCCCCAGCGGCTCCGCCACAGCGTGCATAATCCATTCCTGCACCGGCATTCCCACGTAGTGCTCCACTATCTGGCCGAGCACATCATAGCCATAGTTGGAGTAGATGCGGCGCACGCCAGGCTTTGCAATCGGTTTCCCTTTGCCAAAAGGCAGGCCAGAGGCATGTGCCAGTAAGTGGCGCAGCGTAGAGCCCTCAGGGCCAGCGGGAGTATCAAGCGTGAGCAGACCGCGATCCACTGCCACCAAGGCAGCGTATGCCGCAATTGGTTTCGTCACCGATGCGAGCGGAAACATCCGATCTGGATCTCCCACGATGAGATCGAGACCCTGCGGCGTCACGCTCATATATGAATGTGGAAAATCAAAATTGTCTGCAGGTAGCGGCTCATCCCTCACCACGTTTCCCTCCTTACGGCGTCACCGATATGCGCCGCCACTGATACACATCTTCTTCGGCGCGCACTAGCCGATCTCCACGATGACGGGCACGTGATCAGACGCCCCTTTACCTTTACGCTCGTCCCGATCAATCTGGGCGGTGTGCACCCGCTGCGCGAGCGCCGGCGAGGCGTAGACGTAATCAATGCGCATGCCCTCATTGCGAGGAAAATGCAGTCGCTGATAATCCCAAAATGTGTAATTCGTCGCGTGGGCACGGGTCACTTCCGTGAAGCCGCTATCTTCAAACGCGAAAAAGGCTTTTCGCTCTGAGGGCGTCATGTAGAGATGATCTGGCGTAGCATCTGTATCCCACACATCCGCATCAGTCGGAATCACGTTCCAATCGCCCACGATAGCAAGCTGTGCGTCAGGATGTGCAGTGACGACGCTCGCGGCATAATCACGTAGCTTCGCCAAGAAATCGAGTTTGTAGCGATAGTGAGGATCGTTCACGCTGCGCCCATTGGGTACGTATACGCTCCACAGCTCCATTCCGCCCACACAAGCTCCCACTGCCCGAGCTTCTAAAGGCGGGTCCGTTTGCTGCTCATCTTTAGAAAACCCTGGTTGCTCAGGAAAACTATGTCGCACGTCATCCAGGCCCACTCGGGAAATGATTGCTACTCCGTTCCATTGATTGAGGCCGTGCGCCGCTACCTCGTACCCAGCTTGTATAAAAGGCTGCGCTGGAAATTGCTCGCTCTTACACTTCAGTTCTTGAATGGCGAGTACGTCGAGATCGTGGCGTTCTAACACCGCCAGTACTCGATCGATCCGAGCTCGAATTGAATTCACATTCCAGGTGGCAATTTTCATAGCTCCAGCCTATTTCATGGCACCAGCCAACACTCACTTTTATAGCGTCAGCTCACCGAGCCAACTTATAGTGCCAACCCATAGCGCCAGCTTATAGTGCCAGCCGGAACTCACTTTCACGGCGTCAGCTCACAGAGACAGCTCTTGCCGTGACGCCGGCCGCGATGCTCGATGTGCATCACCGCTCACAGTGCGATAGCATTGTGATATGCACAACACAGGCACGGATTCAGCGCTTGGTGGCTCGCCGGCACACATGACGACGGCGGGGGCTTCGTTTTGCGCTGCGCCTGATCCGCTTCTTGATCTGTGTATCTCACCTGCGGCGCCAGATCTCTATTCTCCCGTCCGCACGCTGTGCTGTGCACGTCGCACGGCAGATGGCGAATTGGCAGCAGGCCACGAAGATCCAGATTATTCGCGCTCTTTCCGCAATCATCCCTCAAATTTCGGTAAAAATAAGCGCTAGCACGTGGCTCCCGAGCCACTGTCCCCAGGCCACTGCCTAGCTAAGAGATAAAAAGGCTCCCCACGCACCCGCCAGAGCCGCCGTGCCCTTGCTGCATTCCTGCCCTGGGGGATTCCGTCAGATAGCGCCACGTGAGGAGCTGCGGGGCATGGGGGATTCGAACCCCCGAGGGCGTGAACCCAACACGCTTTCCAAGCGTGCGCCATAGGCCGCTAGGCGAATGCCCCTCGCAACGTTCACCAGCAGCATTGACTACTGCCAGCTCACATTGAGCCCCCTGCGAGACTCGAACTCGCGACCGCTCGCTTACAAGGCGAGTGCTCTACCAACTGAGCTAAAGAGGCCTAGCAGCCACAAGGCTGCTCGTCAATCATGCCACAGCATCACTTCACTTTGCCAGCAGCAACTTGATCCAGCCATGTGGCAATCGCCGCAGAATCAGTGCCCCCGTATGTTTCCGATTCTACAGTCGTGCCGTTGAGCATCACCGTAGGTGTGCCCGTCACTCCCGCATCACGGAATCCCTGCAGTACATTCTTCAGGTAGTTATTCCACGGCGCACTGTCAAACTCTTTCACCATGCCAGCCACCACATCTGCGGGAACACCAGCCTGCTCTGCATACGTTTTAATCTGGTCTTTCCCAGGGACGGCTCCGCCGCCATTCGCAGCCTTGCTAATCAGGGCAAAAAGTCCGCTCTCGCCATCCATGAGTGCATCGTGGAACGCCTCAAACTGCGCCGGTGCATGCGTCGCCACATAGAATTCCGCCGTCACGCCCCAGTTTCCCTGATCGTAATACTGCGGCCCGATCGGGCCGATCGCTGCCGGTTGGTACACTACGTTGATATCGCCCGCTGCGATATGCTGTGATAACGCCTCGCGCGCTGCGGTATGAAATTCCACACAGTGAGGGCACGTGGGATCTTCATAAATACGAATCGTCGGCGTACCCGCTTTCTCGCTAGCCGTCGCTTCGCCCTTGTCAGTGACGGCGATACCATACGTTGGCGTCACGTTCTTCACCTCTGCCACGGCATGAGAGGTCGTCACGATCTTCACCGCAATGAACACCACCAGTGCCAGCACCACAACGCACGCCAAAATAACAATCAGCCGATTGCGTTTGCGCCGCTTTGCCTCTTGTTCACGCAAAATTCGCGCTTTTTCCTGCCGCTGCGCCGTGCGCTCAGCCCTGGTGAGTTTCGCATCGCTGGTGCCAGGCGTCTGCTTAGGTGCCATATCCTTTTACCTATCTGTCTGCGTCATAGGGAACATCTGAATCGCTATTGCGAGAATGTCTGAATCAATCCTACTGAATGAGAAAACTAAATGCGCTATCGAGGGGGGAGAAACTCACGGAACCTCTCTGCACAGCTGCCGCGAAAAGCACCGCAGCTCCCAGCACAGCCACAGTTCCACCGGCAATCCACAGCCAGCGAATGCCAGCACGCTCAGCAGCTCCGCCCGCTATATATCTCACCCCCAAGCGGGCGCGCCGCGTGGATGGGAAAAGCCACATAATAGCGCACAGTATCGCCACTATCACCGCTGCGCTCAGCGGGCTGATATCAAGCGTTCGTGAGCTAGTCTCAAACGCCTTTCCACTGTCTAAGCCGTTGCCTAAACCGAAAGAATCCGAGGATTCGCCAAAGCGCGCAACCCACTGCGCAGCGAGCCATAGAATCCCATACGAGATACCACCAAGAGCAGCAGCTAGGACGCCAGTGCGCACCAATGCTCCCAGCGCCGTCACCGGCAGACGCACAATGGCGAGCGTCGAATCTCCAACGCGCGGTACACCTGCCCTCAGACGCCGCTCGCGCACAATCTGCATAGAACTACCCACTACATCGAGAATCCACACAGTGGCGGCCACAGCACACAGCACTGCCACTGGCCACTGGCCACCCAAAAGAGCCACCGCACACCACATGAGCAGCACAAATGTGTACACCGGACGGGGTGAGCGCGCCCACCTCGGCGCCACATCATCTCCGATGCCTTCGGCGAAGAGATCTTCGCGAGTGCCATCTTCGCCGGTGCGTGGGATTCCAACGCGCGGGGTTCCCTCGTATAGAGCTCCGTCACCAGACGAATAGCGTAGAGCATCGTGCTCTCCTTGGCCGGCCGGAATCTGCCCTCCGTAGCTCGCCGGATAGTCTGCGACAGCTGCGCGATGTGCATCATCGCCAGCACCCAATCTGCCCCCAGGTGTCACCATTGTGGGCGCGCCCGCCATAGGGGACATGACCGCGGTGGCGTCGGCAGATTCCATCCTCGCCGAGTATGGCAATCTCTCCGTCGGCGCAGATGGCAATTCCACCATTGCCATCTGCGGCAATGAGCTAGATTCGTCTGCTCCTCTCCCATCTGAGCCCCTCCTATCTGGGCCCCTCCAGGATTCCCTGCCGCCATCAGTGCCATACACGGCGGTGCGCTCACCATCGCCCAACCGGCTCGACTGAGCACTACCAGGTTCATTCGCAGCAGGATTGAGAGCTGCGGCGGCATCGAGAGCGATGGTGGGAGCCACTGGCATACCAGATGCGCCAGTGGCCTGTGGAGCGTTCAGCCACGAGGCTCCGCACGCCGGATTCTCAATTGCGGCGAGCAGCTGATGGAAACTAATCCGGCGCCCAGCATCGCGTGCCAAAGCCGCTTCAAAAGCGCACGCTAGCTGCGGGTCTAGATCCGGCAAAGCCGGCGTTTCGCGCAGCACCCGCGCCATCACCGCCGCGGCATTCCCCTCGCCAAAAGGCGGCTCCCCTGTAGCTGCGAACGCCAGCACTGCCGAGAGCGCCCACCAGTCGGCTGCCTCATCGGGCGACGCCCCGTTCAACACTCGCGGATCGCAATATCCTGGGGTGAGGGCGAGCATCCCCTGCTGCGTGAGCCGAGCGTCATTTTGTACCTGCGCAATGCCAAAATCAATGAGAATCGGGCTCCCCGCTTGAATCATCACGTTTGAGGGCTTCAAATCCCGATGGAGTACTCCCACGGCATGCACTGCCTGAAGTGCCTGCTCTAACTGCTCACCGAGGTGAAGCAGATCCTCTTCAGTGTAAATCCCATTGTCCAGCACGTCTTTTTCCAAAGTGAGCCCCTGAATCAGCTCGGTGACGACGAACGGCTCGACGGCGTCAATCTCAGCATCAATCACCTGTGCCACGTATGGGCTGCGCACTTTACGTAGTACTGCCACTTCGCGGCGTAATCGCAGGCGTGAGGTCTCATCTGCAGCGAGTGAAGGATGTAGCAGCTTGAGCGCCACGTGATCACCACCGCCGTTGATCGCTTCATATACAGTGCTCATACCGCCACACCCAATTGTGCGTATCAGCTCATATCCACCAACGCTGCGCACCAGCATGCACCTCCCCTCAGTTTCTCTTCGAGCTCAGCTTTGTCGCGACGTTTGTGCTCAGCTCTACTACTATGCTGCTCTCCACGTGCTATGTTCTCCAGGCTAACGCCAATGCTGAGCGCTATGGGTGACGCCGCACAGCGGCGTCACGTTATCAGAAGGCTCTGAAAGCTCGCTATGAAAATGAGGCAAAAGGCCTTTATCTTTTTCGCTGTGATCGAGTACACTTGTCTGCAGCGACACACAGACGGTACAAGTGTGCGCTTGAGAATTGAATACTTGCCTCAGGGCAACTTTCACTCGGATCGTCCGGCACGTACCTGCCGGTGGAAGGAACTAGCACATGGCTACTGTAACGTTTGATCACGCCACTCGCGTGTACCCAGGAGCTACCACTCCTGCTGTCGATCAGCTCAATCTCGAAATTAAAGACGGTGAATTTTTAGTGCTCGTCGGCCCGTCTGGCTGCGGTAAATCCACATCTTTGCGAATGCTCGCCGGCCTGGAAGACGTCAATGCCGGCCACATCTTCATTGGGGATCGCGACGTGACCGATGTTTCTCCTAAAGACCGCGACATCGCTATGGTTTTCCAGAACTACGCTCTCTATCCCCACATGACTGTGGCAGACAACATGGGCTTCGCACTGAAGATCGCCGGCGTGGATAAAGCTCAGATTCGCGCGCGCGTCGAGAAAGCTGCCGAAACTCTCGGCCTCACGGAGTATCTTGACCGCAAGCCAAAGGCGCTCTCCGGTGGTCAGCGCCAGCGCGTGGCTATGGGACGCGCTATTGTACGTCAGCCGCAGGTGTTCCTCATGGACGAGCCGCTGTCAAACCTGGATGCTAAGCTCCGCGTGCAGACTCGTACGCAGATCGCTTCGCTGCAGCGTGATCTCGGCGTCACCACTCTCTACGTGACCCACGATCAGACTGAGGCTCTCACCATGGGCGATCGCATCGCCGTGCTCAGCGCTGGTGTTCTCCAGCAGGTCGCTAGCCCAGATGAGATGTTTACCAAGCCGGCAAACGTCTTCGTGGCTGGCTTCATCGGCTCGCCTGCTATGAACCTTGGCACCTGGCGAGTAGAAAATGGGGTAGCTAAATTTGGGCAAGCACACATCGTTTTGCCACCAGCTGTAGCGGCAGAGGGCAACAAAGATGGCAAGATCGTCGTCGGTATGCGCCCTGAGGCATTCCAACCGCTCTCTGCCTCCAACGGAGAGGATTCCATCCCTGTGGATATCTCTTTCGTTGAGCACCTCGGCTCTGATGCCTACATCTATGGAGCCGTTGCTGGCGCCGATCAGGAGAGCGAGCTCTTCGGCTCTGGAGACAACTCCAGCACGATCACCGTGCGTGTCGCCCCCGAGCATGTGCCCGCTGCTGGCTCCGCCATCACCCTCGCTCCCCGCCGTGAGCATCTGCACTTCTTCTCGGCAGTCTCCGGCAACCGCATCGATGGGTGAATTGATATCTAGTAGGACGTGTTCTACTAGATATGTTCTACAGGGCATTGACGGGTGAATACTGACAGTGGCAGTGCGTATGGCTTCATAGCTCTATACGCACTGCCACTGATCGCTAAACTGGGCTGCTGAGTGAGCGAGCGCATGGCACTGCTGCTGAGCAGCCCAGAGTATAACCGTCACTTAAACCCAGAGCACAATAGTGGCACGCAGCATAATGGCGGCATAATACAGTGCCGTAAAGCTGATAGAAGCTGGTAGAATTGACTACTGGTTTCATCGGGAAAATGCTCACGAGAGCAGAGAGCGCAGCGGCAGATATGATCCCACAGCCGACCTTACAGATTTCATCCGTTGAGCAGCAGTCTGAGCTGTTTGATCTGCCGTGGCACCTCCCCCTCGTAGAATGGCCCACTGAGATTCTCGCTTCGCTGCCGCGTGGTATCTCACGCCACGTCGTGCGCTTCGTGAAACTCGGCGGGCATATCCTCGCCGTCAAAGAGATCACCGATGAAGTAGCTCACCGCGAATACGATGCGCTACGCCGTCTCACTCGCGAGGAAGCTCCCTGCGTCGAGCCAGTGGCGGTGGTCTCTGGGCGCGTCGATAGCGCTGGAAATCCACTGCCAAGTGCTCTCATCACACGGCATCTCGCATTTGCGCTGCCATATCGCATTCTCTTTGGACAAGCCTCCATGCGCCCAGAGACAGCCAACCGCTTAATTGGAGCCCTCGCGGTGCTGATGGTGCGCCTGCATTTGCTCGGCTTCTACTGGGGAGATGTCTCACTGTCGAATACGCTCTTCCGGCGTGACGCCGAGGAGTTCGCCGCCTATCTCGTGGACGCCGAAACCGGAGAATTCTATCCCGATCTCTCCGATAATCGCCGCCTCTACGATATCGAAATCGCAAGCGTCAATATCGTAGGCGAGCTGATGGATCTGCAGGCAGGCAACGTCCTCTCTGAAGAGTTTGACGCCATCTACATCGGCAAACGTTTTGAGCAACGGTACAAGTCTCTGTGGGATGAACTCACCCGCGAAGAGACGTTCTCCGTCGAAGACCGCTGGCGCATTGACAACCGCATTCGCCGTCTCAACGATCTCGGCTTCGACGTGGGTGAGCTGCAGATGAATACTAATGACGACGGCACTTCTATCTCCATTAAGCCGCGCATTGTGGATGCCGGCCATTACTCACGTAAGATTATGCAGCTCACAGGCATGGATGTGCAGGAAAAGCAGGCTCGCCGGATGCTTAATTCCATTGAGCAATACCGCGTGATTAACAATCTTGGCTCAGTGCCAATGAGCCTTGTAGCGCACAGCTGGATGACTGATATTTTTGAACCAGTCGTGCGAGCCATTCCCCCAGAGCTGCGCGCCAAGCTGGAGCCAGCCCAAGTATTTCATGAACTCCTTGACCATCGGTGGTTTATGGCTGAGAGGGCTGGCCACGATATCTCGCTGGACGAAACCATCGAGTCCTACATAAATCAGGTGCTGAAGCATCGCCCTGATGAATCGCATTTGATCGTGCCTGGACTCAGCGAAACTGGAGAATTCACTGCTATTAAGGAGCAGCAAGAATTCGCGCAGAATTACCGTGAAGATTTTGACGACGAATGGTCTGGCTACTTAGCTTAAGGCTTTTCAGTAAGCTCGCGTTTGAACGGCGAGTTTCAGCCCAGCCTACTCTAAGACCGCAGACAGGCAGTAGACTGAACTGAATTCACGTAAGCGTTTCTAAGTTCACGCAGCGTTAAACAGTAGACCACTGCCAGCCACGCTGAGCTGGCTGGGCTGAAATTAGGCGGACTCACTGTTGAGCAGAGCAGCGCCGCGAATTGAGCCTGCGAATCCAGCTCAGGCAGCGCGCAGTTCGGCAATAAGCAATTCAGCGAGCTGAATCGTGTTGAGCGCCGCACCCTTACGCAAGTTGTCTCCCACGACGAACATCTCTAGGCCATGGCCACGTGGAGCACTCTGATCTGCGCGCACGCGCCCCACAAGGCAGGCGTCAATTCCTGCGCCATCGAGTGGCGTCGGCACCTCCTTATACTCCACTCCTGGCGCATTCTGCAGCAGCTCAATGGCACGCTCCGGAGAAATTGGGCGCTCAAACTCAGCATTGATAGCCAAGCCATGCGCGGTAAAGACCGGCACGCGCACGCACGTGCCGGCCACGCGTAGATCTGGCAGACCCAAAATCTTGCGCGATTCATTGCGCAATTTTTGCTCTTCATCTGTTTCGCGCGAATCGTCGTCGGCGTAGTTGCCAGCGAACGGCACGGCATTAAAGGCAATCGGGGCAACGTACGGGCCAAAATCGGCTGGCCATGGCACAGCGTGCCCATCGAGCGTCAGCCGCTCTACGGCGGGGTTGGCCATAGCGGCTCGCGCCTGCTCAGACAGAGCTTTCACGCCTTTCAGCCCTGAACCACTGACGGCCTGATACGAGCTGACGATCAGACGGACGAGACCGGCCTCGTCCGAGAGCACTTTCAGCACCGGCATAGCGGCCATCGTCGTACAGTTCGGATTGGCGATGATTCCTTTCGGACGATTCTTCAGATCCTGCGGATTCACCTCGCTCACCACCAGTGGGCACTCCGGATCTTTGCGCCAAGCCGATGAATTATCGACGACCAGCGCCCCCGCCTGCACAAATCTTGGCGCATATTCACGCGAGACTGACGCCCCTGCAGAGAAGACCGCCACATCGACGCCTGTGAAATCCGCCGTGGCGAGATCTTCCACTACGACGTCTTCTCCCTTAAAAGGCAACTTCTGCCCTGCGCTGCGGCTGGATGCGAAGAAGCGTACGGCGTCAATATCCGTGCCGCGCTCTTCCACAAGCGTGCGCATGACCCGCCCTACCTGTCCGGTAGCTCCAACAACTGCGAGAGTAATCGTCTTGCTCATCGTCCAGTCCCTCCGTAAACAATTGCTTCACCATCGGTATCAAGCCCAAAAGCGGTGTGAACCGCTCGCACTGCATCATCGAGCTGAGCAGATTTCACCGCCACCGAAATCCGAATCTCAGATGTGCTAATCAGATCAATACTGACACCCGCATCAGAAAGCGCCTCAAAAAGTTTGGCTGAGACGCCAGGATTCGTACGCATACCAGCCCCCACCAGCGAGAGAATACCCACGCCGTCATTGCGCAAAACCTTTGCGAAACCAATCTCTTCCTGCTCAGCTTCAAGCGCTGCCACAGCAGTCGGCACATCTGCAATTTTCGTCGTAAACGAGATGTTTGCAGCACCAGGGTTATCAACTGGCACATTTTGCACAATGACGTCGATATTGACGCCGGCGCCAGCGACCGCAGCAAACAACTTAGCTGCCGAACCAGCGACGTCTGGCACGCCCACCACGGTGATTTTAGCCTGGCTATTATCATGGCTCACGCCGGAAATGATCGGGGCTTCATTCCTGCCCTCGAGCTTCGCTTCCATCTGCTTGCGGGTAGTTTCGTCCACGATCCAGGTTCCTTCCTTAGTGGAAAATGATGATCGAACGTGCAGCGGCACGCCATATCTGCGGGCGTACTCCACTGCGCGCAGATGCAAAATTTTCGCTCCGTGAGCCGCCATCTCCAGCGTCTCTTCATAGGTGAGCGCCGAGAGCTTATGAGCTTTTGGCACGATGCGCGGATCGGCCGTAAATACCCCATCCACATCGGAGTAGATTTCGCACACATCAGCGTGCAATGCGGCAGCAAAAGCTACGGCCGTAGTGTCAGAGCCACCACGTCCCAGAGTCGTGACGTCGTTCGTAGCACGATTGACGCCTTGAAAACCCGCGATAATTGCTACGTCTCCATGTGCAATCACCCGCGCAATTCGTTCAGGCACCACGCCCACGATGGATGCGTTGCCATAGACGGAGTCCGTGAGTAATCCGGCCTGTTGGCCGGTGTAGGCATGAGCAGTGACGCCGAGATCACTCACCGCCATAGCGAGCAGCGCCATCGAGATACGCTCACCCGCCGTGAGCAACACATCCATTTCTCGCGCAGACGGTTCACGATCCGTCACGGCCGCCGCGAGATCAATTAATTCATCTGTGGTATCACCCATAGCTGAAACGACCACTGCCACATCATTGCCAGCACGGCGAGTGTCCACAATGCGCTTAGCTACCCGCCGGATCGACTCTGGATCTGCCACCGACGATCCGCCAAATTTTTGAACGACTAGTGCCACGTGGTCTCCTTTGGCTGGAGGATAAACTATTAGCAATAGTACGGGTAGCAGCGCAGCCGGTAGAAATTTTGCGATCTGCCGCACACTATTCGACTCCGTCTCAGCCGTATTGTGAGACAGCACGCTACGGACGGATACGATACAGCGATGCAGCCTGCGGCAAAGACGCGCTGGGCGTTAGCACGCAGTAGCCGCATCCTCCGGCCAAAACGATTAGTTCTGCAGCGCCCGCTGTGGCTGTTCCCGTAGCTGGTCAGCCGTCGTCTCAGCTCATTCCGTCACTTAAAATTTAGCCGCGTCTAATTTAGCCGCGTCCGTCCCTCCAGCGCCCGCGAAATAGTGATCTCATCGGCGTATTCAAGATCGCCTCCTACGGGTAGCCCTGAGGCCAAGCGCGACACCGTCACTCCCAGCGGAGCGAGATTGAGCGCCAGATACGTGGCCGTGGCTTCCCCCTCGATATTGGGATCAGTAGCGATAATGACTTCATTGACCTCACCACTGCTCAATCGTGCATACAGTTCACGAATTCGCAGCTGATCTGGCCCTATCCCACCAATCGGATCAATCGCTCCTCCCAGCACATGGTATCGCCCACGAAATTCGTGAGTGCGTTCGATAGCGACGATGTCTTTGCTCTCCTCCACCACGCAGATCACCGCATCAGTGCGCCGCGGGTCAGAGCAGATGCTGCACACCTCATTCTCTGTGACGTTTCCACAGATGGAACAGAACCGCACCTTTTCTTTGACCGCCTCCAAGGCATCCACAAGGGCACGCACCTCTTGCTCATCAGCTTCCAACAAATAGAAGGCTATCCGCTGGGCGCTTTTCGGCCCCACACCTGGCAGACGTCCCAATTCATCAATGAGATCTTGGACGGCGCCTTCATACACACCAGCCATTTACTGCACCTCTTTCGCGTCACTCTTCTTTGCTGCGCTGATTATATGTATCCGCGATCACTGGCGTCATCGAGAATCTCTACTACTTCGCTGCCTGGGAAAGTATCAAGCACCACGTTGAGCCCCACCAATGAACTGCTCGATATTTCAGGGTCATCTGGAGAGACTTCATCCCAAGGATCGTCAAATTGCTGTTCTTCAGTATCGCCAACTTTGATATCGCCAGCCTGCCCGCCGCCAGCATGCGCAGCGCCAGAGGCCACCGAAGAATTGTGCGAGGCTGCCGAAGAATCCTGCACAAGGCTGGCTACCCACCGCTCCGCCACACTATCGGGAGCGGCCGCCACACCAGATTCTGCAGATGCAGAGCGCTCGGCATCCATAGCCGCATACCGCTTGGCGAAAGATGGCGGCAAGTGAGTCGGGGGCGGAGCGGGCATATCCTGCGCAAAAAATGGCTCTGCTGGCTCGGCCGGATTCTCTGAAACAGCTGCCTGTGCCCGTTGGCTACTGTGCGGGCGCTGCTGCGCTGATGCTGGCTCAGTTAATGCCAGCTCGGCCGTCTCAGCTGGCGCGCTTTCCGTCTCTTCATCAGTCGGTATCTCTTCGTCAGCTGATTCGTCATCGACATCGAGCAGCTGACTCAGAACGCCAGCTGGATCTGCCTCATCGCTGTCATTCTCGAAACCGTAGACCGGATCGAGCTCCGGAGCTTCCTCAGTATCCGGCGCATCCTCAAGGCCCAGGGTATCTGCATTGGCAGCAAAGCCGCTCGGCTCAGCAGCTCCGCTATCGCCTTTTGGGTGAGCATCAGCGGTGGGAGTGCCCACGCGTCCTTCCACTCGCAGCGATATTCCCATAGCCTGCTCAATGGAATGAGCAAGAGCGGCCTGAGCACGCTTATTGTGATTGAATCCGGCAGCGGTGCCCTCATCGGCAAATCCCATGACGAGCAGTTCATCGTCTACAGTCAGTGGGCCGCTGGCATGTTTGAGCATATTGCCAACGATCTTCGATTCAGCACTAGCAGCAGCCATGATGCGCGCCCACGCCGATTGAATCTGATCGAGCTGGGCGCTGCCAGTTTCACGCGTGGCGCGAGTTTCGTGCGTGACGGCATCACGTGCGCCAGATTCCCTGCCGCGCACTCCCTGCGCCGAATTTTGTGCTTGCTTCTGCGTTTGCTTCTGCACTGGTAGATCGTTCTGCGGCGCAGCGGCTCGATTGTCCGCTTCTGCCGCTGACTGCGGTGGAATCGCTGCATCTGCTGGTGTGGCATCTGCAGGCGCAGCAACCGAGCGAGCAGAGGCAGCTGCCGCTGGTTCCGGCGTCACAGCTGAAGATTCCGACGTAAAGCTCGGCATCGGCTGACGCCTTGGATCAGCTAAAGCTGGACGCGGCAAAGCTGGAGCGGCTCCGTCCTCTGCCCTTGCCGACACACCACCAGATGCACCACTCGGCACTCCACTTGACGCGCTTGGCGTTCCGCTTGATTCGCGTGGCGTCTCACTGGATACATTCGGCATTCCGCTCGGCGTAGAACCCGCAGGCGTAGCACGAGTCTGCATCACTGCCCCAGAAACACCAGCTGCCCCAAAATTTCTGGCAGAGCTTGACGCCTGCGCTAGCGCTAGCTCATCTGCCACGATCAGCCGCGCACACAGCAGCTCTAGCTGCATCCTCGGAGCAGTAGCCCCCACCATCGCCGTCAGCGCCTCATTCACCAAATCAGCCGCTCGTGAAGCCCGTGCCGCCCCAAGTTCGCCCGCCTGGCTCACCATCAGCGCATACTGATCATCTGGCACCGAGAGAAACACATCTTTTACGGAGTCTCCTGCGAGCGCAATAATCACCACATCGCGCAGCCGCTGCAACAAATCTTCCACGAAGCGGCGCGGATCGTGTCCACTCTTGACGACTTCGTCCACCACTGTGAAGAGTGCCGCCCCATCGCGGGCTGCTATTGCCGCCACTGCCTCATCGAGCAGATGCGCGGACGTGTAGCCCAGCAGAGCCACCGCTCGCTCATACTCAAGCACATTGCCCTGTGACCCCCCAATGAGCTGATCGAGCACGGAAAGCGTATCGCGCACCGAGCCCGTGCCGGCGCGCACCACTAAGGAGAGCACGTCGCGCCCCGCCTGCACTCCCTCACGCTCGCACACCTGCGTCAAATAATCTTCTAAGACGGCAGGCGGCACCAGCCGGAACGGATAGTGATGGGTGCGGGAGCGAATTGTGTCGATCACTTTTTCCGGCTCAGTGGTGGCAAAGATAAACTTCACATGTGGCGGCGGTTCCTCCACCAGTTTGAGCAGAGCATTAAAGCCCTGATTGCTCACCATATGAGCCTCGTCAATAATGTAGATTTTGAAGCGATCTCGCACCGGCGCAAAGCCCGCCTGCTCGCGCAGCTCACGGGCATCATCCACACCTCCGTGGGAAGCTGCATCCAGCTCCACCACGTCCAACGAGCCAGAGCCATCGCGCGATAGCTCTCGGCACGAATCGCATTGTCCACACGGGGTATCCGTGGGATATTCAGCGCAGTTCAAGCAGCGCGCTAAAATGCGTGCCGACGTGGTCTTTCCGCATCCGCGCGGGCCAGAAAACAGGTAGGCATGCGTGGTATTGCCAGCGGCGAGCGCAGCCATCAGCGGTTTGATCACGTGCTCCTGGCCGATCACTTCTTGAAAGGTTTCAGGCCGGTAGCGGCGGTAGAGAGCTTTAGTCACGCCCTCTATCTTACGCTGTGCCTCCCCAAAAATTTCACGCGCGAGCGTTGCACTAGTTCAGCGGTGCAAGGCGGCAAGCAGTTCCTCCACTGTAGGTTGCCCTGGCGCTGAAGCTGTACCAACCGTGCCAAACGTCGCTACCGAACCATAGGAGCCACCCTCAAAACGCGATCTCTTCCCCATTTCTCCCATAGAAATAGCCATGATTGCACGCCTAGAACTGCGCGCGACGCGAGCGCAGACGTCGAGCAAATTCTGCACATCGGCGTCATCATGAGCCATGACGGCGAGCTTCGCCACCACCCCTGGAAGCTCAAGCATATCTTCGTACACGATTTGCATAATCTCTGGATCAGGCGTCTCAGACCAGTCGTGATGCGAAATGACGACGGTCAATCCCATCTCCTGCGCACGCCGCGCCAGCGCTGGAGTGCCCTCAAACCAGTGCTCAAGATCAATGGCAATGCGCTCCGGTGGCACATCAATATGCATCAAGGTGTCGAGCATCTCGGCGAGCAAGAGCCGGTACCGGCCTGGCCGCAGTTTAGCTTCTCCCCCCTGCCCACTCGTGCGAATAGTGAGCAGTAATGGTATATTCGTCGCCGCTACAATCGGCGTCACGACGTCTTTTCCAAGCGGAGCAAACGACAGCTGCTCATGCGTGGCCAGCATGAAATCGCTACGCCACTCCACGATATCAGCACCGGCAGCCTCCGCCGCCCGAGCCTCTTCCACCAGCATTTGAGCCGTCGTACCCGTGAGTGGGACAATCACGGATGGCCGCTCCCGTACTAGCTTGCCATCTGGGCCATACGCCGGTGCGAAGACCTCGGCTGCCGTGCGCCCCTCGTACTTCTCGTCACTGCCCATTGCGCACCCACTCTTCATACGCTGCAACCAACCGCTGCTGTGCCTGTGGCTCCGCCACCGTGACCCGCACGCCGTCACCCGCAAAAGCGCGCACGACCAGCCCATGCTTCAGACACATATCAGCAAATGCACCCGAGCGCTCTGCCATATCGAACCAGATGAAGTTCGCTTGCGAAACTGGCCCTTGCCAGCCCAGCTCACGCAGGGCTGCCTGCACTTTTTCACGCTCTGCTACCACTTGACGCACTCGCTCGTCCACCTCGGGACGAGCGCGGAGCGCCGCCAGAGCAGCCACTTGGGCAAGGGCATTGACGCCAAATGGAGTATTTGCCGATTGCAGTGCCGCAATCACGCTCGGCTCAGCCAGCGCGTAGCCACAGCGCAGACCGGCTAGACCATAGGCCTTGGAGAACGTGCGCAGCGATATCACATTCGCATACTCCTGGACGAGCTCCACGCCGCGCACGGCGTCATCCATTACGACGAAATCTACATATGCCTCGTCTACTATCACCGGAATGGTGGCAGGTACGCGGGCGATAAAATCTCGCAGCTCGCTGTGCGTGAGTGCGCTGCCACTGGGATTATTGGGGGTGCACACCATCACTGCGCGCGTTTGATCGGTGATAGCAGCGAGCATCCCATCGAGATCGCACGTGCCATCCGCCTGCAGCGCCACCGGCACTGGCTTTGCGCCGCTCATCTGAATAGCAATGGGATAGGCTTCAAAGGAGCGCCACGGCATCACCACGTCTGCGCCCTCACCAGCCACGCTGGCAATAATTTTTTCAATCAGCGCCACTGAGCCATTGCCGACACACACCTGCTGCGGCGACACCCCATGATAATCAGCTATGGCACTGGTGAGATCGGCATTACTCATATCAGGGTAGCGGTTGAGGCCAGAGAGATGTTCTTCCACTGCTTGCACGACTGACGGCAGTGTCGGAAATGGAATCTCATTGCTTGCCACCTTGATGACGCTGGGGTCAGGACTAGCTTTTCCTGCTATATATGCTGGCAGAGCCGTAATGTACGGACGAAAGAATTGTTGCGCTTGCGTCGTATCTGGTTGCGTGTGCGTCGTATCTGCCATGCCACACCTTCTACCTGCCGCTGACGGCGGTCGTTTCATTTCCTACACTGCTGCTTGCATTGCCGCACCGATATCACGATGCCGCATGAGTACTATTATGCTCTCTCAGAACAGCTGTGCGCGCATGTAACCGCCCTCCACTGTGGCCTGCACAATCCAGCTTCTGCCCGATATAATGCAGATACGAGTGTGTAGGACACAGGTGGATAGATTTTCGGGAGGTCTTATGAAGTTAGTACGCACAGCCTTGGTTTTTGGAACTGGATATGTGCTCGGGACGCGCGCCGGCCGTGAGCGCTACGAGCAGATAGTGGCTGGAGCACATAAGCTGTGGGAATCCAGCCCCTTCAAGCAAGGACGCGAAAAAGCAAAAGATGCCGCCGCTTTCACGTTCAAGCAGGCGAAGCACGCGGCCACTGGCAAAGCTAAAGAAGCCGCTGAAGCCGTGAAAATTAAGGTGACTAATCCCAACGATGATCTCGACGATTCCGTGATCGTCGTAGAGCCTATCGAAAACTGACGCGCCATTCCGCGCCTGCCCATCCCATGCCCACCGAATTGCGCCTCTAGCGTGCTCCTTAGCCCGCAATACTTAACGTGCCATACAGATGCCAATACGGCGCATTAAGACTCCAGTGCGGCGGATAGACAGGCGAAGCGACAGGCGCAACGCGGCTAAGCGAACGCAGCGGCAAGCGCAGCCGGCGTGATAAGCGAGCACGGCTAGGCGAACACGGCGAGCACAGCGCAATAGGCGAACGTACGACAGCCGCGTCAGCTGTGGAGCACTGCGCGCAATTTCTTCACAAGTGCAAATCCATCGGGGGCGCGTACTACGGGTGTGCCGTGCCGTTCGGTGTCGCTATCCGTGCGCGTAGTCTCTACTGGCTCTGCTGTGCCGTGTGAGAGCACCTGCTCAATCGGATTGAGTTCCCGCAAGGCAATTGCGCGCACCCGCGAGGGATGCTCACGGGCGAGATCGTCGTAGATAATCGGATCGTGCTGCCCGTCGTCACCCACTAATATCCACTTGATATTGGGAAACATGATGAGGAGATTGCGAAGCTGAGTTTTCTTGTGCGCCTCACTGTTGCGAAACAGCCCCGTGGGGGTAGGGCCCCAATCCGTCATGAGCAGTGGCCCAATCGGAAAATTGTATTTTTGCAGGAACATCAGAATCGTCTCGTAGGTGTTCCAAGCGCCACTGGAGAGGTAGAACACAGGGGCATTCGGGGCATCTGCCAGCAGCTCCTGATACATCTGCGCCATCCCTGGCACCGGCTGGCGCGCATTGGTGTGCGCCACAAACGCATTCCACGCCGCGATAAAGATTCGCGGCATCCACGTGACCACCACGGTATCGTCAATATCGGAGACGAGGCCACGGCGCACATACGGAGAGACGATCATTACTGGCGCTTTCGCCGGCGCTCCCGCTGCCGGAATCAGCAACGCATCGTGCCAACCAGGGGTCAAACCGTGGTCTTCCACCAGCAGATCGAGATAGCCTCCGCGATCTGTGCGGGTGTGGATCTCCCGATCTCCAATACGCACCGTGACCGGCAGAAACCCTACTTGCGTGGTAAAGAACTGACGCCATCCACGCTGCGCCTCAGCCCCTTTATCGACCACTTTCTGAGCAAAATCGCCCACCACCGACGTGGCGAGTGAATGCACTGTGCCAGGCTGAAAAGCAAGATTTGGACTCGCGGCCTGATCGCGCGGATCAGCCATAATGACCCGCGCCATCACTTTGACAGCGCGAGTGGAGCCATAGCCCATATAGGGGATGAGGTGCGGCAGCCATCCGCGCTTCCGCCGCCGCACAATTCCCCTGCGGTTGGCGGCATCGTCTAAAGCGCGCGCGAAATCAGCAAGTGCCATAGTGCTCCACTACGCCACCACACGCCACACGATAGATATCAGCCACACTCATATCGCACATACCATCACGATCATCTTTCACAAGATTGTGAATAATCCAGAGACCACGATTCTAACTGCTACGACGTCACAGCCCAAGAGCTGAATCCACCACGTGCTTGGCTTCTTCCTGCACACGCGCCAGATGCTCAGGGCCTTTGAACGATTCTGCATAGATCTTGTAGACGTCCTCGGTACCACTTGGACGCGCCGCAAACCACGCATTCTCCGTCGTCACTTTCAAGCCGCCAATAGGAGCTCCGTTGCCAGGCGCATTCACAAGACGTGCCGTAATCGGTTCACCAGCGAGTTCCGTAGCGGTGACGTCGGTGGGAGAGAGAGCCGCCAGCTTCGCCTTCTGCTCTTTCGTGGCTGGAGCATCAATGCGCGCATATGAGCTGGCGCCATACGTGTCCACCAGCTCACGGTGCAGTTGGCTCGGAGTCTTACCCGTGACGGCGGTGATTTCCGAGGCGAGCAGATTCATGATGAGACCATCTTTATCCGTGCTCCACACTGTGCCATTCGTGCGTAGGAAGCTCGCTCCCGCGCTCTCTTCACCGCCAAATCCCGCGGTTCCCGCGAGTAACCCTGGCACGAACCACTTGAATCCAACCGGCACTTCCACCAGCTCTTTGCCCATGCCAGCTACCACGCGGTCAATGAGCGAGGAGGAAACGAGCGTCTTGCCCACTGAATTTGTGTGCCACTGGGGGCGATGCGTAAAGAGATAGCTAATAGCCACAGCGAGATAGTGATTGGGGTTCATTAAGCCCCCATCCGGCGTCACGATACCATGGCGATCAGAATCTGCATCGTTGCCCGTGGCGATGTCGAAAGGCGTATGCCCATCTGCATCCGGCGTCATCCGAGATCGCAGACTGGCCATCGCATACGGAGACGAACAGTCCATGCGGATTTTCCCATCCCAATCAAGGGTCATAAATGCCCACGTGGGATCTACTTCTTTATTGACGACGGTGAGATCTAAGCCGTAGCGCTGGCCAATTTCTCCCCAGTATTCCACGCTTGCACCGCCCATTGGGTCTGCTCCAATGCGCACTCCAGCACTGCGGATAGCGTCAAAATCAATGACGGATGACAAATCTTCCACGTACGCTGAGAGATAATCGTGACGCCGCGTCGTCGGAGCAGCCAACGCTTGCTCATACGGCACACGCTTCACGGATTTCCAGCCCGCACGCAAAATCTCGTTGGCACGAGCAGCAATCACCTTGGTGGCATCCGTATCTGCTGGCCCGCCATGAGGGGGATTGTATTTGAAACCCCCATCGCGTGGAGGATTGTGGCTCGGCGTGATCACAATGCCGTCGGCCAAACCAGGCCCGCTGGTGCGCACGCCCGCTTGGGTGCCCGCCCCATTCGCCGTCAAAATTGCCAGCGACACTGCGGGAGTCGGCGTCCAGGAATCGCGAGCGTCGATACGCACTTCCACACCATTGGCAGCGAGTACCTCAAGGGCAGTTCGCTGAGCTGGCTCAGAGAGGGCGTGGGTATCGCGGCCAATATAAAGCGGACCATCCACTCCCTGACTGCGCCGATATTCCACAATTGCTTGAGTGATCGCCACGATGTGCGCCTCATTAAAAGCCGCATCGAAAGCGCTTCCCCGGTGCCCTGATGTACCGAACACCACCATTTGACTGGGATTTTCCGGATCAGGCTCACGGTCGTAATAAGCGGCGAGCAAATCGCTCACGTTGATGAGATCTTCTACTTGGGCAGGAGTGCCAGCTCGTTCATTCATACTCTCATCATCTCACCTTTTCGTGAACGAACACGAGTTTTTTGCACATGCGCATGTTACACACCACACAGCGTCCTGCATCCTGGACCATAGCTGCACTCCCCGAGCCACGGCCACGCACCAGAGCTCAGCTCAGGCCGCATCAGGCCACGAGAATGTGAGGTGCAACTACCGGCTGAGCGCACATCAGGCTGGCGACTCTAGGAGAATCAGGGCTCATCGACAGCGGCGCACATCAAACCACATCAGGCCACAGAACGCAGGCGCAAAGAATTCCCCACCACAATCACGGAGCTGCTGGCCATTGCCGCTGCCGCCAATCCTGGAGCAATGATCCCAGCCAATGCCAACGGAATAGCGATGAGATTGTAGCCAAATGCCCACGCCAAATTCTGCTTAATGACGCGTAGCGTGCGCGCTGAAATCCGCAACGCCGCAGGAATGAGCCGTGGATCAGAATTCATAATGGTGATGTCGGCCGCAGCTTTTGCCACATCTGTGCCAGCCCCCATAGCAATCGAAAGATCTGCCGCCGCCAAGGCAGCCGCATCGTTCACGCCATCGCCAGCCATTAAGACTCGCTCGCCGCGTTTTTGCGCCTCGCGCACTGCCGCCACTTTCCCATCAGGCAAAATTCCTCCGCGAGCACTGATTCCAAGCTGCTCAGCGACGGCGTCAGCAGCCGCTTGTGAATCTCCAGAAATCATCGTGGGAGCAACGCCTAGCTCTTTGAGCTCCCGCATCGCCTGCGCCGATTCTGGCCGAATAGTATCAGCTACGCCAATCACGCCGAGCACACTGCCACCGACGACGACGAGCACCGCGCTAGCGCCGCCTGCCTGCGCCGCTGCCACCTCGCTCTGAGCTACATGAGTATTGATGCCAAGCTCCGCAATCCACTGAGCGGTACCCACGTAGACCGTGTGCTCGCGTATCTGCGGCATTCCCGCCATCGGTATCTGCACCGTTTCCGCCATCGGCACGGTCACAGACGCCGCATTCGACGCGCTTGCCCCCGCACTCGATACACTGGCCGTAGCGAATGCACTCTCAAATTCCGGCAGCACCTGCACCGTGCCCTGTACTCCTTTTCCAGGAACCGCGCGAAAATCTCGCACTGGCAAAACGGCGACGCCGCGTTCTTTGGCCTGCGCCACAATCGCCTGCGCAATCGGGTGCTCAGAGCGCGCTTCCAAGGCTGCAGCAAATTTCAGTATTCTGTTTTCACCCAGCAGTTTGTTTTCGCCCAACGCCTTGTCTTCGCTCGCTTGTTTTTCGCGCTTGCCAGCCTCCCGAACAGTTCCAGTATCGCGCGCAGATTGCCGCTGCGCCGAGGCATTGCTGGCGTCCAGCGGCACTATTGAGCGCACACTCATCTCTCCTTTGGTGAGTGTGCCCGTTTTGTCGAGTAACGCGGCGGAAACTCCGTGTGCCGTCTCCAGCACTTCCGGCCCTGCGATGAGAATTCCGCGCTTGCTCGCAGCCCCAGAACCAACGAGCAGAGCGGTAGGCGTGGCCAACCCCAGTGCGCACGGGCACGCCACCACCAGCACCGTGATGGCGCTCGTGAGCGCCATCTCTACAGGATTGCCCACGATGAGTCGCACTAATAGATCGAGCGCGGCAATAATCAACACGGCTGGCACGAATACCGCCGATATTTTATCAGCCAGGCGCTGCACGGGAGCTTTGCCCGTCTGCGCTTCAGCGAGCAACCGTCCCATCTGTGCCAGGGTCGTCTCTTCACCTACGCGCGTGGCACGCACGGTGAGCTGGCCATATGTATTGAGCGTCGCTCCGGTGACGACGCTACCCACCGTCACGTCCACCGGCACGGATTCGCCAGTGATGACTGACGCATCGACGGCAGATTCTCCAGATACCACTACGCCATCTGTGGCAATTTTTTCTCCAGGCTTCACGAGAAAGACATCTCCGACGCGAAGATCATCCGCAGCGATAATAGCGTCTCCCTCTTTGCTATGCTCTGCGGCTTTTCCGCCGTGCTCTCCGCTTTCTTCGTTGTCCTCTTCGCCGCCCGCTTGGTTGTTTCCCTTGCTGCTTGTTTCGCTTCCCGTTTCTCCAGCGGCGCGAGCGAGCACATGCACAGTGCGTACGCCAAGCTCTAGAAGCTCTCGCAATGCATCGCCAGCACTGCGGCGAGAGCGAGCTTCCAACCAGCGGCCAAGTAGCAAGAACGTGACGATCATTGCCGCAGACTCAAAGTAGATGTGCGGCGCGGCGTCATGCTGGCCTAAGCTCTGCACCCCGCCCATGTGCATCACGTATCCGATATGGCCTGCTTCCGTAAAGAGGAGAGCCCACAAGCTCCATCCCATTGAGGCGATGACGCCGAGGGATACCAGAGTATCCATCGTCGAGCTGCCATGACGGCCTGCCCGAAAAGCTGCACGGTGGAATGGCCAACCGCCGTAGATAGCCACAACTAGCGCCGGCACCGCCATCACCCACTGCCACGCCGGAAATTGCAGTGGAGCAGCCATTGATACTGCCACCACTGGAACGGAGAGAATCAGGGAAATCCAAAAACGCCGCCGCAGATCGGTTACTCGCGCCGCGCTGGCCGCCTGGGCGCGCTCTTGCACAGCCTGAGCTGCGTGGGCAGCCTGAGCACTGGGCAATGCCGAGCGAGTGCCATCAGCTGCAATATCCACTCTCCGCAAGAAATCGGCTCCATAGCCAGCTTTCTCCACCGCAGAAATCAACTCATCGTTGGAGATATTTTCCGCTTCGGGAGCCAACTCTACGTGAGCTCTCTCGGTGGCAAGATTCACCACGGCTTTAACGCCTGGCACTTTATTGAGTTTCTTCTCCACCCGAGCCACGCATGAGGCGCAGGTCATCCCAGAAATGGCCAAATCAATTTCAGCCACTGGCTTATAGGCCGCGGGCTTATCTACCGCACGCCCATCTTTCGTGTGGCTATCTGCCACACGCTCGGAGACTGCTGCCATATTTTTACCTCATCGACAAGGGGTTAAGGAGGTTCAACCAGGAGGTTTATTTTGAAGAGTTAGCGGACGAACCGTGAGGGTCAGCGGACGATGCTCTCCACTGTGTATCCGCCAGCTTCATCTACAGCTTCGCGCAGCGCGTCGTCACTCACATCCGCATCGAGCCCCACGCGCACAGTGCTCTGCTCACCTGGCTTGAGTTCCACATCCACACTATTCACGCCGTCAAGCGCACTCAGCTCTTCTTTCACATGCATTTCGCAATGCATGCACGTCATTCCACTCACTTTGAGTTCCACGCTGTTTGCCATGAGATTCCTTTCTCTAGCCTTTCTGGCTCTCGTTTCTCTCGCTCTGGCCTGCCCTATCTTTGGCCTGCCCTACTGATCTTATGCACTTGAGCCAACGCCCGCTCGCCGAGAGCTATTCCTACCGTCTATCTCTGCCGTCATGAGGGAGAGACTCCCATGAGGGAGGGAGGCCTCCGCGAAAAAGAGGAACGGAGCTGAATGAACTAATAAAGAGGGAGCGAAACCAAAAATAGGGGCGGCACCGCATAAAACCGCATAAAGAGGAGGCCGGAACTGAATAAAGAGGAGGTGGAACTGATTTTTCCAACGGTGCAACAATCGCCCTACCGTCACGGCATCGACTCGGTATGCTAACAAACGATGAATACTCACTCGCAGACCAGCCCACAAACAAGCTCTCAAACCAGCCAACAGACTAATCATCCCCATCGCCACTGGCGCCTGCCACTTTCTCGTTTGGCAATTTTTCCCCAGCAGCTAGCTCGCTTCACCTGGATTCAGCTGCAGTGCTGTCTCTTTCCTGGCCTGATTTTTCTCGGCCTCGCCGCCGCGCATATCATCTGGGGGCACTTCACGATGCCGATTGCCCGCTATGATGCCCTACTGATCTACGTGGTGATCGTGCAGATTGCTTTCGTCGTATTCAAACTTGAGACATGGCGTGAGCTGCTGGTGATTTGCGCTTTTCACCTCATTGGGTTGGCGCTGGAAATTTTCAAGACGCACATGGGATCGTGGGCATATCCCGACCCTGGGGTAGTGAAGCTCCTCGGAGTCCCCATTTTTAGCGGTTTCATGTATGCCTCCGTCGGCTCCTATATATGCCAAGCATTCCGCCGCTTTGATTTGCGTATCAACCGCTTTCACTGGCTGGCCGTCTCGCTACTCGCAGTGGCGGCGTACGCCAACTTTTATACTCACCATTGGATTCCCGATCTGCGCTGGTGGATTGCGGCAGGATTCATCATCGCCCTGTGGCGCAGCCAGATTTTCTTCACGGTTGGCCGCGAGCGCTACTGGATGCCCGCCGCCGTCAGCTTTATTCTGATCGGCACATTCCTATGGCTGGCAGAGAATGGTGCCACTTTCTTAGGAGCCTGGGCGTATCCAGGCCAGGAGAACGGCTGGGAAATGGTACACGTGGGTAAGCTCGGCTCGTGGAGTTTGCTCATTTCGCTCAGTTTTGTGCTGGTGGCAGCGGTAAAAGTGTGGGAGGGACGCTTTTATACCGACGCCCACGGATACGTGAGCACCGACGTTCACATTGATCATGCGTGACGCCGGTGCCCTTCGTCTGCGCGCTATAGCCGCCACTCGTATGTAAAGGTGTGTACGAGCGCGTGTGCTCTGCGTGCAATTGTCTGCACTGAATACTGAACAGCAGGTGCCCACTAGCAATGCAGAGCGCAGAGTGCTATTGCTCACCTGAGCGAGTATTGCTTTCGTAAAGAATGCAGCGTGATGGCTGCTAACACCACGAGCAGAACAGTCATCGAAATCAGCATTCCCACAGGGAAAGTATCCTGATATTCAAGTGTGCCAACGCGCACTGGCACAAAGCCAATATCTGCCCCGATGCGCAGAGCGTCGCTCGCGGCAAAATGAATGCGTAGGCCCAGCGGAATCAGAAGCCCCGCCAGCGATAGCAAGTTGCGGGCAGCCCACGCCAGCGCCACCATAAGCACAATGCCACCATAGGAGCCAAATTTTGCAAGCCGTTCGCTTCGCCCAATGGTGATGACAAAAGCACCCTCAATTGCGAGGGAGAGCACGCCAAACAATACTGCAACACACAGGATGGCCACGAGACTCGGATTATCTTTGATAAACCTGCCAATCACGCCCGCTCCATGCTGCCAGATGCGCTGGCTCATCGGATATGCACCGCGTCCGTTGATCTCGGTAAAGATCGAGAAGCTCGCAAATATCATCACTGCGACGCTCACGAAGAGCGCTACTACTGCCCAAACGAGTTTCACGGCGTAGTGCCACCCTAGAGATATGGGTGTACTTGCCGTAAAAGCAGCAAGCGATCCGTGCATCGAGCGAAAATAGCTCATGAATAGTATCACCGCTACCAGTACTACTCCCACGCCCGTACACAGCCACATCACCACCTGTACGCTAATAATCACGCCAGGATTCCACTGCACAGGAAGATAGCCCAAGAGAGTACCCAGGATGAGACACGCCACCTGAGCGAGCACAATTCCCACGATTGCGAACCCATTGAGGCGCCATTCATGTTTCACCAGTGCAGCCATTATTTCTCCTCCCACCGGTACATCTGTCTGAAGAGCCCATCGAGGCTCATACCGTATTGATTGCGCAGCTCATCTGCATCGCCGGCGAGCAGCACCGTGCCTTCATGCATAAAGACTGCATAGCTCACGATTGCCTCAATATCCTGAATGAGATGGGTGGATATCAACATCGTGGAGTTCTCAGGCAGATCTGCCAGAATCCCGTGCAAAATTTGATCGCGCGCTGCGGGGTCTACACCAGACAGCGGCTCATCAAAGAAATAGAAATCGGCGTCACGAGCCACTGCCATGGCAATCTGTAGTTTCTCGCGTTGTCCTTTGGAGAGCCGAGCGGCTGGTCTATCAGCTGGCACCTGGAAATAGCGCAGTTTTTCCAGTGCCCGATCAACGTTGAAATCCGAGAAGAAATCGGCATACATCTGCGCCACCTGCCGCCCGTTTAGCCGTGCTGGCGATGAACTCGCATCCGGCAAAAAGCTCGTGCGCGCCTTCGTCTGTATGCTTGGCCGCTTCCCGCCAAGGAGTGCTTCTCCCTGGTAATCCAGCATCACGCCGGAGAGAATTTTGAGCAGCGTGGTTTTCCCCGAGCCGTTTTCTCCCATGAGACCGACGATCTGCCCCGATGGAATCGTGACATCCATATTGTTGAGTGCGCGCACTTTTCCAAAATCTTTCGACAGGTGCGCAACGCGAATATCTCTATTCATAGTTCCTCTATTCACCGTTCGCCTCTTTTTCCTCGACGAGCTTCCACTCGCGATGAACTAATTGCTGTGCTTTCTCTGGCTCTATCTTTAATGCCTGCATATGTGCCACGAATTCATGTGCATGTACGGTAGCGAGCTCGATGAGCGTAGCCGCGATACGATCCTCATCGCGGGTGACGAAACGCCCTGCAGTACTCTGCACAATCAGCAGTCCCCGTTCCTGCAACGCCGTGAGTGCTTTTTGTACCGTGGCTGGATTGACGCCGACGTCTACCGCAAGCGTCCGCACACTCGGCACACGACTGCCAGGTTCCCATTCTCCAATGGCAATCAACCGCGAAAACTCTTCCACAAGCTGATCGCCCAGTGGTCTCGTGGGATCTAATTGGTGCATCAGTGGGGTCATAGCACCTCCTTGTTAATCAGATGGTTGCTCAGATGCCTCATTGTGACGTGTTGCTGCGACCGTCATTGGCAGCTAGCGCAGACGGCTACAGCAGCACACCACTCTGATAGTCCCTGATACGCACGGCAGCTTGTGCACCGCCGGCACACAGCCGAAGACGCAGAAGCGAGGCTAGCCATTCAGCCGCTACTCAGGGATAAACAGTGTTGTCAGCTCGAACTGTATTAGTAGAGTAACACAGATTGTATTAGTGAAGCAACACAATTTCATAGTGTGCAATTCCATAGTGCGCGCGGTTGGTCTCACCGTTATGCGTTACCTTATAGAGCTTCAGTACGGAGGTGCCTGACGGTATAAAACTTCGTGACGGCGTCACCTATCGAGCTGACGGCGTCACCTATCGAGCGAAAAAGTTCTACACCGAGCGAGGCAACGCGGTAAAAAGAGTAGGATAACGGCACACTTCAGCGGAATCGCAGAGGTAAACAGGAGGTAGGCAGGGGTAAGCAGCCGTATCACCATCAAGAATTGCGGCTTCGGCGATTTCGCAGCATTCGCTTCACAATCCACGCAATGCATACGACGAGTACCAGAGCGATGAAAATCTTGGAAAAGAGTGAACCGTACTGTTCCACGATGTGCCAATTTTCTCCGAGTGCGTACCCAGCACTCACGAGGATGACATTCCATATCAGCGAGCCTGCCCCCGTATAGAGAACAAACTGCCACAGATGCATCTTCACGACGCCAGCAGGCAAGGAAATCAGGCAGCGAAAAACGGGAAGCATCCGCCCGAAAAATACCGTCGGCTTGGAGTGCTTGTCGAAGAACGCCTCAGTTTTATCAATGTCTTCCATGTCGAGCAAAGGCACTTTTGCCATCCACCGGCGCGTGCGTTCACGGCCGAATTTATATGCCAACCCATAGAGCACTAATGATCCACAGATCGCCCCTACCGTGGCAGTGACGATTGCCGCAATAACGCCGAATCCCATACCACGGCTAGCCGTAAACCCGGCGAGCGGCAGCACGATCTCGCTGGGCACAAACGGCAGAATGTTTTCGAGCGTCGTTAAGAAAAAAACTGCCCCCAAACCCAAGGCGTCCATAATCTGCACCACCCAGTCGGTGAAACTGGTGAGCAGATTGCTCGACGCTACGGCATCGGCTCCCGCTGTAGAGCTTGCCCCAGAGGTGGAGCTTGCGGCAGAAAGAAGTGGCATGAAAGCTGCGAACATAGCTCTATTCAACCTGAAATCGCTGAGGATTCGCTGAATATGCCAAATTTTGCACTGATGCGTGGCCACTCTCACTTTCCAGCTGCACACACTTTTCAGCCGCACACGCTCCAGCGCCTCTGCAAAGGAACGCCAGCACAACGCTCCAGCACGGGGAAATGCCAGCACTGTCAGTGCAGAAAATCCACAAGCTGCTGAGCCAGACCGGTGTAGCTAGCTGGCGTGAGCTGTAGCAGCCGCTCTTCCACATCCGCAGGCATATTGAGCTCGTGGATGAATTCCCGCATCTGCTGCGCGGTGACGGCATGCCCGCGCGTGAGTTCCTTGAGCCTTTCATACGGATCGCCCATTCCCTGAGCGCCAGCGATTGCAGCGGCGCGCATCGCCTGCTGAATCGGTTCGCCGAGCACCTCCCACGCACCGTCGAGATCGGCAGCCAGCCGCTCAGAATTCACATCCAACCCCGCCACACCACGGCGCAGATTGCTCATCGCCAACAGCGAGTGCCCAAACGCCACACCGATATTGCGCTGAGTGGTGGAATCAGTGAGATCGCGCTGCATCCGCGACGTCACGAGAGTGGCAGAGAGCGTGTCAAAGAGTGCACAGGAAATCTCGATATTAGCTTCGGCATTCTCAAAACGAATGGGATTCACCTTGTGGGGCATGGTGGAACTTCCGGTAGAACCTTGCGCCGCAAGATTCTGATGAAAATACCCTTTGGAAATGTACGTCCAAAAATCAGTGGCGAGATTGTGTGCAATACGATTGAAGTGCGCCACGGAGCCAAAGAGCTCCGCATCCCAATCGTGCGATTCAATCTGAGTGGTGAGCGGATTCCACACAAGCCCAAGGCTGCGCACAAAATCACGCGAGAGGCTAATCCAATCTGCACCCGGCACCGCCACCGAATGCGCACCATACGTCCCCGTGGCGCCATTGATTTTCCCGAGATACTCCTGCTCTTTCACGCGCTTGAGCTGCCTACTCAGCCGCCACGCAAAAACGGCCACCTCTTTGCCAAGCGTGGTGGGCGTGGCGTGCTGGCCATGCGTGTGGGAGAGCATTGGCTCGCCCGCATACGTGCGTGCCATATCCGACAGCTGATCGACGAACGCCTGCGCTGCTGGTAGCCACACATCCTCCACACCGCCGCGTACAACCAGTGCGTACGCGAGGTTGTTGATGTCCTCACTGGTGCAGAAAATATGCACAATCTCGTGGAGCTGGGTGAGTGCCGTATTCTCACCCAGCGGTTCACCATCCACTATCGCACTCGGAGCGGCGTCGAGACGGCGCTTGAGATAGTATTCCACAGCTTTTACATCGTGCTTAGTCTGCGCTTCGATGTGCGCCAGTTCAGCGATATCCGCCGCCCCAAAATTTTCTGGCAATGAGCGCAGATAGGCTTTTTCACGTTCCGTGACGGCGGGCGCTCCTGCGAGCACCTGCCGCTCAAGTAAGAAGATCAGCCACTCCACTTCCACTTTCACGCGCGCCCGATTGAGCGCAGCTTCAGAAAAGTAATCGACGAGCGGAGCCGTCTCTGGGCGATAGCGGCCATCAAGTGGCCCAAGAGCAATAGCAGGTTGCACATCAGCGAGTTTTTGCATGTCTCCATTCTTTCACGCTGCACCGCACACCGAATCAGTGTTCACTTTTTGAACCGAAGCGTCTCATCTTTCAGATACTTTGCATTTTCAAACACCTTTGCGTTTTCGGATATCTGGCACGCCGACAGCTGCTGCCCAGATATTATCTGCCCACGTTTCGCCCTTTCGTTCTGCCCAGATTCCTCGCCGCCCAGGAGTACGCACGCCGTACGCCGTCACCCGCAGCCTGCCACAATGCGCCCAGCTACCACAGTGGTCTATGATCTGAGCGATGGATATTCCCACACCACGTGCCGTGGACTGCACCTACTTTCGCGCAGGCGTCTGCCATTCATGCGAATGGCTCGCCTCCCCCTATCCGGAACAGATCGCCACTAAGAATCATCGTGCCCATGAACGCCTCCAGCCGTTTGCAGCAGAAAATGGCATTGATTGGCACGAGCCATATGAATCGCTCCCCGAAAACTTTCGCAACAAGGTGAAGCTCGCCGTCACTGGATCAACGAAACATCCCAACCTGGGCATTCTCTCTGACCCACGCACCGGAGCTGGAGTCGATTTACGACGTTGCCCGCTACCCACGTTAGGGATACGTGAGGCGCTTGACCCACTTGCTGATTTCACTGCTCGTATCGGGCTGCACCCATACAATATGCACACCGATCAAGGGGTGCTGAAGTACCTCATCGCCATGGAGTCTCCCCTGGGAGAGCTGATGGTGCGCTTTGTGGTACGCCGACGCGGCGTGCAAGGAGCAATCTTTAAGCACATCGACGATCTTTACGAGGCGCTGCCAATGCTGCGGGTGTGTGCTATAAACGTACATCCCGAGCGCAAAGCCGTGGTCACTGGCTCCGAGGAAATTCTCGTGAGTGACGACGTCATCCTTCCCATGCAGCTTGAACTGGGAGAAAGCGTGCGCACTTCGGGGCAGGTACTGACGCTGGGGGTGACGCCAGGTGCATTTTTCCAGACGAATACGGCGGCGGCACAAATACTCTATCTGCGCGTCCAAGAGTGGCTCAACGCCGCAATGGCTCAGTCACAAGCAAACGTGGGACATGTGCGCACTTCAGATGCTGCCATGGCGCAAAGTCATTCGCCATCTCGCCATACGGCTTGGGATCTCTACTGTGGAGTGGGAGGTTTTTCGCTGGCGCTAGCTAGCTGCGGCGATTGGGACGTCATCGGCGTAGAAACGGAGCAGTCTGCCGTGGAAGCAGCCCGCTGGGCTGTGCGCGAGAACAGTCTTGACGGCGCTGCCCAGTTTGTAGCGGCAGATGCGCTTGAGTGGGTCAGGCAGCAAACAGCTGCTGGAGTTAAACTACCCGATGCCGTCATCGTGAATCCCCCCAGGCGGGGAATTGGCACCGATGTGGCCTCCTGGCTGGAGAAATCTGGCGTACCCTACGTGCTGTATTCATCGTGCAATGTAGAATCATTCGCTCGCGATCTCGCTTCTATGCCGTCCTATCGGATCACTCGGGCACAGATGGTGGATATGTTCCCGCATACGAGGCATTTTGAAGTGATCACACTACTGACGCGACGGTAAACTATAGGCTGTGAGCACAACACCACGACATCACGGCAGACGCATTCTCGGTGGCATTGCTACATTCGTTTGCACCCTTCTCATTGCCAGAGTGCTAGTGGATCTTGCCCAATATGGAGCACTGTGGCGCCCTGAATCTTGGAGCTCTGCCGCTGAGTGGATCGCTCCGCTCGGTTTTGCCGTAATCGGAGTTTTTGCGTACTGGTATAGCCACAGAAGAGCTGGGAAAAATCACCCATAAGCACCGCACAACTGCCGGCACTTTACCGGCACACGTACTGCTCTGGGTCAATATCCCATCGCCCATCGTGCGGCCAACGCGCCACGAGATGTGGCATTCGATTTTCACGTTCAATGCCTAGCCGCATCCCACTGTGCAGCATGAAATAGACAATTACTCCTAGCACGCACAAACCAGTTGCCCCAGCCCCAACTAGAATGCTCGCCCGTGGGCCGAAGATATCTCCAATCCATCCAATAATGGGCGCCCCAATGGGAGTGCCGCCCATATTAATTGCCATATAGATACTCATCACCCGCCCACGGAATTCAGGATCCACACTGAGCTGGATAGCAGTATTAGCTGAGGTGAGCACAGTGAGGGCAGCGAAGCCAGCCGGTATCAGAAAGACCGCAAATGTCCAATAGCTTGGCGAGAGAGCTAGCGCAACCATCGACACTGAAAATACCGCGAGCGCTATGAGAATCGTGCGCAGCCGTGGCACTCTCCTGCGAGCAGCCATCAAGGCTCCCCCGAGAGTGCCCACTGCTTGAATCGTGCCCAGCAAGCCGTATTCTCCAGAGCCACGCTCAAATACTTCTGTGGCCATCGTGGCATTGAAAATCTGGAAATTCAGCCCGAATGTACCCAGCATAAACACCACTACGAGCAGTACCACAATATCGGGATGGTTGGCCACGTATTTAATGCCCTCCCGAGCAGCACCTTTACGTTCCGCTCGGGGAGAGAGGAAGAGTTCTGCTGGCTTCATGGCCACCAGCGCTACCAGCATTGCCACAAACGTCAGTGCGTTGATGAGCAACGCGGGTGCGACGTCGTCATGAAAAGCTGCAATCAAAAAGCCTGCCACTCCAGGGCCAATCAAACGCGCACCATTAAACGACATTGAGTTTAAGCCCACAGCATTGGTGATGTATTGCATCCCCACCATTTCCGAGACAAACGCCTGCCGCGCGGGAGCGTCGAATGACTGTACGATTCCTTGCACAGTAGCGAGTACATACATGTGCCACAGCTGCACCGTCCCCGTCACCACCACGCTCCACATGGCCAGAGCTACTAGCGCTTGTGCAGCCTGAGTGATGAATAGCAGCTTTCGCTTAGAGACGCGGTCTGCCACAGCACCCGCATACGGGGAGAGAAAAGGAATGGAGATGAACTGTAACGCCGTGACGATTCCGAGCGTAGAGCTGGAGCCAGCCGTCAGCTGGGTGAGCACCAACCAGTCTTGGGCAATGCGCTGAATCCAGGTGCCGATATTAGAGAGCAGCCCTCCAATAAAGAAGTATCGAAAGTTGCGAATAGCGAACGAAGCAAATGTGCGAGATGCCATTCCTAAATGTCCTCCTCCTCGAACACTACCGCACTCTCCGAGCGCTGTCGCAGCCAGTACCACAGCAGCTAGTCGTAGTACACTCCAGCTAGATCTACGAGCAACATCGACCCAAGCGCGGAGCTAATTTTTCGCAGTTGATCGATGTCTACGCTCTCAAAATTTTGAGCGACCGTCAGATCTTCTTCTGGATCATTCTCCCGATCTTTCGGACGCTTAATTTCAGCTGCAGCATCGAAATCAGCACGCAGCTGTGGGCTGAATGGCCCCTCCCTGCGGGCTGCAAAAGCGCTAATTTCGGCAGCATATGCCTCTTCCTGAGCCATCTGCGCCGCCGAATCTGCTTTCAGCATACGCGCCGTGTGGCGCAAGAGCCGCATCCCACGCGCAAAATCCCCTGCACCAATCTCCGTAATCGCCCGCTCAAGCAACGGATAATCAGAGGTACTAGCAGCCCGCTCAAGCAGTTCAAACTGCATCCCGAGAATCTGCTCGCTCCTGCGAGGGGCGTGTCCATTCTCAGCCAGACGCTGCGCATCGCGTGGGCTCGTCTGTCCCATGCTCTCCAGATAATCAGCCTCCGCCGTCTCGCGGTCGCTCAATGTGGAGCGCAACGGCAATGCTTTAATTTGCAGCGTGAGCACAAACATCACGGCTATCACCGGCAGAGCTCCCACGAACACCCAATGTAGGCGATCGGCAAGGCCGGCACGTACAGCGCTCGCCACTGCCTCCGGTAAACTGGCGAGCACGCGAGAATCTAGCACTGAGCCGACGTCAAGCGATTCGGAAGGAGCTGCCATCGAAGCTGGCAAGTGCAGCGATATCGCCTTGTCTAAACCAGTGTTCATCACAGTGCCAAAAATGGCGATGCCAACCGTAGAGCCGATATTGCGGAAGAATTGCAGGCCAGCTGTGCCCACCCCCAGATCTCGCATGGGCACGGCATTTTGCACCACCAACATATATTGCTGGATAGCCATACCGATGCCTAGGCCGAGAATCACCATGATCACCGATATGTAGAGCAGCGACGGTCGAGCTGGCATGAAAGCCAGCATGGATTGGCTAATGGCAAGCAGCACCACGCCGGCAATCATAAATTCTTTATATCGGCCAGAGCGAGTGATGAATCGCCCCACCATGATGCCAACGACAATCTGCACAATGTCCATCGGCATGAGGACGATGCCGCTCATGGTGGCACTTGCCCCCAGCACCCCTTGCACGTACACCGGAAGATAGGTGAGCGCTGAAAACATTACGACCGCCAGCAGCAGCGCAGAGAGTGTGGAGAGCGTATAAATCGAATTGCGGAAAAGATGCAAGGGCACCACGGGAGCCTGGGCACGGCGTTCTTGCCATACGAAAGCAACCGTGGCAATGACGCCCACAGCATAGAGACCAATGATCATCGGCGAACTCCACGGATACGTGGTGCCACCCCAACTCGTGGCCAGCAGCACTGCAGTAAGCGCTATCGAGAGCAAGACCATGCCGAGCACGTCGATGCGCTCTTTGGCTGGCTCGTGGTCAAGTTTCAGGAGTTTAATCATCATCACCAGTGCGACGAAGCACAGCGGCAGAGCGCAGTAAAATAGCCATCTCCAGCCGAATGTATCAGTGACGACGCCGCCAATGAGCGGGCCGGCCACTGTGGACACGCCGAAAGCGGCACCCATATATCCCTGGTAGCGCCCTAGCATTCGCGGCGGAATAATATCCCCGATCACAGTCTGCGAGAGCGGAATCAACGTGCCCATGCCAGCACCCGTGATAGCGCGTCCGATAATCAGCCAACCGAAACTCTGCGCCGCGCCTGAGATCACCGCTCCAACGATGAACACGCACAGGCCAGCGATGTAAAACAGCCGTCGCCCAAACATATCTGAGAGTTTGCCAACGATCGGCGTCACTAGAGCAGAAGAGAGCAAAGCTACCGTAGCTACCCACGAATAGTGCTCCATTCCTCCCAGCTCGGCAATAATGCGCGGCATGGCAGGCCCTACGATTGTCTGATTCATAGCTGCCGAAAACATGCCTAGCAGCAACGCGATAAAAATGCCCCGCTCTTTCGGTGCCAATCGCCACTCTTTCGGATCAAATGCCTCAGATTCGCTCATCCACAGCCTCACTCATTCCGCGCACAATTGCCAGCGTCTGAGCAAGCTCTGAATTCTCGCTGCACATCGTGCGCATATTTGCTGTGCACTTACGCATTCGTGCATTCGCGCATCTGTGCGAGGCAGAGTTTCCACCACGCTGCCTCATTGCATTACAAATTTCCTGGAGTTAGGCTATCGGCCTTCAGCAACGCTCTGCAAGAAGCGTAGCTGAGGTGCTCCCAAGTTCACATCAGGCTACTGAACGTGGACTGGCAGCAAGCGGGGCGGCAGAGGTGGATGTGCAGTGACTCATGCTTGCAAAGCTTGAATTGGAATGACGTGCACATGAGTAGCGGGGTCGGTATATGCAAGTTCAGCGCTGCCGACTATGAGAATAAGAGCTCTCGGCTCCCCGAGCACGCTCACGTCTATAGAGTGAGCAGTGGAGATAAGACTATCAATGCCAGCGGGAATCCGGCTGGCGCCAAGCTTCACCTCTACCCCAGCCCACGAACCATCCTCTAATACAATGACCGAGTCGAATTCTTTCCCGTTAGAATCACGATAATGCATGACCTGCCCACCGAGGGCTTCTGCATAGACGACCAACTGCTGATACGCGTAGTTTTCAAAAATGAAGCCGGCGGTCTCCAGATCATCCAATAGGTTTTTATCATTAGCTCCGAGTAAGAATGCACTTAACGATGAATCTGCTAGATAGAACACAGGGGACGTGCGGATTGTCGCTTTAGAGCGCAGCTGCGGATACCACGCATCCACGGCCTCTACAAAGAAAAGCCTTTGCAAAGCTTCAAGCCATCGCGCCACAGTTCCACGATCAACCAGCCCATCACTGGCAGATACATCTGCCACCAGTGTGCTCAAGGATGGTGCTTGCCCCACATTCCTTGCCAGCGACCTCATGAGCGCACGTACACCCAGAGGACGTCTAATTCTTGATCCAGCAGCATCAAAGACGTCGTAGCTCGCCATCCGATCCACATAATCTGCCACATGGCTACGGGCAGATCGCAAAGTGGCATCATGGTCTGCTGGCCATCCACCGTGTACCATCACCTCTATCAGCTCAGGCACAGAAAGCTTCTCCACTTTGTATGGAGAAATCTGCTCCCCATGCAGAATTCGGTTCAGACTCACTCCTCCGGAAAACACTCCACGCTCTAAACCCGTCATTGGACGCATACGCACTCTGGCGAAACGCCCTACGCCGGAATGCCCCTTTTGCTCTTCAGCAGGCATAGCAGAACCGCTTAGAATAAACTGCCCTGGAGCCTGGCGAAGATCTATCTGCCGACGTACGTGATCCCAGAGCGGTAGCTCCACTTGCCACTCATCCAGAAGAATCGGCGTGTTACCTTCAAGTGCGAGGGCAGGATCCAACGAAAATAGCTGACGAAATGCATCATCCGTATCAACGAAATGCACAGTGTGCGCATGCCGCATGGCTGTAGCAGTCTTTCCACATGCTTTTGGCCCCTCAATAATTACTCCCCCAGAGCCGGATAACTTTTCCGCTACAATGGGGTCTACTACCCGCTCTAAATAAGAATTAGAAACCGTTGAAAACACAAGAAAAAATATACCATAACCCTAAAAATGTGGGAGCCATAACCCTAAAAATGTGGGAGCCATAGCCCTAAAAATATGGGAATCAAGAATCGCCGTCAGCAATCAGCAAAGACCATTCGACAACGGATTTTTCGGCAAAGAATCCTAAAGCTATCAAGAGCCGCTCAGCAAAGAGACCAAAAAACAGCATGCAGCTGCTATCACATACGGCTAGTGCCGCGCATCGCTGCCTATAGCTCTCACACACATTCATACACCCCGGTGTCACCCTCGCATGCCCACACCCTCACGCACTCATTGTCTCACGAGCTGCACTAACGCCGCTTCCAATGCAAGCAGCGGAGCCACATTAGCACGCAACCTTTGCCGAGCTTGTGCACAGGCATCCATCGCGGCGATGGTTTGCTCCACCGTCGAGCACGCCGCTATCTCCTCAATCTGAGCAGAAAAATCTGCATTCACCACCGACACTTGGGCTCCAAGCTGTTTTACCAGCACATCACGGAAAAAACTCTCCATGTAAATCAGCTCCCGATCCAGCATATCGCGCTGCATACGGGTCTGTCGGCGCTTCACGTTGCTGGCATCTGTGGCAATCTGGCTCTTGAGCACAGCCGGCACTCGAGCATCAGGGTCAAGTCCTAGCTCTCGCATACGCTGCCGTTGTTCAGCCTCCACCACGTCCGCCGCCGTGGGGGCTGGCGCACCACTGTGATGCTCACTATCTCTGTGTTCACTGCCAGAATCCATATACATTTTCTCAGCGTCAGTCAGCAGCTGCGCAGCCAACACCGCTTCTCCCACACCGTGAAGCGACGTCAGCACTGTGAGAGTGGTATTCCTCAGTGCCGCTGCAGCGCTATCGGTGGCAAGAGCACGAGCTACACCAATATGCGATTGCGCAGCCTGAGCCGCTACCAGTGCTTTCTCCGGATTGACGCCGTCACGCGAGATGAGCAACTGCGCCACGTCTTGGGGGCTCGGCGTCACGAGATTGATATTGCGGCAGCGCGAACGAATAGTAGGAAGTACATCCGCTACTGCCACTGTGCACAGCATCCACACAGTGCGCGGCGCTGGCTCTTCGATTGCTTTCAGCAGCACGTTCGTCGTGCGTGGCAGCATCCGATCGGCATCTTCGACGATGAAAATTCGGTAAGCTCCCTGCACTGGCGCCACATATGACTGCGCCACATAAGATCGCACATCCTGCGCCTTAATCGTCACAAGATCAGTGTTGATGACCGTCACGTCAGGATGATTGTCCGTCATGACGGCTTTACAGCTGGCACATTCTCCGCAGCCAGGAGTTAAGCCCGTGCATTCCAGCGCGGCAGCCAACGTCTTTGCCGCCAGAGAGCGGCCTGATCCTGGAGGCCCCGTAAAGAGCCATGCGTGCGTCATCGCTGAGGAATGATCGCCTATCTCGCTATCAGTAACGCTACGGGAACTATCGGAATGGTCGGCATCACCAGCGCTATCGGTATTACCAGGGCTATCAGCACTAATGAGGCTACCTGCATCATCAGCATCGTCGGCACTCTTTGCACCCTCGGCGCTCTCAACGCTCTCTGCATTCTCTGCGCCCTCAGCTAAAGCATGTTTTTTTTCACCAGCCTGCTCAGCCCTATCGTTCTCACGCGCAGCGAGCGCAGCACGCACTATCTCCTCAACTGCCGCTTCCTGGCCAATGAGCTGCTCGAAGACGCTCATCGAACTTCACTTTCACGCTGTTCGCTCTGTTTCGGGATGAGTTGTTTCGGGATGAGTTGTTTCGGGATGAATGACGTCGCCTCACACGCTACCGTCTCGCGCACTGCTGCCTCTCCTGTGGTCTCACTCGCATCTCCCAAGTTGCTCGAATCGCCCGAGTCGCCTGAGCTGCCCATACCATCTGAATCGCCCAAATCCACTTCCTCCCTCAATGCGCTCTGGCTCGACGCACTCTGGGATGCGCCCTCGCGTTTGCTGAGCTGACTTTCATCGAGCAGTGGTTGCACAGCAGCCCAAATGTGAGTGCTAATATCCGCAATAGCCAAACGCCCATCCACGACCAAGAATCGCTGCGGCTCAGCTTCTGCCAACGCTAAAAAACTCTGCCGCACTCTCCGCTGAAAGTCTTCGCCCTCAGATTCCATACGGTCATGATTGCCACCACGACGGTCAAACCCTTGCTCCACCGGCAGATCTAGCAGCACCGTCAGCCGCGGGAGTAGCCCATTCGTAGCCCATAGCGAGAGTTCACGGACTTCATAGGGATTCAATGCCCGCGCTGCCCCTTGATACGCCACTGAAGAATCAAGATACCTATCCGAAATCACCACGGCGCCGCGCTCCAGCGCAGGACGGATTTTGCTAGCTACGTGGTGTGCTCGATCTGCCGCAAAGAGCAAAGCCTCAGCCCGAGGAGCCACATCTGAGCCGTGCAACAGCAGTTCGCGGATAGCCTGGCCAAGCTCAGTTCCCCCAGGTTCTCTGCTGATGACTACGTCGTATCCGCGTCGCTCCAATTCATTGGCAAGAGCAGCCACCTGCGTGGATTTGCCGGCGCCGTCACCGCCCTCAAACGTCACAAACAAGCCCGCCATTGCTCCGCCCTATCCATCATTGCTTATCCGTACCTGCACCGGCGTTCCAACTCCCAGCGCATCCGCTGTATCAGCTTGTTTAAGCAGCTTTGCGTGCTTGCCAGCTTGCTTACCTAGCTTTACCAGCTGCTGCGCTCTTGGCTTTACTCCTAGCTTTTACTACCAGCTTTTTTACTGCCCGTCTTGCCGCCAGCTTTTTTACTGCTAGCCTTGCCACTAGCTCTCTTGCTGCCAGCTTTTGCTGTTCGCTTCGTCTTTGCGCTGCGCGTCCCACGTGCCGTCCCACCGTTTTCTGCGATTTTAGCGCGCCGCAGCTCCAGCAGCTCTTGCGCACGCTCCGGCGTGATCTGATTGATGTCGTCGCTGCGCGGCACTGAAGCATTCACCGTACCATCGGTCACGTATGGGCCAAAGCGGCCATCCTTGAGCACAATGGTGCCGCCCGATACTGGATCTGTGCCGAGTTGCGCAAGCGGAGGCTTGGCTGCTGCACGGCCACGCACCTTAGGCTGCTGGAAAATCTCCTCTGCCTGCTCAAGAGTGATGGTAAAAATCTGATCGTCACTAGTCAATGAGCGTGAATCGTTGCCGCGCTTCATATATGGCCCATATCGGCCATTGTGGACGGTGATCATCTCTCCCTGCGATTCTCCTAGCTCGCGTGGAAGTGACAGCAAATCCAATGCATCCTCTAACGTCACTGAATGCGCATCCATGCCAGAAAGCAGCGAAGCGGTGCGAGCTTTGGGCTTCGTTTTCGAGACTTTCCCTGTAGGGGTGTACGCCACTGCATCATCAGGGAGAACTTCCGAGACGTACGGGCCAAAACGGCCATCCTTCACCACGATGGTGTAGCCCGTAGCAGGGTCTTGCCCTAGCACTCGGTCTTCTTGAATGGCCGTGTCGAGAATGCTACGTGCCTTTTCCACTGTGAGCTCATCCGGCGTGACGCCGGCAGGCACGGAAGCACGTCGCTCCTCTGTGCCATCCGAATTCGTCTCTTCAAGGTATGGGCCATACCGCCCTACTCGCACAGCAATTCCATCTCCAATCGAAATGGTATTAACGGCGCGCGCATCAATATCACCAAGGCTTCCCACCTGATCTCGCAGACCTTTTTCACCGTTTGCCCCACGGTAAAAATCTGCTAAATACTGCACCGGATTTTCTCGGCCCGCCGCAATCTCATCAAGATCGTGCTCCATGTCCGCTGTGAAATCATAGTCCACGAGCTCCGGCAGATTCTCTTCGAGCAGCCGCACGACTGAAAACGCCAGCCACGTTGGCACTAATGCTTGTCCTTTACGCTCTACGTAGCCGCGATCAATGATTGTAGAAATTGTGGAGGCATACGTAGACGGTCTGCCAATACCTTTTTCTTCCAGCGTCTTCACCAAGCTGGCCTCGGTGTACCGCGGCGGCGGAGCCGTCTCGTGGCTAGCTGCCTCTCCGCCACGGTTATTCAGCTTCTCTCCCTCAGCGAGCTGCGGCAGATGCGCCTGCGCTTTTTCTTCGTAACGAGCAGAATCTCGTCCCTCTTCGTATGCACTCAAGAAACCAGGGAAAGTGATGACCGTGCCGGATGCAGACAGCTGCGCTGTGGAGTAGCCAGGCACGGAAGCAATATCAGCCACCAGCCGGATAGAAGCTGTCGATCCTGCGGCATCTGCCATCTGGGATGCCACCGTGCGCTTCCAGATCAGCTCATAGAGCGCATATTCTCGCCCATGGAGTTGCCCAGCGACTTGTTGCGGGGTACGAAATTTATCTCCCGCCGGCCGGATGGCCTCGTGCGCCTCTTGCGCACCTTTAGATTTCGTCGCGTAATACCGAGGTTTTTCTGGCACAGATCGTGCGCCATAGAGTTCGGCGGCCTGCTCTCTCGCCGCGTGAATAGCCTGCTCCGAAAGATTCACTGAATCAGTTCGCATGTAAGTGATAAAGCCATTTTCGTACAGCGACTGTGCCACACGCATCGTATCGCGCGAGCCTATGCGAAGTTTGCGAGATGCCTCTTGCTGCAACGTCGAAGTGGTAAACGGTGGGGCAGGACGCCGATGAAATGGCTTCGACTCAATGCTCACTACTTCTGATGTGCCATCGCCGAGCGCCTGCGCAATCGCTGCCGCGAGCTCACCTGTGAGCACGAGCACGCCATCGGCGTCAGCCTTTTTGGTGAGGCGTCCACGATCATCAAAATCCTTACCTACAGCCACCCGAGTGGAATCGACGGAAGTGAGTTTCGCCGTAAACTCCTCGCCTCCTTTAGCGAGCGTAGCCACCACGTCCCAGTAGTTTGCACTGACAAAAGCCATGCGTTCGCGTTCGCGCTCCACCACAAGACGAGTGGTGACGGATTGTACTCGCCCCGCCGAGAGCGCTGGAGCTACTTTACGCCAGAGCAATGGTGAGACTTCATAGCCCACAAGCCGATCGAGAATACGCCGAGACTCTTGCGCATCAACGAGCTGCGTATTTAAATCGCGAGTCGTCTGCAAAGCACGCTGAATAGCTTCTTTGGTAATTTCGTGAAACACCATGCGTTTCACTGGCACTTTAGGTTTGAGCACCTCTAGCAGATGCCAAGCAATTGCCTCTCCCTCGCGATCCTCATCAGTAGCAAGATAGAGAGCATCTGCCTTTTTCAGAGCTTTTTTCAGCTCTGCCACTTTTTTCTTTTTATCCGGATTTACCACGTAAAATGGCTCGAATTCGCCATCGACGTTTACGGCGAACTTCGCATAGGGACCTTTTTTCATATCGGCAGGAAGATCCGAAGGCTTCGGCAGGTCGCGGATATGGCCCACGCTCGCTTCCACGTCGTATTCGGGCCCCAAATAGTTCGCAATTGTGCGCGCTTTTGCTGGAGACTCCACGATCACAAGCTTCGTCACGTGCGGTTCCTCTTTCTCTGTTTCCGCGCCTCGCTGTGCCACTAAAATACGTGCCACTCGATACGCCTACTATTGGCCTCGCTCCGCGCTTATCATAGGCTCAATGCGACCGAATTGCGCAACATCATTTTTATTTGACCTTTCACAGCCCCATACGCTGCCCTTTTTCACTTTTGCCCGCGTGCCCTCAGTTTTGCCTGCACACCCCTCAGAGTCTCACGCCTCTAACTGCCTTCACCTCTCCATCTTCCCTGCTTTTACCCGCACTTTATCGTTTTCGCTCACGCTTTCCCACTTTTCTCCCGCACTTTCCAACGTTCTTCCATACTTTCCTGTTTTCACCTGCGTCACATCGGCTCTGAAAGTGGCCCCGCTACCGCGTGTACTCGCACAGTCGGGGCGAGCCATGCAAACATCCCTTTTGCCTCAACGTTCACTCGGATATTGTCTCCCTCTGCCGCGCACTCTAGCTGCGGCCGATCGGGCAACTCTGCCACAATAAAGCTGGCCACTGCACAAGAATCTGCGAGTGAAAATCCGGCCACATACTTTGTGGCCGCTCCTAGAGCTGCCAGATCAGCGCCATTTTGCAACCGCTCTTTTTGAGCTATCCCGATACTCATCTGAACCAGTACCGCCGATATCGTGACGGCGACGGCCATCGCTACCGCCACAAATGCGGTTGCCATCCCACGTTCAGCTCTCACAGTTGCTCGCGCGAGCACGTTCCGCCCACATGGCCATCTGCGGCATACCTGTTTACGTACCATCCACCTACGCATCGCAGCGCCCCGCCTACATCCACGGTGATTCTTCACGGTGTGCTCCTCGGCTCTATCAAGGCCACATGCTGCGATTGCACAGTAAATCCCAGGAATGCCAGCGAATCTACAGGAGGACGCCGCACAGATACGCGCACATACTCGCCCTCTTCTCGGATCGTGACGCTGGCATTGCGGCCAGCCACCGCGAGCGCCACATTTTTTGCCTCAGTTTCACCTTTGCCCACAGAGTAGGCGCGTGCTGCCTCCCGCGCAGCATCGGTGGTGATAGCCACGCTGCTGGCATATGCCAGCGCTCCAGCACACACCAACACCACTACAATAAAGAGCGGGATAGTCAGCGCCCACTCCACACTTACCATCCCTGATTCTGCCGTTACTCTCCGCTTCTGGCACTGAGACATATGCAATCGTGTATCACTTGCCGCGCCATCCAGATCTGCGGCGTTACCCAGCGTATTTATCTCTCGGTCTACATTCACTACTGACGCCTTTCTATATCAATCCCAATCAATGACGCCGTACTCATCTCTCGCATACAACTGCGAGTATGCTGTCTCTTCACGTGCCCGGCTTCTCACGCGCCAGGCTTCTTCGTATGTGTACAGCGACTCCACGGTGTGGGGAGTTGCACCGTCCCGCAGCACGTCAGGCACCGCGGAGCCGCTGCACATCGCTACTACTGTCTTATGTATCCAGCTCATCCAGCTACAATCCGGCGGAAAATATCTGCGATGAGTTCTCGCAACCACTCTTGCTGCGAGAGCCAAATGAGGATTCCCGCGATGCCCGTGGTTGCCACCGTGCCTAAAGCATATTCAGCAGTCACCATGCCATCTTCAGCTGCATGGCCCCGCTTCGTAAACACAGCTAACACTTTTGATGGTGTCATTTTCTTTTTCATTAGGTATCTCCCTCGATTTTCCTTTGGCACACGTATGTGCGACCAAAATTTTGCTACCTGTTTCTTGCGTCCGCTCTCTTTGAAACGGACACCTTTAGCATCTCGAAAGAGCCCCTCTCGTAGTTCGCTGCATAAATATCTGTGGATTGTGTTCCCGCATATGCGCATTGTGCACAGCGCCGAAAATAACGAATACTCTGCTCAGCTAGAACACCAGCTAGAACAGTTTTTCTGCCGCTGCGACGACCACGGGCAAGACGCCAATCAGCATGAAAGCTGGCAGAAAGCACGCCGCCAGCGGAATGACCAGCAGACTTCCAAGCCGAGCAGCGGCCTCTTTAGCTCTGCGCGAGCGCGAGAATCGCAGTTCCTGCGCACTCCGCTCTAAAAGCGCAACGGGAGCTACGCCGTCATTCCACGCCGGTGCTAACGCCACAGCTAATCGCCGATAGCTGGGAAGTACCTGCTCCCACGCCTCTTCCCAAGCAGCTCCCATCAGCAACAGATTGGCCACTTCTTGCAACGTGCGCCCATGAGCTGCGCCGTTTTTTAGCTGGCTCCTCGTGCGAGCTCGACCATCGTCTCCTCTGCTTTCTCCGCTACGCCACGCAGGTGCCCCGCACGTAAGCATTCCAACGGCTCTCCCTATGCGTTTCACTCCGGCACCTGGCGTGGCCTTTGACATAGCACTTGGCACAGAAATAGCTGGGTCATCCATCGCTTGATGGACGGCGTAAAGCATTGAGGGAATAGAAACTCCAGCTTTGAGCGCACTGGCGGCGAGATCGAGAATCACCGCTTGATCGACAGGCCCAGAATGGGGGCGAACTGGCCAGGAAAATCGGTGCCAGCTCGGCGTCACGAATACCAGCGCCACGCAGACGATCATAAATGCCGTCATTGTATCTCTGCCTCTCGGCGCGCTTGTGCCACCATATGCGCCACCAGTGCCACCCCTGCACTCTCGCACGCTATTCCCCCTACAAGCGCCACATTTCCCCAAAACGTTCCCAAGAGAAACGCGAAAGGATTAGCCCCCAGAGCGTATCCCAATGCCAAACCAAGCACTGGCAACACCGCGAGCATTCGCGCAGATGCCTGCGGACCAGCGAGCGCCACATCACGTGCAGAGCGGGCTTCCCCTGCTTCCGTGACGCCGGCAGCACATGAATCTAGAATCTCTGCCATCGGTGCCCCTGTGGCATTCCCCATTCGGCACACTGCAATAGTGGCTGGTAAGGCTTGCACGGCAACTGAGCTAAGCCCTGCCCGCCGGCGCGCTAGTGCGTTCATCGCCCACAGCTGCCGCAGCGCCACTGGCACCCCAGAGGGATCAAGTGCTGATATATCAGCGGAATCGAGAGCTGCCGCGTCTCGCCTACGCCCCAGCCCGCCGAGCCTACCTGCATCGGCAAAATTTCGCACATATTTCTTTACTCTATTTCTCTGTGCTCTACTGCCAATCATGCTTTCTACGTGCAGATGCGCCAGAGTGAGCGCCCACGCCCTCTGAGTTGTGGCTCCGCTGCGCAGCCGAGCGGCCACTTCTGTAAGCATCACCCCCATCTGCAGTTCCTGCCGGTGATGCCACATCTTCTCGCTACGTTCGTGACGCCGAACCTCTCGTTCCTTCGTGCGCACTCCAGTTGCTGGCCCCGCCGTAACGCCGAGCAACGCCGTCAGCACGACGCCCAGCCATATCGCAACTGAGCCCATCATGCCGACGTCGTCTCCTGCGCTGGCAGTGGCAGAGCATCCGCCGGCATGGGCACGTCAAGCTGAGCGCACAACTTCTGCCCATAAGCACTCGCTCGAATCTCCTGGCGATCTGGATCCACAGCAAAGGCGCACGGGCAGATTAAACCACTGTGTTGCCGCTCAAAAGTGGCAATCTGCGACACGTACCTCCCGCGTGAACTGCGCCGAATATGAATCACTGCATCCAGAGCAGCTGCAACTTGAGCTGCCACCGTATTCTCACTCATATTGGCCAGCGCACCGAGCGCCACCAATCGAGCCGGCACGTCAGACGCCGAGTTGGCGTGAATAGTTGCCCATCCTCCCTCATGGCCGGTATTGAGCGCACTGAGTACATCTCGCACCTCTTCGCCGCGACATTCCCCCAGCACAATCCGATCTGGCCGCATACGCATGGCCGCTTTGACTAGTTCACTCATCGAAATCTCTCCCACCCCTTGCACGTTGGCATGGCGCACTTGCATGTGCACCACATGCGGATGGCTGGGAGCCAGCTCTGCTGCCTCTTCAATAATGACGATTCGCTCATTGGGCTCCACCAGCGACAACATCGAATTGAGAAAAGTCGTTTTCCCCGCTCCCGTCGCTCCTGAAATCATCACATTTGCTTTTTTCTCCACTAACGCACACACGAGCGGGACGAGACCACTTACCAGCGTGCCACTCGCTACCAGTTCTTCAATCGTGAGCACATGCGAGTGATGCACGCGCAGAGAAATGAGCGTACCCGTGCTAGAGAGCGGGGGAATCATCGCATGCAGACGTATTCCCGAGGGGAAAGTACCATCCACAATAGGACTCGCATCGTCGAGCCGTTGGCCACATTGGGCGGCGAGCCGGACGGCGAGAGCGCGAACCGCCTTTTCTGTGGCCAATTCAGGATCTCCCGAGCAGCTCACCTGCATCAGTCCCGCTCCACGATCCACCCACACATTTTCTGGGCCATTGACTAATACATCCGTCGTGTGCGGGTCTTCCAGCAGCGGCGCAATCGTCGCTCCTGCACCGAGCAGTTCACGACGCACAGATTGCTGCAAGCGAGCCAAATCTGCAGTAAAGAGCACATCCGTTGCAGAATTGAGCACCTGTGCCATCGGTGTACCTGCGGCGAGCTGCGCTCGCATTCTTCGTGCCCACGCGGCATCTATCCCTGGTTGTCGTAGCTTTTTCGCAGCGTCAGACTGCGTGACGCCGTTCGCTTTCCGCCGCTCCGCGTCACGTTCTCCTGTTTGCTCTGCGTCATGTCCCTTAGCCGGCCCCACGTCATATATTGCGCAAGCAGCGGACTCATCGTGAGGATGTGAGGAAAGCGGCTGCACGGAGGGCGCTCGGGGCTTTGACTCTTCCAACTGCGCGTTCTCAGCATCGTATCCACCACTTTCACTGCCGCATCTGCCAGCCTCAGCATCGAACTCGTCGATCGTAGTACTGCGCTTGCTACTGTGCTTTCCACTGCGATAGGGCGCGGATTTTCGGGCGTCGTCACGCATCAAGGCACCACCTGCTCAAGATATGCGCACAGCGCATTCACATCTCGTGAAAACCGCGAGCGCGAACGCTCTCCTGGCTCCACGCCGTGCTCAAGGGCAGCGTCATACGAATGCTCAAACCGGACGGTATGCACGAATTCCACAGCGAGCATTTGGGCAATATGCGCCGCTTCGTTTTTTGATTTCACGTCTACTGCCACTACGCTGGCGAGCACGTTGCTACCTAGACGGCTGAGTAGCGTGTGAGTAGCAGCAAGGTGGACGGTGTCAGAACGGGTGACGATAAACAGATAATCGCACCATTCCAAGATGGAGTTCGTGGGCATCCCAGGCACTAATGCCGACGTTGGCACGTCTATCACAGTCCAGGCATTCATCTGAGAGATAGCCGCAATCATATTTGGCCCCGCTTCTGCTTGCGGAGGCATGCCCCCTCGCTCATCGGCCGATAGCACCCTCACCCCGTGCCACAATGGCAGTGAACTGTTGAGTTTCCCTGCGAGTAATGCACCCTGCCCATGCACATCTGCCCAGCGTTTTCCAGGCACCCCTACCAGCGACAGCAACAGCTCAATGCCGGCAGAGGCAGGATCCACGTCGATCAAAGCCACACCACCGCCATCGCGCACTAGCTCTCGCGCTAAAGTTGCCGCCAACGTTGATGCTCCCGCTCCGCCGTGCGCCCCCACGACCCCCACTACTTTCCCGCGAATCGTGGCACCTACTGCCACTAGCAGCTCTAGTATTGTGGCGGAATCTTGGCGTACATCAAGCATTGCCGCTTGCGCAGAAAAATACGGCGCAAAGAGATCGTGAAAGCTGGCGTTCACGTATCCCGAGGGGCAGTTATCACTCGTAAATCGCAATACGCCATCTCGCATATCGGCATGGCTGAGCCGAGTGAGATCGACACCAACGAGCTGCGCAAGATGCGACAGCTCATGAAAAACGCCGTCATCTGAACCGCGGAATACTGCCGATAGAAGTTGCACATCCGGCTGTAGAATTTTTGAAACACTCACTCTTTCAGAGTGTCCGGTAAGCCAATAGGTAGAAACTCGACCTCATCGCATGTGGATAGACACCAGTTATCCACATGCTGCCGTGTTTATATTTTTTCGTACCGGTGAGACGTCGTCAGCTCACGGGCGTGACGGCGCGAATACACGGTAGCACTGCAAACCCAGGTACTCGACGTCGTAAGGCCGAGAAAATGAGCAAACGTGGCAGCACTCAGCTACTATTTCACGAAACACCGATGTTTATCTCAGAATTGTTCATAAAAACAAGTAGCGTGGGGGCTAAGACTATGCCCGTTCACCAGTCTGAGGAGAAAACGTGCCTACACCAACTGACCCTTACAACTCTGCACGGTCAGAGCATTCTGACGGCGAAGCGGTGCTCACTGAGATCACCGACGTCACGAGACCGGAAACGGAAGATGCTGCCAGCGTCGCCTACGGCGATGGCGATGCTCTCGCTTGGGAAAGTGCTTTCGCGGCTGAGGAAAAATCTGCCAGCCCTGAGCCAGAAGACCACCATGATCCTTTAGGCGATCTCACGTTTGATGAGATTCCTGCAGCTCACAGTGACAACGCAGCCGCGGTGGAAAATCCCCTCGACGAAGACCCCAGCCAGGCCGTGCGTAGCTCCGCAGACGCCGATCAGGAGCGTGACGTCGATGCCAACGGTGATACCAGCAGCGCCGCCGATACCAGCACTCGCACCGGCCGGCATCTGAGCGATGCGCAGCCCCTTGAAGCTGGCGCCACGTTCGCCAGCGCATATAGTGCTACCGGAGTCACGCAGCTCCCTGAGCCGCCAGTTGTAGCAGCCGCTGAGCACAACGCCGGTGCAGATGATTCAACCATCGCACCCACTCCTGCTGAAGGGCCAGTGCGCGAATCGGTGCTCCCTGCAGGAACAGCTGACGACATCACTGCTGTGACATCACAAACGTCACAGTGGAGCAGGGATCCTGGAGCTCCCCAACTCGCTGATATTCCTGAGCAACCAAAGAGCCGCATTGGGGCACATATTGGCTCCATCTTTGCCACTCTCGTTCTCATTCCTATCTGCTGGTACCTCATCTCTGACGCCGGTGTGCGGCTTAATCTCGTAGAAAACAATCCGTGGGAGACCGGCACCGTGAATATCGGGGCACTGCTTGAAATGGCAGGTGGATTTATCGCTCTTTTCGTGCTGTGGCTTATGGCGCGTGCCAGCACCCTCGGCGCCCAGATATGGGGCATTCTGCTCACACTGGCTGGACTCGTCGCCATTGTGGCACCATCGTTGGGTACACAAGTGAGCACAGTGGTGCACAACGCTCTGTGGGACGTAAACTCCTTTACCCGCAATGTGGCACACCACTTCGACCTCGATCTAGGGTCAGGGCGCATCGCTATTTTCGGCTTTTTACTTTTCCTCACCGGTCTCATGATTCATCTGGCGCGCAAATCTGCTGCGCGGCGGGCTGAGGCGCTCGCACTGCGTGAGCACATTCTCGGCAGTGATCAAAACTGACTGGTTAGCGGTTAGTTCCTGGCTGGCTAGCTTCCCGACTGGGCAGCTCTGGTCAGCCAGGAAGCTGGTTAGCCAGAGCTGCCCAGTCGCTCACTGCTCAGTCACTCGTGGGCTGCCCAGGGGTGCCCAACCTCAATCTCATATGAGGGGCAAAGATCTGCCAAAGGACATGCAAGGCACTTAGGATTGCGGGCGGTGCAGATGGCTCGGCCGTGATCAATGATGCGGTGGCACGTGACCGTCCAGATCTCCGGCGGAAGCAAGCGAGCCAGCTCTGCCTCCGCTTTTACAGGGTCGTGTTCACGCGTCCACCCCCACCGGCGTGAAATTCTTCCCACATGCGTGTCCACCGTAATACCTGGCGTATGAAAAGCATCTCCAAGCACGACGTTCGCCGTTTTTCGCCCCACACCGTGCAGCGTCGTGAGCTGTTCAAGGGTGCGCGGCACCTCGCCGTCAAACCGCTCTAGCAGCCCTTGAGCGAGCAGATGCAGCGAGCGAGCTTTCGCGCGGAAGAATCCAACTGGCCGCAGAATACGCTCCAGCTCATCTCGAGGAGCCTCAGCCAGAGCCTGCGGAGTGGGATAGGCAGCAAAAAGCTCCGGCGTCACGGAATTGACCCGCACATCCGTCGTCTGTGCGGATAGTACGGTCGCCACCAGCAGCTCAAATGGTGAGCGAAAGTCCAAGGAAGCATGAGAATCGGGATAGACACACGCCAGGCGATCAGTGATACGCGCCACTGCTTCTCGCCGTGCTTTCAGCGACCGTGGCCGCGCTGGAATCTTTTTTCGCGCCATTATTCATTTCCTCTATTTCTCGTGTTCCTCCCACGCAGCACGCACCTATAAATTTTGCTCAAAATGCCTCGTAAGCTGCCATAACGTGGCAATATGGTGGATATATGATTTCGCACACACGTGCAATATAATCTACATCGAGAATGCTAACGATTGCGAAGAAAGGAATTCACATGGATTCCACGGTACTGACGAACGTTGATTTATTCAAAGGGCTCAGCGATCAGGAACGAGAAGAACTCGCTTCCTATATGAGCGAAACGTCGTTGAAACGCGGAGAGTCTCTCTTTCAAGAGGGAGACTCCGGAGATCAGCTTTATCTCGTAGCTGAGGGAAAAGTAAAGCTCTCCCACACTGCTTCGGATGGTCGCGAGAATTTACTCGCCGTGCTCGGCCCAGGAGAGATCATCGGGGAGCTCTCGCTGTTTGATCTGCAGCCGCGTTCCTCTACCGTGACGGCGATCGCGCACACCCGACTGCTCTCACTCGCCCACGCCGATATGCGCGCTTTCATTGAGTCGCATCCGGCATTGGCAATGAACATGCTGAAAGAACTCGCACTGCGTTTGCGCAACACCAATCAGCAACTGGCTGATCTAGTGTTTTCCGACGTGCCAGGGCGCGTGGCAAAGGCGTTGCTCGATCTGGCAGAACGCTTTGGAGAACGCACTCCAGAGGGCATTTACGTGGCACATGACCTCACCCAGGAAGAACTCGCCCACCTCGTCGGCGCTTCGCGTGAGACGGTGAATAAGAGCTTGGCTGATTTCACCAGCCGCGGTTGGATCCGCCTTGAGGGGCGCGCTGTGCTGCTCATCCAGGTGGCTCGTCTACAGCGGCGCGCTCACTGATACGTGTGAGCGCCGTCCATATGGCGGCGCTCACACGCGCCTACGCAGCGCGCTCTTGCACTTTCGCTGATACTGCGCGCTCCTTCCGGCCTTTGCCAGCTTTTTCGCTGGTTTTTTAGCCTCGTTAGTCCTTCGGCCGCTTCATGTATGCCACGAGGCTCTCTGCGCTAGCACCCGCCACTATCTGCACCAGCTCCCAGCCGTCGTCACCCCACAGGTCAAGAATTTGCTTCGTATTGTGCATCAGCAGCGGCACTGTGGCGTATTCCCATTTACTCATGGATTCATCCTAGCCTTCCCACTCTCTGCTTTCCTATCCAAATTCTGGCCTTTAATCCCAAATTCTTCGTCCATCCTCCAGGCTCTTTTGTCTAGCTCATCTAAGCTCATCCAGGCCAAACGCCCCCATAACGGCCACTAGCGTCCCTCGCGTCCAGGCGCCTATCCAAGCCGTTAGCGCCCTGAAATTCGCGGCACGCGGCCCGCTCTCAATTCCACGGCAAGCGGCTCTTCCGAGGTCGTCAGCCGCCGTAGCCAATCGTGCTCACTCGGGTATCGGCGCATCAGAGCACGGCGTTCACGCTCTGTCAGCCCACCCCACACGCCAAACATCGTGGCTGAGTTGAGCGCATCTGCCAAGCATTCGAGCCGAACCGCACACGAGAGGCACACTTGCCGCGCCTGCCGCTGAGCCGAACCACGCACAAAAAGTGAATCAGGATCTACCCCAGCACACGCTGCCTGCGCTGCCCACGTTTGATCTTCAAGCGCTAGAGTCATATTCACGCCCCTTACTCGCATCTTTGCTTTCTGTCGCACACTGTCTTCCGATGGCATACCGTGACTTTAATCACTCTCATACTACTCACGCTCAACAAAAAACTCACATCGAGATATTTCGGACGCACTCTTTGGGAACACTCTTTACTCCTTGGGCGCACCCCTTGAGGCACTCGACATCCGCACTTCTCGAAACAGTGGTGTTTGCAAGATCTCTCGCACAGGCAAGTCTTGAGGCAGTATTCTGGCTATTATGAGAGAAGTGCTGACTGAACGAAACGTCACCGTCGGGCAACTGCTCGGAGCGTGTATGCTCTTTGTGCTGTTGTGCGCCACCGGAGGGGCTTTGCTTGCTGCCACCGCGATTCCAGTAGCGGCAGCTGCTGGAGCTACGACCAACGCTCTGACGGGTCTCTTTGAGGATCTCCCCACTGATATCGACTTTACTCAGCCATCCCAGCAATCCACGCTGCTCTCTGCTGACGGCGCCGTCATCACGCGTTTCTACGCTGAAGATCGCATAGTGGTGACGAGCGAGCAAATCTCCACATTCATCAAAAATGCTGCCGTAGCCGTAGAGGACCAGCGGTTCTATCAGCACAATGGCGTGGACGCACAAGGCATCATCGGAGCCATCGTCAATAACATCACCGGCGGTAATCTCGCTGGCGGCTCCACTATCACTCAGCAGTACGTAAAGAATGCTCTCCTGGAAGAGGGGCGTATCGCCGGAGATCAAGAAAAAATTGACGCCGCCACAAAAACCACACTGGCTCGTAAACTAAACGAAGCACGATACGCCGTCGCTCTTGAAAATAAAGCGACAAAAGATCAAATTCTCACCAGCTACCTCAATATGGCGCAGTTTGGCCCTTCACAGTGGGGTGTGGAATCTGCCTCCCTCTACTTCTTCGGCAAGCACGCAAAAGACGTGACGTTGGCTCAAGGCGCAACGCTCGCAGCGCTCACTCAGGCACCGAACTACTGGAATCCGGAGAAAAATCCACAAGGAGCGCAGGAGCGGCGAGATATGGTGCTCTCCAAGATGCTCGAACAGGGCTATATCAATCAGGCACAGCACGATGAAGCTGTGAAAACGCCTATGAAAGATGAGCTCAAAATTACCCCGAGCAAAAATGGCTGCGCGGCGGCCGGTATCTATGCTCATTATTGCGCTACTACCGTGAACGAGTTGCTGCAATCTGACCTGCTCGGAAAGACGTCTGCCGAACGTGCCAACCGCCTCTATCGCGGCGGCCTCAGCATCAGCGGCACCGTTAAAACGAAAGATCAGAAAGCCGCATACGATGCTCTCACGGGGCGCATCGCCGTCAATGACGCTTCCGGAGCACAGGCATCTCTCGTATCTGTGGAACCTGGCACCGGAAAAATAACGGCCATGACGCAAAACACCAACTATGGCGAACCCACGAAAGATGACCCCAGCCGCACGACCATCAATCTGAACGTCGGGCAAGATCAAGGCGGCGGCGTTGGCTTCCAGTCCGGCTCAACGTTCAAGGTGTTCACACTCGTCACCTGGCTTGCCAAGAATCACAGCTCATACGAACGAGTGAACACGCGACCTCATTTATTTGCCGCTTCTACGTGGACAAACTCGTGTTTTCCCGATCAGGTGAGTGATTATAACCCGCAGAACGCCGAGGGCGGCAGCATCGGATATGCCACCGTGCGCACGGTCACAGCTCAATCCGTCAATGTTGGTTATACCGAGATGGCCAACCAGCTAGACCTGTGCGATATCTGGAAAACTGCCAATGCCATGGGAGTACGGCGCGGGGTACTCACCACTGAAAAAGATCTGAGTGACAAAGACTCTCTGGCGTCAAAAGCTAAAGCTCAAGCAGGGCAACCTCTGCCCCTCGTTTCAGTACCTGCGATGGTGCTCGGTACGAACTCCGTCACACCGCTTTCTACAGCCCAGGCCTATGCGACGCTGGCTGCCGATGGGAAGCGCTGCGAACCGATTACATTTACAGACGTGAAAGATGCCAGCGGCAAAATAATCGGCACAAATAAAACCACCTGCACCCAAGCCATCAACAGCGATGTTGCACGCCAAGCTACGAGTGTGTTGCAAGGAGTGGCGGCAGCTGGACTCTCTGACCGCCCCTCCGCTGGAAAAACTGGCACGACCGACGACTCTAAGAACGTGTGGTTTGCTGGATATACCCCACAGCGCGCCACAGCCGTATGGGTTGGACATAAAGATGGTGATCGTACTCTGAACTACACCTCATTCAATGGCGTCTACTACGGAGAGGTATTTGGTTCATCTATTCCAGCTCCGATTTACCGCACGTACATGACGAATGCTTTGAGCGGCGAACCTGCGCTGCAGTTCAATCAACCCACCAAGGCCGATACTCCACCGGAACCGCCGAAAATTGACGTACCGAACGTAGTAGGCATGAAATACACCGAGGCAGTACAGCGACTTCGTGCAGCTGGGTTCAGCGTCACGGCTAAAGGAACTCTGGAGGGTAACCAAGATCAGACTGTGCTGAAACAATCCGTCACGGGCAAGGCTGAAGAAGGCACCACCGTGGATCTACTCGTCTCTATGCCACCTGAAACGAGTACGACGAAAACTCCAGAGAAGAAGTCCACTACGGGGACTTCTCAAAAATCAACAGGTGGGAATAACTAGTGCGGGGCGCATTATGGGCGGTGACGGCGGCAGCTGCTAGCTCCCTCACCATAGGCGCCGTCGCCACTGCAGCCTATGCGCATGCGCGCCATTACGTACTTCGCCGACGCAGCGTGCTGATTCCGCGTTCCTCGAATTTCAGCGGTACTCCTGGCCTGCGCATTTTGCATCTATCAGATCTGCATGCTTTGGCGCGCCACAAGAAATTGCTGGATTTCACGAATCATCTCACGATGATTGACCCCGATTTCGTAGTGCTCACCGGAGATCTCATTGCCCACGATGCCGCTATCGAGCCGGTCATAAGGGCGCTGAGCGTTTTCAAAGGAATCCCAGGCGTGTTCGTCTTCGGCTCAAACGACTATTACGCGCCACGTTTCCGAAATCCGCTCCGATATCTCATGAAAAATTCTCACGAGACACGCGGGGAGAATCGCCATGAGGATGCTCATGACGATAAACGACAGCGACTCGCTACGGCGTCACTATCAGCGGGGCTCACAGAGCTAGGGTTTATCAATCTCAACAATGTTCGCACTACCGTACACACTGAGCATTGCACGATTACCGCTATCGGTGTGAATGATGCACATATCGATCTTGACCACTATCCTGACGCACAACCAGATTTCCTGACGTCGAACCTTCAGATGAGGGATTTTCTGACTCCGCATCTTCGCGATGAACGCCGCCATGATGAAAATGCAGATAGCGGCGGCAAAGATAGCAGAGCAAAAGACGCTGCAGAAAGCAACGCAGACGGCGCCGCAGGAGATGGTGCTGACGACGTCACAAAAGGCGGCGTCCCACATCTAAAGATTGGCGTCACTCACGCCCCCTACTCTCGAATATTGAATCGCATGGCCAGCGAAGGCTGCGAGCTAATTTTCGCTGGGCACACTCACGGAGGCCAGATATGCCTGCCTGGGCACCGGGCGCTCGTCACCAACTGCGATCTGCCAGCACAATTCGCCTCTGGAATGTTTGCGTGGCCACCAAACGAGCTTCCCCCTATCAAGAAAAATGGTGCCGTGCTAGTGGCAGATACCACCGCTGCTCAGACCCCAGACCATCTCCATCAAGCTGCCGACCGCCAGCTCACATCTCAGGAGCCTCAGGCGGCTCCGGTAACTCAGGCAACGTCCTTTTCTAGCACGGCGTCACCATCCTGGGTCAATCTCTCTGCTGGCCTTGGCACTACTCCATTTGTGCCATTGCGCACCTGGTGTGCACCGGAGGCAATTCAAGTGGATGTCATTAATATGTAGTCCTGAATATGTAGTCCTACTGCAAGTCATACGGCTGCCGTATAGCTGTGGATTTTCTTTAACGCTATCACTCAGCTATGATGGTTCGGCGAGGTAAATATCTGCTGTGTTTGTGCAGATATAGTCTCCCTCGGGGTGTGGCGCAGCTTGGTAGCGCGCTTCGTTCGGGACGAAGAGGCCGTGGGTTCAAATCCCGCCACCCCGACCAAAGAAAATGCTGGTATGCCGCTGAAAAGTGGCAATCAGTGTTTTTGATTTTTGGCTCTAGGGAATACCTAGGGGATAAGAAAATGAAAATTGTGGGCAAATGGAAGTAATTCAGCCCTAGCGCTTGCGAGCGTCTAGCGGCTATACTGGAAGCACAATGAGCCGGTTACCGGAGCATTGCCAGCACAGCCACTTCCATTTTCGGGGGTGGCTGTAAAATTTTGTTCGGGCTAAGGCAAGCTCACGGTGAAAGCGTTGATTCTTGGCTCTATGATTGCCCAAAGTTTTTCCCGAAGCTGTTGCGCTTTACGGCTCTTTTCTATTGGCACCAGATAGCGCCGCTGCATCACGTATAAAGCAAGATCCACTGCCTGCAATCCTTCCACGCTAGCCGAATCAGCAAAACTCATATTCGCTTGCTTCGCTTTGAAGCGTGCCTGCAATTGTTTCGACTCGCTCGAATCATCAGCCACTATTTGCAGCCCACTAGCTCCAAGCTGCCTAGCGTATTCATCCACCTGCGCCAGCACGCCTTCCATACACACAATATGCGGCGGCTCTGGATATCGATAACGGGCATTCAAGCGGCGCACGTCTACACCATAGGCAAAGAATTGCACCTCATTGGCACAGATCGCGCCAAGGGCTTGCAGATAGATCTCGCCAATCTCACGATGCCGCCCGCGCATTGTTTTCCAATCATGCGCCCCACCCATCATCGGGTGACCGTGAAACTCTATCCTCTCCGGTAATCCTTCATAGGCTCGCACTATCTGCTGGCGCAGCTTATCCATGGCCTGATTCACATCGAGCCACACGGCCTCATTGGCCACAGCGGCGGCCATAAAGTAGTGATCGGCACGCTGTGATTCATCCAGATAAGCAATAAGCATGAAAATGATTCTAGCCAATCACACCCGCTGCCTGTACTTGCTTCTAAGTACTACATAAGTTCCGCCTGGCAACTCGATTCTGCCCACTCCTCCCGCATATACAGGTGTTGCGGCGATTTTCAGCCCCGTCTCTTGCCGGCACTCACGCTTTTAGCTACAGTGAGAAACATACACGACGGATCGGGTGCCGGAACGTTGTCGCCAAGCCCTCCACAAACTATTGTGAGGGGCTTGAGCTTTATCTACAGTAACCACTTATCCGCATACTCCACGGACGACTCCCCTGTGTTCAGCTCAGCTTTCGAGGCTCTCCCGTTCAGCAAACTGTGCGAGTTCCGCAAACTCACGAATCGATGCAATGCGCTCAGTCGGCTCACCTGACGTAATCGAAATCTTCACGCCGACGTATTCTGCACCCGCTGAAAGCGCCGTACGATACGCCTTGCCCGCAGCTTCGCGCGTGAGTACAGAAGCGCTGTGATGCTCATGCAAGCCTATATGGGCATCAACCCACGGCCCATATCCACCAGCTTCTTTGCTCTGTGCACCCGATACAATCATCCCACCAAGTAAGCCACTCGCTGCCACCTGTTCTATGTGCTCCTGAGGCAGCTCTGCCCCACGCCCCTCAATTGCGCAGCGCCCCCAGTTGAGCGAGGCTTTCACATTCTCTGCACCTACTTCTTTAATGGCGGCGAGTTCGTCAGATAGCTGCAAAAATCCTTTTTCGACGGGATGCTCATCACTCCAGGCATCGCAATGCTCCACCACAAGAGATGCTCCGTCAATATCCCATCCGGATATTTCATCAAGTGAACTCATCAGAGCTGCTTTATCTCCCAGCGCTTGCGGAGCAGTGTGCAACGCCAGATGAGTGAAGAACCGCCAACCGGTGAGATCATTCACCCTCCGCATGGCATCTGCTGCCTCACGCAGAAAAGCGAGCGCCGCACGCCGTCCCTCTGCATCGGGCGAGGCAATTCCCCATGAGCGATCGTCGATATGTGCCATGACCCCTGGAATTGGAGTGAGCACGTTCAACGAAAATTGTGGAACCATACGAGCTGCAAACCACACCGGATCTTCCCGTAGCCCATTTGCCATATATGGCACTTCGAGTCCACTCACCCAAGGCTGACTTTTTAGCGCGTCATAAAACTTTTCTTGCTCAGATAATTCTCCTGCAATAGCGGCGTATGCCCCCACGATAAACGGCGTATCCATCATGCTCCCCCACACTTCTTTGCTGGCGCTACTACTATTGTAAACACAGAATTTTCCACGCGAATGTAAGAAGAAGTACCAGCTGACGGCGTCACCCATACTTTTGCACTCATCCCCGTCTCTCACACTTACTCCTAGCGAAATGCCCACCTTTCTCATCGTTCCCGCCGAAATAGTCATCCTCATCATCGCCCTTGCCGAAGTGCCCGCCTTTCTCAGACTCGTTAAAATGGCGCTGTGGAACAATTAGGAGTATCAGCCATTCATCCCACGGCCCCACAATTTCTCTCGGCCGTTCTTCTCTCGCGAGAAGAGATTGATATAGAACGCGGAATCGGGAGACTCAACTCACTGTGGAAAGTGGGAGCTGAACCAGCATGGGATCGTACATCTGACGGCTCACCACTGCTGCACTTCGCTGTCGCTGGCGCCCAGGTGATGCTTACACAGCTTTCAGGTAGCTTCACGCCAAAGCGCGGCACACTCCCACAACACTCGTACTACACTGCCATCACGATCTTTATTCCTCCTTCTCGTGACGACGCTCCGCACGAACCCGATACCCCTCACCCGTCTGGTACTCATGCTGCGACTTCCACGCACGCCCATGCGACCGAGAATACAGAGGTTGTGACTCGCCGACGTCATATGGTGACTGCTCATATTGTGCTCACTCAACTTGCCGATGCGCTGGGACGCAGTTCCGGCGTGGTTGGCCTATTCCGTGAAGAATTGGGGGTAGTGCAGCCACCACAGATGTTTGCCCAGCTAGCTCCTCTGCTTGCGCAGGGTCAAGTGCCACTGCCGCTGTGGGTAAATATCAGAGCACAGCCGTTAGCAGCTCATGCAGATAGAGATAGCTTTGATACGCCGGATAAGCATAACGACGTCTCCGCACACGACGCCGAATCTCAGCTCACCCTTGGACGCACTTTTGGTTTACCACTCTTCGGGCATCTCGATTTGCAGGTGAGTGAGAGCATACATTCCCCTGAGGAGGTCTACGCCGAGCTGGCCAATATCGCCACGTATCTGATTACCACCGATTCTTATCTACTACCAGGGCAAACTCTGGGCAGTAGCGAAGGCGAACAGATTGCACTCACACAAGCACTTTCTGAAATTGACCACACGCCCGTGATAGAAATTCTCTACTGACAAAAGTTTCTACTGACGTACGTCTATCGGCATCGGCGCACACCGCTTACGCCGATCTCATCGTCATTCGCGCTCATCTGCGCTGCTCGCGTGAGCACACCGACGTCACGAATCCATACAACTGACGTAATGCGGACATGCGCCAATGTGCAGTAAGCTGTGGAGAAGAAAATCATCCGCATTGAGCATAAGTTGTGCATAAAGAACGTTGAGTGAACAGCGTAAACTAGGCACGGATTCCCACAGTGTGCGGATCGTATTGGAGGTAGTCATGACGCCGAGCGCGCATCAGGCTCAATCGAAAGACCAGGCCACGCAGTCCAAACTGGAAGTTGGTAAAGATTACGTAATCGTACATCATGAGCAGGCAGGCCAATGGGAAGTTCGGCTCATTGATTCTCAGGCTGAAGACGGCCTGGGGAATGTGATCGGTTACGCCGCTTACGACGTTCTTGATGAGGATTTTCTACTCACGCACACCGTGGTGGCACAGCAATACCAAGGCCGTGGGATCGCTGGCGAACTCATGCACGCCGCTCTTGAAGATATTAAGGCCGACGGGAAAAAGGTGGTGCCACTGTGCTCGTATGCAAGCTCCTACATTGAGCGACATCCCGAATATCAAACGCTCGTTTCTGAGCAATAGGTTTCTGGGCAACTTCTGAGCAACAATAAGATAGCAACAATAAGACAGGCACCGTGAAGACGCCACTATGAGTTTTGACATCACACACCGACTCGTTCCTGCCAATGCGGGCGCTGAAGCAACCATTGCCAGTGCTGATATCGCTCAAGCCACATCAACAGCTGCGCTATCCCATGGCTGTCCCCGCAGCGGCAGCCATCACGCTCCTGCGCTCGGCCGCACCGGCATTATTCACACTCCCCACGGAGATATCCACACTCCGGCTTTCATCCCTGTGGGGACAAAAGCCACCGTGAAATCCGTGTTGCCAGAATCTGTGGAAGCACTCGGGGCTCAGGCCGTGCTTGCCAACGCGTATCATCTCTATCTCCAGCCTGGATCAGAGATTCTTGACGCCGCTGGTGGCCTCAGTGCATTTATGAATTGGAATCATCCCACATTTACGGACTCGGGCGGATTTCAAGTGATGAGCCTCGGCTCTGGAATCAAAAAAGTGCTGAGCGAAGAATTCTCTGGCAAGGCAGCAGACGCCACCACTCCGCCGAAACGGCACGGGGAAAGCCTCACGAAAGTGGATGACGACGGCGTGTGGTTTCGTTCGCATCTGGATGGCTCGCGTCACCGTTTTTCTCCCGAGATTTCTATGCGCATTCAGCATGAAATTGGCGCAGATATTATTTTTGCTTTCGATGAGCTCACCACCCTCCTTGATTCACGCACATACCAAGAAGAATCTCTAGAGCGCACCCGCCGCTGGGCACAGCGGTGCTTAGTGGCGCACCAACAGCTCACCGAAGAGCGAGAAAATAAGCCATACCAAATGCTGATGGGCGTGATTCAAGGGGCGCAGTATGAGGATTTACGCCGAAAAGCAGCCCGCGATCTAGGCTCAATGGAAATTGACGGGCAGCGTTTTGACGGCTTCGGTATTGGTGGAGCACTCGAAAAAGAAAACCTGGGGCAGATTGTGCGCTGGGTGAATGAGGAGCTGCCTGAAGACCGACCACGGCATTTGCTTGGCATCTCTGAGCCGGACGATATCTTTGCAGGTGTGGAAAATGGGATTGATACATTCGACTGCGTCAATCCCTCACGAGTGGCTCGCAATGCTGCAATCTACACTCCTGATGGCCGCTTCAACGTGAATCGCCAACAATTTCGCACCGATTTTTCGCCGCTTGTGGAAGGATGCGAATGCTACACCTGCACGCACTATACAAAGGCATATCTGCACCATGCCTTTAAGGCAAAAGAAATGATCGCGGCCACGCTCGCCACTATTCACAATGAGTACTTTACGGTACATCTGGTAGATCAGATCCGTGAAGCAATCAATGAGGATAATTACTGGGATTTCAAGGCAGTCTATCTGCATCGTTTTTACGCCAATGGCGGGCGCGTGAGAACCCAAAGTAACTAGGGCCAGGCACAGATGGCGACTCCGTCGTCACGGCGTCACTTAAGACTCAGCCACCACTAGGAGAGGGCAAAACTGGACGCACGGCAAACCATCCACAGCGGAAACTATCGGGCATCGCTGCGTTACTTTCCGCTGACGCCATAGTGGGACGCCGCACTAAGACGTCCCACCAATGCCGCATTACTTTCGCCGGTGCCACATGAAGGCTTGTCTTACTAAGAGGCCGTATTGAGACGCGCGCATTAACGCCGAGCGCGGCGCGGATGGTATTTTTCTTTGCGGTTTGCAGCAATGGAATCGGCGAGCGCCACATCTTCCGAGGATTCTTCTCCGAGCGAGCCGCCGGCAAGCTTATTCACCACGATGGCGATAGCTCCATCGCCAGTCACGTTGGTGGCAGTGCCAAAGCTGTCCACCGCCACATACATGGCCACCATAATGCCATACATCGGATCAGTAAACGCCAGCACGCTCTGCAGCACACCTTGGGCTGCGGCGATAGCTCCTCCAGGCACTCCAGGAGCAGCCACCATAATGACGCCGAGGAGCACAATGAAACTCACCATCTGCCCTGGCGTGACGGCGACGTGCATAATATGCGCCAGAGCGAGTGCAAATGCCGTAATTTTAATCATTGACCCAGCCAGATGAATAGTGGCACACAGCGGAATCACGAAGTCTGAAATCTCTGGTGAGACGCCGTTTCTGCGGGCGCACTGCACCGTGACCGGAATAGTGGCAGCAGATGAGGCCGTGCCCAACGCCGTCACGTATGCATCACGCATCCCCCACAGCGCAGAGAGCGGATTGCGCTTATCCACTATCCCAGCGATGGAATACTGAAGTAGCAGCATGACGACGGTCAACACAAAAGCGAAGATAATGACCTTTGCCATCGTGATAATCACCGCCACAAATTGCCCGGATTTGCTCATGTTCATGAAGATGCCCAGGATGTGCAGCGGCAGCAGAGGAACGATCACTTTCGTGATGACTTTCATCATCAAAGAGCGGAACTCTTCCAGGAGTGCCCCCATCTTTTCTGCCTTGACGGCGCTCATGCCAAGGCCGAGAACAAACGCCAGTACTAGTGCCGTGAGCACGTCAAAGACCGGATTGAGCTTGAGATTACCAGCGAGCACCGAGCCCACAGCGTTGGCCGGCTCTGCGAGCGTCGGATCGACTGCTTGGCCGGCGAGCAAGTGCGGGAAAATCAATGAGGCAAGCCCCCAGGTGCCAAAGCCAGCCACCATCGTGGAGCCATATGCGAGAGCCACCGTGATGAGCAGCCATTTCCCACCCGCAGAACCGAGCTCATAGATAGCAGGAGCCACTAAACCGAGGATAATCATCGGCACGGCAAAACCAAGGAATTGGCCAAAAACATCATTAAACGTGGCAAATGGAACGATTGCCCATGAGGGGAGAACTTGCCCGAGTAAAGCGCCAAGTACAATAGCTAAAAGTACCCAAAAAAGTAGTGAATGGGCGATGCGCCCGAGAAACGTCGGAGCCTTTCTTCCTGAACCATAACAATCCTTACCTAAATATGAGATGCCTTTACTTTAATGGGCAGTAAGGGAAATAGGCGAACTGGCTCACCACGTGGCTAGGGCGACACTAAACAGAGCTGCGCGGAGCCTGGCGCGTTTTCGCACCCACACCTCGCACCTCGCAGCTTAAACCCTTGCGGTCTGAAGCCGCACAGCTTAAAACTCTCGGTCGGCTGACTGCGCGAGCTGAGCGAGAGTGGCCTCATCCGGGAATCCCTGCACATTCCAGCGCGGCGGCCACGCCGTCGAATCCCGCATAATCCCCTGCGGCCAAATCTCACGAGCTATGTGAGAACGGATTGTGATGCGCACGCCATTCGAGTTCTCCCACGGATGCGGAGACGGCTCTCGGATAAAAGAAATGAAATCCGTATCTGGAATCGAACCTCGTACATCCATCGCATTCCATTCAGTGGCACTCACCCGCTGTCCGGAATGCAGTCGACGTGGTATATAGCTTTTCAGCTCGCCAAAATCTCCCCAGCTGGAGAGCGCTCGAACCTGCTGTGCATAAATCGCCTGCCGAAAACTGCCGCGCAGCGCCCCGAGCACCTGCGCGAGCTTAGAATCTGCAAACGGCACCCACTCTTTCCAGCCGTCCGCCGTCACGGTATGAGGTAACGGATAGACAGCCTCGGAACTGCGCCGCTGGGTGAGCAGTATCGTAAAGAAATCCACCAAATGTGGGTCTTCACTAAAAACCACATAAAATTTCGTGCGAGCTGCGGGCACGAAAAGTGGAATATCGTCTGGATGGCGTTCTCGCAGCCGCTGAGCTACCTGTATCATCATCTCCACGTCGCAGAACCAAGAGAGCTCATAATTTTCAGGAGCGAGAAAGGTGACGACGTCAGCCCCAGATATCCTCGATAAGCCGAGATCCACAGAGACTCGCTGATACCCCACCACTCGGCGCAGCGCATTCACTGATTCAGCTAGCAGCGCCCCCACGTCTGAGGGCACTTGTTCCATTTGCGAATAGTAGATTGGCTGAGCGGCATCGGGGTTGTCCAGTGCGAGACCAACCCCCACAAAATCGGTGAGCGGCACGTAAATCATGGAATCTTCCCCGCGGTGGGAATTCACAAAATAGTCCGCAGAGCGCACAATCGGCACAATTGTGGGATTCGCATCCAGAATTGGAGCTGGCTCTGGCACGTGCAGATGCCTATCGTCGAGATCTATCAGAGCCTCGGCGTCGCCGCTGGCCGACGCGGCTGCGCTGGCATCCTCGCCGATATGGCCAGTAGCGTCGTCAAACATAGGGGCTTTTGCCTGCTCCACCCCAATGCTGATGAGACGATAGAGAAGCTCAGCACGCTGCACTTCAGGGGCATCCTCCGCAATAAACACCCCTGGCCGGAATCGAAAAGCACGCCCATCAGGCAAGAGCACATCGAGAGATTCTCCATCTGCCGTGACGATCGCACCGGCAAGGTCGGGGTGCTCAACCGCTTTTTCCAGTGCCCATTGCACAAATTCCATAGCCATATTCTCACATATTTTCGCTATCGCGTCGGCGCGAGGCCGCTGGAACGCCAGCGCGAAGCCGTCAGAGACAGAGAGAGATAGAGAGATAAGGCCGACCGCTACTCCTCTTCTTCGAGTTCACCCACCATTTCGTAGAGTTCCCCAGCCGTGAGCTGAGCTTTCTCCTCGGCGGAGAAATCGTGCACAATCGCGCCGCGGTTGAGCACCAGCATTCGATTCCCCAGCTCCAGCGCATCTTTTAAGTGGTGAGTAATCATCAGAGCGCTCAAACGTTTCTCCGCAATCGTCTGCTGGGTAAAATTCAAGACCACTCTGGCCGTCTTCGGATCCAACGCGGCAGTATGCTCGTCGAGCAGCAGCAGACGTGGCTCTTTCATCGTGGCCATCAGCAGCGTAATCGCCTGACGCTGGCCGCCAGAGAGCACGCCAATAGCGCTGTCGAGACGCGATTCCAGCCCCAGCCCCAAAGGAGCCACGATATCCCGAAACTCTTGGCGTTTTTCCTCGTTCATGGAGATACGCAGCCCGCGATTTTCGCCGCGCTTTTGAGCCAAAGCCAGATTTTCTGCCACCGTCATACGCGGAGCCGTGCCCATTTTAGGATCTTGAAACACTCGCCCAATCAGGGCTGCCCGATCTTCTTCGGCCGTGTTCGTCACGTCTGCCCCATCGATGAGCACCCGCCCAGAATCCACACGAATAGCCCCTGAGATTACGTTGAGCAGCGTAGATTTACCCGCCCCATTGCCGCCGACGACCGTAATGAAATCGCCTTGAGCCACCTCAAGACTCACATCTGCGAGCGCCTGAAACGCATCTGCCGTGCGCTGATGAAAAGTTTTGTTTACATGCTCAAGAGTGAGAACGTTCACTGCTCCTCCTTCGTTCGTGTCTCTTCCGTGACGCCGCTGACTTCCGCGCCAGCAGTACTGGCCGACGTCACCGATGTGCCAACTCCCGATGCATTGACTGCAGCACTGACCGACGCGCTAGCTGACCCATTAGCTGGGGCGCTGACCGCCTGCACATCGGCAGGCGATGACGTTTTCTCAGCGCCACCGCTGGGCTGAGGGCGGACTGACCTGCGCATCTGCGTGCGCGAAAACCATTGCTGGAGTGCGGGAATAGATAGGCACAGACCGAGAATGACAGCTGAAAACAGCTTGAAGTGATCGGTATTGACGTGGAGCATCAGCACGAGAGCCAACAGCAGACGGTAGACGACCGAGCCGAGAAAAATCGTGAGCAGCCGCACCGGCAAACTCACATTTTTCACGAGCACTTCGCCAATAATAATGGCCGCCAAGCCGATTACGATTGACCCCACTCCCATTGAGATGTCTGCATAGCCGTTATCCGTCGCCACTAAATACCCTGAGAGCGCAATGAGGCCATTGCCCATCATGTAGCCAAGCATCGTCATTTCAGCAGAGGGAATCCCCAGAGCGTTAGCCATCACGGGATTGTCCCCCGTGGCGATGAGTGCTTGCCCCATATCAGTGCGGAAGAAAACCCCCAGAACTGCCACGGCCACGGCAATCACCACCACGCCGATCACCAAGGTATCGACGTTGCGCGGCAGACCCAGCCCCGCAATCATTGATTTCAGCGTGAACTGCGAGGATATTGAGATGTTCGCCCGCCCGAGAAACACCAAGTTCACCGAGTAGAGGCCAGTCATCGTGATAATGCCGGCGAGAAGCGAGTTGATGCGCACACGCGTGATGAGTAACGCCGTCACCGCTCCTGCCGCAGCGCCCACCAGCAAGGCCACTAGCCCTGCGAGCAGCGGGTGCATACCCAGCAGCAAAAACTGTGCCCCCGTGGCCGCTCCCAGTGTAAACGACGATTCCGTCGTCAGGTCTGCCTCGTTGAGCACTCGGAACGTGATGTAAACTCCGATGCCCATAATGGTCCAAATAGCTCCCTGCGAAAGAGCCGATAGCAGAATATCCACTGTTGTTTCCTCTTCTCTTCGCTATCGATCGCTACTTCTTTGCGGGGTTCATGTCGATAGCATCTTTGCTGACGGCTGGCGGAATCGTCATCCCCAGCGCCGCCGCTTGCGTACTATTGATGAACTTATTGGAAATCGTGCTCACCTTTACCGGATATGTGGCGAGATCAGCGCCCTCAATCACGTCGGCCGCCACGTCCCCTGAATCAGCTCCCCACAGGTATTGATTGAGCCCCACAGTGGCAAGGCATCCCGACTGTACCATGGCATCGACAGTGGGATAGAGGCCTACTTTGTGGGCGGTAGTGGTGGGCACGAGGGTGTCGAGCGAACTGGCAATAGTATTGTCTTGCGGGAGATAGATGGCATCCACCTCAGTGGCGAGCTGCTCAGCCACCTGCTTCAAATCATTGGTAGAGGTGATCGTCGCCTCTTTGAGCGTGAACCCCTCGCTCGGGGCGAGCTGGCGAATGCTCTGCACCTGCTGCACTGCGTTTTGCTCAGACGTGTTGTAGAGGACGCCGAGCCGCTTAGCATCGGGCTGAATCTCTTTAATCAGCTTGAGAGTATCGGCGTTGTTGTTGGCATACGTGGCACCGCTGACGAGTTTGCCTGGTTTCTTAAGATCAGCAACCAAGCCAGCCCCTACGGGATCAGAGACGCCAGCAAATACCACCGGCACATCTCCTTGCGCAGAATTCATCAAGGCCTGCGCTGCTGGAGTGGCGATGCCAATCAGTAAATCTTTGCCATCTGCCATAAAGTTATCGGCAATCGTTTTCAGGAGGTTTTGATCGCCCTGCCCTTGCTGGTATTCGATCTGCATATTGACGCCGTTGATATATCCGCGTTTTGCCAACTCATCGAGCAAGCCATAGCGAATATCGTCGAGAGAGGGATGCTCCATAAACTGCAAAATCCCCACTTTCAATACGTCTCCATGTTTGAGCAGGGGATTCTTTGGATCGAGCTGCTTGGCCTTTCCACTCGCCACGATTCGTTCAGCGCCAACTGGCTGATAGCTAGCTGGCACTAGATCATTTCCAGATGCTTGCCCTGATGCACCACCAGTCGCTTGCTCAGCAGCTGGCTTATTTCCCGTGGCTGCTCCCGCATGTTCCAGCTCATTGAGCCGCTGCAGCGACGGCATCACCAACAGCAATACCAACAGTGCCCCCACGAGAAACGAACCGATCGCGGTTATTTTCTTCATCTTTCCCAATCCTTTTCACTGATTACGTCTTTTATTACGTCTTTGCCACATGACGTTCATCATGCTCCGCCATGACGACTGCGCGCTCTTCGCTGTGACGACTGCGCGGCCTCGCCGTGACGGTCGCTCCGCTGTACTCGCTGCTACTGCCGTATTCAGCCGCTGGCGGCTGCTTAGACGGCTGCTCTAGGTGATTGCTCCAGGCGGCTCTGCGGCTGCTTATTCTCGATTGCCAGCTCTCCGCCCCACGCAGTACTTCACAATCCACATGGCACAAGAAAAGCCCTCACGGTGACCGGAGGGCTCAGAAATTTCAAGCGAATCTGTTCGTTGCCGCCGCACAATCACCTGCTCAATGCGATCTGTGCAGCCACAACCGGCTCAGCTAGGCAGACCGCCAACCAAACCAGCTACGCCAACGCGCAACCATCGTGCGCCCACGAACCATGTCGCTTCCTCTCTATACATTTCTACACATTGTTGCTAACAACATAGCAGGGGCATATTACACGCGCAAATATGCGACGCATCGTGAAATGCGCTTGCGTGAGCGGCTGTCCGTGCTCCCTACACACCCGCCGTCAATCCGGCATATAGCCCGCGCGCCGCGCGTAAATCCGACAAATGGCTAGATGCAACGCATGAATAATAGACTGATGCCATGTTTGCGATGGCGAAAGTTTCTTTGAAAAATCGAGCCTTTGTGGCACTCGTTTCCGTAGTGATCGCCGTGCTGGGCGTCTTCGCTATGAGCACTCTTCGCCAGGAGCTCATCCCCAGTGTGCAACTGCCGCAAATATCGGTGCTCACCACCAGCGTCGGAGCCACATCGGAGCAGATGAAAGAGCGCGTGAGCGTCCCCATTGAGCAAGCTGTGAGCACTATTGCAGAAGTCGAATCCACCCGCACCCAATCGGCCAGTTCTTTCTCCATGGTCACGATTGAGCTCACCTACGGATCAGACGTCGCTCGCGCCACAAGCAAAGTGGAATTAGCTATCTCGCGGGTCAAGGATAATTTTCCTCAGGATGCTGAGCCGCAAGTCTTTTCGGGAGGAACATCGAGTATTCCGCTCAGTTACGTGGCTGTGACGAGCAATGGCTCTCCATTGGAGGTAGCTCAGCGAATTCGCAGCGCCGTCATTCCGCAGCTGCAAAAAATATCCGGCGTCTCACAAGTACAGATCGTGGGAGCGCCAGAGCAAGTGGTGCGTATCGGCATTGACTCCGCCAAAGCGCGCACGCTCGGAATTGATGCAAACGCCATCAAAAATGCCCTCGATAATAACGGGCTCGCCGTGCCCGTAGGAACACTCACGGATAACGACGGCAACGCCACTATCGACGTCACCGTCGGTAAAAAATTACTCAGCCTTGACGATCTGAAAAACGTGCCCGTCACCGGCCCCACAGAGACGGTGCAGCTACCTGATGGCTCTAGCACTGAACGGCCAACCGCCACATACCCACTGAGCGACATTGCCAGTGTGCAGCTTGAAGCGGGCAAGCATTCAGTGGTTGGCCAGCTAGATGGCAAAGATGCTCTCGCACTACTCATTTTCCCCACAGCGAATGCCAATCTCGTGCAAACCTCGGCCAACGTCAATAGCACACTGACGGAGCTTGCCGCTTCAGTGGGTGCGGACACTCGTTTCACATCTTTCTTTGAGCAGGCTCCCTACATCACGCAATCCGTGCGCTCTCTCGCCCAGGAGGGAGCAATCGGCTTAGGTTTTGCCATACTCGTCATTCTCATTTTCTTGCTCTCATTCCGTTCCACGGCCGTGACGGCGGTATCCGTGCCACTCTCGCTGCTCGCTGGTTTTATTGGAATGCTGGTATTTGGCTACACCATCAATATGCTCACCCTCGCCGCCCTCACACTCACCATCGGGCGCGTGGTGGACGATTCCATCGTCGTCATCGAAAACATCAAGCGGCATCTGGACTACGGACAGCCAAAGTTACGCGCCATTCTTGACGCCGTACGCGAAGTGGCGAGCGCCGTCACTGCCTCTACACTCGTATCGATTATCGTCTTCGTACCTATCGGACTCATTGGCGGTATGGTTGGTGAACTGTTCAAGCCATTTGCGTTCACCGTGGTCTTGGCTCTGGCCGCTTCGCTCTTCGTGGCGCTCACTATCGTGCCGGTGCTCGCTTACTGGTTCCTCAAGCCGTCTGCCACTGCACAGGCCGCTGCTCAGGAAGATGAGGCTGCCGCTGCAACGCTGCGCTCCCAAGTGGAGCAGCGCGAAGAACGCTACTGGCTGCGGCGCGCATATCGGCCAGCTTTGCGCGGCACACAAAAGTATCCGCGCACAACCGTCGTCATTGCCGTGGCGTTGCTCGGACTTACCGTAGCTCTCATTCCTGCGTTGCACGTGAATCTGATGGGAACAAGCAATCAGGGCATGGTGATGATTTCGCAGCGCGTGCGCCCTGGAGCAAGCATGGAGGCAAAAATTGCGATGGCCGGCGACGTGGAGAAAGCTCTGCGAGGCCATAGCAGGGTAAAATCCGTCGCTACCATTGCCAGTTCCGGCGGCGGCACTATGATGGGCATGAGCGGAGGCTCAAGTACGTCAGCGGCTGGCGATGCAATCTCATACTTAGTGAGCATAGACACCTCAGCGGATATCACGGCGCTCACTGACGATTTGATTGCCAGCGGGGAGAAAGCTGCCAGCCAGGCACAGGGAGCTGCTGCCGCCGCGCGCGCCGCCGGAAATACGGGCGCGACTGCCAGCGGGAGCGCCGGAGAACACACTGAAGACCGCACTGGAACGGGAGACATATCTGATTTTTCGAGTTCTGCCCAAAGCCTGCTAGGGGCAGACACCGTGGATGTGGCTATCACAGCACCTACTCAAGCTGACCTGCAGAAGGCGAGCGACGCCGTCACGGCCGCCCTCACAGATCTTCCTGAAGCAAAAGCTGTGAGTTCCGATCTCAGCGCGCAAGCGCCTGCCATACAGATCACCGTGAAGCGAGATGTCGCCGCTCGTATGGGACTGAGTGAAAATGACGTCGTCGGACTCATCTCCGCACAGATGGTAGAGCCAAAAATTGGCACTATTACGCTCGACAATATCGACACGTCCATTTACCTCTCGATCATCAATCCGGTAAAAACCGTCTCGGAATTGCGCGAGATGACCCTTCTCGGCCAGCCGATTACAGCTATAGCCGATATTCAAGAGGTGAAGTCCATCCCGACGATTATCACGAATAATGGGCAGACGACGGCCACTATTTCGGCGACGCCGAAGAACAGCAACGATATTGGGGCGCTGACGACGGCATTGCAGAAGAAACTTGCCAGTACAACTTTGCCAGATGGAGCCGTCACGAACGTCGGAGGAGCTGCCAAGCAGATAGCGGATTCGTTCAGCCAGCTTCTGCTGGCAATTGCTGCTGCCATACTGCTGATTTACGTAGTGCTCGTGTGGATTTTCAAGAGTCTGCTGCAGCCACTGCTGCTGCTCATTGCCATTCCGTTTGCGGCCATTGGCTCCTTTGCCGCGCTGCTAATCACCCACACCGCCCTCGATCTCTCGGCTATGGTGGGGATGCTGATGCTCACTGGCATCGTGGTGACGAACGCCATCGTGCTCATCGACTTAATCAATCAGTACCGCACGCGCGGCGATTCACTCTCGAACGCCATTTACAATGGCGCTATGCGCCGACTGCGTCCCATCGTTATGACGGCGCTCGCCACAGTCGCTGCGATGGTTCCTATGGCTTTGGGCTTTAGTGCCAACTCTGGTTTTATCTCTCAGCCGCTGGCCATCACCGTGATTGGCGGCCTCGTGAGCTCCACAGCGCTCACGCTGGTACTCCTGCCAGTGCTATATCGGCTAGTGGAGGGAGTAAAAGCGGCACACGCCAAGCGAGCGTAAAACGCCGCACACTGGGCTGCTCACTGTGCTACTTATCCCACTTATCCCCTACTGATCCACAGCCCTAGAGATAGGCAATGAACTCGGGGATAAGGAGCACAACAGTGGCAGAGAAGCGGTAAAGAATAAAAAACGACTCGGCAGGATAACCATCAACCACCGAGCCGAATCGCGCGCCAGAAGGGACTCGAACCCCCAACCTTCTGATCCGTAGTCAGATGCTCTATCCATTGAGCTACTGGCGCATTTATTCATTTGTGAACGTGCTCCATCTTAGCGCCCTGCCACCCCCATACCAAAATTAGCTGGCGTGGCAGTAGTTACACCTCCCTGCTACTTTCCGCTCGTGCTGCCTGTGCCACTCCCGCATACGCCACCTCTGCCATTTCAGCGCACGCCATTCCCACGGGCATCATTTCAGCGCGTGCACTCCAAGTTCACTACGCCGCAGTGAGCAGTTCTTTCCTGGCAGCTCGCCGCTGAATGAGCCGCGGAGTGATGACGCCGTGGCGCGGCGCAAAAAGCCACGCCAGCAAAAATTCCAGCGCACTGACGAGGACGATCGTTCCCCCAGCGGGCAAATCCAGCGCCCACGATAGATAGAGGCCGATAATAGCCGCTCCCGCACCCAAGCCAGCCGACGTCACCATCATCGGGGCTAGCCGTTCCGTGAGCAGCCGAGCGGTGGCCGGAGGAGTGACGAGCAGCGCCAACACCAAGATATTTCCGATTGAGCGCACTGAAAGTACGACTGCCGTGGTGACTAAGAGATAGAGCGTAAGATCGAGCAGAAAGACCGGAAGCCCATTCGCGCGAGCAGTCTCACGCTCAAAAGCAACAGCCATGAAGTAGGGATTTAAGACGATGATCAATGTGACAATCACGGCAGTGGCGACGACGGCAGTGAGCACATCGCCGGTCGATACTCCCGCAATCGAACCAAACAAAAACGACGTGAGCGAACCAGTGTAGCCAGGTGCTTTAGAGATAATCACAATCCCCGCAGCAAATGTGCTCGTCATGAGAAACCCGATCACGTTCTGCTCGCTCACCCTTGGAAATTGGGCGAGCACCGCGATGAGCACCGCCGTCACGAGACCTGCTACCAAACCCCCGAGCAGCAGCGAGCCGCCCATGAGAAATGCCACCGCTATCCCAGGAAAGACCGAATGCGCCACGGCGTCACCAAGAAAAGCCATTCCTCGCAGCACCACGTGGTTGCCCACGACGGCACACACGACAGCACACAGCACTGCCACGATGAGGGCGCGCGGCAGAAACGCTAGGAGCGGATTAGTGAGATCAGCTATGAAGTCCCACGGGGTCAGCATGTCATCTCCTCCAATGGCGACGGTGTGTGAGTGGGCAGGGACGATGAGATATGGGCAGGCGATAGTGCCGCAGCGTGAGTGAGCCCCAGCCCCGCAAGCAGCGGAGAATCTGGCTGCACTTGGAATGTGGCCGACCACGGCTCCGCGTCAAGCAGCTCTGCCGGAGCGCCGTCTGCATAAACATGTTCACGCAGCAAAATGAGCCGATCGCACGTAGCTTGCGCACTTGGCAAATCGTGGGTAGACATGAGCAGCGTCTCACCCTCACGAGCCAAATTTTGAAAGAGTGCAATCAAGATCTCTTGCGTGGGCATATCAAGCCCAGTGAACGGCTCATCGAGCAACAGCACCGACGGCTTTTTGGCCAAAGCGCGAGCAATCAGCACCCGCTGGCGCTGCCCTCCAGAAAGTTCACCAATGGGACGGCCAGCGAGATCGGTCATCCGCACCCGCGCGAGAGCAGTAGCGCACAACTGGTGATCTGCTTTATTGGCACGCCCAAATCTCGCCGTGCGCACGCGCCCTCCTAAAACGGCCTCGTAGACCGTCAGCGGAAGTGCCCAATCGACGTCATGCCGCTGGGGTACGTAACCCACACTATTTCGGCGAACTTTCACATCCATTTCGCCGCTCACGCTCACGCTGCCGCTATCGATGGGAAGAAGACCGAGGATAGCGCGCATCAACGTGGTTTTCCCAGCGCCATTTGGGCCGAGCAATCCCACGAGTTCCCCGCGTGCGAGCGCAAAAGTAATATCGTGGAGCACGTGCCGCCTGCCGAGAGTCACGTGGAGATTTTTTACCTCCACCGGATGCACAGACTCCGGATGCACAGGTTTCTGGTGTGCAGAGCTCGAACGTGCAAGCTCCGGATGCATAGGCTCCGAATTTCTCAGCCTTAAATTCATCGAATTTCCTCTTCTGCCGCTGCTGCCAGAGCTTCTCGGCGCAAACGTACATTCTTCCGGTACGCCACAATCAACACGCCGATGAGCACCAGCACGCCAACGCCTGCGGCAATAGCTACGCCCCACGCAATGGGAGATGAGAATAATCCGGCGTTGCTCCCACCGGCGTTGCTCCCACCGGCATTGCTTTCGCCACCGCTGCTTTCACCATTGCGTCCGCTTGAAGCTGTGTCAGCTGCAGCGGAATCAGCCGCTGCACTCGCCGCCACATCAGGTTCTGGCGCTTGGCGAGCAGCTTCATCCGTGACGGCGTCACCCACGGCGAAGTGCAACGTCGCTGCTGCCGTATGCTCTTTTTGATCTTTGTCTTTTCCAACCACTTGAATAGCAGCTGTGTAGGCGCCCGCCTGGGTGAATACCCAGTTGGCGTGCACGTGGGTATTGGCTTCCATCCAGACATCTTGCGGCTCCTGCTTGCGCGAATCCCACATTGGCAGCGGATCCCCAAAAGCCCCATCTTGCAAGAAGAGAGCAAGCTCGCCCGCGCCCCGCACACCGAGCAGACGGAGATTAGCACCGCGATCGAGACTGCTAGCTATCGCCGGATCTTGGGTGTTCCAGCCAATCCAGACCACGTTGGCGGCCTGTACTTGCGGTACCACATAGACCTTTTGCCCTGCTTGCGTGGGCAAGAATGCATACTTTTCTCCAGCGGGCGCAGGCATCATCGCTTGATCGACCACTCGGATGACCACGTCTTTAGGCTGGCGCCACACTGCCGGTTGGGCGGTATCGTCGCGTATGAGCAGCTCCCATTTTCCATCGACGAGTTTCGGCCCCATATCGATATGCCCAGCATCGATCGTCACCGCTTCGCCGCGCACTACCCGCTCAGCTCCATCGACAATTTGGGTGAGATCGTCAGTACTGCGGATAGCGGTACTAGCCGACGCCGTACTAGCTGATGCCGTACTAGCTGATGCCGGAGCGGTGCCCACGAATACAGCACACCAGGCTATAGCAATAGCAGTGGCCACAGCGGCGATAGCTGCAACTGTGGGAACGAGTGCAGAGAGTGGCGCGAGAAAACGTGCGGAAAAATTCTTGTTCATTGTAAACAGTTCCTTAATGAGTGCGCGTCGAAACGCATGAGTGCGGTGTATGTGTGGACGTCGGGAGTGAATTCATCGGAGAGCAGCGGACACACTTTCACGCCGACGTCTTCGGCAATCTCCACCAGCGGCGTGCGCATCCGAATGTCTGTGGGAGAGGCAAAGACGGCGGGGATATTGAGATTCTTTAGCGTAGTGACCAGGCGCGAGCGATCCGCCACGCTCGGCTCCACCGCCGGATTCGGCGTCACTAGCCCAGCCACGGGAATCTCATAGGCGTGAGCAAGGTATCCGAAAGCATCATAGCTGGTGACGAGTTTGCGCCGAGACTGCGGAATGCTGGCGATAGCATCCGCCACCTCCGTATCAAGCTGATCCAGCTGTGCTTGATACTGCTCACACGCGCGGGTGTAGGCCGCCGCCCCTTGCGGATCGAGGCGAATGAGTTCGTCGCGCAGGAGAGCCGCATAGGCTTTCACATTGCGCACGTCCATCCACAGATGCGGATCTATCTCTCCGTGAATATGGCTACCCAGCACAGCTTGCGGAAGCTGATACACCTCCGTGCCAGGCCGCTCGATGAAACGAAATTCAGGATCGGCCGGCACCGGCTGCAGTGCTGAAGATGGCACTTCCACAATCACGGCATTCATGGGCACATTTTCCACGCCGCTCATATCTGAGCTGGCAGAATCCGCGCTGGCAGCCGCAGAGCTGGCAACGTCTGAAGTGCTCACGTCGGAGTTACCAGAGCCGGCGCTCTGGGATCCGGTGCCGCCCGAATCGCCACTGCCCGAATCAGTGCCGCCCACGCTGACCGTGCCACCAGTGCCACCCGCGCCAACAGCCGCGCTGGCAGCCGCAGAATTCAGGTTCCGATCTATTCGCATCGTGAACCCACCGCGCATGTCCACGCTAATATCGGCGTGTTCTTTTTTCAGCACGGTGAGCGGGCTCCGTTTATCAATGCCCGCAAGGGATTCCGCAGCGGTGATCGGATCCACCCCCACAGCGAAATACACCTCCGTCTCGCCGAGTTGCTGTGGGTGCGAACCCGTGCTCTGTGCTTTGAGCTTCAACGTGTAGACTCCAGCTTTCGTGAATGCCCACGACATATGCGTGTGCGCATCAGCGGGAAGCTCAAAAGCATCGTGATCGAAGCCATCGGCCGAATTCACATACACCGAGGGATGCCCAAACGTCTCAGTGATGTAGGCACTGAGCTCTCCAGGGCCGCTCATTCCAGTGGCAATAATTTGCACGCCAGCTGAGCGGTCGGCTCCGCTTCCGTTCACTCGCAGTCCAAGCCAGGCGGTATCGAGTGCCGCATTCTCCGTGAGCGTGATGACCTGCGCGCCATATCGGGTGGCTCCCTCTGCTACGGAAATATGCCGCACGTGTTCGCCAATCGTGGCATCTATCGCTTTGATCTGCGAATGCTCTTCCAACATGAGGTAGTTGGATACGGCAAGATCGGCGTAGGCGATATCTCGAATATCGCGCAAACTTGGCTCATAGCCGTGCGGATCGGCTCCTACCGGCACGATGGAACTCACGTCCACGCGGCCAGCCCCCACATTCTTCACGACATCTGCCAGCAGCGGTGTCGTCGTGACGACGCGCACCGGCCGCCCCTCAGAATAAGGGCCTACGCCAGGCTGCGCGTGTGGAAAACCAGCGCAGCCCGCGAGCAAGCCCAGCAGCACGCCAGCCGTGGCCAGCGCACGTAGTTTGTGTGTGTGCATCCACCTGCCCTTACTGCTGCGGCACTATCTGCCGACGCCGCTGCGACCAGCGAATGAGAACGATCACGTTCGTCAGTAGCACGGCAGCCAACAGCGCAGTTTGAATCCACCAAGCAACGTCAAACCCACGGCCCTGATCGGTACCTAGCCCTGCTTGCGCTAGCGCAGTGTCTGAGGCATTTGCAGCTTTTTGCGCATTTGCCGCAGCAGTCTGATCGCACGATCCGACCACTATCGTGAGTTTTCCGTCCGCCGTCAGTTTCTTTCCAGCTTTATCCGTCACCTCATGCTGATAGAAAATGACGTACTCACCAGGAGCGGTGAATGCCCACACCCCATGCATGTGCGTATTTGCCGGAATCACGTAGCTATTTGGCCCTTTGACGGTGGAGAACAGCATCGTGCCGACGCCCGTGCCAAGTGCTGTAGGCAAGAAGTGCGCCACTTCCCCTGGCCCTTGAATCTTCGTAATCCTCGTCGTCACTTCTCCGGTAGTACCCGCAATGATGGATTCGTGTTGGCTCGTCTCACCTAGCCACGGCACTCCTGGCTGCTGCACTGAGGAAATCATCCACATCGGCGTGCCTGGTGTCGCCAAGAAACTCAACTCTTGAGGTGTAGTCGTGAGCGCCTGTGCATCCAAGCCAAAAGCGACATCGCCAGCGGGTCGCCACTGAGCTGGCTGCTGGCGATCATCGCGAATCATCGCCACGAGTTTTCCATCGCGTAGCTGCGGGCCGAGATCAAAATGCCCACTGGTAGCCAAGGACTGTGGCAAGCTGCTCGGATTGCCAGCCAGTGCGCAGACGCCCGCCTGCACCGGTTTCTTCTCCAGTGGCACTTTTGCCGAGCTTCCCTTGCTCAAAGCTGCTTTATCGGCAGTCGCTCCACCAAGCAATGCAGAGATATCAGTGGTTCCGGCACTGGAGATTGATTGCACGCTGCCGCCCGCAACGCGCGTGGTGCGAGCTATCTGAGTCGCTGCAGCATTGCCCACCGCAAACGTGTAGGTAGCTGTGCGCGTACTCTGCCCATCGGCGCTGCCGCGCACCTGGAACGTGTAGACGCCTGGAGCTGAGAAAATCCAGTTGGCGTGCACATGAGCAGGAGATGGCACGTGAATAGTGCCTGGCAGGGCAAGGCCGCCACCGCGCAGGACGCTCGTCGGTTTCCCATCTAGGCTACTGGTAAACACGTACACTTTCCCAGGCCCAGAGACGTTCACCGTGAAATCGGCACTGCCTCTCACGCGCTCAGAACTCCAGCCTGGCCACAGCAGATTGGGATTTTGCACCATGGGCAGGACCCATGCTTGCCGTCCGGCGTTCGGGAATCCTGCCGGCACCAGCATTTTCGCATTATCTCCTACCAAGAAGCGCACATCTTCCGGCTTGCGCAAGACGCTCTGCCCCGTCACGTCTTCACGCACCACGAGGTCGAGAGAGGCGGCCGTAGGATTGAGGAAGAAAGCGTCTACGTGGCCTTTCAGCAATCCCAATGGAGCGTTGGACTGCTGCCTGTGCGCCGTGGATGTCGGCTGCGAGGCAGGCTTCCTGGCCGATGTGCTCGAACTTCCCGCTTGCGGCTGCGGAGTTGGCTTCGGCGTAGGCGTCACACTAGGAGTTTCGTGCCCAGGAGTGTTCGGGTGTGGCTTTTCGTCTGCCGTTCCCGCTGCTGATTGCACAATCCAAGTGTATGTATGCGTATCGCTAGTGATGAGCGTGCCGTTGTGCTTAGCTTTCGCCGTCACGCGCATTGTATACGTACCAGGTTTTGTGAATGCCCAGTAAGCATGTACATGTCTAGGTTCGGGCACGGTGATCGTCCCTGGAAGTGCCGTCGCACCATTGGAGAGAAGTGGCTGAGGAGTGCCAATAAAATTCTGAGTGAAGATGTGCACAGCTCCTGGCCCATCCACTTTGCTAATCTCCAGATCAACCGCACCGAGGCCAGCTTGCTGCGTCTCAAGAGTGCTCCATCCTGGCCAGAGCAGAGCCTGATCTTGATTCAACGGTAGTACGTACGCTTGCGGAGCGGCCGGATACGTGGCAGGGAGCTGCATCAGCGCTTGAGATTTCACCACCAACGTGACGTCTTCTGGAGTGTGAGCCACGTGCTGTCCCGTCACGTCTTCTTTGAGATTGAGCTGCAGCTTACCTTGTGTCATGGAGACGTTGAAGATATCTGTATGCCCGTGATCGAGCGTAATTTTTTCACTCGGCTTCTCTGGCTGAGGTTCAGGTTTAGGCGTGACGTCGGGCTTAGGCGTCGGAGTCACATCTGGCTTCGAGGTGTCATCCGGTTTGGGCTGAGGTTCAGTTTCGGAACCAGGCTTAGGCGTGACGTCGGGCTTGGGCGTGTCGGTGGAGTGAGCCGATACGACGTCGGTAGCTTTCGCGATTTCCTCATCTCCAACGAGGAATACCAGGGAGCGCTCCACGGAAGTGAGCTCTGCGCCGTCAGGAGTGTGCGCCGTAAAGTAGAAGAGCACTTCGTAACGCCCAGGCTTAGTGAAAGCCCATCCGGTATGCACGTGCACCGGCCCAGGCACTGCAATGGCAGCTTCGTCGTTCTCAGCGCTGTCGAAAAGCACCGTCGGCTTTCCAAAATCAGTCTTGTAGAGCTTCACGTCTCCAGGCCCGTCGAGCAGAGCGATATTGAGATGCTGAGAGGAATAATCCACTTGCTCAGCGAGAGCTTCCGTGGAGTACCCTGGCCAGATCAATCCTGATTTCTCCGTCTCGGGGAGTATATAGGCGCTCGATCTGGCTTCTCCCAAGAAGCCAAAACCTTGCTTAATCCGCTTTTCGGTGTTCACTTCACGAGCGTGATTGCGCACACCCAGTGCCACAGCGTGCGGGAGCCGCAGCGTGGACTTTTTATCAATGAGGCCAGTGTCATCTTTAACGCGCATATCGAGTTCGCCGTCAATTAATTGCGCAGCTAAATCCACATGCCCCGCATCAAGCAACAGCCGCTTGCCAGAGAGATCATCGCCCTGCGACGGCTTGGGCTGCGATGGAGTATCTCCCTCTGATTCTCCTTGATCGCTGGAATCATCCGGATCGGTTTCGGAATCGGGATCAATCTCTGAATCTGGATCGGGATCGTCAGGGGTCTCTTCTTCCGATTCGTTTTGATCTGGAGAGACATCTGGATCTGATGGGGTAGGCTCTACACCTGGCTTATCATCGCCTTGAGCACCGCCCTGGTCACCCTGGCCTGGCACTGCATCTCCTGCACCGAGCGGCACCGTAGCCGTGGAGGTAGATTCAGGATCAAAATTGGTGACGACGACGGCCGTCTTCTTGTGGACGTTGCGCATACTCGAATGCGGTAAGAACGTGAAATGCACATCAAGCCCAGATACGGAATCAAGGTCTTCAATCTGATCCGTCCAGCGGCCATTTGAGAGAGTGCCAGTGTAGGAAATATCTGGATACTGTGAGTGCGTACCATGCTCAAAGAAATCCAGCACGACGTCACCGCGCAGCTTCGGATCGGACATGCGCACATCTACGCTGAACGTCGTATCGAGCGTGCCTGGGCTGAGCTTCACACTGGCGCTGGCGTTGCTCGGCACGTCTACTTCTGCGAAATCCGCCGTTGAGGCGCTCGCCGGATCATGAACGGGAAGTTCTCCCGATTTTTGGGTGGTGACGGGCGAGCCCTGCGGGGTGTACGTGAGGGGTTCGCTCACCCACCGCGCGCCCTTGGACTCTGGGAAGAAGACTACCTGGTATTTAGCGGCACCGACGGCTGGTAGCTGCGTGAGCGACCCTTTGCCGCTGCGCACGTCTAGCGTGCTCATCATATGGCCATTGATATAGATCTCTGCCTTGCCATTGACGTCTTGCGGGGCTGAGAAATTCCAGGAAGCAAGCGTCATCCCATGCTTCTGGGCTTCTTGATTGTTCGCAGTACTGATAGAGAAGCTGTATCCGGCAGTGTTGCCCTGCGCAGCTTTCGCAAAACGCTCGGCGAGAGCTGGCTGGGGTGTGCTAGCGGGCTGCGATCCGCCGATACGCCAGTGCTGCTCAGTGGGCTGGGAGGTGATAATCGTACCGTCATTTTTCCTGGCACTCACTTGCCACACCAGCTTGTAATCGCCTGGCGCCGAAAAAAGAGTCCAATTGTGGGTGTGCGTGCCAGGTTTGAGAGCGGCAGAGCGCATCCCTGGCTCAGTGCTGGAAATAATCCGACGATAGGTGCCCCACTGCTCATCCTCGAATTTGTCTCCGCGGATCATTTCGAGGCGGCCTGGTCCATCAATGCTGACGAGATTGAGCCAGAACGTTCCGCCGGCATCTGCGGCTGACACGCCTGCGCCATCTCGGAATTGTTCGTATGGGATATCCGTATCAGCGCCGTAGCCCTGCCAGATTTGCCCGCAGGAGATGCAGTTCGATGGAGCTGCCCACCAAGTCGTGCCTTTTCCAAGGAAGTCTAACGCCGGAGAATCCTGGCCGACGGCAAATCCGTAGAACTGCTGATCTCCACTGTAGATATTGGGGCGGAGCCAGCTGATCGTTTTGTCGAGATCGTAGAGCTTTCCAGCGTTGGCTTTCAGCTCAAAGCCTTTATCTCCCCAAAAGACTTTCGGGGAATCAATATGCCCCACAGGAAGTACTACTTTTTCATCTGGGGACGCTGCCCTGCTACCCCCTGCAGCAATAGCGGGGTATGCCAGAAGCGCAGTGGTGGCGAGGAGCACCCCCATGAGAACAGCGAGGATTGAACGAACTTTTCGCGGCAAACCCGTGCCGATCTGTACGACCATACATTCTCCCAACTATGTGCATCAGCAAAGCAACGCACTATGCATCAATGAAACACCACCACCCTATATGATAATGATTTTCATTTGCTATTTTCGTTGCGTTCTGAGGCTTGCATCACGTTGCGAGTCCTACAGTCGTTGCAAATTTTCTACTGGCCTTTATCCTCTATCCCTTACATGCGCCGCACATTACTGCGCAGTACCCTCAAGTGGCGTGACGCCGTCACCCATCTGCTTTTTCACGTAGTCACGCAAAAACGGCAAATCAAACCCAACTATCCCACGTCTGCGCTCACCAACTACACCCGCTTCAATAAGCCGACGACGATACTGAGCAACCATTGAACTCGACCAACCAAGGCGCGCAGTAATATCAGAAATTTTGCTATCCCCCGTATCAAGCGTCATCGCTTCAAGAAATTCACTATCCCTCTCTGAAAGCTCCCTATAGCTGGAGGCCACCACGTGAGATTCCATTTCAGCTTTCGTTACTTCAATACCACGTTGCATATCATCAAGAGTGATTACGGCACGGCTTGAATCGATATCCCACGCTTGATATCCGATCAGCTGGATAAGATAGGCGAACCCTTCACTCGCCGTCACAGCCATGTCCAACGCCGAATCATCAATAGTTCGTCCGGCGTCACAGATAGTTTTTACAAAGGCATCACGCGCATCACGATCCTCAATCCTTCCTACGTGAAGAAGCTGAGCGCGCCGAAGAAAAGAGACGTCCTTATTGCTGAGCAATTGAGATACCACACCTGGAAGTCCCGCCATCAAAAGAGCCACTTTTCTATCCTCAGCCACCAAAAGCTGATACACAGAAACAAGCTAAATAAGCTCATCCAGGCTCCCCATCAGTGCCCAACTCAACTTTGAACCTCTTATATCGCGCCATACTCCAGCGCTCACCCAATCCTAAGCGAGAATACATTTTTCGCGCCAGCAAAATCAATACCAGCAGAGCTAGGTAGGGCGTGTCTGTGTAATGTTGGGTGCCTAGGTGGAGTTTTGTGCTGGCGAGTATGCTACACGCGCGCTCGTGACTTGCCGGCTTGGTTCGTATACTTGCTTCGCGTGCTTGGGTTATGCGGCCCTGTCTGTGAATACAATTTGCCTCTACCGTACACGGCGGCCGGTATGTGGTTTTTCGCTTGATAGCAAGCCAAAACGCAAGTTCTTAGGGGAGAGGAGCGCGCTAAATTGTCTCTTTGACACCGCTTCTCACCAGGGCTAATCAGAGCTGAATGTAAACCACTACCCCTCAGCGTCCATTTTTTGATTTTTGCGAAATCGTCCGACTTTCACGAAATATTATATGTCATCCAAAAATTAGGTGGTGACATGGGTGGTGACATTTAGTGTCACCACCCAGTAGAATTGGCAGTATCTCGGGAGGAGATGACATGAATCTGGGGATTGAGACCGAGACGCTCGAATTTAAAAAGAGCACCGCAGAGCTGAAGCAAGCATGCATTTCTCTTTGTGCCATGCTCAACAAGCATGGTCTCGGTACACTGTTTTTCGGTGCGAAACCAGACGGGACGGTCATCGGCCAGAGCGTCACAGAAGAGACGCTACGAACAGTTTCCCGCAGCATTTATGAATCCATTAAACCCCAGATTTACCCTACCGTTACCAAGGAAATACTAGACGAAAAAGAGTGCATAAAAGTCGAAGTCAACGGAGCTGAAGCACCTTATGCAGCATACGGAAGGTACTATCTGCGCACAGCCGACGAGGATCGAGCTGTCTCCACAGCCCAGCTGCGAACAATGTTGAGCGAGGAAAGCTACAAAGACTCTTGGGAACTGGCACCTTCATACCTTATGCCAGAAGACATGGACGCAAACTGCGTTGATCGTTTTCTGCAAGCTGCGCATCAGGCCAATCGGCTACCAGAGCTCGCAGGTACGGCGCCAGACTTGGCGAGTCGTTTGGGCCTCGTCACGGGAGATCACCTTAACCGTGCAGGAGAATTCCTTTTCGGCAATAGTCGTCCTGTCACTTTGAAGCTCGCACTGCTCGCAACGCCAGAGAAAATAACTTTTCTCGATATGCGCACAGAAGAGGGGAACATTTTTGAACTACTCACAGCTGCCGAACAGTACGTACTAAAAAACATTAACTGGCACGTCTCGGTCAATCGCATGCAACGAGAAGAAATACCTGAACTGCCACAAGAGGCAATACGCGAGGTCATCGCAAACAGCTTCGCTCATGCCCGCTATCAAACGAACACCACTCACGAAATCTGTGTATATCCCGATCGAGTTACCTTTTATAATCCCGGCCGTTTCGCTAACTCGTATTCTCCAGACGAATACGTTACGAAAGCTTTGCCCTCAGTAACGCGCAACGAGCTGATAGCAAAAACCATGTATCTCAGCAAAAACATCGAACGCTTCGGCAGTGGCATCAGGAAAGTAGTGAACCTGTGCACTGACACAGGAATCAGATACGCGTTCGACAATGGAAATTACGGTTTTATGGTGACGCTCTACCGAGGTGGTGACAGTGATGTCACCACTAATGTCACCACCAATGCAGAGCTAACCAACACTGAGCTAGCCGTGCTATCGCTGTTGATGAAAAATCCTAGGTTCACAAGAAAAGAACTAGCAAGCGAGACGTCAAAGACCGTACGCACCATTCAGCGCGCTTTGAACACGCTCGTAGCGAAGGGCTACATCGAAAAACAAGGAACCCAAAACGAACCAGTATGGCACGTGCGCAGCTAGCAAATTGCGCCGGCTACAGTCACTTTGATCTGGGTTGGTAGACAAGAAAAGAGAAACAGTAACCAAGGCAACCAGCCGCGCGGGAGGCCAGCCAACCAGGTTTAGACCAGGCTACACAAGAGGGCAGACTGCACGAGCTGTCGCGCTGCTGTCGTTAGGCCAGCGTCGCTCAGCTAGCCGTCGCGCAGCAGTAGTAAAGCAATAGTAAGAGGCCCCTGCTCGTGTGAGCAGGGGCCTCTATGAACCTTAAACTAACTACTATCTAAGGTTGTGTGCCAGACACTAGTTCGTGTTAAGCACCGGGTTCGTGTCAGGCGTCACGGCGACGGCGTGCAGCGACCAGCATGCCACCAGCAGCAACAGCCAACGAGGACAGGCCCACCAGACCAGCCAGAGCAGAACCAGTATTCGGCAGGCGCTCCGGATCAGCAGCCTTTACCTGGCCAAAATCATTAGCCACAGCAGGATCAGTCACAGGCTCACCCTTCTGAGCAGGATCAGCAATGGTCTTACCAGTATCAGGATCCACTTTCGTGTTCACCTCATCACCATCAGTCTTACCATCACCATCAGTATCAGCCTTATTCGGGTTAGTAGGCTTACCAGACACGGGATTACCTTTACCAGTCACCTCGTCATAATCATTAATACCGTCACTATCGGTATCAGGATCATTCGGGTTCGTGTTACCAGGTTTACCGTTTGGATCATACTTATCATCCTGGAATGGATTCTTCGAACCATTCACCTCATCACCATCAGTGAGACCGTCACCATCAGAATCAGGGCTGAGCGGATCAGTCGGATCCGGATTGCCATCCTTATCCTTATGATTCAACTCGTCGCCATCGGAGAGGCCATCACCATCGGTATCAGCCGAGTTCGGATCAGTCACAGGCTCACCCTTCTGGTCAGGATCAGGCACAGTCTTACCATTCTCATCCACTTTGGTGTTGATCTCGTCGCCATCCTTCACACCATCATTATCAGTGTCAGGATCAGTCGGATCAGTCGGAGCACCAGGCTTACCAGAATCCTTAGTCAGATTGCCATCCTCATCATAAGGATTCTTCTCGCCCGTCACTTCGTCGCCATCATTAATACCGTCTTTATCGGTATCAGCATCGGCAGGGTTGGTACGAGGCTCGTCCTTCTGGTCAGGATCAGGCACAGTCTTACCCGTGTCAGGATCCACCTTAGTATTCGTCTCGTCGCCATCCTTCAGACCATCACCATCAGTATCTGAATTATTCGGATCAGTCGGATCGCCACCATCATAGCCATTGACCTCATCGCCATCATTAATACCGTCGTCATCGGTATCAGGATCGGCAGGGTCAGTGCGAGGCTCGTCCTTCTGGTCTGGATCAGGCACAGTATTGCCATCCTCATCTACCTTAGTGTTGGTCTCGTCGCCATCCTTCAGACCATCACCATCAGTATCAGAGTTCTTCGGATCAGTCGGATCACCACCATCATAGCCATCCTTCTCATCCTTATCGCTAATACCGTCATTATCATCATCAGGATCAGTCACATCAGGCGTACCGTCACCGTCAGTGTCGAGCTGGAAGTGAGCATTCACATTGTCAGTGCCACCATTGTTCGGATACGTGACGACCACCGGCACATCAAACTCTTCCACCGTGTCCGCACTCGGCTGCTTCGGAGCTGTCACCGTAATCACGCCAGTGTTCGGATCGATACTCACCGTGTAGCCAGTAGGAGCCGTAAACGTATCTGGAATCGCGTACGTCGTCCCCTCAGGAGCAGTCGCCGCACCGCCATCCTTGCCCGTGAACGACGGGGAAGCCGTAGCCGGCTTACCAGGCACCACAAGAGTGTTCCCATACTTCGGCTCAAGAAGCTGCGCCGTCGAGCAACCATTCTCATCAACCGTCACACCAGCAGGCGTATCAGGGCACTGATCCTTACCATCAGGCACCTTATCACCATCAGCATCAGCAGGCTTGTCGGCTGGGCTCACAGTAGCAGTACCAGTACCCTCAGCAGTCCCATCACGCGGATCAGTCTCACCGGTATTAGCACGATCTGCAGGAGTGTAATTCACTACCACGTTAAACGTGCTGCCACCATCAGGAGTAGCCGCAGTAGGAGTACCCGAGATCGTGCACACACCGTTAGCAAAAGTGGCCGACAAATCAGCAGGCAAACCAGTCACGTTACAACCAGTGACCGTCGCCATACCAGGATTATTCACCGGCACAGCCACAGGAGTAATCGGCTCGCCAGCCTTACCAGTCACGCTCACGGTACCAACCGTCGGAGCTACCGAACAGCCATTCGTATCCACCCGAGCACCAGCAGGCGTGCCAGCACACTTATCCCGAGCATCAGGCACATTATCGCCATCAGCATCAGCCGGAACCGGAGGAGTCACCTTCTCCGTCACCGTGATATTCCCAGGCTTCGAGGTCACGCTCTTCGGAGTATCCGCACCATCATCCACAAGGTTATACGACACCGTCACCGTGTAATCACCATCAATAGCAGCCGTCGGCGTACCCGAAATCACACAGCCACCCTTCTCGGCGTCATACGCGATATTCAAACCAGCAGGCAAACCAGTAGCACTACAAGCAAGACCAGTAGCCTTACCAGGATTAGCAACAGGAATCACCGTCTCCGTAATAGGAGTACCCACTACACCGGTAATATCAGGCAACGGATCACCATTATTCACCGTCGGAGCAACCGAGCACCCGTTCTCATCCACAGTCGCACCAGCAGGCGTGCCAGCACACTGATCCTGATCATCAGGCACCTTATCACCATCAGCATCACCAGCAGGCATCACAGGCTTCGCCGTCACCGCCACCGGCACATCCACCGACTCAGACGTACCATCCGGATACGTCACCGTCACCGGCACCGTATACGTATTAGGCGTCACATCCACACCAGGAGCCACCGTGATAGAACCATCCGCATTCACCGTCGCCCACGCAGGACCATTATCGCCCTTAGCAAACGTCGTCTTCTTAGCACCATCAACCGGAGCAGCAGCCGTCTCCACAACATCCGCCGTCGTCGCATCATCAAACGTCGGCACCGGTACACTAGCCGTACCACCCTGTGCTACAGACGTATCCTGCACATACTTCGGAACCCACTTCTCAGCATCCGACACCGTCGGAACCGCAGCAGCTACTTTGAAACTTGCCGTAACGGTCTTGCCCATGCTCTGTGCTTCAGGGGTTGGCTTGTAGTTCATCACTACTGGAATGTCAATCGTCTTGTCTTTCTGAGCTTCCGTCGGAGTGAACGTGACGACACCAGTCGTCTCATCCACTGACACCTGATCGGCAGTCACACCAGTTGGGAGCTTACCAAGAGTAAAGCTCTCAAACCCTGCAGGCTTGTCTTCTTTACCCTGGGTCTTAGGATTGTCAAACTTCGGTGCGCTCGTAGCAGCCTCACCCACCGTAGCATCTTTCGCCTCATACGCAAGATAAGAAGGATCAGCCAAGAATGAATCTGCAAGCAGTGCTTTTTCAAGCTTGCCAAGATCAGCTTCCAATGCCCCCACAGGATACACAGCGGACGTGAAAATAGCAGGCTTCGTCAAATCAGCCGGCACCGTGAAATCACACGAACCAAGAACACCCATCTCGTTCGTCGTCATCGAATCACACACAGCACCCTGAACAGGCGCCCCGTCTTTGAACCAGCGAATCTTATACGTCGAGGTCTGCACAAGACCGTGCGTCTCCGAGACAGCGGTGTCATCAACAGCAGCAGTATGAGTCAAAACATCAAAATTAGTGACGTCGTGCTGTGGATTCGACGTCAGCAGAGCAAACATCTGGTTGGAGATATTGTAAGAGGGTAGCCCTGCACCCCAGGCCTTACCAGATGGCTTGCCGAACATGTTCATCGGGAACTCATCCATCCACACGTCCTGACCGTTATCAACAATCGGGAAGACATACATGTAGTCCGAGTTAATATGGCGCCTATCCTTACCCGCCAGACCATTCCACAGGAACACATCGCCGTGGTTCTGTTCCCCAGTCAGCTCGCCAGCAGTCTTACCCTCAGGGACTCCGTCAGCATTGCTGTAGCTCCTTCCCCACAATCCCTGGAACGGAATATAGAACGAGCCATCAGCCTGGACTGTGCCCACCACAGTCTCAGCAATATGCGATCCCTCACCATGCAGCTTCTGATAATCCTCAACGATCTTCTGCTGAGCCTCTTGGAAAGCTACCGCAGTGTAACCCTTATGAGCGTTCTCCCAGTCCTTGAACTGGCGAGCAACCTCATCATTCACATACGACGCTACAACACGATTACCCGTAGCAGCCTTATCACCATTGTTTGTCTCGTAAGCATAACCAGTAGCAAACTTGCCTATATTCTCAGACTGCTGCCAGAACAGCTGACCACGAACCGTGCCATAATTACCGGAGTTATTCCAGACCCCATCAGAAGACTCAGCCTTTGACCACTGAGCCTCCGGCTTGGCCAGCCACTTAGCAAGATAAGGACGCTCCTGGAACACGACCTGACCATTAACAATACGATCCTGCCCAGCAGTGAAATCCCACGACTCATTATTACGGGCAAGGCGAGTATGGAATGTACCAGACCAATGATCCCCACCTTTAACGAGCATATACTTGGCCGGATCAGGAGACTCTGCCCAGGTACGCACCGCAAGCTTCGCACCATTAACGCCACCAAGCCAGAACTTATGCTCACCACCAAGCGGATCAATAAGCGGCTTAGAAAGATCAAAAGCAAAATTACCCTCTGAATCAGAGGTCGTAAAGAAGATCGGCGAAACGAAACCGGTGTAATCCATCCACTGCAAATACACCTTAACGTTCGGCACCATACCCTCGGTATTCTTCCTGCCAATACCAGACCCTCTATCAATCCAGACTGAACCGTTATACGACTCGTCCTGAAGTGGATCGACCGTGCCAGTAGCCTCAATAGCACTAGCCATATTATCGCCAGCAGCCTTATCACCACTAGCAGCCACAGCAACGGACGCTGGCGTGAGTGCGAACACTCCCGCAGCCAGACCCGTCGTGCCTAACGCAAAAGCAGCGAGCACGCTTGTGGCCTTACGCCAGCGAGTGCCCCCCCCCGCGCTCAACTTTTTCGTTTCCATTTAGTTCATTCCCCTACATACATCGGAGTAACTAGACAACCGCTCCCGAAGGCCGAAACACACACATGCCCCACACAACCATGAACCCACCAGACACCACCATATATCCCACAACAGCATCCAGCACGCCCACCAAATCGAGTGCGAGGTGGACACACTCACATGCCCACTGCCCCCCCCCGAAGACGCGATAAACCCATCATATAAAAAAATGGAGAAAAACAAAACCAAAACCACAAAACTGAGACACACACCCACAAACCACACACACCCAACACAAACACCCGCCGCCACCCCCACAAACTTTCACGGCGCCAAGCCATCCTCGAACCAATAGCCACACCAACACCGAGCAGACACAGGCCGACGCCGAGCAGACACAGGCCGACGCCAACTGCTTATGCACAATAATTGCTCGTCTATGCGTGCAATTGCTGAGCGTGAATAGCGGCTATCCGCTGCGGCTCTAGCTGAATCGTGATGTGGTGAAGCTCAATGCCGTGGTGAGCGCTGAGACACTCCGTGGCCGCATCCAAGACGTCGATAGCGTGGCCGTCGTTAAAGCACTCGTCAGGAAGCACGATGTGGCCACTCAACACCGGCAGACCAGTGGCGATGGTCGATGCGTGAAGATCGTGCACGGCAAGCACGTGCGGCAGATGCAGCAGATGCTCGCGCACGCGGTCTAAATCAAGTTCTTGCGGCGTGGCTTCAAATAGAATCCGCGTGGTCGATGCCAAAATTTTAGCCGCCCTCGGCACTATCAGCGCCACTATGATGAGGCTGGCAACGGCGTCAGCACGCTCCCACCCCGTGAACTGTATGACGATTGCGCTGACGATAACGGCCAGTGAGCTTGCCGCATCATTCATCACTTCCAGAAAAGCTGCCCTCATGTTGAGATTGGCTTCGTGGTGACGGCGCAGCACCAACAGGCCGGCGATATTGCCCACAAGCCCGACGATTCCAACTGCGAGCAGCCCGCTGCCGTTAATCGAGCTGGGGACTATCAGCCGATGAATTGCCTCCAACAAGGTATATACCCCAATACCAATCAGCATAAGCGCCTGCAGCATAGCTGAGATTATCTCTGCGCGCAGCCATCCCCACGTGTGTTGGCTAGTGGATGGGCGTCTGGCCAGGCGCACAGCAATGAGAGCCATCACTAGCCCTGCCGTATCGCTGAGCATGTGCCCTACGTCGGCTAACAGCGCTAACGATGACGTAAAAACAACCCCGCATATCTCCACCACGAGGACGCTCACCGCGATAGCAAGGACGATTGAGAGCCGTTTCATGCCAGCTACCTGCTGACGAGCTGTGTGCTGGTGAGTATGGCCATCCACGATTTACCTCATATTCTCCACATTTTCTACACTCTTCTGTATTCGCCCGCTTATTCGCTGCATTCACTTATCTGCCGCATCTGCGTATCTGCTTCCACGCTCAGACTTCTGCATTCAGCTTTCTGAATTTCGCCTTCCACATTCGGCGAGATACATATTAGTGCCAGCCCGATACGGCACTCCAGTGATAGCTGCCTCAGCTGCCACCTCAACCGCCTCAGCTATAGAGGAATCCTCAATGGCACCAGTCAAGAGCATCAGCTCAAACCTGCACAAAGTGACGCCGTTTCCGTGTACCATATGAGACGTCGTTATCAATAGGGCTAACGTCTCAATTTAGGAGTTTCACACCATGGTAGAAACAATGCGCGCGGAGCGCTTCTATGCCAAAGACCACTCAATTCACGTAGAGGACGTGCCAATTCCTCATCCCAAAGCGGGCGAAGTGCTGATCAAAATTGCCTATTGCGGCATCTGCCACTCAGATCTATCTCTTATCAACGGCACATTCCCCGCTAGTCTGGACGTCGTCACCCAGGGGCACGAAGCAGCCGGCACCATCGTTGAAGTTGGCAGCGGCGTCACGGGCTGGAAAGTCGGAGACCGCGTGATCCCCTCCGCAGGGCAGCCATGCGGAAAGTGCCGCAAATGCCGCCTGGGCGACTATGCAAACTGCCTCGATCTGCAAATCATGGCGTTCCAGTATGACGGCGCATGGGCGGAATACCACGTGACGAAAGCCATCGGCCTCATCCGCATCCCCGACAACGTCTCCATGGATCAAGCCGCTATTCTCGCCGACGCCGTCTCCACACCTTTTGGTGCCGTCGTGCGCACCGGCAAAGTACACATGGGCAATGCCGTAGCTGTGTGGGGGCTTGGCGGCGTGGGCACCCATATCGTGCAGCTGGCGAAACTCGCTGGCGCCGCCCCGATTATTGCCATCGACGTCAATGACAACGTACTCGAACGCGCCAAGCGCTTGGGAGCTGACTTTACGCTACGCGCTGACGACGATGATCTGACCGGAAAAATCCGTGACATTACTGGCGGGCGTATGATTGACGTCGCTTTTGACGCCGTTGGCATCCAATCCACCACCCGCGCCGCGCTCGACTCACTCGACATGTATGGCAAGGCAGTCGTCGTCGGCCTATCTGGGCAGGATATTAACGGCGGTCCGATTCACCAGTTCTCCCGTGGTCGCAAACAGCTCCTCGGCCACCTGGGATACAAGACGCAAGATATCGGCATTCTCGCCGAACTGCTCTCCTACGGACGCCTGGATCTGAGTGAATCAATTTCGAGTGTCGTCTCCCTTGAAGACGTCAAAGATGGCATTCGCGCTCTGGAAAACCACGAGGGTGACCCCATCCGTATTTTGGTCAAGCCATAAGTAGGCCAAGTGAGCAACTAAAGGGAAGCCAGAGGGCGGCCACGGTACACAAGTATGGGGTAGCTTGCAGATAAGCAGGCCGTGGCCGCAGCCCGAGGCCGAGCGGCTGGAGCACGGGGCGCGCGCTGCTCTTCCGCCGCCAAGCGCACACGCCTCTTCTGGTGCCGAGCACACGCATCTTCTCGCGCATCTTTTCTACCGTCGAGCGTGGGATGCGTGCGTGGATGGGAACTGCGCTCTGGGTGTGCTGCCATCAATCCGATGGCAGCACACCTTGCTGCTTTACACCCTTATTGCTCTGCGGAAGTACGTCTTTACAGGAAGTGTGCCCGCAGTTCTTCGCCAGTGTGTGCAGAGAGCTCTGCAAGGCTCAGATCAAACATCGTGAATGCCCCGATCTGGCCGGCCGCCGCTTTACGGGTGGCAGCGCGCGCCGTGGCCGCCAAGACGGCTCCGGTAAATTCTGGATTGGAATCCAAGGCAAGCTCAAAGCTCATCACGTGCTCCACCCCATCGCTGGTCTTTCCGCGGCGGATCACTTGCCCACCATGCGGAATGCCTGCGTGATCTCGCTGCAACTCCTGCTCGGAAATGAAATGCACAGTGGTATCGTATTCGTCAAAATAATTGGGCATTTCCTTGATTTCCCGCTCGATACGCGCCACATCAGCCCCATCTTCAGCCACCACCCAGGCATCACGCGTGTGCATTGAACGCACCGTCAGCTCCACCGGATCGCCAGCTTTGACGGCGGCCACCGTCTGCGGCACCGGAAGCGTATACTGCCGAGCATCTTTCACACCCTCAATGCGCCGAATGGCATCTGAGTGACCTTGCGATACGCCTGGCCCCCAGAAAGTGACGGCCTGAGAATCCGCCAGCACGGCGTCACCAAGCACGCGCAGCATCGAGAACAATCCAGGATCCCAGCCAGCACTGATGACGGCGGAGTGCCCAGCTGCTCGCGCGGCAGCATCCACAGCAGCGAAGTGCTCGGGAATGCGTGCGTGCGTATCAAAAGAATCCACCACGTTGAAATATGCAGCAGCTGCGGGAGTCTGCTCCTCCAAATCGGTAGCACTGCCGCCGCAGTTTACGCAGACGTCGATCTTTTCGGCGTACTCTGGCATCGCCGTCACAGATACAACGGGAGCGCCAGCCGTAGTGATCTCAGCCGGATCACGCCGAGTAAAGACCACTACCAGCTCCATATCGGGAGCAGCCATGACGGCTTTCTCCACCCCTTTGCCCAAGTTTCCATAGCCATTAATCGCCACGCGAATCATGCGTACCTCCTCTATCCGTCGTACTGCCTATATTCGGCGTACAGTTATCCGCGATATTTTTCTTCAGCCTACAAGAGCAGCAGCTCATTCCCTCTGGACGTCCACATTGCGCGATGCCATCAATGCCACGTTGCCCACGCCATTCGCGACGCCACCTGTGCTACTTGCAGTGCCAACCACGCCACTGAAACCAAGATCACGTAATAATACATTTATCCCTGTAAATATCCATTTATTCATAGAACTTAGGTAATAAAACCCTGTATTACCGCTGATTACGATAAGGGCATCCAAGCTGAGAATAGGCGCCAATCCAAGCGATAAGAGGGACAATGAAAGTGCGTGCAAAACTCTTTGCCATAGTATGCGGATTCGCATTGAGCTTCGGCTACGGTGCCGCAGCTCAAGCAGCAGAACCAACCATTGATAATCCTGGCGGTATCGAAGCCAGCACCAGCCCTGGTGGCGTGCCAGCCAATGGCTATGGGCCAGATCGCCACACATTCGTCGGCGCACAAATAGTATCCGGCAGGACGGCAGGCCTCAATCCTCTTGGAGCGAATGACTTCGACTGCAAGCCTAACGCCGGCACGAACCCCGTGGTTCTCATCCCAGGCACCGGAAATGACGCTTACACCGCGTGGGCATTCTTCTCTCCTCGCCTCAAGCAGGCTGGCTATTGCGTATACACCTTTAACTACAATCCCTCTACGAATCCCCAGAAAGACACCGCTTCATTCATGGGCGATATTCGCCAGAGCGCCGCGTTTATGGCTGGCTTCGTCGATCGAGTACTGGCAGCCACTGGCTCCGAGAAGATCGATATCATTGGCCACTCTCAGGGAGGCGGTGCTCTACCTCGCGCCTACATCAAGTGGTATGGGGGCGATACCAAAGTGGATAAACTCATCGGGCTTGTACCCTCAAATACGGGCACGACGATGATGGGGATGCAGAAACTCATCCGGCAGATGATTACGTGGTTCCCAGACATAGAGACCACGATGCTGAACGGGCATAATTCGCAGTCTCTTCTGCAGCAGCTTGCCGATTCGCAGTTTATGAACGACCTCAACGAGACGCAGATGACATATCCGAATATTACGTATACCGTCATTTCCACCGTCTACGACACGACTATCACTCCGTACAAGCGTTCTTTCCTGCCGGAGGGTCCGAACGTGACGAATATGAAAGTGCAGGATGTCTGCCCGATAGATGCGCATGGACACGCCAATATGACGTATGACGAGGTGGCCTTGCAGCTCAGTCTCAATGCTCTCAATCCGGCGGATGCAAAACCCGTGAACTGCATGTGGATTCCGCCCTATCTCACTGCCGACGATCTCCAGTAATCGCTAAGCAATCCTGGCGGATCGGCAATCCTAGCGAGGAAGCGGTAGTAAACACGTAGGCGGTAATAAATAGGCGCTGTAGTCGGCTGCAAGCAGTTGCGTCCGACTACAGCGCCACGCTGTTTCTCACTATTTCTCACTCACCCGAGATAGCGTCCTTCACTTTGTCTGCCGCTGCTTTCACGTGGGCGCCCAGTTTATCAGCTGCATCGCTTACAGCTTCCTTGGCATCATCGAGTTTTTCGCTCACTTTATTGCCCACCTCTTTGGCCTTGCCACTGGCCTGATCGACATTGCCCTCGGCTTGCAGATCCTGATCGCCAGTCACCTTGCCAGCCACTTCCTTGGCCTTGCCCGTGAGCTCTTCAGCCTTATTCTTCATCGTTTCGTCCAGAGCCATTACGTTTCTCCCGTCTGGTTCGTCGTTACGCTGCACACACATGACGTCGTGTACTTACTGTAACGCCACCAAAATTGAATTATTCCACACTGATACATGTCGTTACTGGTCATTACTGGTGCATTTCCTCGTCGCTACTGCGCGCTCCCCCGAGAAACCGCCCTGCGCTCGATCGACGATACGGGCATATCCGCAGCGAGCGGCAGCCTGTCGGCAGTCGTCCAATTAGCGGCCAGATTGATGGCCGAGCGGCAATCCTGTCAGCAATCCGATTGGCGGCCGATTGACAGCAGACTGACAGCTCGCCGCAATCCAATCCCCACCAAAAAGCGTTTCCACCGCAGCGCGAAGCACTTCCACCACAAATGACAATAGAGTCAATAATATAAACGACGGCAGAGGCATGTTTTAGATTTTTGTCGAGTACGATCGACAAAACCTATCTATTTCATATTTCATCGAGTATAAATGAATTTCACATCTGAGCAGGGGCTGCTTATTCGCGCTGCAAAAGATTTCCTAGCCTACGCGCAACCTTTTCTTCATCATGTGAGCGCGGGATACAACATTTCGGTACCATGTACTACATTGCATTTTCTCAGCAGCCTTTTCCCAGCAGATACCGCCACCAAATAGCAAGAAAGAGAGCGCCCGTGAACGTCAAAAAACTCGTAATGATGGCTCTTGGTTTCCTCTTTACGGGGTTGGCTTTTCTCGGCGTCGTTTTGCCCGTGCTGCCCACCACTCCATTTTTGCTACTCGCCGTTTTCTTCTTCGCGCGCAGCTCCGAGCGCTGGCATCACTACCTGCTCAACCACCGCATTTTCGGCCAGTATCTCACCGATTATTACAACCACGAGATGACCATTAGCAACAAGTGGCGCACACTCGCACTCATGTGGATTGGCATGGGCATATGCATGTGGCTGCTGCGCGGCAAGCTCTGGCTCGTGATACTGCTCGCCGTCATCGCTATCGGCGTCACGATTCACCTCGTATCCCTACGCTCCGTGACGCCGGAAGAATCCGCATCAAGAAAGCTCAGCCCCAAAGACTCCGAGGAGCCTGGTGCCAAAAAGCTCAGTGGTGGAGAAAAGCTCTACGGCGAAACGCTTGGCGAAGAAGCACTCAACCAAGAAGAACTCCGCGGAGAAAAAGCGGAGGAGAATAATGAGTGCCTACACCTTTGAGCAGCTACTGCGCTGAGAGACCCCGAGGTAAAGCCGTATCCGAGGCTTTAGCTCAGCTGAGCAATGAGCCACCCTAGCTCAACTGGGCAATCAGCCATCCTAACTCAGGCTCAAATTCTGGGCCGTACCAGTGATCGGCGTCAGCCACAGTGCGCTTAATACAACGCACCGTAAAATCTGCGGCAATCTGAGCACTCTCCATGACGCTGCGTCCATTCATGAGACACCCCACAAACGCCGAGCTGTACACATCGCCCGTGCCATGCGCGCCTTGAGCAATTTTTTCGTGCTCATAGTAGCTGTACTCGCCATTCTCAAATACCACCACGCCGGTGCGGTCTGCCGCATAGCTCACGCCAGTGAGCACTACCGTCTTTGCGCCCTTATCCGCGAGCGCCGAAAGCAAGGCGTCGATATAAGCACGGTCATACGTCTGGCGATAGTCCATGCCGGTGATCAGGGCGGCCTCCGTGATATTCGGCAAAATCACGTCTGCAGAGAAAGCGAGCCGCGCCATCGCCTGCACGAAAGCGCCATCAAAACCAGGGTAAAGCGCGCCGTTATCCGCCATAGCTGGATCGACGATAAAAGGAGCACCAGGCTTGAGCAGCTTGTGAGCAATATCCGTGACGATGTCGATCTGCTTTTCACTGCCGAGATAGCCCGTGTACAGCGCGGCAAAATCAATTCCTTGCTGCGCCCAGTGAGCCTCGATAGCTGGCATATCATCGGTGAGGTCGCGGAATGTATAGCCCGTAAAACCACCCGTGTGAGTCGAGAGCACAGCCGAGGGCACAATGGCCGTCTCCTGGCCGCACGCCGAGAGAATCGGCAAAGCCACCGTGAGTGAGCACTGCCCCACGCATGAAATATCCTGAATTGTGAGAATGCGCTGGTACGTCATCTCTACCTCCTCCATCGTCGCTACCATTTCGTGTAGTCTGTGTTGTTCTTCGTTTTCTAGTTTTCTGACGGTCTGTATTGTACGACGGTCTATACTGTAGTTTTCTTTCCAGCGCTCTGCACTGCCACCACTTTCAGCTGTTTGTACTCAGCTGTTTGTATTGCCACTTTCCGGCGGATTGCTGCCACTTTCCCGTAGTGCACTGCGCAAAGAGTTCAGTAATCTGCGTTGTGGTCTTCCAACGGTTCACGCTAGCGGCGGTTCGCGCCCACTCAAGCTCGCTGCAACCCCCTGCTTTACCTTAAGCTCAACACTACCCCGCTCATTCTCCTCGTGTTGGCGCAGCTTCTTTGCCAGCACGCCCCCATGCCAATGCAGGCTCACTAGCTCACTCAATCTCCCCATGCTGGCACAATCTCCACGTTCCCTCAGTCTCCAGCCTCACTGCCAGTTCACGCCCCATGCTCAGCTCCGATACTGTGCACAAACTCCAGCACGTTTGCCGCAAAATTCCGCGGGGCATACGCATTCCAATCCGCCTGAGCTTGAGCTATCTCAAAAAACTTCGCCTGAGGCATTACTTTTTGCGCCTCGCGTGCACCTGCCATCCCTTGCCGATCTTTCTGGGCAGCCAAAATCCACACGGGCAGGCTTGCAGCGGCCAGCTCCTCCGCCCGCTGCGCCATTGACTCTCCTTGCAGCGCCTGCAGATAGGATGCCCGCTGAGTGTATCGGGCATTGGTAAATTTTCCATCGGCACTTCTCGGCGCGCTGCGGTCTTTATGCACGGCCGCTGCAAGCCTCGCTGCGTGCACCGCAGCGGGCGTGACGGCAATCTGCGGCTCGGCTAGCAACAGCCCAGCGATGTCTCCGCTGCCGAGATTACGGGCGCAAAATTCGATCGCCGGCACGGCGCCCGTGCCCGTGGCCACGACGACGATAGGCGGCTGCATCAACACTTGCCCGAGATCGTGCACGCTTGCCGCATTCATGGCATCAAGATTCTTGCGCCCGTGGAGCTGCGGGGCTACCACTGCCCACTCTGACGGAAAACTATCGGAGACGGCACGCCACACATCGGGAGTTTGGCGCGCGCCATGAAGCATCAAAATAGTCGTCACAGCATCACTTTAGAATCAGGCACGACGGCGATCAAGCAGTGAATCGAGAGTTTCTCCCACGCCAAGGACGTTGCTGCGCTGACGCCGCTCTGGTGCATCCGCAATCGCATCTGGCACTGCGTGCGGTTCTTCAGGAGGAACATCTCCTATCCGCTCTCCAATATCGTGTGGACGATACGGCACGGATACGGCTGATACGGTGGTAGCCTCGCCGCGGTCTGCGCCGTCGCTGCGCAGCTGTGCACTGTGGAACTCCGTTCCCTGGACGTCGTAACGTGGCTTGAGCGTATAGCTTGGAAGAGTGATCTTTGCCGGAGCAGGAGCCGACACGCGCGCCGCTGACGGCGTTACCGCCCGCTGCACTGAAGCTGCCGATGGGAGAGCTTTCTCCGCTGCGTTCCCCATCATGGTCTTCGCTATACCCTCCGCCACGGTGGACTTTCCCGCCGACGCTGCGCCCCCACGCATCTGCTCAGCCGTGCGCCGCGGGTTCGTCTCGTGGATGACGCGCATACCCGTGCTCGTCCGCTCTTCGCCCACTGCCTGAGCGTCTGCTGCCTGAGCCTCGCCCATCCTAGCTGCCTTGCGAGCTTCGTCGTCGCTGCGAACTTCCTCATTGCTGCGGCTATCACTGCGGTCAATACTGCGACTCTTCTGAGCTGCGGTGACTGAATGGCCCACGGTGACCGGATGAACTGCGGTATCCGGCACGAGCTGCTCCCCGTATGTCCGTCCACTACGACGATGTCCGCTCAGCTCAGCGCCTTTTCCACGGCGCAGTTCATCAATTTTAGATTGCACTGCAGCTAGTCTGTCTACGTCGTCACGATCTGCCTGACGCCAAAGGTTGATGACGTACCCATATCCCACAGCGTAAAGCACTAACATGGCGCTCAGCACGCCGGCAATCGCCACCGGCAGCTTCACTGAAAAGACTAATATCCACGCAATCGTTGTGACGGCGGCTACTGCCACTCCCACCACTCCGTAGCGCACTCGGCCTGCATGACGGGCAGCGAGCCGCGCCTTGGCACGTGAACGTGCCCGCGCCAGAGCGCGAAGTTGAGACGTCTGCCCCTGTCTGTGGCTAGCCACTGCTGGTTTCTGCTTCCTGTCCATCACGCGCTCCATTGGAAATAGTGTGCACCGATATTCTGAATTACTCGTTTGCGTGTACGTACGTTCACGAATCATTCGCAGATCGGAAGCGTACCGCTCGTCTTTAGGAGCTTCTGCCGCCACCGTCCGCTGACGATAGATAGCCGGCATCACAATCACCACCAGCAGCACGACCGCCGCAGCAACTGCAATTCCTTCCACTCCCACATCTATCAAGCTATGCAAAGAAAACTGCTCGCGCACTACCTGAGGGTGGTGTGTCGCTCCTAATTCTTTGACACCATCGGCGCTCTCGCAACGATTTATTCACAATAGCCACATGAGCACCACGAGTCTCTACAGTAACGCCGTAACTGGTAACGCCGTAGCCACATCGATTTGCAGCCGCACCTCTCTACAGCTACGCCTTTTTGTGCCGTGGCGTTTTATGGCCGCGCCTTTCTTAATGACGCCGCAGCTGACACCTACCGCTTAACGTCAGCCAGTTCGGCCACCCTAACGATCGAGAATCATGCATTGCACGCTATCGCCCACGCTCACAGCACCGACAGACGGCTCAATCACTGCCAGACCATTGGCGCGCGCTAATGCGCTGATCAGTGTGGAGTCGTTCTCAATCAGCGGCGTGGCGCGATAGCCCGCGTGAGGATTGCCCACTACCCGCACTGGCACATAGTCTTCTAATCCGCTGTGCCCCGCCCAGGCCGCCGTCATGTGTGCCTCGATAGGACGGCGATAAATCTGCGAATACCCAGCCATATGCAGCAGAGCTGGCCGAATGAAAATCTCAAACGCCGTCAGCGCTGCCACGGGATTCCCTGGCAAACAAAACACCACGGCCTCATCGTTCATCTTGCCAATACCTAGCTGGCGCCCAGGCCAAAAAGCAACGGAGTCAAACCTCACTGAGCCAAAACCGGCCAGCACTTCTTTGACGGTGTCTCCGCCACCATAGGAAAGCCCTCCCGTGGTGATGATAATGTCCGCACGCACCAGCTGATCTTCCAACGTCTCGCGCAGCACCCGTTTGTCGTCACTCACCACCCCTACGCGGAAAACATTGCCACCGGCATCACGCACTGCACTGGCTAGGGCATGTGACGTCGCATCAAACACTTTCCCCGTCTGCGGCTGCCAACCAGGCTCTTGCAGCTCGTCCCCTACCGCCACAATCACGACGCGCGGAGCGGGATGCACCATCGCAGTGGCCTGCCCCTCGGCAGCCAGCAGCGCCAAGTGGCGAGCGCCCAAACGCACCCCCGCAGGAAGAATCTCCATTCCGGCGCGGGTATCTTCTCCCGCATGGCGCACGTGCGATCCAGCTGGCACTGCACGTTTGATCTGCACAATAGCCGCACCACGATCTGTAAAAACTATCGGCACCACGGCATCTGCTCCAGCTGGCAGTGGAGCACCCGAGGCCACCTGCACACATCCGCCAGGAATCAGCGTCCCTGCGTTCACCGCTGCCGCAGATACGGCGTCAATCACAGAGAGCTGAATCGGATTCTCAGCGCTCGCCTGCGCGATATCGCTCGCAAACACCGCGTACCCATCCCCATCTGCGAGATCGCGGGCAGGGATATCTACGTTGGCATGCACAGCCTGCGCGAGCACGCACCCCGCAGCGCCGTCAAGCGATACATCAAGTGGTGGCAGTGGAGCACTCACATCCACGCAGTGATGTAAAAACTCTGCAACTGTTCTCATCTGGCCTCCCGTTCAGGAGCATTGGCATAAATTAGGTGACGTGCCCAGCATACCTGCGCGCCGACACAAAAACCGTGGGATACTAGATACATGAATCAGCTCTCGCTTCCGCAGACCGCCCAGTATGACCCCGAAGATGCCAAGCAACTCGTGCGTTCTGCCATACGCGCCCACCGGAAAGAGCGAACCGAAACGGCACGCATCACCGCCGGAGAGCACATTGCCGAGCACGTACTCACGTTCGTGGCCGGCGCCCACTGCGTGGCATGCTACGTGTCCGTCAATCATGAGCCGCCCACTCGGGAGTTGTGCACGCAGATTGCCGATACCGGAATTCAACTGCTTCTGCCTAAATTAGGGCCGTCCCTCACCCGCTCGTGGGGCTATTTCCGCGGAGACGCGGATTTAGAGACGATGGCTCCAGGGCGTCCGCCAGAACCGTCGGGGCCGGCATTCGACAATTCCATTTTGGCAGACATAGACGCCATGATTATTCCGGCACTTGCCGTAAATGCCCAGGGAGAGCGCTTGGGGCAAGGTGGCGGCTGGTATGATCGGGCGCTTAAAGAGATTGGGGAACAAACCAAGGTAGCTGCCATCGTCTATGAAGAAGAATTCGTAGACGACGCGCTTCCTCAAGACGAGATGGATGTGCGCATCCCCTTCGTGATTACTCCCAGCGGGATTTTTTCCACTGCCGCTGCCTAGGCGTGACGGCGATGGGCTTGCTACTGCTGGCGCCATTTATACACAGTGGCGGATTTTCAGGGCGCGCATCCTTAGGGTGCACATCCTTGAAAATCCGCCACTTTGAGCTTTGATACAGCAGACTTTGATGCAGCCTACCTTTCAGTGCGTATCTATGTGACCGCTTTACGCGTGACGACGGCGAGAGAGCTGCACCGCTCCTGCGCCGGCTGCAGTCAGCATGACGCACGATCCCACAATCCAGCCAATGTTCGCTGCACCGGTATCAGGCAACTTTTCATTGCCGCTCTTTTGCCCGCTTCCCGCCAGCTTCACGTTTGGCGCCTGAGCTTTCATCAGCTCTTTGGCGATCTCTTTACCCTGATTAACTGGCTGTTTTTCGCCGGCAGGTTTCACTGTGCCAGCGGTGGTATCAGCAGGTGCCGCGGTGGCGGCGGGATCAGTTTCGGGTTTTGTCGTCTCAGCAGAACCCGTTCCTGACTCTTCTGGCGTTGCGGTAGGAGCAGCAAGCTCATAGCTCTTTTGAACCAAGAATGCAAGTGCATCATCGAGAGGCTCGACTTCACTGGCAGGCTGACCATTAAACGTGACTGTTAAGTCCTTCTTTACGGCTTCATAGGCTTTCTGCGCTTCTTCAGGGGAAAGATGCCCGAGCGTCGGATAGAGCATTACCGCATAGACATATGTGCCAGCTTTGTCGAACGACGTCAGCGACTCATAATTATCTGCAAGACCCGGAATATCGCTCGCCATCTTCAGTGAGTTATCTTCCGCCTTAAACATCCACATGCTTCCTGCTACGGCAAAGCCAGATACTTTCTGATCTGGAAATTGGGGTTTCTCCCCCCACTTTGGTTCCACAACTTTAATATCTACCGTTGCCGGTTTTGCATCGGGCGTCTCAGCATCTGCAGTATTAGCTGGCTGCGATGCGGGGGGGGGTAGCAGCTGTTCCGTTGCCAGTAGCTTCGTCGGCGGCGAATGCCACAGCGGGCGTAGCGCAGGCGATAGCGGCGCACACCAGTGGAGCAATCGCATATGAGATAAATTTTCTCCTCATAATTTTCCCTTTCGTTGATGAATGCCGAACTTCTATTACATACATTATATTCTGTGCATTCCCATTTTCAGGAACCACCCAGGCAAAAACAAGATACGTAAATGTAATATGCGTAACTATTTGCCATCGCCACAACCAGTCTGCTCGAAACTTAACCAGATTCTGCGCTTGAACCGGTGTATACATCTGCATATATAGCGAGCCGCCGCGTGCACCAGGCGATGTGTGCACAGGCCACCGCCGTGCAGCAGTTATCCACAGGCGGCGCAGCGCAGGGGCGGCACAACGCAACTAGCTCGTACGCCGTCACGCAAAATATCGACGAAAGCACAATATCCAGCAAAACCAACAAGGAGAAATGCCTACGTCAATCCAAGTATGTACGCTATGATGTACATATCTGGAGGTGGTTGAGATGCTCACTACGACTGTGACGAACTTTCGAAAGAATCTATTTGGACTCCTTGAACAGACTATTAAATTCAACGAGCCTGTAAACGTCAGCACGAAAGCGGGCAATGCCGTCGTCATGAGCGAAGATGACTATAACGGACTCATGGAGACACTCTATTTATCCTCAATCCCCACCGTGAGGCAGACCATTATCGACGGACTGCACACCCCACCAGAGGAATGTATTCCCGAGAATGAGGTGCAGTGGTAGTGTATGCGATCGTTTACACCAAAAAAGCAGTCAAAGACATACCACATCTCAAAGCGGCAGGGTTAGCCCAAAAAGCACAGGCACTCATAGAGCTCATGAAATCAAACCCCTATCAGACGCCACCGCGATACGAAAAACTCAAAGGCGATCTACAGGGTGCTTACTCACGGCGGATTAATTACCAGCATCGTCTCGTTTATGAAGTACTCGACGATATAAAAACCATCAAAATAATTAGCGTGTGGACGCATTACGAGTCTTAAATTTATATGCCGCCATGACGCCGATGCAGGGTGCACCATGAACATCGCGGCGCTAAAAACAGCCGTGACGCCGGTAGCCGCGACACTGATAGCCAGCCGGTAATGTGTACCACTAGCATCATCTGACCACCACGTAACCACCGCGACGCGTATTGATCTTTTGCCTAGTATTCCCTCTGTGTGCACCAGATGATTTGTGTGCAAGGCGCCGATTTGTGCATACCAGATGATTTGTGCACAGACCGCCGCCGTGCAGCGGTTATCCACAGGCGGCGCAGCACAGAGGCGGCACATTATCTCTGCAGCCATACTGGCGCTATGGGATTGTGGCACAGGACGTCTGAGAAAAACCGCTATGGGCGCAGCGCGAGAGAAGACCAGAACACTGCGCCAGCAAACATGGGCGGCGATGCTGGCACTGCACACATCGGAGCTACGCCATATGCCGAATCCGCAGCGCACGCTAGCTCAACAGCACGCTCTGGGCAGTTATCATCGCATGCCAGCCACACGCGCTACAGCAGCGACGAACAGCGATACGTTCGCCGTCACAGCCATAGCGCAGCTCAACATCGCGCTATTCGCAGACCCTCGCCAGTGCGCGCACTCATGTGGCGTTGGCGGTGGGTGCTGGTAGCTCTGGTGGTTGCCCTCGTCCTCCAATCAGTTCTCTTTACCATGGGATTAAGCCATAAACCAATGAATGAAGTCGTCGTGGCTGCTCATGATCTCAGCACCGGCACCACTCTCAGCCGCAGCGAACTTCGGCTAAAAAACTTGCCAGCTGAGGCGATACCATCTGGCACTGTCAGTTCTCTCGATGCCGTTCTCGGGCGCACACTCGTTGCCCCTTTACCTGCGGGAGCTCCCATTATTAGCAGACAGCTACTCACGTCGGATTTCACCGCTGCAGCTCCTCAAGGCACGGTGATCACCGCCGTCACCCTCGATAACCCAGCCACCGCTGCTATCCTCCGCCCAGGCGATCGCATCCAGCTCTATTCACCGCCGGCAGATGTGGGAGTTGCCAGTGCAGATAAAGCGAGTAAGAGCGAAGCCCGCCAGCTCACGGCGTCAGCAATCGTCATGAGTACGCCGTCAAACACTCAGGATAAGGGCATTTTAGGTGACACTCGCAACAAAGACGCGATATTTGTGGCGATTCCAGAGAGCGACGCTAGTCTAGTTATCGGTCTCGGAGCTAAGGCATCCCTCCACGCGGTGATCGTTTCGCAGTGAAGCAGGCAGTGAGGCAGTGACGCGCTGAGCAACGCCAACGGAAGCCATGAGCCCCAACGGCGAGCATTGCCCACTGCTGGAGAACCGGCAGCGAACAATCGTAGACGATACGACTGGTGACGATACGACTGTACCCGTGAGCAGTGCCCCCAAAGCCAGATACATACTGCGAAAGGTACTGACATGAAAAACATGATTCTGGGATTCAAAGAATTTATTTCCCGAGGCAACGTAATTGACCTCGCCGTGGGCGTAATTATCGGAGCGGCATTCTCCCCCATCGTCACGGCTCTCACCGACAACGTGATTATGGCACTTATTGCCGCTATTTTCGGCAAGCCAAACTTCGATCACGTAGGCGAATTCACTCTCAATGGCGCCACCGTTATGCCTGGCACCGTAATCACAGCTCTCATTAACTTCCTGCTCATCGCATTCGCGCTGTACTTCTGCATCGTGCTGCCGATGAATAAACTGCGCAAATCCAAGGAAGTGGAAGAGATCGCCACGCCTAGCGAAGATATCGTCTTGCTCACCGAAATCCGCGATTTACTCAAGAAAAACTGAGGTTCGCCAAGGCACGTGAGGCTCGCGAGGCGTGGTTTCAGATTGTGCCAAAAAATGGTTCAGATCTTGCCAAAATGCGGCGGCAGATTGTCGAGGATCTCGCGCTCTCTGGGCGTGAGATCCTCTCTGTTTATCGCCTGCTTGCCATTCACCGCGAGCGCGGCCGCCGGTGGCATCCCCTGCGGCGATACCACCGGAGTAGCGGAACCATCGTGGAGCAGCGCCTGCTCTGGATAGCGCAATTCACCGCGCTGCAAGCGTTCCTGATCTACCCGTGAAAGCGCCACCACTCGCTTTCCACTGCGGCGTTTCCGAGATTGCTCATCGCCGCTCATACTCACGCCTCGCCCTCACTCATCCTCGGCTTTCTCTAGCCTTTCTTCCGCAGAATCTTCCTCAGCACCCTCACGTGCAGGAGCAGCATCGGCCACGGCCAAACCTGAGCGGCGCACTACGTTGCCGAGCACGAGATCAATTTGCCCATCTCGGCGCTCAATCCCCAGCTCACTGCGCAGCTCTTGGAGAAGTTGCGCGTGCGTGCGCGGAAGACGATCAGAGGCAATCCAGGCAAGCATGTCGTCTAACTCATCGTCGGTATAGGCCACCAAGGGCATCCCCACCGACACATTCGGACGCTCGCCACGCGCCACTGGTGCCACCGGCGTCACCGCATTCTGCGAGCTATCAGATGTATCAGATGCGGAAATGACGTGTTCACCTTCCGCATCCATCGTGGGCACCTGCACCGATACGCCCTGCTCACTGCGCGTATCGACCGCCTCATGCAAAAGCTGCTCGACAGCCTGCGCCTGCCCAGCTGGATCGATAAACAGCGATGTGGAATACGTCTGGAATACCCTCCACCCAGCTTGTCTGTAGGCTTCTACGCGATGCCGATCACGGCGCCGCAGCGAGCGCTCCTGCACGTATGCCGCGTCGTCAAGCAACACCGCTACCGCCCACGTCCCTGGGATAGCATCGCTACCAGCTACCAGCGGAATTTTCTGCGAGCCAGGATAGCCAAAATTCAAGGCCGTCTTCCAGCCGTCAGCTTCCAGCCGCTCAGCTAAATCTTCGATTAACGGCGCTAGCACATGAGAATCTTCACCTGCTGCCGCGCTCACAAATCCTCCACCTGCTGCCGAAATCACTTCTGCTAAAAGCTGCGGGCCAGGAGTGGAAATCTTGGCCTTATCCATATCGCCAGGCGCGATAGAACTCACCACCGTGAGCTCGTCGCGAGCTGCTTCAATCGCATCAATCAGCCCCAGAAATCCCTGCGGCTGCGCGAGCCGGCCAAAGGAATGCAAAAGCCGGCCATGCACCGTCTTACCAAAGCCCACTGTGAGTACCACGTGATCACGGTGTACACCCGAGGCTTGCGAAATATCGACAATCTCGAACGGCTCATCAGAGTGAATCTGCATAAAGTCATTCAGCACCGGCGAGCTGGCCAGCTCCTTACGGAATGCCTCACGCACTCGCTTAGCGTGCCGTTCATTGGCAGCAATGACGATCAGTGACTGCTCGGGATGATCTAAAGCGTGATCTGCAATCACATCAATCACGGCATCCACTTCTGCGCTCGTCGTCTCGATTGACCCATCTCCTCCAAGAGATGGCATTCCATAGCCATTGACCAGCACGAGGTGCGCCGAGCGCTTGCGCGGACTCATTGGCACCGGCGCATATACGCCTTCATAGCCATGACTATTGAGAGCTATCGCACTCAATTCGTTGAGCTGCACCCGATGGGTGGGCAACTGCAACGATGGCAGCACCCGCGCAAATTCCGTAATAGCAAGCTGCGGTCTTTCGCCAGCCGTATCTGGCTCGCCCATCCTAACCGTCCCGCTCGCTCTATCTGATTCGCTCGCTTTATCCGGTTCGCTCGCCGACAACAGTGCAGAGCGTCGAGTATCGCCCACAATCACGCCCTGCCGCCCACGCATGACAGCCGCTATGACGCTGCACAATGGCACGTCTGCACCGGCGTCAAGAATACACACATCTACCCACGGGGAAGCGGGGAGGTATTCAGCTACCAGCCCTGCAGGCATAATCCACACCGGACGCGCCAACTGCACAATTCTCGAATAGCTCGCAATAGCTTCTTTGAGAGCAGGTGCATCATCACGAGCCAAAATCGCATCCAGGCTCAACGTTGCATCCCGATGTGCACGGGCAAATGTGCGCATCTCAGAGATTGCCGCGAGCATCACGGGATCGGCCAGAGAATTGACGTGAGTCACATCGAGTTCACGCAGATGGGCGAGCATATCAGAGATATCGCGCGGCCCAAGCGAAGCCAACACCGGCGAATTCACCATGAGACGCTCGAACACTGACGACGTACACGCCAGCCGAAACTCTTCGCCCACCTGCTCAGCTGGCACATGACGGGCTTTCATATCTTCGATGAAGACGCCCAAGCCCATCTCTGTGAGCTGCTTCAGCGCGGCGTTACGCTGCGGGAGAGTACCTAACCTACCCTCTTCTGCCACGAGCATGCCCAGATCTGAGGCCAACTTTAGCCACGGCATATCCAGGAAACTGGTATCAACAAAAAATTCGGAGAGCTGGCCAAGTTTTTCTTCCATCGCCGCGCCCTGCGCACGGATTTGCGAAAAGCCCTGCGGCAAGATCGGCCAGCCGCCATCTTTCGAGTACCGCCGCCACAGCTCACGCCGCTCCTGTACCAGTTTCAGCTCGGCATGAATATCTTTCGGCGTAGCACCAGGGCGTACAAGATCGTCCACCTGTTTGCGGATGAGCCTCCGTTCGGAGCGCTTCATGCGCAAACCACGCTCTTCCCGCCACTCTTTTGACGCAGTGGCAATCACCATATCTTCGACGGGCTGCGCAAAAATCTTCGGTAAGAACGTATCGAGGCTCTCGGAAATCCCATCGAGCATCCCGATTTGATCCTTCCACTCGCGGGGAGTACGTGCCAGTACCAGACCCGTCTGCTGGCTCACCGCCGTCATCTCATCAGTCGTCTCTGGCAGCACGTGATCGCGTAGCTCATGCACCAACGCGAGCGCTTCCTCAGCGTCATCATGCGTCTGCACCGACGTCTCCAGCCACAGCGAATTGGAATATTCCCCATCGAAAACACCCAGGGCAGCAGCCTCTTGCAGCTGCTCCTCCACCCGTTCATAGCCAGCATCCCGAATCGCAAGAATACTCTCTTCCGTGAAGCGCACTCGCGTGCGTGGGCCTCCCGCCTGCGCCGTGAGATCGGCCAGCTTTTCGAGCAGATCATGCACCGAAGCCCCCCAGAAAGGATCCGTGCGGTGCAGATCATCGACAAAAGTGGAAAGCTGAGCGCGAGCTTTCACCAGCTGCGCACGCAATTCCAGCACTGCCTCGCGATCCACCTTTGGCTTATCCAGACGCAGACCTGTGCGCAGGCGATACGCCGCCGTATCCCTATCCCAGAAGTTCAGTACGAGATCTCCCACGCCGGCAGTCTCAAATTCGCGCTGTATATCAGATCCCACTGAGGCGTGCGCCGGCACTATCAGCACCGATCGTCCACTGGCGGCAGCATCGGCCGCGATGGAGACGACGGTACCTATTCCGGCAGCTCCTGGCGGACAATCGACCACGATTGACCGCCCCGAGGCTACTGCCTCTACGACGCGCAGCTCGTCCACATCACGATCTCCCACGCCGCGCTCTACCTCGGGAGCGCGATCTTCAGGATCGCCAGGAGGGAGCGGAGCACTCGTGAGAGAACGCATCTGCTCATCGCCAGCAAGTGCCGCCATTACTCCAGATTCTGCAATGAACGGCTTCATCGCCTCTAAATCACGCACCAAGCGCTCGCCAGGATGCGAGAAACAGCCCAGCAGTGCCTGCGGCTCGTAAGAAAAGTCAGGAAGACAGCTGCGCCCCAGCTCTATCAAGCGCGCAATGACGGCATCTGCCAGCGCATCTGATTCCGCGAGCTCCTCTACGGCCGCCAGCTCCTGAGCCGGAGTGCCAGCATCGCGCAACGCCTGGACGAGCTGCGGGTTGATGACGGCGGAGCGCGAAAGACGAATCTTCGCGTCTCCCGAAGGGAGAAAATCGACCTGAACCAGCCGCAAGAGCATCGGCATCCGCACCCGCTGGGTGACGCGCGGTGATGTGCGTGAGGAAGCGGACTGAGTAGCTACTTGAGCAGTAGACGCGACGGCCTGCGCGGCGTCATTTTGCGTCGTCTCCGGCGTCACCGTTTGCTCCGTCTCCTGCACTGGCTGTGACGTCGCCGCCCGATCTGCCGGAGCCGCTGCTACTTCAGCTGCCACGACCGCTGCCGCATCTGCCGCTGATTCAGCCGCCGGAGATACCGAACTATCTGCTGCATTCGCTGGCCGAATTGCCGATCCGCCTGCCAACTGAGCTGCCACCTCAGTCTCTGGCTCCGCCGTCAGCTCAGTGCTGTGTGACTCGGTGCTCACTTGTGGCAACCAAGCGGCTTCACCTGCCGTGAGCGCGAGTGGGGCAAAACCGTAGGAATCGTTGAGACGTCCCACGAGCTGACGAAGGTGACTCAGCTGCTCGACCGCCCGCTGATACGAGCGCTCCTCACGAATAATCGAGCTGAGCAGTGCCGTGGCTCCAGAGTAGAGCTGAGCTGCGCCTGTGGGGTGCGCGTGAGTGAGATCCACCGTAGTAGTGGCGAGTTCGGCCGGCCGCACGACGTCTTGACTGGCACGCTCCAGGTCTGTGTGCCACCGCTGATAAGCAGCTTCCACATAAGCGGCGCGCCCTGAGCGCTCTCCATGTCGCCCTCGCTGCGCCCCGTACGTCCTGGCTTCCGAAGAGGCACCAGCTTCAGAAGCACGCCACCGAGTGACCGAGGCATCTTCTTCATAACGATGCTGTGCATGATTGACGCCGCTCTCAGGCGCATCACTGGGTGAGGCCAGCTCGCGCCCCAGCGCAGCGTCGTCACCGTCTTTATTGCGTCTTAGGAGAAAACTCACCCTTTAACCGTACTTTCCTTTGCTCACAATGAGAATTTCCCGCGCCGGAAAAGCGCAAAGTGCCACAAATTTGCGCTAGCAGGCAGTAGGCAGAACACCTAGCAGACGTAGGCAGCAAGCCAGTAGGCAGAGCACCTGACATAGGGCAGATTAGCAAACAGCTGGCAAGTAGGTGGTAAGTCGATAGCAAACCGGCATCCTGCACAGGATTCGTACCATTCGCATGATATTCTGCACATATAGAAACTCATATGGAGTTTGAGCAGACGTTAGAGGACACTGGGCATGGTCTGCGGGATCGGCGAGAACAGCGCGGGTGGACAAAAAAAACGAAAGCCGCCAATCTCGCCGGTATCTCTCGCCACGATATTACCCGCATCGAGTCAGGCGCTAGCGGAGTCAGCTGGGGGAAAGTATTCGCACATGGAAAAGAGGCTCCTACTCGCGAATTTCACGAGCTGGTGCACAGCCTAAAACATGCTATCGTGTGGACAGCAGCGGGCGTTGGTACAAATCGACGGGAGCGTACGCATCGACGCATATTCTCAAACCAGCACCCGTGGGACACGATGATGTTTTAGAGTCGATTGATGAGCATATCCCCCAATTTGAAGCAATACGTCAGCTGGTCAGCACCCTCTAAAATTCAGGTTTAGCGGGATAGACGTCATACGCTTGCAGGTCTAGAGGAGACAAGCCGTCCACGGGGGGACGTGCATTGATAGAGATATGGGTCAATGAACGCACTCATGGCAAGTTCCGCAGGAGTTCGTCAGCGAAAACATCTGGATGCGGGGTGCCCAAGGGGGGAGTTGAACCCCCACGCCCTCACGGGCACACGGACCTGAACCGTGCGCGTCTGCCTATTCCGCCACTTGGGCTTGCTGCCGCACTTCGCGCAGCAGCAACAGCATACACGTTGTAGCCAACCAACTCAAAGCTCGCAGGTTCTTCCACTTCCACTATACTTTTCCCTGATATAGAGCAAAATCACCCCATGGCAAGCCCCATGGCAGCGAGCACACTACTTATTTTTAGCAAAAACCAGTAGAGTGGTGCCGTTAAGGAGGAGAATTGTGGGCGCATTCGACAAAATTGAGCGGGGAGTGGAGCACGCTGTAGACAGCGTCTTTTCTCGCGCATTTCGCTCGGATCTAAAGCCAGTAGAGCTTGCCTCCGGCATTAAGAAATCAATGGATGATCGCGCCGCCGCGCTCTCCCGCGAGCGTATTATCGTGCCGAACGAATTCACCATCAGTCTCTGCGAATCAGATTTTGAAAAAATCCATGAATGGGGGGCTGAGGAACTCCGCAGTGAGCTCATCGCCGTCGCCATGGATTACGCCCGAGAACAGCAGTACACATTTCTGGGTCCTATCACGGTGACGTTTGCCAAAAACAGAGAGCTCACCCGCGGAAAAATCACTGTGCGAGGCGTATCAAAACGCGGTGCAGTAGCACCAGCTACCACCACTGAAGCCTCCGAACAAAATCCAATCATTGAAATTGGCGATGATCGTTATATCCTTACGGGCGCCGTCACCGTAATTGGCCGAGGGTCCGCGAGTGATATCGTCGTGGAAGATCCAGGCGTCTCTCGGCGTCATCTGGAACTGCGAGTGACGCCGAACGGAGTCATCGCGCGAGATTTAAACACCACTAACGGTACTTTTGTGGAAGGGCATAAGATTTCTTCTGCTACGCTTGTCGATGGCAATACCATCACAATTGGCACCACCACTATTATGTTTTGGACTAGTCCGGAGCCAGCATGAGTTCACTTCTCATCACGTTGCTACGCTTTGGTTTCCTCGCGCTGCTGTGGATTTTCGTTTTGATCGTCGTGGGCACTATTCGCCGCGACGTCTTCGGCACCCGCGTGCGGACTCGCAGCGTGAACGGCTCACGACACCCTGCACGCCGCAATAAGCAGACAGCTCGCGCTCCGCACAGCGCATCGGAGAATTTCTCCCTTGTCGTCACGCAAGGCCCACTGGCTGGCACATACCTCTCGCTCAACTCTGGCGCCGTCATGGTGGGAAGGTCTCCAGATTCTTCGCTCGTCCTTGATGATGGATATGCATCTTCTCGTCATGCCCGTCTCTTTCGTGACGGCGATCGCGTGATTATCGAGGATCTGAACTCCACCAACGGCACGTGGGTGGGTGGTGTGCAAATCCACGAACCGACTGTCCTCACCCCTGGTGTACCCGTGACGATTGGTAAAACTGTGTTGGAGGTGCGGGAGTGAGCATCTCCTTTAATTATGTAGCACTCTCCGATGTCGGGCTGGTACGCAGCAACAATCAAGATGCTGGGTATGCTTCCCAACATCTGCTGGTGCTAGCTGACGGGATGGGCGGTGCTGCTGCTGGCGATGTGGCTTCCTCCGTCACCGTGGCGCATGTGGCAGAAGTCGATGATGTCTACTCCGTAGATGATCTGCTGCCCACGTTGCGCACGGCGCTCATGCACGCACAGCAGGAGCTTTCTGAGCGGGTGCACGAGGATCCCTCCATTGCTGGCCTTGGCACTACGTGCATTGCCATCATGCGCTCCGGCAATAAGCTCGCCATGACCCACATTGGAGATTCGAGAGCTTACCTTTTACGTGACGAACGATTCACCCAAGTGACGCACGATCACACGCTGGTGCAATATCTGGTGGATCATGGAGAACTCACGCCTGAGGAAGCCGCCCATCACCCCAAACGCAACGTCATTATGCGCGCCATTTCCGATACCCCTGAGAGCGTGGACGTAGACGAATCCATCCGCGAAGCTATCCCTGGCGACCGCTGGCTGCTCTGCTCAGATGGACTCTTCGGCGTGGTGAGTGATGAAACCCTCAAAGCCACTTTGAGCACTTATAAAAATTTGCGTGAGTGTGGAGAAGTGCTGATTAGCCTGGCGCTGGCAGGCGGCGCACCAGACAACGTCACCGTGGTGCTGGCAGACGTCGTCGATGATGCTGAACTTCCTGCAACTACTCATTTACCCAGTACACCCGTGGTTGTAGGCTCGGCCGCTGCCGATTATTCTCGTCCCTCTCGCGGGAGCGCGTCTGCGGCAGGAAAAGCTGCTGCACTTCTCTCCACCAATGACCGCCGTCATTCGGCTGCCACCGTTCCACATCAGCATTCGCGCGCATCGAAAGCTCGCCGTTTTTTCGCCAGACTCGGCGTCGCGCTGCTCATCATCGGCATACTAGCGGCAGGGCTGTGGGCTGGATATCGCTGGACGCAGAGCCAATATTACGTGGCTCCGAACGGCAGCTATGTGGGAATCTATCAGGGAATCCCCCAAGAAATTGGCCCTTTTTCTCTGTATCACCTGGAGGAAACGACCGGCTTGCAAATTTCTGACCTCAATTCTACTGCGCAGGATCGGCTCACGACGCCCATCACCCGCTCATCTCTCGCCCAGGCACGCGAAGTCGTGGAAAATCTGCGGGCACAGCGCGTCGCTCAGCCCTCTTCCTCTTCGTCCACTCCTGGTTCTTCGTCTACTCCTGGCGTTTCTGCCCCGCAAAGCTCACAGTCTCCGCAAAGCCCGCAGAGTTCGCAACCTGGAAGCCAGATTGATAGCCAGACCGAGCACAATGGGAGGCAGTAGATGAGTACAATCGACACTCGCCCTGCCCGCCGTGGCCGTTTCAAGGAACTTGAGCTACTGGTATTAGCGCTCATTATTCCGCTCTTTGCCTGGGTTCTCGTGACGTCGAACATCAAAGGCAACGGCACGCTCATGCTGCCAGATAATTTTGCGCTGATAGCTGGCAGTGCGGCCGTGCTGGTATTCGCCGCCCATCTTGTGATTCGAGCGGTAACTCCGTGGGCAGATCCGCTATTTTTCCCGATCGCCGTCATTCTCAATGGCCTCGGCTTGGTGATGATTCACCGTATTGATTTCTCTCTCATAGCACGTGATGAAGCTCCTGAAGTAAAAGGACAGCTCATACTCAGCGCTGTGGGAATCATCATCATGGTGGGGTGTGTGCTACTGATACGCGATCACCGCAAACTGCGCAAATTCAGCTATATCTCGCTACTTCTTGGCCTCATTTTGTTGATCTTGCCGATAATTCCTGGCCTCGGCATAGAGCTCAATGGCGCCCAAATCTGGATTCACGCTTTCGGGTTTTCCTATCAGCCCGCTGAGCTAGCCAAAATTTGCCTGGCCGTGTTCTTTGCCGGATACCTCGTCTCGCAGCGCGACAATCTCTCCCTGGCAGGCCCGAAAATTTTCGGGATTCCTTTCCCGCAGCCACGCCACATCGCCCCTATTCTGGTCGCCTGGCTCGCCTGCCTAGGAATCCTGGCCGTGGAGCGAGATTTCGGCACTGCTCTACTTTTCTTCGGCCTCTTCGTGGCGATGCTCTACGTGGCTACTGAACGAGTCTCATGGATCGTGATCGGTATTCTGCTCTCCACTGGAGGCATTTACGTCATTATCAAGACTATGGCTCACATCCAAAACCGCATTAACATCTGGCTTCATGCGCTTGAGCCGGCTGTCTACGACGGAGATCCTGGCTCCTACCAGCTCGTGCAAGGTCTCTTCGGGATGGCGAACGGCGGTCTTTTTGGCACTGGCTGGGGCAAGGGCTATCCTGCCAATGCGTTCGCTGCCAACTCCGACTTCATCATTCCCTCGCTCAGCGAAGAAATCGGACTCACCGGCGTCATTGCCATTCTCTGCCTCTTTTTACTCTTCGTCGCCCGCGCGTTTGCCATAGGGCTACATCTGCCAGATGGCTTTGGCAAGCTCCTCGCAACCGGCTTGGGCTTTATCATTGCCATTCAATGCTTCGTCGTCGTCGGAGGCGTCACCCGCATTATCCCGCTGACGGGACTAGCCATGCCTTTTATGGCACTCGGAGGCTCTGCCCTGCTCACAAACTGGATGATTGTGGGCATTCTGATTCGCATGTCTGACGACGCCCGACGTCCGAAACAGGCGCCCAGCACCCCGATTTCCATGATTGACACCGGCGAATTGAGCAAGATCTTGGGAGACGACGATCTCGCTTCCACTTCCGAGCCTGACGCTTCTGGGTCTGACGCTTCTGAGCCCGATCGTAGTGACGCCGTCACCGAACCTCACGCTGCGCCTACCGCCGTCACCGAACAGCGCCGTGGAAAGCACTCTGCTCGCGCAGCAAGCGCACATACAGCAGAAGATACAGCGGCGAATACAGATGTAGATGGCTCTTTTCCGGAAGACTCAAACCCCACTGAGGTGGTGCGCCTATGAATCAGCCACTGCGCAAACTCACCGCAATCGTAATAGTGATGTTCCTCATGCTCATCGGAGCGCTCACGTACATTCACTTCTTTCAAGCTCCGAGTCTGAACGCCGACAGTCGCAACGTGCGCACAATCTACCAAGAATACGGCACAGACCGCGGAAATATCGTGGTGGCTGGCGAGCCAATCGCCGATTCAGTGCCCGCGAAAGGCCAGTATAAATTCCAGCGGACATACGCCGACGGCCCACTCTATGCCCCTATCACTGGGTATTTTTCGGTGGCATACAATTCGCTCACCGGCCTGGAACGCAGCCAGAATACACTGCTGAGCGGCTCTGACTCTTCGCTCATCACGCAGCGTATTCAAGAACTTATCACGGGCAAACAGCCTCGCGGTGGCTCTGTAGCTCTCACGATCAATCCGGCCGTGCAAAAAGCAGCAATGGATGCGCTTGACGGACGCACTGGAGCCGTCGTCGCTATTGAGCCCACTACTGGTAAAATTTTGGCGCTCGTTTCCTCCCCTAGTTTCGACCCTAATAAACTTGCCAGCCATACGTTTGCCACTGCGGAAGAAGCCTGGAATGCCTATCAGGCAGACGAACAGCAGCCCCTGCTCAATCGGGCAATCGGTGGAGATCTCTATCCGCCAGGCTCGACGTTCAAAATCGTCACGGCCAGCGCCATGCTGGAATCTGGCCTCACGCCCGACTCCATGGTAGATGCCCCCACAAGTTACACGCTTCCAGGCACAAATACCCAAATTTACAATGCTGTGGGAGTCTGTGGCGACGGCTCGGGAAAGGCTACGCTCCGCACGGCGCTGGTGCTCTCGTGCAATACGACGTTCGCCGCTGGAGGCGTGGCAGTGGGAGCAGAGAAACTGATCGAGAAAGCCAAGCAGTATGGATTTGGCCAAGATCTTGATATTGGGCTGCCCACTACCGCTTCCCGTTTCCCACAACCGGCTGATAAAGCCTCGCTGGCCATGGATTCATTCGGGCAGAAAGACGTTCAGGCGAGCCCCCTGCAGATGGCCATGATAGCTGCAGCAGTCGCCAACCACGGCACACTCATGAAACCCTATCTGGTCGATCAGACGCTCACTGCCGATTTGGCTGTAGTTTCGCAGACGAATCCCACCGTTTTTTCGCAGCCAATTTCTCGCACAACGGCCGATCAGCTCACGTCGATGATGAAAGATGTGGTGAGCCACACCCCCAGCGCTGCCGTGAGCGGAGTGAACACTGCTGGCAAGACGGGGACTGCAGAAAATGCTGGCGATGATCACGCGTGGTATATCGGATTTGAAGCGGCAGAAAAGTCTCGAATAGCCGTGGCCGTGTTTGTAGAACATGGAGGTTTTGGTAGCGTGACGGCGGCGCCCATCGCTGCCCAGGTAATTCAGGCGGCCACCTCATGACATGTAGTAATCAGTTTGGCAACCAGCTTTGTAACACAATCGCAACGTTCCACGGATGCATCTGGCACTCTCGTTGGTGCAGTATTAACAAAGATGGCGTAATTTTGGCTCAGTACCGTATAAGGAGTGCTCTCGTATGACGGATATTCCACACATTCTTGGCGGACGATACGAAGTGGGCGACCTCATTGGCCGCGGTGGTATGGCGCAGGTTCATATCGGATACGACACTCGCCTTTCACGTACCGTAGCAATTAAAGTGCTGCGCTCAGATCTCGCTTCAGATCCCACATTTTTAGCTCGCTTCCGGCGCGAAGCCCAATCTGCCGCCGCGCTCAATCATCCAGCTATTGTGGCTATTTACGATACCGGCGAAGAGAAAATCCTCTCTGAGAACGGCCGCACTGTAGCACTGCCGTATATCGTGATGGAGTACGTCAAAGGCCGCACCGTGTCTAAACTGCTCAGCAACGGCCAAGCGCTGCCAATCAACGAAGCTGTGCAAATTACCGTGGGAGTGCTGTCGGCACTTGAATATTCGCACTACGAGGGCATCATCCACCGCGATATCAAGCCTGGAAACATCATGATTACCCAGGACGGCAAAGTGAAGGTGATGGATTTCGGCATCGCCCGCGCGGTCGCTGATTCGTCAGCCACCATGACCTCCACTAATTCCGTGGTAGGCACCGCCCAGTACCTCTCCCCGGAGCAGGCGCGCGGCGAAGTGGTCGATGCCCGCTCAGATCTCTACTCCACCGGCTGTCTCCTCTATGAGCTGCTCACTGGCAAGCCGCCATTCCAAGGAGATTCTGCCGTGGCCGTGGCCTACCAGCACGTCTCCGAGCAGCCAAAAGCTCCATCATTAGTAGCTCCAGATGTGCCCGAAGTCATTGACCGAGTCGTGATGAAATCTCTGGCGAAGAAGCGCGATGAGCGCTACCAGACGGCGGCTGATATGCGAGCTGATCTGCTGGCGGCTGTTCGGGGAGAGCCCGTGACGGCGCCCGCCATCGGCACCTGGGAGACGCGCATTGGCGCTCCCACGATGGTGGCAGATGGCCCCAGTACCGCCGTCAATCCGGTGATTCCGCCTCTGAATTCCACCCATGACTCACCCGTCACAACCACCACGGATATCCCTCCAGCCGTGCAAGACGAACATCACTCGCGGAAAGTTTGGTGGGGAGTGCTCATCGCGCTGGTGGTGGTTGCCGCAGTTGGCGGGCTCGCGTATGCCATCTTTGCATCTGGCGTCTTAGGCAATCACGAGCCGACCGTCACCATGGTGAAAGTGCCTGATCTCGCCGATAAAGATCAGACCGCTGCCACTGCCGCACTGCAAAATGCCGGCCTAAAGATTGCCGTCGGAGATGCCGTCGAAGACGACAATATCCCTGAGGGGTTGTACGTCTCTTCCAATCCAGCCGTTGGGGCACTGGTGAAACCTGGATCTACAGTGACGGTGCACTTCTCTGCTGGGAAAGGCAAAGTGACCGTCCCCGATGTCTCAGGACTCACGCAGCAGCAAGCGCGCGATGCGTTGAAAGAGGCAGGACTCACTGCTGGTAATACCGATACCGTCGATGAGCCAGGGATAGCTAAAGACGTAGTTGTGCAGACCGATCCCGCAAAAGGATCGTCCGTGACGAGTGACACCCCTATTCAACTTTCAGTGGCCTCTGGTGAAGTCTCCCTCGGATCTCTCACGGGTATGTCGCTCGATGAGGCACAAAAGGCTCTCACCGCGTTGAAACTGCAGTTTGATACAGATCGGATAAATTCGCCAGAACCAGAGGGAACCGTGATTGACCAAAGCCCTGCAGCGGGCAAGGTAGAATACAATGCCCGCGTAAAGCTCACCGTTTCTCTCGGGCCAGCACAGCTCCCCACACCGCCGTCAGAACCGAGCAATCCATCGAATCCGGATAGTTCTGGAGGGAACCAGTCTGGCTCTGGCAGTCAATCTGGAGGAACGTCCACCGGTGGCAACAGCGGCAGCGGGAAAGACCAGGGCTAACTGCAGGTGTGCTGCACAGTTCTCTGTGCAGCACACTAAAGACCACGCTACTGGCTGGACTGAGAGACTTGTCTGATAGACGGGCTGCCAAACTACCAGACAAGACAGGTGCCGAGATGCTGCGATGTGCCCTTCCGAAGCATCCGCCGGCACTAATGGAGGTACGGGCTCAGCGAGCTGTGGCGTCAATTAGATACGACGTTGTCGAGAATGCGGGTGTTGCTGGTCACCCACGGAAAAACGAATTCAAAGAGCACTGCTACAACTATGCAGAAAAGAATGAGTGCTTCGATTGCTTTCACCCATCGCGGGCCTGGTAGATGCCGCCATAGTGCTGCAAACATTACTTCTCCTTAGCGGCTGTACCAGCCAGTGATTTTTGCACCTCATGAAAACCGTCATTGACGGCGTCACGAATCGTCGTTCCAGTAGTCTGAATTTCTTTCACGCTGTTTGGATTGATGAGCTCAGCGGGCATACCGTCAGAGCGCTTTACCCAGTGATCGAATTTGGCATGGACGATCCAGCGCTTGTTGCTCACCAACGGCGGATGACAGGTGGTGATGGTGAGATACCGTTCAGTAGGCTCAACAGCCGCCCCATTGGGATCTGCGCTCTTGCGCGCCGCATACGGATCTGGGCTCACTACATACACATCCGTGGGATCAACGATCTCATAATCCGTGAACTTATAGACGTACCATGTATCTTCTGTCTCCACCACAATGGGATCTCCCACGCGCAAATCGTCGATGTGCAGCACCCGCGAGCCATATGAATCTCGGTGAATAGCAGAAGCAAAATTTCCCTTTGCACCAGGCATTGCAGTGTTCTTGTAGTGCCCAAAGGCTCCCTCATTGAGCACGTCCAGAGATTCGCCCTCGCGGATCGCCGTAGTCTGAGTACCGCCTAGCCGCGGAATATGCATGAGCCCAATCGTGGCGTTATGGGCAATGTTCGCATCCATAACGGGTGGATCACCAGCTTGCGGTTGCCCCGTTTTATTAGTATCGACAGCTCCGAAGCCAGCGCGCGTGGCCGCCACAATCTCGTCTTGTTTGCCCCCTACTTCCAGGTTGGTCCACCACACCTGCCACACGACGAAAAGACCCAGCACTACCCCTACGCAGATCATCAGCTCACCGATCACGCCGATAATGGCGAGCGGTAAACTCACTTTCTTATTCGCGCTCTTCGCTCCCATGTCTCCTCCATACGGCGCATTCTACGCTCTGTGTTCACGGAGCTTTCACGCAGCCTTTTGCACTGCCAACACTAGCTGCTGACACCAATCTTCCCTGATTCTATCCAAGTGAGCATCTTTTTTCGCTTTTAGAAGTCCATACCGATACCCTTACAGGTAGAGAATTCACGTGAAACGAGGTTGAAGCGAGGTTCAACATGCCGGAGTCAAAGAAGCGCAAAAAGGTGATTGATCAGCGAAAAGCTGCGGCTGGCGCGCAGAGCCATCGCCCTAAGGCGGAGAAACAGTTGCGGTCTCCAAAGTGGTGGGCACCCCTGATGGTGACGCTCGCTATTGTGGGGCTCATCGTCGTCGTGATGGCGTATGTGACGGCGCAATCAGGGATGCAGTTGCCAATTCCTGGAGCTGGAAACTGGAATCTTCTCATCGGCTTAGTGCTGATGATCGCCGGATTCCTCATGACGATGGGCTGGAAGTAGCTGAAGCATCTGGGTGCCGGCGTGGAATGCCGGCACCTCACTGATGTGCCACCTCAGGCAGTTTCAGAGGCGCATCGCAGTCTTAGAACCATATCAACATACGCGTGAGGACGTATGCGAGCGCTACCAGCACGAGCGTCCATACAAGTGCAATACCGGCGTCCAGAACACCTTGATAGTGCTTGCCGTGCTTGCGTTTACCGATGCGCTTGTATTGGTGCACTGCGTTCGCTTTCCACGCCCAGGCCAATACGAAGCCGCCGATGAAGCCAGCCACGTGTGACTGCCACGAAATACCAGGGCTAATAAAGCCGTAGGCTAAATTGATGAGCACGAGCACTGCAATGCTCGTGAAGTTTTCAGAACCCCCCCCAGCAAAAGCGAGCAGAGCGCCGAAGAGACCAAAGACAGCGCCGGACGCCCCGACCACTGCCACATTCCAGCCGCCCATGGTGGCCGCCCAGGCGAGCACGCCCACATTTCCTGCACATGCACTGATCACGTACAGCGCCGCATAGCGAAGTCGGCCAAGTCCATTCTCAAGCTGCGTCCCTACGAGATAGAGAGTGATCATATTGAAAGCAAAGTGCAAAAATCCGCTGTGCAAGAAAGCCGACGTAATAAATCGATATGGCTCTCTCGCTGCTAACGGCGGGAAGAAAGACAGTGCTTGCCACAATGTCGGAACCACGGTATCGGCAATGAGCATCACAAGACAGATACCGATAATCGTATCGGTGACTCCCACGCCTCTCACGTTTGCAAGCGAAAATTTCCGCACGTTTCCTCACTTCGCTCTCTGCGCAGCTGCGCCCTTGCCTAGCTCTGCTTGTCTAGCTCCTCACTGTTCAACGGTGATGGAGGTAATCACGACATCTTCAAGTGGGCGATCCATGCGTCCCGTGGGTGTCGTGGCAATGGCATCGACAACCGCCTGAGAATCAGGATCCGTAACGCGCCCAAAAATCGTATGCTTGCCCTGCAGCCAGGTGGTAGGAGCCACCGTGATGAAAAACTGGGAGCCATTGGTGCCATGCCCCATGCGAGTGCCGGCGTTGGCCATTGCGAGCATGTACGGCGCAGTGAAATCCACCTCATCCGAGATTTCATCATCAAAAGTGTATCCTGGCCCTCCGGTGCCGGTGCCGAGCGGATCACCACCTTGAATCATGAAACCGTCAATCACACGATGAAAAATCACGCCGTCATAGAGCGGAGCCGTACTGGTCTGGCCAGTGCGCGGATTCGTCCATTCGCGCTTGCCTTGCGCTAGTTCGGTAAAGTTTGCCACTGTTTCTGGGGCATATTCGGGATAGAGATCGACGGCGATATCGCCAAGCGTTGTATGTAGTGTTGCTTTCATGCAGCCTATTTTTCCACACTTTTATCTCTTTAGCTCTGCTGACGCCTGTCGCCAAACTCTCCTTATACGCGTCACCTTATACGTGGCATGAGACTCATCGGGTGCTTCGCAGTCGCTGTGAAGTATTTCTGCGTTCGCTTGCTGCACATTGCTACATATTGTTCGCTTGCTGCACAATTTTTGTGATTAGTTCGTGCAAAATTTGCGCAGCCGTGGGAAAATGGAAAGCACGTATACGACGGTGTGCGCTATCACGCGTTTCTTTTCTGAGTGCCCGATGCCTCAGTAGAATCCGTCTGAATTGGAGGTGCACGATGGCTTTGTGCAAGAAGAGGAAGCTGAAGGAAAACGCTGCCACGGTGTTGGATGGCGCAAACGAGGCGCTCTCGAATATCGCTCAGAAAGCTACGGATGGGCTGACTGAGGCTCGTGCCTGGGCGGCGCCAAAGATCGAAGAGGCAGCTGAAAAAGCGGCTGAAAAGATCGCCCCCATCGCTCAGGACGCCAAGACGAAACTCGCCGAAGTGAGCCAGAATGCAGTGGCGGCGGCAGACGTTTCTAAGAAACAGGTGGCTCAGCTCTCCAAGAGAGCCGCTAAGAAAGCCGCCAAAGCAGAGAAGAAGGCCGCTAAGAAACTCGCGGCAGCTGCAAAGACGTCCCACAAATCCCACAAAGGTCTCATTGCTGTGCTCCTTTTGGGGGCAGCTGGTGCTACGTCCTATCTGCTGTGGAAGCGTTCGCAGCCAGTGGAAGATCCGTGGGCTGAAGCGTACTGGGAGGATATTGCAAACTCGGATGCTGTGGATTCCCCAGCAGCTCCTACTGATGCAGACAACTCTGAAAAACCGGCCGAGCAGCAGTCTGAATCAGAAACCGAGAAAGCTGAGGAAGAGAAGGCAGCTCAATGAGTGGCGACGCGTTAACCGCTGCAATAGTACGTATCTCTGATGCGGCTGTGCGCGGAGAGCACGAGGATCTAGCCACCCCTTTCACGGTGGAAAAACTTGAAGCAGCTGGCATCTCCGTGATGAGTAAAGCGCTAGTGCGTGACGACGTTCGCTATATCGCGGAAGCCGTACAAACTGCCGCAATCGAACAGGTGGATTTCATCTTGACAGTGGGAGGTATCGGCGTCTCGCCTTTGGATTACACAGCGCGGGCGATGGATCCTATTTTCCGACTGGATATTCCCGGTATTCCTGAGGCCATTCGGGCAGTTGGCTTAGTCAATGGCGATCCGTTGGCTACGCTCTGGCGCAACCGCGCCGGAGTGCTCGTCGCTGGGCGTAGACGTATCTTCGTGGTCAATTCTTCGGGAAGTCGAGCCGGCGTAACGGCTACGCTACAGGTGGTGTTGCCGATCTTGCCGAAGATTATCCAAAAGATCAGTGGCTCCGAGAATTAATAATCAAATCGCCACACTATTGCAAGATTGCCACACTGCCACACGTCGTTGGCAGTGGGCGTAAAACGGCGGATTTTCAGGATGTGAATTCTTGAAAATCCGCCGTTTTATGTGTAATGCGTATATGCAGTGCACGGCCTTTGTGTTTTGTGTGCAGTCTCTGTGTGCCTGCCTTGAAGCGTGGTCTTTCCTCTCACGGCTCCATCAACCTGCTCACCACTCGCTCGCCAACCCACTCGCCTGCCCGCCAACCTGCTCACCCACTACTCACCCACCATTCACCGTCCGCTCGCTCATCCTCAACACCACGAGCACCCATCCACCATGGCCCTCGGCACCCGTAGGCTTCGCGCGGTTCCCACAAATCACATAGAGTAATTTCCGTGATGACTACGCCCCCTGAGAATGCCACCCCGCCGCATCATCCAGCACAGCTTCGCGGATTATCTACTGCCGAGGTACGCGAGCGCATAGAGCGCGACGAAGTGAATCGGCTACCTCCGCGCACTGGCAAGACCGTGATCGATATCGTGCGCTCTAATCTTTTCACCCGTATTAACGCCATACTAGGGGTCTTGCTGCTCTTCGTCATCACCACGGGCTCGTGGATTAATTGCGCCTTTGGCCTGCTTATCGTGGTCAATTCAGCCATCGGGATTATTCAAGAGCTACGCGCGAAACGCACACTGGAATCTCTGAGCGTCATCGGAGAAGAACATCCCAGCGTGCTACGCGATGGAACAATCATCCAGCTACCGCAAGAGCAGATCGTGCTGGACGACGTGATTTCTCTCGGCTCTGGCAAACAAATCGTGGTCGATGGGGAGATGATCGTCAGTGAGCAGCTCACCGTCGATGAGTCGTTGCTGACGGGAGAAGCTGACGCCGTTCATAAAAGCGCCGGAGATCCTGTCCTTTCGGGTTCATTCGTCTTAGCAGGGTCCGGTTTTTACCGCGTGACGGCGGTGGGCACTGATTCCTATGCTGCTCAGCTCACTGCTCAGGCCAGCAAATACACTTTGAACAAATCGCGCTTGCAGGCCAGTATCGATCGGATTCTCACCGTCATCACCTGGATTCTCGTGCCGGTAGCGCTGGCCAGTGTGATATCGCAGATCGTCCACGGTGGGACGTCCTATCGCTCCACGGTGCTCGCTATCACTGGTGCCCTCGTGCCGATGGTTCCCGAAGGGTTGGTGTTGATTACCTCTACCGCATTTGCGCTGGGAGTGATCCGCCTGGGCAAGCACAATTGTCTCGTACAGGAGTTGCCTGCCATTGAGGGATTGGCACGCGTAGATACGGTGTGCGCCGATAAGACTGGCACGCTCACAGAGGGCACACTGATTTTTCACTCCCTCGTCCCCCTGGCAGCTGACGCCGATAGTTCACATATGCCTAAGACCCTTCCGCCGTCTCTCACTTCTAATTCATCAACGAGAGAGATTCGCACTTCTTGTAGTGACGCCGTCACTGAAGTACTCGCACACATGGTCGCTTCAGATCCAGATCGCAACGCTACGACTGAGGCAATTTTTCAAAGCCTCACAATGCCAAGCACCCCGTGGGAAGTAGCGGATCGTCAGCCTTTTTCATCAGCTACTAAATGGGCTAGCGTCACGTTTGCGCATCATGGCACCTGGATTTTGGGCGCACCTGATATTCTTACGGCACCCGACACTTTCGCCCACAAACGCGCCGCAGAACTGGCCACACGCGGGCTACGAGTGCTGTTGCTCGCCACTGCTCCGGCTATCCCGCCGCTGCACACTGATCTATCGCAGAGCGGTATCACCCCGCAAGCACTCGTGGTGCTGGAACAGAAAGTTCGCGCAGATGCGCAGGAGGCGTTGGACTATTTCCGCAGCCAAGACGTCGCTCTCAAAGTGATTTCTGGCGACAATCCCGCCTCGGTAGCGGCAGTGGCGGCGCGGCTCGGCGTCACCGATCATGCGGCTCTTGACGCACGCACGCTAGATAGCAAGAGTCCAGATGAGTTTGGCACTATTCTTGAGCAGCACGCTATATTTGGCCGTGTGCGCCCAGACCAGAAACGGCACATGGTCAAGGCGTTGCAAAAAAATGGGCACACCGTAGCGATGACGGGTGACGGCGTCAATGACGTCCTCGCCTTGAAAGATGCCGATATCGGTGTGGCTATGGGTTCGGGAAGCTCCGCTGCCAGAGCGGTGGCGAAAATCGTGTTGCTCGACAATCGCTTTGCCACATTACCGCTGGTGGTGAGTGAAGGGCGCAGAGTCATTGCAAATATTGAGCGGGTAGCCAATCTCTTCCTCACGAAGACCACATATTCGGCGCTGCTAGCAGTTCTCGTGCTAATCTCGCAGCTCCCTTTCCCATTTCAGCCTATTCACGTGACGATCACGGGCTGGTTTACGATTGGCCTGCCAGCTTTCATTCTCTCGCTGCCGCCAAATAATGCTCGCGCCAGAGAGGGATTCACCACACGAGTGTTGGGGTTTGCCCTCCCCTCGGGCGTGATTGTGGCCGCGAGTTCTTTCTTGACGTACCTCATCACCTGGGAAGCACACGCCGCTCTTGACCACACCCAGCAATCGACCGCTGCCCTCCTCGCCCTGATTATCCCCTCTGTGTGGGTGCTCGCCTGCGTAGCTCGGCCATGGAATCTCTGGAAAGTCGCACTATTCCTCACGCCAGTGCTCGGCTATGGACTCATTTTCTTACTTCCAGCTACGCAGCAACTCTTTATGCTCGATTCGTCGAATATGCCGATCACTCTCACCGGCTTAGGAGTTGGTCTGTTCGCAGCACTGGCCGTTGAGGGAGTCTGGCATACCGTTGGCAAGCGTTTACATCAGCACAGCGCAACTATCGGATAGCGCTTATCAGGGGGCGCTCACCAGGAGATGCCTATCAGGTGGTGCTCCTCGCTGCCATCCGGGCTGCAACCTACGTTCTCATAAACGATAAAAATTCTCAGGAAAACTTCAGGATTGGCCACCGCTTATTTCAGCTTACTTCGACATACTAGAGACATCAGCCAGAGAGGAGCCGTTCCCCTGAGACTCCTTTCAGGATTCGTCAGAATCCTTGCTGTACGTATGAGTGCAAAGTGAATACCGGTGACGACATGAATGGACGTAGTGCCTCCATAAGAATGTTTGTCACCTCCCCGAGAGGCGGGCGGCCAGGTGCGTGGATGGCCGCCCGCCTCTGACTTAAACTGCACAGGCGTTTGCACAGCATCTCTCACCTGCTCCCCCATAGAATAGGCGTGTGACTGTGGCAAAGCCCACGTGTCTGTGGGCAGAGCACCATGAGCAGCGACGGCCATGAGCAGCGCGATGGCAAAAGGAGAAAAATGGATCCGCAGTGGCGTTTATCTGAATTTGATGCACTCGTCGAATTTGGCAAAAAATCGCGTGCCGCCGTCGGCTTTGGCACGCTACTCGCAGATGGCTCTATCGACCCTGCCGCCGGCGAACAGCTCTGGATTAACTGCCGAATGACACATATCTTCTGCCTGGCCTATGTGCGTGGCGACGTCACTGCCCGCGCGTACGCTGAACACGGTATCGATGCGCTGCTCAGATATTTTTATGACGTCGAAGCCGGAGGATTTTTTGCCACTCTCACCCCTGAGGGTGTGCCGATGGGCGAAGCTGGCTCACGAAAAGAGGGCTACGCTCACGCATTCGTCCTCCTCGCTGCCAGCTCAGGGTTGCAGGCGGGCATCGAACGCGCGCGCGAGCTCTTTGACGCAGCTGCCAGCGCGCACACCCAACACTTTTGGGAGGCCACCCCTGGCCTAGTGCGCGAAGCCTGGAATCGCACTTTTACCGAGACGGATAATTACCGCGGCATCAACGCCAATATGCACACCGTCGAAGCACTGCTCGCTGCTTGGGATGCTACTGGCGATGCTCTGTGGCTCAACCACGCTGCGTCAATCATTGCCTTTGTGTTTACCCACGCCCCACAGCTCGGATATCGCATCGGCGAGCACTACGATGCCCACTGGGAATTTTTGCCCAATTTTAATCGCGAGCGCCCGACTGACCCTTTCCGTCCTTTCGGCGTCACGCCTGGGCATGGTATCGAGTGGGCGCGGCTTATGCTGCAATACTGGGCCAGCGTGCAAGCTATTCCAGAGCAGCAGCGCCCTCCGATGACCACTCCCATTCTCGCCGAATTGCCAGCAACCGCACTCAAACTTTTTAATCAGGCCATGGCCGATGGGTGGGCACACGATGGAGCTCCTGGCATGGTGTACACCACAGATTTCTCCGGCAATCCGATTGTGCATGAACGGATGCATTGGACGGTCTGCGAGGCGCTAGCTGCGAGCGCCGCTTTCGCCACGTTTTTTGCCACATCCGCCGCCCATATCTCTGCGGGGAATCAAGGAGTTGCTAGCGCTGGCATGAGTAGTGCCACAATCAAGGATCAAGAAAAACGTATGAGAGCCATGTGGGCAGATCTGGCTGACTATGCACGCACATACGTGATTGAATCGCCAGGGCGGTGGTATCACGAACTGGATCGCACAAATCACCCCTCGGGTATCACATGGTCTGGTAAGCCCGATATTTACCACGCTGCGCAGGCCATGCTCATGCCAGATTTGCCTTTGACGCCGTGCTTCGCTGGAGCGCTCGCCACAGCGCCGTGATACACCTCTGCCAGTTGTATCTATTTCGTTCGCTCATAATTTATCGCTGTTTATCGCTCGCATGTGCAGCATCGCTTGTATGGACAGCTTTACGAGCGTTTGTCCGCCCGCTTTGCTGCCTCGCGTCTATCGGCACTAGCTCGTGAGCTTGAGGAAAAATGGCCCGCGCGCGGCCAACTCTGAGCGGAATTGATGCGCCCACTGACTCCATGGCTCTTTCGAGAGATAGTCGTTCGTAAAACGTAGATCACCAGTGACTTCGGTGACGCAGAACGGTGGCACTACCAGATCTACTACCGGACTGATACGCTCACATTCCGCCACAATCAGACCGTGATTTTGCCCGCCGAATACATCAAATTCCCAGCCGTCTTCACCGTACCACAGCGAGTATCGGGTCTTGAGCACGAGATGCGCGCTGCGGTGCAGAATCTGCACGGCCACATCTGGATCGAGTTCATTTTCTAGTTCATAGCGTTCTCCGCTCACGGGTGGGCTCTTCACTGCGATTGTGGCATCCACACCAACGCTTTCAGAATCTCCTGAATCGTTTGGGCTCGCTTGTTCCACGGCAGCCATTAACTGCGCCAAAACTTTGCGCTCATAGGCGCCCACGTGATCGGTAGCATCCTCAAATGGCGGCAGCGATGCGCTCACGCCGTGAAAGGCCATGCGCACGCGCACAGCATAGCCAGCCTCTGCAAAGACGTATGCCTGCACAATCACGTTTTGCGATCCGTGCTCTCGTACCTCAGAGGGGAGTCGTTCCACGTAAAATTTCCGTTCAAACTCAAAGGGAAATTCGCGTTCGTCAGCGCCCTGCCATGCTTCGCTCATAGCCAGAGTGTATACCGCCGAGCGAGATTGACGAGGTATATCAGCACTGCCCGTGGAATATCATCGTCGTCTCTCGCACGTCACCGCACGATACGAGCCTGTGCTTCTCTATCTGCGCCGTATCTATATGGGCGTGGACGATTTCCGTGGGTGATGTATATCCGATGACGGAGCCTACCTGGAGTGTATCTAGCGGATGACTCTATCTGGCGATGGCTCACCCAGCTTGTCCAACAGGTACGAGATAGACCAGCTCCCCATTGACGAACTCAAAGAGCATCTGTGCTTCTCTGGCTATCCCCTGGTAGCCAATCGCATTTTTACTCGTGAGCACAGTCCCCGTCGCCGCATTGACAATCGCCCCTGAAGAGAGCTGATACAGCGGCGCCATCCCAGCTACGGCGCGAGCTCCATCAAGCGTCCCTCCCTCTGGCACATGCCACTGTGCGCGCTTCAGCCACACGCCGTCATACAACATGGCTTCTGTGCGGCTGGTGGGCGAAAAAGTATCTTTTTCCCCAGCCTTACGATCAGTCTTATCAGCGGCCACGAGTGCGTCAGCGAGTTCCCGCGCCGTTATGGCAGAGCTAAAGCCCACCGGAATCACGCTAGCTACCATCGAGTCTGCGTGGGCATTGCTCTGCCGCACTTGATGCCCATTCACGTTGTATTCACTCACGACAGCTATCAGGTCGGCACTGCTATCAGCAGTGGTATCTGCTGATGCCGCGCCTCCAGGGTTAGCCGCAGCCTCATTGCCAGCGGCTACCGTATCATTCGTTGTGGGCGCCTGCTGTTCAGACTGCGCAGAACCCGACTGAGCAGTAGCTGCCGATTTCTGCCCTGGCGCCTGCCTAGAGGTCTGCCCAGACTTTTGCGCCTGCTCATCATGCGCAGTATTCAGAGCAAAAACTATGCAAACAAATCCATCTGCAACGGCGTAGCACTCATCCCCATTCATCACGCCGAGTTGTGGAAATCCCACAAATTGCGTGCCCATGCTCATCGGCACCTGCGTCTGTACGACGTCATTTTTCAAAGCTGGAAGCTGCGTATTAGCAAGATTGCGGGCAAAGCTCACCCTCGCAAACGCTGCAGCGCCAGCGGATAGGCCACCGTGCTCATCTGACGATCCAGCCTGTAAACTCTCGTTGTCGAGCGGCAGATCTACTGTGTGCACTGAACCATGCCCATCGAGAAGCTCCGCGACCAACGCGACGGGGGTAGCGCTGATGACTCCCACTCCCTGCGCGTATGTGCCGACTATGTGCGGCACCACACTTCCGCCGTTTCCAGAGTTTTCAGAGGTAACGCCCGCTTCTTCGCCGTCACGAGATGCAGAACGAGCCCCATCGTTGCGCACTGACCCCGAAGTGAGATTGATAGAGATAAAATTCGCCGTACCAGAGCGATTCGTGCCGTTCACGAAAATAGTATTGTCGGCTACCGCGAGTGCCGTGACCCTATTGAGCTGCGGAAGATCGACGCTCCACTGTTCGAGCACCTGATCTGTGCCAGCAGTGGCAAACGTCTTGATCTGCGCTGAACGCACTGCGCCAACTTGATCAACAGCCACCACAAAAGTACGGCTTTTCTCGTCATAAGCAATAAAACTCGGTGCGCTCGGCAACCCCACATGCCAACTCTTCACAGCTCCAGCTGCATACGGATTTAACTCTTTTTTCGCCGCTTGCTCAGAAGATTGCTGCCCACTCGGAGTGGATTTTGGCGCCGCAGGTTCCAGTGGCTCTAAAGCCGCCGTGCAAGCGCTGAGTGCAAGGCTTAGCGATGCACACATGAGCGCGAGAGCTTTTAGCCGCCTCGGTTTTCTGTGCATATCCATCCCTTCGCTCACGTGGCCTTTCTCGCTGCTATTACTGCCTCTACCCTATATCAGTATGTTCCGCACTCGGAAGAATCCTCCCGCTTTCCTCAAAAAGCCCATTTTCTTGAAACTGCCAGTGTTTCTCTCATCGGCATTCTCAGGCAGGAGAATGTGAAAGAAGCAGACATATGCGGAATCGAGTATGAGCGAACACGCCGACGTGCGGTAGCCTTATCACGGCACACATGATAGGTCTGCGCTATCTGGATCCGCACCGACGATCCCGCGCCATAGCACAGCAGCAGATCTACAGAATGAGCAAGGAGTGAAACTCTTTTATGAAAAGGCTAATCGCTCGAATCTTCCGGCGTCTCTATCCGATGCGGATGCAAACTCCGCCGCTGCCGCGCAAAGCCGTGCTCATAGGGGCACCCCACACGTCTATTATGGATGCCATTTTAATGATTATGGCGTTTTGGTATATTGGGCGGCCACTGCATTTTATGGTGAAAAATCAGGCCGCTGATTTGCCGATATTTGGCGCGATTGTGCGCGCACTGGGTGGAATCTCCATCGAGCGTTCGCGCCACCATGGAGTCGTTGAACAAATCATTCACGAAGTCGATACCCACGATGATTTTCTGCTAGTAATTGCGCCAAAGGGAACACGCGCCCAGCGGCCATATTGGAAATCCGGCTTTTACCACATCGCTCTTGGCGCGCACATCCCCGTGATATATGGCTTTATTGATTCCAACGAGAAAGTCTACGGGTGGGATGCCACTGAGCATGTACTCACGGGAGACATGAAGCGAGACATGGACGACGTGCGGGCGTTCTACGCTGGCAAACTCGGCTTGCACCCCGAGCTGACGAGCGAACCGCGTCTCAAAGGTGAGCAGCAGTGAAAACGTACGGCATCTATTCAGATTTTTTGAGCTTGCGCGCCGCCATGGAAGCCCAGATGCGCACTCACCTCATGTCAATCAAGAAGCGCTCCGAGGGAATTCGGCGTTACCGCATTGAGCACAGCTTGCGAGTGGCCGCGATTGGTATAGACGTCGCTCAGGGAGCTGGCCTCGACGCAGAGCTGCTAGAACTGGGCTGTCTCCTGCACGATATTGGGAAATGGGATGCGCAAAAACCCGTCGATCATGGCCGCGCCGGAGCGCTCATTGCCGAGCCATTGCTGCTGGAAGCGGGCATTGATGCGGCTGAAGCTCACGAGGTCGCTCAGGGAATTGCTATGCACACGGATGGCTTATGGAATATGCGCCCTGATAAGCAGGGTACAAAAAAGGATGCTCACGGCACGACGTATCTAACGTTTGACGCCGAGCCGACGACGCTCGCGCGCACAATCGGAGACTGCGACAATATCGACCGCTACTCCACATATCGCATTTTTGATACTCTGCAGCATTTCTCGTTTTTAGAGTTATCCAGCAAAGAGCAGAAAGCCTGGCTGCGTAATTATCGCGGCACGCTCAAGGAGATGCAACGCTACCACTGCGCCACCGAAGTGGCACAGAAAATGTGGATCGACAACCTAGCATTTCAAGATACTTACTGCCAGCGGCTGCTGACGGAGATTGAGGCGGGCACGGCGCGCGCAAGCGCGACTGCCTGATACGTGCCGGCTATGCACTGTTCAGATGTGCACGGCTATCGCGGCTACCGCGGCAACTGCGACTATCGCGGCTATTGCAGCTATCGCACACTCGCAAGTAAGTGCAGCTATCGGGACTACTGCGCATAGTGTGCACGGCGCTATCTGTGCAACTAAAGTGGGCAGCTAAGCAGCTAAAGTGGGCAGCTAAAGCTCGCCGCCGAAGTTTGCAAAACGAGCGCGGCTGCCTTGGAACATTAGCTCCACAGAACCAGTGGGACCCGAGCGGTGCTTGCCGATGATGATTTCCGAGGGCGGCTGATCGGGGCCGTTTGTATCCATATCTTTGCGGTGGATGAGCAAAATCACGTCGGCATCCTGTTCGAGCGATCCTGATTCGCGCAGGTCTGCCACCTGTGGCTTTTTGTCGGCGCGTGCCTCTGGATTACGGTTGAGCTGAGCAATCGCTATGATGGGGATGTTAAGTTCCTTGGCGAGCAACTTAATAGAACGGGAAAAATCCGAGACTTCCTGCTGACGCGATTCAACCGACCGTCCGCCCGACGTCAGCAACTGCAAATAGTCGATGACGATCATCTGTATTCCCTCTTGCTGTGCCAGCCGGCGCGCTTTCGCTCGAATTTCCGTCATCGTCAAATTGGGAGAATCGTCGACGATCAGTGGAGCATCTCCGATGCGATCAACGGTTTGGGCGATGCGCTGGTACTGATCTTGCTTCAGACCGCCTTTGATAAGGTTGGTCAAGAAGACGTTCGATTCGGCGGCGAGCACGCGCATGACGAGTTCTGTGCGATTCATTTCGAGGGAGAAAAATGCCACTGGTATTCGCTGCTTAATAGCCACGTGCCGGCAAAAGTCCATGGCTAACGTAGATTTACCCATACCTGGGCGCGCCGCCACAATAATCATCTGGCCGGCGCGCAAGCCGCCGAGAATCTCATCTAACTCTGCAAAACCTGTGGAGAGTCCCGCGAGTTGGCCATCGCGCGAGTTATTTTTCTCTATCTCTGCCAGCACTTCGTCAAGCACTGTGTGGAGGGGCTGATAGTCGTGCTTGATGTGCGATTCAGCCACCGAGAACATCTCTTCTTGTGCCGTCTCCATCAGGCTATTGACGTCGCCGCCGTCAGTGTTGTACCCCAGCTGCACAATTTTCGTGCCCGCCTCCACGAGAGCTCGCAACTTCGCCTGATCGAGCACCAGCTTCGCATAGTAGGCAGCATTGGCGGACGTCGGCACCGAGGAGACCAAGGTGTGCAGATAGGGCAAACCACCGACTTGCTCCAACCGCCCTTGCCGTGAGAGTTCCGCGCTCACGGTGATGGCGTCTGCCGGCTCACCCTTTGAAAAGAGTTCCACAATAGTGTGGAAAATGAGGGCGTGCTGCGGGCGGTAAAAATCTTCCTCGTGAATAATTTCCACCACGTCGGCAATAGCATCTTTATTGATGAGCATACCGCCGAGCACCGAAATTTCAGCCTCTATATTTTGTGGCGGTGTCCGATCGAAAGCCGTATCCGCCATGCCCTGTGCCATCTTCCCTCGCGTTTCCTGTTCGTCTGCCAACTATTCGTCTGCTCTGCCTACATCTGTGCGGCGTGCGCGCGTCGTAAGTACCTGCTCCCAGTAGTATCCCACTCTCCGTCTCGCATCTATCGCCATGCTCGCCGGCACTGAGCTTTATATACCACACATGACGCCAATACTGTGCATCCATATCCCACAGGGCTGTGGATTCTTTAACGAATTTTGTGGATAACACGCCGAGTACTTGTGTAAAAGAGGTGGAATAGTGACGACGTTATCCACAGATTCGATTCTTTTTATTCACAGCTGTGGATGAACACCAGAAAACCGCGTAATTTCATCCCCAGATTTATCCACATTTGTGGATACTAAAAAGTGGATAGCGCCAACGTTTGTTCAACATCAAACTAATAGTTCAAGTACAACACGCCGTCACATCGAGGCACTATCGTGACGTCACGCTGCACGCACCGCGCATCGACAGCCACTAGCGTCACGCACGCTCCTCACGGCATCACGCCGTGAGAGCTGCAGAGTCATTCACGGCGTCCACCACAGACTTCACCGATGTGTCTCGGACTTTTTGCACCTGAGCAAGTGCCGAGCGTGCGGCCGCATAATCAACGGTCATCACCGCTTCCACCAACGCATGACGTGCGCCGTCATCATCAACAAAAGCCACCGGCTGATGGAGCTGAGCTAGCAGCAGCTCATATGTACTGCGGCGATGTACCGAATGAAGCCGTTCTGATTCGGCCAGCTCCACGAGCTTGTCGAGCAACGAATAGGTCGAAGCATCACGAAGTTTACGCAGCGGACGCACATCTGGTTCGTAGTGTAAAACGCGCTCTAACGCCAAATTTTCGGAGGCAACGAGTAGGCCAAGAATCTCTGAAATATCCTCGGGCGACACAATTGACACCACGGCTGGCATATGTGGTTTTTTCTGCACCAGCCCATCGAAAAAGAGAATCTCGATGGCCGCACGAGCCGTTGGGCGGGCTACTCCGTATTCTTGTGCAAGCCCTGCTTCTGCAAGGCTCGTGCCCCCCGAGATATCTCCCGTAATAATGCGATCACGTAGATGTGCAGCAAGCTCATCAGCTAATCGATGTAATTTACTCATACTGTCACCCTATCCCCTATGATCGCCATACAATCTCTTTTGTATACATACAATTATACTTGTTTCAATACTTCTCACTAGGCTGCGGGGGAATTAAGTGGCTCACTCCGATGGTTTCACGCCTCATGAACGGCACAGCAAACCCCGCTACCTCGCAGACAGACGCATGCTATTTGCCGTAGCATATTTCGGCTACGCTTTTTGCTACCTCGTGCGCAACAACCTCAAACTCACCTCACATCCAATGGCTGAAGAGCTTGGTATTTCTCCGATACATATTGGCTTTATTCTCGCAGCTTTTACTATCGCCTATGCGCCAGGCAAACTGCTGATGGGAATGCTCGCGGATCGAACATCTATGCGACTGATGCTCGCCAGCTGTGTAGCTATCTCTTCGATGATATGTTTTATCATTCCTTTTCTTCACTCGTTCTTCTCACTCACGCTAGCTATGGCGCTGCTTGGCCTCGTTCAAGGAGCTGGCTCTCCGGCTGCTCTGGGCATGCTTAGCGCCTGGTATCCCAATTCGCTGCGTGGGGCAGCCGTGACCGTGTGGAACACTTCTCAAAATCTCGGAGCAGCCGCATTAGCTGTTTTTGCGATGCTCGTACTCGATTATTTTTCCAACGAATGGCGCCTTGTTTTCTGGATTCCCGCATCCATTTCGCTGATATTTTCAATCTGGCTTTTCATCGCCGGAAAAGAGCGCCCGTGGCAAGAGGGGCATCCCACTCTCACCGAAATGTATGGCAATGCCGGCTTGCCACACACCGATATAAACCTCAAAGACTCCTACTGGCGGCTGCTCTGGAGTGCTTTCACTACGTCTCCCGTGCTACTCGCACTGCTGTTCCTCAATGCGCTTCTCTACCTCGTGCGTTTCGGCGTCATCAACTGGATGATGTTTTATCTTCCCGAAGCTAAAGGGCTATCGCTCATCCAAGCACAGAATATATTTGCCACTTTAGAGTTGATGGCTATTCCTATGGTGATCATTTTCGCGTTTATCGCCTGGAAATGGCCGGCAAGTATGTGCACCGTGGGTATCGTCTCCATGCTAGTACTCGCGGGAGCATTGTTGCTCTATCGCAACTCTGACGACGCCGCTCTCACGCTCTACACTGCCGCTCTACTAGGCGGCTTGTTTTACGCTCCGCAGGTGATCGTCAATATCTTGACGGTGAATCTACTCCCCGCTCGAATAGTTGGTGCTGCCGTCGGAGCGGTAGGACTCTCGGGCTATCTAGTGGGCGAGGTACTAGCGAATCTGGCAATTCCGAGAATTGCAGCCTCTTACGGCTGGGACTCTATCTATCTCATTCTCGCTCTCACGGCTCTACTGACGGCAGTCCTCTACTGCTGGCTACGCCCTTACGAAAAGCGTTCGGTGATTTTGGCGTAATGTCCACGCACCTGCGCAAGTATCTGCTCATTAGCTCCTACGAACACGTCTTGCAGAGCGAGTCGCACGCATCCTAAAACTCAGCCGATATGAACATGACGGCGTGACGCCACTAATAAAGTGACGACGTGAAGTAACAGCGAAACTAATTTCCAGAAAAAGAGGTGCCCGCCCAAGCCCTCACAGTTCAGACAGGCACCCCACTCAGGTAAATCTCAGAGTTTTATCACTCAAACACAGCTTACATACCCTATGCATCCACCACTTTCCGCTCTGCTCGCGCAAGCGAGAAATACAGCAGACCAGCTATGATGCCCGTGGCTGCCATAAAGATGAATGATGCCGTCCACGAGAAAGACTGCGCAAGAATCGGCATGATAAGGTTTGCCGCTAGCTCGCCTACGATATAGCCAAACAGACCGACGAAACCTACCGCTGTACCTGCCGCTTCAAGTGGTACGAAGTTGAGGGTAAGAATGTTGATAATGAGCTGTGGGCCGTAAATCAACGCTCCCATAATGCCGGAGACGATGAGAAGTAAAATGTAATTCGTGTTTTGGTGATACACCACCACGAGGCCAGCCAAAGCGATCAAACCAATGCCACCCACAAGTGACTGGCGGTTAGGAAGTTTGAGTGCCACCCATGCGAAGAAGAAACAGCCTGGAATAGCCACCCATTCGAGTACCGCAAATGCCGTGGTGTATTGCACTTCCGTGAAGCCCAGCTCAGTGCCCAAAAACGCAGGCATCCAGTTTTCGACGCCAAAACGCAGGAAGTAGAGAATTGCATTAATCAAACCGATTGTGAGCAGCAGACGGTTGGTAAACACATATTTCACCATAATTTGCCAGAAATTCCCCTCGGGAACTTCATCAGCCATCGGCACGCCGTGATGCCCATAGATATCGCGTAACGTAGGCAATCCTTCTTCCTCAGGGCGATCCCCGCCAAACTTCCAGAAAAGGAACGAGAGTAGCAGCACAATCGCAGCTGGCACCCAGAAAGAGTACTGAATCGGCAAGCCTGCACCGGCAAAGCCGCCCAACATCATCGGCAACAGGGCACCACCGAGGTTTTGCGATGTGTTCCATACGGCGATGCCAGCGCCGCGCGTCTTATTGGGGAACCAATTTGCGATCATCGACTGCGAACCAGGCGAAAGTACGCCTTGAACCATGCCCAGCAGCAGCATCAAGACAAAGAAAAACCACACGGACGTGGTAAAGCCCATGACAATGCAAATAATGGCAGATCCAGCCAGCGCTCCCGCGAACGATTTTCGCAGGGAGATATTGTCTACCACCATGCCCATCACAAATTTACCGATGCCATAAGCGATAGTAAATCCCGTGAGAATCATGCCCACCTGGATAAGAGACCAACCATTGTCGATCCTGATTTGTTCGGATGAAAGCTTGAAGTTATTGCGCACGAGATAAGCGCACACATAGCCGAAATAGGCTACGGCAAAAACAATCCAGTGACGTTTAACGTACTCTTTATATTCTTTCGGATGAGCTTTTTCATAGCGAAGTGCTATTTGCTCAGCTTCATCTAGTTCTTTGTGAGCCATAGTGCGTGCCCCTGTCCTATCATCGTTGATATGTCAGAATGTACAATTAATATACTTCCAGATTGATTGTACTACAATCAAGATAATTGACACATCATGTAATGACACAGAGCTTGGAGCACTCGGTCGCAGACCTAATATAAAACGCAAAATGTTGCGTGCAACAGGAGGGGCACTGTACCAGCAGCGCATGTATGGCTCTGGTTTTAGCGGAGTGCGCGGGTGGGGCAGACACTCGGGTGAGTATCAAGACTCACAGATACAATTCGGGCGCAGTGCCTATCCTTGACACTGCGCCCGAACCTATTCAGCACAATCACTATTGACGCCGCTGTGACGCCGCAAGTATGCAGCCAGAATCAGGCCGCTTTTGCCTGCACTTTAATTGCGGCCACGATATCGTCATGCAATTTCACTGAGCCGGTGTACGTGCCCACGCTCTTCACTGCCGAATCCATCGTGATTGCGCGGCGATCCACTGGCTTACCCAGCAGTTCAGTAGCAGCGCTAGCAATGTCAGCCGGTGCAATCGAACCGAAGAAACGTCCGTTCTCACCCGCTTTCTTTGTCACCACAATAACGGCCTTCTCCAGAGCATCGCGCAGCTCACGAGCTGCTTCCAAATCGTCAGTAGCACGCTTACGGCGAGCCTGAGCAATCTGATCGATTTGCTTCTGCGCACCTTTCGTCCACTGGGTGGCATAGCCGCGCGGCAGAAGATAGTTACGCCCATAGCCGTCTTTCACCGTCACTACATCGCCTGCAGCTCCGAGACCTTTCACTTCATGAGTCAGAATAATCTTCATGTGCTATCCTCCTCAGTGCTTCGAGCTCGTATAGGGCAGCAGTGCCATCTCACGGGCATTCTTTACGGCTCGCGCGATCTGGCGCTGCTCTTGCACGCCTACACCCGTCACGCGACGTGAACGGATCTTACCGCGATCAGAAATGAAGCGGCGCAGAGTAGCTGTGTCTTTGTAGTCAATGTGTCCAACTTTGATCGCCTTTACTGGCGCGATCTTTTTCCGTGGCTTACGCACTGGTTGCTTAGCCATTTCATCCTCTTTTCATGGGGTGCACTCCGAAGAGCCACAAACATTTAACGGCCAACTGCCTCATACAGTTCGCCATATTGATCGGCAGATTTAGTGTCTAGAAAATATCTAGAAAGGCGGATTGTCGTCGAAAGAAGAGCCACCGCGCGGCCCTTGAGCCCACATATCGCCAGCACTGCCACCGGCAGGAGCGTTATATGAAGCCTGTCCGCTGCCTTGGCCGTAGCCGCTCTGGCCAAAGCCCGAGCGAGCTGAAGCAGACGTCCGCTCCACTTTCGCCGTCGCATAGCGCAGTGAAGGCCCCACTTCGTCCACGGTCATTTCAATCGACGTGCCTTGCGATCCGTCGTTACGCTGATAGGAGCGCACTTGCAGCTTGCCAGTCACGACCACCCGCATGCCTTTCGTGAGCGATTCGGTGACGTTTTCAGCGTATTCACGCCACACAGTGCAGCGCACAAACATCGCTTCGCCATCTTCCCACTCATTCGTCGTGCGGTTGAGCGTGCGCGGCGTCGATGCCACAGTAAAGCTCGCCACTGGAATCCCGCTGCTCACGTAACGCAAATCAGGATCAGCAGTGAGGTTGCCCACTAGCGTTATAATCGGTTCGCCTGCCATGATCTGCCTCCGCTCAGTCTTTCTTTGCAGAAGGAGCTTCGTAGCGCAGCAGTTTTGTACGGAGAATCGATTCGTTCAGGTTGAGCTGGCGATCGAGTTCCTGAGCAGTATCCGAAGTGGCACTCATATAGACCACGACGTAGATGCCTTCGCTCTTCTTATTGATGGGATAAGCCAGCACCCGCCGACCCATCACATCCACTTTCACGAGTGTGCCACCTTGATTTGGCACCACTGAAAGCAGCTTATCGAGCATAGGCTGCAAATTGCGCTCATCTACCTCTGGATCGAGGATGATCATCATTTCATAATCACGCATGTGTGTACCCACCTCCTCTGGTCTCAACGGTGACGGTCTCTCCGCCACAGGAGGGTCATGCAATGTCCGCACTCGCAAGCGAGAGCCCGCGAGCGCACACACCTACCAATAGTAGCGGAAAATTAGGATTTCACCTATATGAGGTTGGCATCACTCAGCATGATCGCCATGCGGTTTTTGCGCTTTGAGCAGAGCAGTGACGTCGGTGAATGGTTCCGCTTTTGTCCCCTTGTTCGCCGCTGTCATAAACTCGCTCCACAGCTGCAATGGAGCTCCGCTGCCCGTCACGGGATCTTCGCCGCCAAAAGCTTCCAGTGCGCGCGGAGTACCGTCGTCACCAAGCTCAAACATAGTGACAGCAGTGACGACGTTTTTCGTGTATCCCACAAACCACGCACCGCTTCGATCGGTGGCGCTACTGGCCTGGCCAGCAGCCGGATATTTCGCATCGAATGCCGCCCCATTGGTAAACGCCATACCTGGCAGATCAAGGGGTGCCTTTTCGGGGCCAGTGAACGTGGAATGCAGAGCATAGGTGACGAGCTGTGCCGATTCTGGCTTCAGCACCTGCTTCCCCGTGAGATCTCCGGTATAGATCGTCGAGCCGTGCGCATCTTTCACCTCGCGTATAGCGTGGACGACGGGTAGAACGCCGTCTGCAGCGAAAGCGGCGTATGCTCGTGCCATCTCTTTCGCCGTCACTTGGGTATCTCCAAGCACATTTCCAGGGTTGCTGTTGATACCTGGGGCCTGGGCAGAGATACCCAACGCAACGGCACGCTTTTGCGTATTCTCAGGACCCACCATGCCATTGAGGTGTACTGAAGCTGAGTTCACAGCAAACTTAGTGAGCTGCTGAATAGTCACCAGCCCATAGCTCTTGTCGTTTACATTGAAGAATGAGTATGCCCCACCCTCATCTGTGCGCACACCGTTCCAACCATAAAATTGCTCATTCATGGCCACGCCTTGCTCCATAGCTTCCGCCACGGCAAAAGCACCAAAAGGCATACCTGCAGGCACGCGCACCCGCGAGGACGCATCGGCAGAATTCTTTGAATAATCGGCGCCACCATACGCGGCAATCACTGCGCCGTCGTGCGGATTGATAGAAAACAGCCCCACCTGTACGCCCTCTGGGCGCTTGGACGCTGAAGTCTGTACGGCATCGACGGCAGCCTGCTGCTGTGCTTGCTCAATCGTCGTCGTCACGCTCATGCCGGAACGTTCCACCGTCGCCGGAGAAATACGTGCGACGTCTACGAGCTCAGCTCGCACCATTGCCAAGAGATACCCGTTCGTTCCCGAGAAGTGGGGATATGATCGGGGTTTGACCTCGGGGAACTGCGTATGATCTGCCTCGTCTTGGGTGATCGCTCCACTGCTCACCATCGCCTGCAGCACTTTGGCAAACTGCTTCTGGGCTTCGTCTTTATTGACGGCGGGATCCCAGGCAGACGGAGCAGGCATCACTGCCACCAGCAAAGCCGCTTGCGCTGGCGAGAGCTTCTCAGCGCTGACGCCGAAATAGGCTTGAGCTGCGGCTTCAATACCGTATGCGTCACGGCCGAAATATGCGGTGTTGAGATACGCCGTCACAATCTGATCTTTACTGAGAGCGTGGTCAATCTTCACCGGCAGGAGGACGTCGCGCAGCGCAGACAGTAGCGGGCGATCAGCGTCGTTCCTGGTGGCTTGCACAAATTTGTCGGTGAGCGACTCCTCATTATCGCCACCACCTCCCCAGAGCGACTCCCACCAGCGGGTGGCCACATCGGCAAACCCCGCTGCCGGACGCTGCTCAAAAAGGGGATCTTCACTCGCTATGAGAGCTGCGGGCACACTAGGAGCAATTTTCTCTGCTGGCACGATGCTTCGTTTAGGATCCGTGAATGTGCCAATGGGGGTCGTGCCATCAGCGAAATATGCTGTGCTCGCTTGTGGCAGAGCTACCGAAGCTGGTTCGGGGACTTTCGCCATCACGTATGAACCCACGACTGTGCCCACGACGACGGCCAGGACGACGAGCAGCCCCCACCACAGCACTGTGCCGATAGAGAAACGCCGAGTGCGCCCAGCTTTCGCCCGCGCCCCACGCGCCGCATTCTGAGCTGCACGGCGGGTTGAAGTTCGCTCAGTATAGGCAGATTGTGACCCCAACCCCGATTCCGATTCTGGCTCTTCAGCCGTGTAGGGAATCCAGTCGGCTTCCGTCACGCTTTTTTCCGAATCAGCTTTCATCGTCATCGCTTTCTTTCAGTGGTACGCTGCGGGTGGTGAGGCGTCCCGCATTGAAGCGCGTATTGAAACGGCGCACGCGCGCGCTCCATTTCGTCAGTTGTCGGCTCGCGTCTCGCCGTTTGGAACCAGCGGTATCTCCAGCGGTATCCGGTTTGTAAACGGCGGTGCCACGCTGACGATTTTTCCGGTGTGGCAGACTCAGTGACGGCAGTGTGCCTCTGGCATGGAAGTCCACTTCAGCAGCTTCTGCTGGCGGATCGGCGTCATAGAGCCCTGCTTCTTCCCGTCGGCGCGCATCTCCCTCAGAGATAAGAAAGACGTCGAGCCATTGAGTGCGCGGATCGGAATCCACCAGAAGCGCCTTGAAAAAGAGCGTGAGCGGCACGGCTAGCAGTGAGCCAAGCCATCCGACTACCGACGTCCACAGTACCAACGATACAAAAGTCACTGAGGGGGAAAGGCCGACCACATCGCCTGTGAGCTTCGGCTGAATGAACGTTTGAATGACGACGTTAATCACTGAGTAGAGCACCATCACCCACACGAGGGTCTGCCATCCAGAATCCACGAGACCCATCATCATCGGTGGAATCACGCCAATCACAAATCCGAGGTTGGGGATGTAGTTGGTAATGAACGCCCACATCCCCCACGTGAGCGGCAAAGGCACACCCAAAATCGTGAGTGCAAAAACGTCAATCACAGCTACGATTAGGCCGAACACCGTGGAAATAATCCAATAGTGGCGCACCCTTTTTTCAAAGCCCTCAAGCGCTTGGGCAATGTGGGAATGAGAGCGGCGAGTGATATGCGAACGAGAAAATAGCGTGGTGGTATCCACAGTGAAAAACAGCAGCGCCACGATGACGATGGCCAGCAAGCCCCCCACTGAGCGCAAAGAGTCGAGCAGATTCCACGCCCATGAAATCACAGAGTTGAAGTTGAGCTGGTTGAGATAGAGGGAAAGATCAGCAGTGCGCACGCCTTTTGAGCGCAAAAACTCCAACGCCGTTTCCAAGGTGCGCTCAAAATTCGCACTGTAATTGACGAGCGTTTGCGGCACTGGCGTAAATGCCCACACCAGCAGCGAAACGACGCCAACGAAGAGCACCACAAGCGCCAAGAAAGCAATGGTGGCAGCCAGCCAGCCAGGCACGTGATGCGCTCTCAATTTGCGCGTGATTGGCCGCACCGTAAGCACTAGTGTGAGCGCTAAAAAGAGCGGCGTAAAGACGTCGGCTACCGAGTGCAGAGCAAAGAGCATCGCCCCAAAGAGCGCAGTGCCCACCATGATCTGCATGCCGTGTGGAGCAGTTTTCGATTCAGGTTCCATCCGCACCCCCTTTCTCGTCTCCCATTATCCCCGTCTTTCGTCTCCTATTATTCCTGTTTATTCCTGTCTCATCCGCCTCGTCTACTCATATGTGCACTCCGTGCTCCATGCTACAGCTCGCCAGTGAGCCTGGTGCTCGCCCTGTTCACTCTGGCGCTAGCCCTGTTCGCTCCACCACTGCCGCAAACGACGCTCCGCTTCTTCTTTGCCAAGAACCCCTTCTTCTATACGTAGATTCAGCATAAAAGCCCGCGCTTTGCCCACTTCTGGGCCAGGGCGAAGATGCAAAATATCCATAATTTCTCGCCCGTCAATCTCGGGACGAATGGCATCCACTTCCTCTTTCTCTTTCAAGACTGTTACCCGCTGCTCAAGATCGTCCATCGCAGCCTGCAGCCATCGCGCCTTGCGCTTATTTTGGGTGGTGGAATCGGCGCGAGTGAGCCGATTCAAGCGCTCGTAGAGCTCGCCGGCGTCGGTCACGTAGCGCCGCACTGCCGAATCAGTCCACACTTGTTCGCCATACCCATGAAAGCGCAGATGCAACTCCACCAGCCGTGAGACATCTTTCACACTCTGCTTGTCAAAGCGCAAGGCTTTCATGCGCTTGGCTGTGAGCCGCGCCCCCACCACATCGTGATTGTGGAAACTCACCGTGCCATTGCGTTCAAATTTGCGCGTAGCCGGCTTGCCGACGTCATGCATAAGAGCGGCAAAGCGCAGTAGAAAATCGGGGCGCGGCACCGGCCCATCGTCTCCCGTTTCCAAAGCAATAGCCTGATCGAGCACCGTGAGCGTGTGCTCATACACGTCTTTGTGCCGCCCATGCTCGTCCACCAAATTGCGCAATGCCGCCACTTCTGGCAGCACGATATCAGCCACACCGGTGTAGACCAGCAGCTCAATCCCACGCCGTGGCTGAGCAGCGGTGATGAGCTGCACAAGTTCAGCTTGCACCCGTTCAGCAGAGACAATCGTCAGCCGCTCGGCGAGATCCTCCATTGCTGTCAGCACTTCTTCCGTGACGTCGAAGCTCAATTGCGCCGCAAAACGCGCGGCTCGCATAATGCGCAAGGGGTCATCACTAAATGATTGCGTGGCCGCAGCTGGCGTGCGCAGCACTCCAGCAATAAGGTCGTCTAGCCCCCTGCACGGATCGACGAGTTCCAGCGATGGGAGTCGCACCGCCATAGCATTCACCGTAAAATCGCGACGAGTGAGATCCCCCTCCAGAGAGTCGCCATAGTGCACCTCTGGCTTGCGGGATGTGGGATCATATTTTTCGCTGCGATACGTGGTCACCTCCACTTTGAGTCCATCTTTCACAGCGCCGATTGTGCCGAACTTCTTTCCCACATCCCACACGGCATCTGCCCAGGTATTGAGCAGCCGAATCGTCTCGTCTGGTAGCGCTGAGGTGGTGAAATCGAAATCGTGAATCGGCCGATCGAGGAAAGCATCTCGAACTGGCCCGCCTACGAGTGCCAATTCTGATCCATTACGTGCGAAAATAGATCCTAGGTGAAGAATGGCTTGCGGAAGCTCACTCATAGCTTGATGCCCATGAGCGAGCACGCGGGCACGCTGATTGACATCAGCGGTGGAGTCTGCTTGTGGAACAACTGAATCTGGTTCGAAGAATGTCACCCTCTTAGGGTGTCACATTTCGCGTATTTAGACACGTTGCCCCGCGAGCGTTAAGTGGCGTGATAGAAAAATGGGAGAACGAAAGAAAAGGGAGCCGAAGCCGCACCCTCCTAGAGAGATATCTCAGATACATATGTGGGAAGCCTCTGATCACTTTGATCGAGTACTGCCCGTGACGAACGAGACATCGGCTGGCGGTGTGATTGTCGCCGTGCGTGACGGCGAAGCGTATGTGGCGGTGATTGCTCGCAGAAATCGCGCTGGACGCCTTGAGTGGTGTCTGCCAAAGGGACATTTAGAGGGTGACGAGACTCCCGTCCAGGCAGCAGTGCGAGAGGTGAGCGAAGAGACAGGCATTTTTGGGCGGGCACTCAAGCATCTCACCACTATCGACTACTGGTTTTCCGGCCACCATCACCGCATTCATAAGGTTGTGCACCACTATCTATTAGAGGCACTCTCCGGCACAATCGGAGTGGAGGGCGATCCAGATCATGAAGCAGAAAAAGCCGAATGGGTGCCGCTTGCCACCGTGGCATCACGCCTTGCCTACCCAAATGAGCGCAAAATTGTAAACATGGCACACGATTTGTTGAGAGGAGCGTGATCGTGCACACTCGCCGCCGAGCATACTGCACACTGGGCGTACTCATGACAGCTCTGATACTCCTCGCAGATTCTTTCCTCAATGCGAATTTAGCTGTCGCCAAGACGTCTGCTCCAGCTTCTCCTCTCGCCGAAACGTCCCTTCCTCGTGCCACCGACACTACTGATAGCACCGGCACTACTGAGCCGCTAACTGCCACCATCACAGCTCTGAGCTCCACCGTGCTCTCTGAGAAAGATTCACTCACGGTAAGCGTCGATATTGCCAACAGTTCCACTACGACCGCCACTATCACAGCTGCCACGTTGGCGAGTTCACAAGATTTTTTTGCCAATGACTCCGAGCTCTTCGCGTGGTTCTCCGGAGTCATACAGACGTCCATCCCTGAGAAAGCTACACTCCAGCAGTCTCTGCCGCTCGCCGTAGCTCCAGGCGCACATGCCACTCTCACGCTCTCGCTGAAGAGCGATGATCGCCAATGGTATACCTCTGCTGAAAACTGGGGGGCTCGAGGAGTGGAAGTTCAGGTGACGGCCAACGTCAATGATGCCGAACGGAGCACGTCCGCCCGAACAGTACTCGTCGCTGCCAGTACAAACACTCAGCTCACGCGGTTTCCGGCCGCCGTGGCCGTGGTCTGCACGCCATCGACGAATCAGCTATCTAGTACTCCTGGGCCACTTGAAGCGCTGCTGCCACTCGACCAGCGTCACAGCAGTTCCGGCGCCAGTCTCGACACTTCCACTCTCGCTCTTCCCTCACAGCCAGCATGGCAAACGTGGGATTTCACCGGCGTCAATTTCTTCTGGGACTCCTTGGGAACCGCAAGCATCGCTAGAGCTTTGAGCTCTGACCCTTTGACTGCCACACCGGCTACTTCGCAGACTGCAGCCACCGCTGACGCTGGAACTGTTTCCACTCCAGCACCAGCTACTGACGAGGCATCTGGAACGGATACACCCCCCTCCGTGACGCCGCCAGAATTCGCGCGTGCTACCGCATACTCACTGACTCCTTATGACGCCGATCTCGCCGCCCTCGCCCACGCCAACGCCGCCGACGTGGGGCAGTCACTCTCCGCTCTGGCTCAGCAGTCGGCAGCAACGTCAGCCACAGATACTGATCATTCCACTGCCGTACACGCGGCAGCTGATTTTTTGCCCCTCACCGGCAGCGCTGATGCAGATACCTTGGCTTTTGCCCGCACCTATCACTTCGGCACCCCTATCGTCTCCGCCGATGAGCTCGAATGGGATCAGAGTTTCTACTTCCCAGATGCCCGCGGAATAATCCACAACGCAGACACATCCTATCCGGCGATCATTGCGAACCCCACGGTGAGCTCGGTGCTTTCAGGGACTCTGCCCGACCCAAACAGCGACGAAAAAATTCACCTCTCCGTGCTCAATTCAGATGCGGTGGCCGTGGCCAGTTCAGCCATCTTCTATCGGCAAGCCCCTTCCCATGAACGCTCACTCGTGGCACTCACCAGCGTTTCCTGCACGGATACTTCACAGAGCGAAGAAACAAATGAACGCGCCAAACGCATTGCGTCGCTCCTATCCGTTCCGTGGCTCGCTCCACAGTCCCTATCTCAGCTCCCCACCCGCAGCGAACCGAGTGAATGGACTGCTGCGGCAGGACGCACGACAAATTCAGGTGAACTGACCTCATCTGACATACAGCACCTGACGTCTTTTCTCCGCGACGCTGAAGCTCTCACTCACGCTCTTCCATCTCACATTGACTTCGCTGGAGGAATTGCCACCAGTGCATATCAGCTTCTCTCGACCAGTTGGAGAAGTGACCCCGCCGCGAGATCGCAGTACGCCGTCACTCTTAATATCTCAGCTTTTCTGGCACAACACGTGCAGATTGAGAGTTCAGCACACGTGAATCTCATTGCTGAGCAAACTCACATTCCCATACGTGTGCACAGTAATCTCACTGTTCCGCTATCCGTTATGTCCACTCTCGACATTCCTGATATGCGACTCTCCGAGGCTACTCACGCCGCTACGTCACTGAAACCAGACAACACCAGCACTATCCAGATTCCGGTGCAGGCGCGTGGCTCTGGATTAATGACGGTGACGGCGCAGCTCACGTATACCGATGGCCAAGTATTCGCCAGGTCGGAACCGATGAATATCAGACTCCACGCCAGTTGGGAGAGTACCGGCACTGCCATCATCGGCGGATGCGTGCTCGTCATTTTTGTGATTGGCATTATCAACGCCGCACGCAAGGGCAGACGTTCTCAACCAGTATCGGATGCGACATTCACGGAGGGCTTAGCTGCTGCCCGTTATAAGCCAACTGAGTAACTCGCCGGTTTATGATTGTGTCGATACACTTAGAAACTGTAGGCAAGCGGTTACCCATCGACTCTAGGGGGTATTGGTGAATACTGAGACGCCAGCAGTAGGGCGGCGTATCGCCGATCGTTTTGAGCTTGTCGCGCCTTTTTCCGATTCCTATGAGCCATACAATGTGAGCGCCTGGCGAGCTATTGACACCGTGCTGTCGCGGGAGCTGCGCGCCGTCGTCATCCCTCACGATCATCCGCACCGAGCCCTCGCCATTGACGCTGCACGAAAAGCAGGACTCTTTGACGACCCACACACCTGCGCTGTGCTAGCTGTCGTTGACGATGATGCCGATAGCGTTTTTTTCACTGAGTTTCCGATCGGCACTCGCCTCGATCACCATATGGATGGTAATCCGCTACCTGTCAAGCAAACTACTGCGATCATTGGAGAAATCACGTCCGTGATTAACCATGCTCGCCATCAAGGTTTGAGGCATTTGCAGCTCAAGGCTTCCCACGTTTTTATCTCTGATGCCGGTGAACTCATGCTCGACGGTATCGCCACTATGGCAGGCTTGGCAGGCGCACCCACCGATGGACTCAGCACCGAACTCGACCGCTCGGAGACTCGTGGCCTGCTCGTCTTTTATGCAGCATTGCTCAGTGGCCAGGATTTTCCCGATGATCCGAACGCCCATCAGGCTCTCATCCAGAGCATAGCCGCGCGCGCAGATTTGCCTGACCGCGTGCACGACGTTTTTCAGTCGGAGATGATAGGGCAAGGCCCGTGCTCTCCCGCGGATCTCTTGCGCCGAATAGTGCCGTGGGGAGATATTGATATCACGCTCCTGCCGGATGTGCACCCCGATGCCGATGCTCAGCCCTCCGAGCCAGAGTCGTCTGAGCTAGAGTCTGATGCCGAACTTTACAAATCTGCCGCAGATGGCACTCCTGGCACCAGTGAATCTGACGAATCCGCTGCAGTGGATGAACGTGCCAGCGTGCATTCCGACGCCCCATCCCCAGATGCCGTAGACCCAGACGTTGAGGATAATAGCCTAGCTGGCAGCGGTGAAAACTATGATCTCGAAGAGGGCGATCATCTCACCCCACAGTGGCCGAGCCCATTCGATTCGCTCACCAGCGCCAACGAATCTGCCCTCACAGCCGCTCCCAACTATACCGTCCGCCCTGATTCAGCAGACCGCGACTCGGCAGATTCGCAATCGGATGCCATTTCAGGTACCGCTTCCGATTCCCATTCCTCAGGTTCGACTGCTCCGCGCGATGACGGCACGTCAGCTGATGAAACGCACTCAGATCAGCCCCCGCTCACCACTAGTTCCACAGTTGCCGCCACTGCTGCTCGTGACGCTACGCACGTCAACGACGTCACGGCTGATCTAGACAGCACCACATCAGGCAGCAGCGAGCCAGAGGGCACCGATGCTCTTTCCATCCCTGCCGATTTCGTCGGAATAGAAGAAGTGGAAGCATCCCATGAGCGCACAGCTGCCATTCCTTTTAGAGAACTCCCCTCAGAAGCGGTGGTCTCTACCGGCTCTTCGCATATCCGCGTTTCTACAGCCGTCATAGGACTCTTTGCTATCGGGGCGTTAATCGCGCTGGTACTGGGAATGATGAAGCTCTTTTCTCCGCTTGATCCTGTGCAGGTTATGACGCCCGATGCGGATAGCAGCGGCCAGAGCCAAAAAACTCCCGACGCTACTGGCGGCAGTACGCAGACGCCCACTCCTGCTGTGGCTGTCACACCGCCACAGATCGAATCGGTTGCTTTCGTGTCTGCCGATCCCAATATCAAAGACAACGCGAGCGCTCCTCGGCTTTTCACCGACGCTCCACAAGCGGCTGATGGAAATCCCAATACGGCGTTTCAATCGTGGTTCTTCACGAATCCGCAGCTCTCCGATACCGATCAATTTGGCCTGCTCATTAAGTTCAAAGAAGCAACTGACCTCAGCTCTATCACCCTCACTACCACGGGCGAAGGTGGACATATCCAGTGGCGCTCATATGATCAAGCGCATCCCACTGGCTCGGACGTGATTGCCCAGACTGCGATAGGAAAATCCACTACTCTCACCGCGGCGCAGAAAGTCCATGCGGATTACGCGTTGATTTGGGTCACGGAAGTTCCTGCCGATCAATCGGGAAAGAATCTTCTGAGAGTGAGTGAAATCTCAGTGAAATAGGCGGAATATCCGCAGAATAAATGGAACCGCGGTGAAATACTCGATGAAATAGTCGAGACCATACACACGTTCAACCACTATCATGCTATGTAGCACTAACCATGGAGGACAGCGATGGATGACGTTCGCAATATTATTATTGTCGGTTCTGGCCCTGCAGGCTGGACGGCGGCAATCTACACTGCCCGAGCAGGGCTCAAACCGCTGGTGATTGCCGGTGGCCTCGATGCTGGTGGCGCCTTGATGACCACCACTGAGGTGGAGAATTTCCCTGGCTGGCCCGAACCAGTGCTTGGCCCAGAGCTGATGGACAAAATGCAGAGCCAGGCCGAAAAATTTGGCGCCGATGTGGAATATGAAGATGCTCTTGAGTTTGATCTTGACGGCGATGTGAAAACCATCGTCACTGATAGCGGCACCTATAAAGCCAAGGCTGTGATTTTGGCACTTGGTTCCGCCTATAAGAAACTCGGCATTGAGGGCGAATCTGCACTTGCTGGCAAAGGCGTGAGCTACTGTGCCACCTGCGATGGTTTCTTCTTCAAAGATCGCCAAATTGCTGTGATTGGCGGCGGCGATAGTGCAGCCACTGAAGCGCTTTTCCTCTCTCGTTTTGGCCACACAGTGCATCTCATTCACCGCCGTGATCAGATGCGCGCTGCTCAAGTCTTAGTCGATCGCCTGAAAGCTACTCCTAATATTGTGATCCACTGGAACTCCACTGTGGAAGCGGTGAATGGCGATAGCGCGGTTTCTTCGCTTACGCTCAAAAATACCGTGACCGGTGAGCTTTCAGATCTTCCTATCAACGGTATGTTCGTGGCTATCGGCCATGCCCCCCGTACAGAGGTGCTAGGGGGAGCTGTAGAACTCGACGAGGGCGGATACATCAAAGTCAATTCACCTTCCACCCTCACGAATGTGCCAGGAGTTTTCGCCGCTGGAGATGTGGTTGATCACCGTTATCGCCAGGCTGTGACGGCGGCTGGCCAGGGATGCGCTGCTGCTCTCGATGCACAGATGTATCTTGCTTCTCTCTGACGATCAGCCTCCTAGCAATCGACATTCGCTCTGGTCATCGACGCTGCGCAGTGCCAGGCACGCTGTGCTTTCTCGGTACTGTGCTTCTCGGTAGGCGGTGCTGGGTTCACCTAGCGCCGCCACCCCACCACCGTGCCGTACCTTTACAAAGGTTCGCCGCGTCTATGAACCGCAACTGTGAAAATTTTGAAAGTCCCGCAAACGTACTACGTGTGCCCTGAGCGGCGTAAGTAATCTAAGCGGCCTGACTTGTGCCCTGAACAGTTGTGGACGTCGCCCATGAGAGCTACCTGCACGTGCAGGTGCGCATGCTCTATTTTGTGTTTCGATTCCCTTGGCGCCTATCGTTGTCGGTAGACACGTTCGGTAGACACGTGAACAATTCTGAAAGGATTCCTCATGCAGAAGAATTCACAACTACACGCGGATGGCACTCGCCTTGACCCTTGGTTTGATCGCTACGCTGATCGTTCCTTGGGGATGCGACAATCGGAGACTCGTTCACTTTTCGCTGTGGCAAATCGTCCAGAGGTAGTATCACTGGCTGGTGGCATGCCCTTTATTCAAGGCTTACCGCTGGATTTTCTCGCGGATATGAGCGCTCGCCTCATTCGAGAGCGCGGCGATTACGTGTTGCAGTACGGCGGCGGCCAGGGTGAAGAAGAACTGCGCGAAATGATCGTCGAGGTGATGCGTGCCGAGGGAATCCGCGCGTATCCAGACGACATCACGGTGACGACGGGCTCTCAGGCTGCGCTCGACATCATGACGGAAGTGTTTATTAACCCTGGTGACGTCATCGTCGCTGAGGCTCCCTCATATGTAGGCGCGTTAGGGGTATTCCGCGCCTACCAAGCGAATGTCGTCCATGTGCCACTTGATGCTGATGGGCTCATTCCTGAGGCGCTAGAAGAAACTTTGACAAAGCTCCAAAAGGAAGGCAAAGAGGTCAAATTCCTTTACACGGTGCCAAATTTCCACAATCCGGCAGGGGCGACGATGAGCGTCGAACGTCGGCCGCGCATCGTGGATATTTGCCGGCGTTTCCACGTGCTCATTTTGGAAGATAACCCTTACGGTATGCTTGGCTTCAACGATCAGGTGATGCCGGCTCTGCAGACATACAATCCTGATGGCGTCGTCTATCTCGGTTCGTTCTCGAAAACGTTTGCTCCTGGATATCGCGTGGGCTGGGCGTTAGCGCCGCACGCCGTCACGCAGCGCCTCATACTGGCCAACGAAAATGAAGTGCTTTCCCCTACGAAAGTAGGCCAGATTTCTATTGCTGAATACCTGCGCACCTACGATTGGATGGGGCAAATCAAAGAGTATCGTGCTCTGTACCGTGAACGCCGTGATGCCATGCTGGAGGCACTCGATACATATTTACCGATGTGCCAGTGGAACATACCTGAGGGCGGTTTTTACACCTGGGTGAAACTTCCGGAAGGGCTTGATGCTAAGGCTATGCTTCCTCGTGCCACAAAGAATTTAGTGGCGTATGTGAGTGGGACTGCCTTTTACGCCGATGGCCAGGGCGGCGATCATATGCGGCTCAGTTTCTGCTACCCCACGCCGGAAAACATCCACGAGGGTGTGCGGCGACTCGCCGGCGTCATCGATCAGGAGATGGAGCTCGTCAATATGTTTGGAATTCACGAGCGTCACCATGACGACGGGGTGGAAATTCCTGGAAGCAACCAAGCGTGAGAGAAAGAAATCAGATGGATCGACCATTAACTGTTGCGATTATTGCTGGCGGATTGACTCATGAACGTGATGTGTCGCTGCGCTCTGGGAGTCGCGTGGCAGGAGCATTGCGTGACCGCGGTGTGCAGGTGAAAGTACTGGATCTTGATTCACAGGTCTTGCAGCGCTTAGCAGCGCTCGAACCCGATATTGTATGGCCGTTGGTACATGGAGCTACCGGCGAAGATGGCTCTCTGCAGGATCTTTTGAACCTTGCTGGCTACCCATTTGTTGGCTCTGAAGCTGCTGCTTGTAGACTTGCCTCGGATAAATCAGTGGCTGCAGCCGTCCTCACCCGCGCAGGTATCAACGTTCCCTCGTCTATGGCACTGCCGCAGCCACTTTTCCGTGAGGTGGGCGTGACGCCGATTCTCGATCTCGTCGAGCAACGCTACGGTTTTCCAGTAGTCATAAAACCTGCTCGTGGTGGTTCATCTCTAGGGCTGACGGTTGTGCATGAACGAGCAGATTTACCAGCGGCGATGGTGGATTGCTTCGCCTACGATCAAGTTGCACTTATTCAGCAGTACATAAAAGGTCGGGAATTCGGCATTGGCGTCGTTGATTTAGGCGATGGCCCAGCAGCAATGCCGCCGGTGGAAGTGGTGGCGAGTGGCCCCTATGATTATGACGCTCGCTACAATCCTGGCCGTGTAGAGTATTTTGCGCCTGCACACACGAGCGAAGTTGAACATGAAGCCATCACGAGCTTAGCCGTCAGTGTGCACACCGCACTAGGGCTACGTCATTATTCGCGTACCGACGTCATTCTTGACGATCATGGTACAGCATGGTTTATTGACGTGAACACCACTCCTGGAATGGCAGAGACGTCACTTTTCCCCCAGGGAGCTGCTGCAGCTGCGCACGACCGAAACGAATCGACAGAAGATTTCTATCTTGATATTCTGCGCGTCATTCTCACGCAAACTAACACGCACGAGTAAGTGCCAATGTGATTGCCACACGGCAGTATTACGTGCTCGCTAGTGCAGGCTCGCAGTGGCGGATTTTCACAGACTGTAAAGACTGTAAGTTGCTGAGATTTTCAGTTACTATTCTGTGAAAATCCGCCACTGTGCATAAATCTACGCATATGTACTCTTATGCATATACCTATGCGCATGAGTCTAGAGGTTTGGTGCCTTTATTTTGGCAATTGAAAAGTCAGCTAGTCAGAAAGCTCGACGCCCTGGGCACCAATTTCATCGAGAATACGATTCAGATCATCAATACCGGCAAACTCTACACTCAGTCTGCCTTTGTGTGCCCCCATATGAATTTTCACACGAGTATTGAGCTGATCTTCTAGCTGCTGCGCCACAATTGCCAGTTCTTCTTGATACTGCGATGTGCGCGGCGCATGTGCGCGGCGCCGTTGCGTTGAAGCCCCCATCGACACGATTTCTTCAACAGCTCGCACCGACAGCCCCTCTGCCACGATTCGCTGTGCTAGCTGTTCCATTTGTGCTGGATCTTCTAAACTCAATAACGCTCTCGCATGCCCTGCAGAGAGTACCCCAGCTGCCACTCGTCGCTGCACAAGTGGTGGAAGTTTGAGTAGTCTCAATGTGTTTGATATCTGCGGCCGTGAACGGGCAATCTTTTTTGATAGCTCTTCATGAGTAATGTGAAAATCATCGAGTAGTTGTTGATACGCCGCCGCTTCTTCCAGGGGATTCAACTGTGCACGGTGCAAGTTTTCCAAGAGTGCATCTCGGAGCAGATCTGAATCTTCGGTGTGACGTACAATTGCTGGAATTTTTTCTACACCAGCAAGCCTTGTCGCTCTCCACCGACGCTCACCCATAATGAGTTCATAGCGAGCTTCTGGATTCTCTGGATGAGGAGTAGTCAACGGACGCACGACGATCGGCTGCAATACCCCTACTTCTTTTATGGAATCCGCCAGCTCCTGCAGCTCATCTTCATCAAATACTTGCCGCGGCTGTTTAGTATTTGGAATGATACTAGTAATTGCTAGCTCACCAAATGTCGCTCCGGGCACTGGCACGAGCGGTGCATCATCTGCCGCATTGTCTGCTGTGTGTGCTTGCCGTTCACGTGGATTCTTAGTTGCTTTTTTATCCTGTTCTTTTTTACTGTCTTCTCTTTTAGCCTGTTCCTCGCGCTGCTTTTTGCTCTGAGAATCACTATCTCCACCGGCGACTATCGTTTCAGCTGCATCTGCTTCCGTCATAGCCCGCACCGCTGCCGTCGTTGCATCTTCCTTTTTATGGCGTTGTGGAGATGAGAAGAAAACGTCGATGGGACGTTCATTTTTTTCTTCTTGGTCTCGCGGAATAAGTGCACCGATTCCGCGGCCAAGCCCACGCCTTTTTTCTGCCATTGCATCTCCTTCACGTGCCGCTGTGTATCATCACCAATTATTTTATGAGCATCACAATTCTAGCGTTTTTCAATCTTTTATTTTTTTGCCACTTCATCTTTTGCTGCTGATGTTTCACGTGAAACATTGCTCTTTCGTGTCACTTCATAATCATTACAAATGCAATACGCGCATATATACTGGAATGCTCAACTACAGCGAATAGGTGATCGCAGAGCAATCATCCCGAACCTCAGAAGTGCGCGTATCGAAAATCGTCCAGGGAGAATTTCACAGAAGATATCAAAGTAGCTGTCAAAAAGTAGTGAGTCACAATGAGTGCCGTCAAAGATCTTACCTGCTTGGGTAAGGAGCTTGGATGGGCAACATCTCAGCTACGGGCAGTGTCTCAGCCACTCAGACGGCGCGCAGCGCCAGTTCTTTTGCAGCCGAAAAATATGCGGCCGCACCGGCTGAGCGCGAATCATAGGATATAACTGTCTGTCCAAAGCTAGGTGCTTCAGAGATGCGCACATTGCGCGGAATTCGAGTTTCCAACAGCTCGTGTGGGAAATAACTGTGCACATCAGCTGCCACATCATTGGCGAGGTTGGTTCGCTTGTCAAACATCGTCAAAATAATCGTCGATATTTGCAGCTGCTCGTTATACGACTCACGAATTGTAGCTATTGTGCTCATTAATTGGGTAAGTCCCTCCAATGCATAGTACTCAGCCTGTATTGGAATCATCACTTCGTGCGCGGCAACTAGTGCGTTCATCGTCAGCATTCCCAGCGAGGGAGGAGAATCAATGAACACATAATCAAAGTAGATCGCATTCTCATCTGCGCGTTCTGGAGAGCGAGTGAGATACTGGCGAAGTGCATCACGCAGTCGATATTCCCGCCGATCTGAGTTCACTAATTCAATTTCCGCTAGCGAAAGATCCATCGTTGCTGGCGCCACCCAAAGATTGTCCACATCGGGCACTGGAGCAACAATATCTGCCAAACCCATTGCTCCAGTGAGGACATGATACATAGACGGCTCACCTGATAGCGGTTTTCCCCCAAGTGCCGTCGAGGCGTTTCCCTGCGGATCGGCGTCAATGACGAGTACGCGCAAACCGCCAGCAGCTAAAGCTGCTGCTATATTCACAGCCGTCGTCGTTTTACCGACGCCACCTTTTTGATTGGAAACGGCCATCACCCGTGGAGTAGTGGGATGGGGTAATGGCTGCGCAAAAAAATCCTCTCGCCGTGCCATATTGTTCATCAGTTGCGCAAACATAGAGGAATCGTCAGGATCATCAGTTGTGTCTACGGCATATCCAGAGCTGACATTATCCGAGCTATCCGCTATCGCATTATCCATATCGAGATTCGTTGGCAGTGATAAATCGTGTGGTGATGCCTGAGATGCTGTTGCCGGCGATTGAGACGACTGTGCTGCTCCAGCACCAAATTCAGCTTGAATGCGATCTTTCAGACTTGTCATGGAATTAACCCTCACACATTTTTACCGATTTTATCATTACTGCGGGTTATACCCTGATTGGAAATTGCGGAGATTGGCGATAGCGCTACGCACAATCTAGCATTTACTCCATTCTGCTTCTCACTGCTCCGGACATACTACCTCAGATATTGTGCTCATCTCACTCATCACATTCTCACCCACAGCTCACACTTGTATGCACATCATATTTCGTATGCACGTTGATGTATCTGCATATCCACACAAACTTTGTGAGGCTGCGATAAACAGACTGTGATGCTGATAGCGCCGAAACATCAGAGCGCGATCAGGCGTGAATGTTTCACGTGAAACATTCACACAGCACAGCACTATGAAGCAATTATATGGACGATACGAGTTGGTTCATGGGTACCCCATACATTCACGTCTGTAATAAAAGTACGCGCAGCTTTAACTTTTCGCAGTTGAGTACGCGCAGCTGCAATCTCTTCTTCTGCCCGCGCACCTTTCAGTGCCAGAAGTTCACCACCGCTTTTCACCAGAGGGAGAGCCCACAACACAAGTTTTTTCAATGGAGCCACTGCCCGCGCCGTCACGAAATCATAGCGCGACGTGCCAATGAGTTCCTCAGCACGCTTGTGTACAATCTGCACATTATGCAGATCAAGCTCACGCACGACTTCATATAGCCAATCTACACGGCGTTCCATCGTCTCTATGAGAGTAACCTGCGCCTGCGGACGCAAAACCGCCACAACGACACCTGGAAAACCCGCTCCCGAACCAATATCTGCAATAGTGCACTTTTCCGGCAAATCAGATACAACGGCTGTGCAGTTGAGAATGTGCCGACTCCACAGACGCTCTAGCTCACGCGGACCAATCAGCCCACGGACATCTCCCTCAGCTATGAGCATGTGGGCAAAGTTCTCAAGTTGCCTCCATGCCACATCTCCGAAGTGAGAGGCTCCACCCGCTGGCGGAGCCTCTAGTGAAGCATCAGCTATTGCCACTCTCAGTCCTCATCTGCACTGTCGAATTCGGCGTCACTATCCTCAAAATCTGGAGCACTGCCCTCATCGATATAGTCAGAATCGTCTGCACTCTCACTGTCATCGAGATCGCGATCGTCCTCATCAAGCGGCAGCATGACGACGACGTGCCGATTTGGACCGACGCCAGATGAATCCGAATAGAGGCCAGCTTCAGCGACAACATCATGCACCACTTTGCGCTCAAAGGGATTCATGGGTTTCAGTGAGTAATCCTCGCCCGTCTCTTTCACTTGTGCCACAGCTTCGCGAGCAATAGCCTGGATTGCCTTCCGTCGCCCGTCACGATACCCCAAAATATCGAGCATCAAACGGGAACGTTCGTTCGTTTTGCACTGCACAGCTAAACGGGTGAGTTCTTGCAGAGCATCCAGCGTCTCTCCGTGTCGCCCGATCAGACGCTTCAAGCGCCGATCTGAACCGTCATCCATAACGATAGCTACTGCAGCGCGATCAGCTTCCACAGAAATTTCGATATCCCCATCAAGCTGAGCAATATCCAGTAAATCCTCCAGATAATCTGCAGCGAGATCGCCTTCCTCTTCAAGCTTTTGCTGGAGATCAGCTTCGCTCATGCTATCGCGTTCATCGAGTTCTTCCACACTCATATGTGCTCCTTACTCCACTATCTCAGGAGGAAATTTTCACTGATATTAGAAATTCCGCTGTTTTTTATTCTGCTGTTGCCGTTGGGCGCGCTTCTGAGCTTTTTCACGTGATCGCTGGCGCTCTGCAAGCCGACGTTCATAGCGCTTCTGAGCACGTTGTGCGTCGGTGAGTCCATCTTTTCCTACTGGCTCTTTTTCTTCCTCGTCGGCCACTTCTGACTCTGTGGTGCCGTGAGTATCCCCATCATTGGGCGCTTGCTCAGACGCTTTATAGGAAAGATCAGAAGCGCCATGTGCCAGCGGATCGTAATTCTTCCCCTTCTTCTTCTGCCGCTTGGCGCTCATCGGCTGTACCCGCTGGCCGGTATGGGCTGGAGTATCACTCTCGCCCTCATCTTCTTCCGGTGGCAGACCTTTAGCAATCCGCTTGGCACGCAACTTCTCTTGCCGAGCTTTATATGCAGGCGAACCTGGAGAAGGATTCGTCGTAATCAACCACGTCTGCTGCCCCATATTCCAAATATTGCTCGCCAGCCAATAGACCAGCACGCCCACTTGGAAAGCATATCCAGTGAAGATATAAATTAGCGGCATGCCATAGAGCATGTACTTCGTCATTTTCTCTGCCGGATTATTGGGGTCCGCGCTGACCGGCATGTTCTTCGTCATCACCTGTTTTTGCGTGATAAACAGCGTAATAATCATTAGCGCAATCAGCACGACGGCCACGATAATCACGCGCGTACTAGAATCGCCATATTTTGCAGCAGAGCCGATAGAGCTGGTGAGGGGAGCGCCAAACACCGTAGAGCCAGCCAACTCTGCTGCCCGCGCCTTATCAATACCGCCAAGAGAACGGGTATATGTGCCCTCGGAGAGCGGGCCAATGTTCCACAGCACTCGATACAAGGCAAAGAAAATCGGCATCTGAATGAGCATCGGCAAACACGACGCAAAAGGAGAGCTTCCGTGGCTCTTATACAGTGCCATTAATTCTTCTTGCTGGCGCTGCTGTGAAATTTGATCTTTCTTGCCCTTATATTTCTTTTGAATCTTTTGAATCTCGGGCGTTAAACGTTGCATTGCACGCTGGGAACGAATCTGCTTATTGAAAAGTGGAATCATCAAGGCACGTACAATCACCGTCATACCCACAATGGCCAGTACCCACGCCACTCCAGGGCCAGGAGCCATACCAAGGAACGTAAGCACCTTGTGCACACCAACGATGATCCAACCGATCACCCACATTAAAGGGAAGAGGATAGTATCCACTGTTCTTCTCTCGCTCTCACGCTTCCGCCAGTCACTGTCAATTTTTTCGCTGAGCCGCCATGATCACTGTGATCTCACTCAGTTTCTTGACTCTCATGATCGTGTAGCCGACGATACTCAAGGAGCTCTTCGTAGTTCAAAGGCCGCTTCGGCCATTCACCTTTGGGAGGAACCCAATCCACCCCACCTTTACTCCACGGATTGCATCTGAGAATGCGCCAACTAGCTAGAATTGTACCTTTGAATACGCCGTGAACCTCAATTGCCTTCAGACAGTAGGCCGAACACGTTGGCTGATATTTACATACACGCCCACGACCTGCGGAAATACTACGCTGATACCAGCGTATTGCCATGCACATCACTTTTGAGACAATTCCCATACGAGCGCCTTTTAGCAGCGAGCTGATGCAGCACCGTGAGTGGAAGTGGTATCGTGCAGCGCTGTGACGCCGTCAGCACCTCTGGCATGATGATCTAAAATCGCAGTCGCTGTAGGGGTGGCAGTAGTAGGAGCGTCAGTAGACCCGCCACGTCGATGATCAATATCAGCAGCTACAGTAGCTATCAGGCCAAGATCAGCGAACGCCGTCAGCACGTCTTCTTGTATGCGATGAAATGACGCCGTTGCGGCGCGTGGCTGTGCGCGCACTACCACAAGTGCAGGCCGACTGAACGGAATCACTGCACGGACGATATGTCGCAATTGACGAGTTACGCGGTGGCGAACTACCGAATTACCCACTTTTTTACTCACAACGAAGCCGACCTTCGTAGAATTCGAGAGGTCGGCTTGCGTAGGCTGCGACACATACAACGCATGTACAGCCACCGTTTGAGTTTTTCGACGTTTTCCACGCTTGATAGCAGTAGCAAAATCGCTACTGGCACGCATTCGATAATACGTCGGGAGCATACGTCAGACGGTGAGTTTTGCGCGCCCCTTACGGCGGCGGGCGGCGAGCACAGCACGACCAGCACGTGTGCTCATACGATGCCGAAACCCATGCACCTTGTGACGACGACGGTTGTTCGGTTGGAACGTACGCTTCGTAGACATGATTAACTCTCCGGATTGTTGACACCTGCATCCGACAGACGCCAGATACAGAGCGGATATCCACATATGACCTATCGACTTTATGTGCCATCGTGCTAAAAGGTCAATAATTATGCCGCAGTGGTGATTGAAGTCTCACAAAAATTCACAACGAGAAATTGACAAGAAATAAATAGTTGGCACTCTCCACAGCTGTGAATTTTTCATAGTCTTTACTTTCTTCAGCACTGTATCACCGTTCGCACGATGTAATTACAACAATGTAATATCCACATCTGTGAACAAAGCTGTGGATAACTCAGTTTCTTTGCACCTTTTTTTGTTTTATGATGGAGCAATAGCGCCAGTCTGACGGGCAAAAAGCAAATTCATCAACAAAAATTTCACACGTTATCCACAGAGGGGCAGTATGGGTGATTCATTTGCCGCACGCGATGCATGGCAAGCAGCTGCCGAACTATTAAAAGAAGAGGGGCGACTATCTGATTCACAGATGGCATTTGTGCGTATGGCACAACCTCTCGTTGCCGTTGACGATATTTTCGTCATCGGGGTTGGCTCAGATTTCGTCAAAGATTGGATCACTGAACACGTCAGTGCTGTGATGACTGAGCAGTTGAGCAAAATCCTCGGTCGGACACTCCACCTCAAAATATCAGTGGATTCAGCTTTGGCAGAACAACCCACCCCAGCTGCTCCTACACTGACGGCACCTACATGGGGGCCGATATCTCAAGAGACCGTGACGCCGACGTCACCGATGACTCCTACCGCGACGCCTGCAACGTCGTCACGCCACGAGCTTTCAGCTGATGACGCACCCTACTATTCCGCTGATCCGTATCCGAGCGAGCCACTCTCACTTCCTGAACACATCGACATTCCTGCATATGAGCAGACGTACAGCGATCAATTTGACGATAATCATCGCAAAAACCATGATGTGCACCGCATCTCGATCACACAGCTACAAGCCCAGGCTCGCCTCAATCCGCGCTACACATTCGATTCATTCGTCATTGGCGAATCAAATCGCTTCGCCCACGCGACGGCTCTTGCCGTAGCCGAATCACCAGGAAGTACTTACAACCCACTATTTCTCTATTCAGATTCCGGAATGGGGAAAACGCATCTACTACACGCCATTGGCAATTACACACTGACTCTTTTTCCCAATAAAAAGGTGCTGTATATTTCCAGTGAAGAATTTACCAACTGGTTTATCAACGCGCTGCGCGATCAGCAAGTACACACGTTCAAAGATCAATTCCGCAATGTGGATGTACTTCTCATTGACGATATCCAATTCATCTCCAATAAAGATCAGACACTGGATGAGTTTTTCCACACATTTAATGCCCTTTCAAATGCGAATAAACAGATCGTAATCACGTCTGACGTCGCCCCAAAATTGCTCACTGGTTTTGAAGATCGCATGATTTCACGGTTCGCATCAGGAATTACGGCGAGCATTGACCTGCCAAATCTAGAGACTCGTATCGCTATTTTGGATAAAAAAGCTGCTGCAGAGAATATGGCCGTGCCGCGAGAGGTGGTGGAGTATATCGCCACTCACATGACGTCGAACGTGCGTGAAATGGAGGGGGCGCTGCGGCGCGTGACGGCGTATGCGGATCTTGCCCGCCAGCCTGTCTCTCTCGACATGGCACAGCTCGTGCTGAAAGATATGATCGCCGATCCGGCCTCCGTAAAAATCACTGCAAGCATTATCATGGCGCAGACAGCCGCCTATTATGACATCAGCATGGAGAGCCTCACCGCTCCTACGCGCAGTCGTTCCGTCACCATGCCCAGGCATATCGCAATGTATCTCTGCCGAGAGATGACGGATCTCTCGCTGCCAAAAATTGCCGAAATTTTTCACCGCCGCGATCACACCACCGTCATTAACGCCGTGCGAAACGTAGAAAACAAGATGGCAGCCAATCAGAGCATTTACAACCAGGTGACAGAGCTGACGACGAGAATTAAACACTCTGCCACTGAACATGCTCGGCAAAGCGAATAAGATGCCACTATCCTGTGGACAATAATCAAAATTTTGCGGACAAATAGCACTTCAAAATGCCTCATTCACAAAGTTATTCATTTATCCACAGGGTTTATCCACAAAATCACGACCTTGTAGTTCTCTGCTGTGCCAAGGGAAAACCTATTTATCCACATATCTCACATCCCCTACTACAACTACTACCTATAGAACTTAATATTGATTGACGGCCACCGATGCCCACCACGTTTGTATTTTTCTCACCGATGAATCGTGAGAAGCACACCTTTCTCGCGTAGACTAGAAACAGATACAAAGAAAGTAGGAACGATGAGGCTTCAGGTTGAAAAAGATCTCTTTACTGACGCGGTAGGATGGGTAGCCCGCACGATTCCACACCGTCCAGCTGTACCAGTCCTTGCAGGAATGAAAATTGTAGCTGATGCTGATGGGCATATTTCGCTCAGTTCTCGCGATTCAGATATTACGTCGCATGTGGACATTGACGCGGACGTCATTGAAGCGGGAGAGATTCTCGTCAATGGTAAATTGTTAGCTGATATTTGCCGCGCATTGCCTGCCCAACCAATCGAGTTTTCCACCGACGGCAACAAAGTTGATATTGAATGCGGTTCGGCGCACTTTTCCATGAAAGTGATGACGATGGACGACTATGCCGAACTGCATGATATGCCACCCGTTGTGGGCAGCGTCGATGGTTCACTGTGGCAAGAAGCGGTACAGCAGGTGACTATCGCGGCATCTAATGACGATACACTGCCCATGCTGGTGTCGGTCTGCATTGAAATTCACGGTGACTCAATAATGTTAATGGCCACAGATCGATATCGACTTGCCGTTAAAGAGATCGCGTGGAAACCGGAAGATCCTGATATTTCCGTGCGGATTCTCGTGCGTGCCGCTCGATTGCTCGATATTGCTAAAGCGCTTGGCTCAGCTGGGCCAGTCGATATTTCGCTCAATGACGCTCAGCTGCCAACTCTGATTGGGTTTGCAGCTGCGGGCAAACAGAACACTGTGCAGCTCATTGATGGTGACTATCCGCAAGTACTCTCACTCTTTCCAGAAGAAGTGGCGGGTTTCGCCGTGATGGATCGCGGTGAACTTTCTGAAGCTATTAAACGTGCGCGGCTGGTAGTGGAAAAGAACTCCGCCGTCCGGCTGGCTTTTTCGCAAGATGAGCTGGTACTCGATGCTGGCCAAGGTGACACGGCTCAGGCGTCAGAAGCATTGGCAGCGACGGTAGATGGAAAAGACATTACGATGGCCTTTAATCCGGTCTTTTTACAAGAGGGATTAGCGGTGCTCAATGCGAAGTCAGTGCGTCTAGCGTACACACAGGAAAACAAACCTGCCGTGTTTACTGGGCAAGATGAAAAGGGCGTCGTCGATGAGAGTTTTCGCCTGTTGCTCATGCCTATTCGCACGTATGGATCTCGCTGATATTTCTCGCTGTCAGCTCTAAAGGTGTCTCGTAAAGGTGTATATTTCTGATTTTTCACTCAACGACTTTCGCTCATATCGTGACGCCGTTGTGCACTTTGATCCTGGTGTGATTGCGTTTGTGGGAGCAAATGGGCAGGGAAAGACAAACCTTGTAGAGGCAGTGGAATATCTTTCCACTTTCAGTTCTCATCGAGTAGCGGCAGATACTGCGCTTGTGCGCCAGGGTGCTTCGGCGGCTGTCGTACGGGCGCGCATCCACAATGCCTCGCATTCAAGTGTGCTGGAATTAGAAATTATGGCCGGTAAAGCTAATCGGGCTCGGCTCAATCGAGGAGCTGTGCGGCCAGCAGAAATCGTCGGTATGGTGCGCACGGTGGTCTTTGCTCCAGAAGATCTGGCGCTTGTTTCTGCAGATCCAAGTGTGCGTCGGCGTTTTCTCGACGATTTGATGGTGCAAAAATTTCCTCGAATGCGAGCTGTGAAAGCTGACTATGAGAAAGTGTTGAAACAGCGCGCGGCGCTTCTCAAAAATGCTGGAAAAGTACGTCGTCGTGGAGGGTATTTTGACGATGCATCGCTAGATGTCTGGGATCAGCAACTCGCACATCTCGGTGCCCGCATTATTCACGTACGGTCAGAAATTATCTCGCAGCTGCGAGAGCCAGTGGCGCAGTATTATCGTGACGTCTCTGGACAGGAACGAGCCCAGGCACGCATTGATTACGACGCGAATGTGAATCACGCTAACTCTTGGCAACTTCCAGGCCTGAATGAACTGGCTGATCACGGATCTCCACCTGCTGCTGAAATGTCTGTGGAAGCGTCCATCAGTGAGCCTAACGGCGCGAGTCATGTGTCGCAATTAGCTGGCAATAATAGTGATGGCATCCATCGTGGTGACGGCAGTGAATACAGTGATGCCAGCCATTTCGCTCAAGAAAAAATTGCTGAGCGCGAGCAGTGGATGAGTGATAGCTCGGCGGTGGAAGCGACGTTGCTCCAGCTTCTTAAAGATAAGCGGGATCGAGAGATAGAACTCGGAGTCAATCTCGTCGGTCCACATCGTGATGATCTCCGTTTAGGGCTGGGGTCGCTGCCGGCAAAAGGGTATGCCTCACATGGTGAGAGCTGGAGTTATGCGTTGGCATTAAAACTCGCCTGTTGGCAGCTTTTACGCTCAGGGGCATGGGGAATATGGGATGAGGGCGATGATCCCATTCTGATTTTGGACGACGTTTTTGCAGAGCTTGATGTGCATCGCCGAAACCGGCTGGCAGATCTCATTAACGAAGCACAGCAAGTTTTTATTACGGCGGCTGTGGGCGATGATTTACCCGAGCGCCTACATGCCACGCGATATCGTGTGCAAGCTGGAACGGTGTCAAAAATAGAGGCAAATCGAGAGGCAGATGTGTCTGCAGATGGTGGCGAACACCATGAATAACGGCAGCGCTAGTGTACAGCGGGCACGAGCTGAAGCAGCCGAGAAATTTGGCGATCTACTTCCACTGCAAATGTTGCAGCGGGCGCGGGTGATGGCAGAGCAGCATGGGTGGGTGCGGCGGCGTAAAGAAACACGCATGGCGCTGGCGGATATGCAGGCAGCTACGGGTCACCTCGGTGCGGATGTTTTCGTGCCAGTGCCAGGACAAGAGGTTGGTTCTGGTTCCCGTCCATCGTGGCGTGATCCGCATCCAATCGGGGATATGATAGCTGCCACGCTCAAAGAGCAAGGGTGGCGTGTGTCTTTGGATGTGGCAGCAATGGCGAATCGTTGGTCAGATGTGGCTGGCCCTCATATCGCTCAACATTCACATGTGGAAGAATTTAGTGATCGCGGGGTTTTGACGATTCGGGCTCATTCGGTGGCATGGGAGACCCAATTGAGAGCACTCAGTGCCGCCCTCGATCAGCGTTTGGCACAGGTGCTTGGTGAGGGCGTTGTGAAAGAGATCATTATCAAAGGTCCACAGTTGCGATCCTGGAAGCATGGGAAATACTCGGTACCAGGGCGCGGGCCACGCGATACCTATGATTAGCCCTAGAATTGGGCATCTGTCTGCTGTACTGCTTGACAGTTCTTGTTTTGGGTTTTAGTTCAGCCTTTTGGCTCAGCGTCAGTGCACGCTTAGATTCGTCTGTGCCATATCAGGGCGCAGAGCTACATGGCAGATGAGTTGTGAGTGGGACGTCTGGCAATCAGGCTGTCGGTGTCTAAAAGAGCCGTGAAACAAGCTATAATAGCTTGAGATAGCGCTTAGGTAGTCCCCTACCAAAGCGCAGAGTAAACTCGTCAGCGGCTAATGTGCGCAGAAATGAGATGTATAGCACAGTTTAGCTGCCCAGAGTGGTGCTTTAGTATGACGGTGTAGATATCGCGCAAAGGAGAACAGTGGCGTGAGCGAAACAAGCGCAAATCACATTCCTGAACCAAATAATCATTACGACGCCGGCGATATCACTGTGCTTGAGGGGCTTGAAGCAGTGCGCAAACGCCCTGGCATGTACATTGGCTCCACCGGAGAGCGCGGGCTGCATCACCTCGTGTATGAAGTGGTAGATAACTCCGTGGATGAAGCTCTTGCTGGCTATTGCGATCACATCAGCGTGACGTTGCAAGAAGATGGGGGAGTGCGGGTACAGGATAATGGGCGAGGCATTCCCGTCGATATCCATCCCACTGAGGGCGTGAGTGCCGTGCAGGTAGTGATGACGGTGCTGCATGCCGGAGGAAAATTCGGCAATGGCTCGTATGCCGTTTCTGGCGGCTTGCACGGCGTAGGCATTTCTGTGGTCAATGCGCTCTCTACTCGGATGGATACCGAAGTGCGCAGAGATGGCTACGTGTGGAGAATTTCCTACGAAAACGGAGTGCCTCTCGCTCCACTTGAAAAAGGGGAGCCGACGGAAGAGACTGGCACGACTCAGACGTTCTGGCCAAATCCAGAAATTTTTGAGACGACGGAATTCGATTTTGAGACGCTGCGTAAGCGTTTCCATCAGATGAGTTTTCTCAATAAAGGTTTGCGCATCACGTTGGTGGATGAGCGAGCGTCAGCTGTAGCTGAGGGGGATGAAGTCACTGGAGATGCGCTAGGAGAAGCAGATAATCCGCGTGCTGGCCACTCCGAAGTGAGCTATAAGTATGACGGCGGGCTGCTTGATTATGTGAATTTCCTGGTGAACACCAAGAAAGTTGAGAAGATTCATCCTGATCCGATCTATTTTGAAGCAGAAGATACTGAGAAAAAGATCGACGTTGAAATTGCTATGCAGTGGACGAGCGCCTACAGCGAATCGTTGCACACGTTCGCCAATACCATCAACACTACTGAGGGCGGCACGCATGAGGAAGGATTCCGCACGGCGCTCACATCCGTGGTGAATAAATATGCGCGCGATAAAGGTCTCTTAAAGGAAAAAGATCCTAATCTCTCCGGTGAAGATATTCGTGAAGGGCTCACCGCCGTTATTTCAGTGAAAATCGCCGAGCCTCAGTTTGAAGGGCAGACCAAAACCAAGCTGGGCAATACCGAAGTCAAAACGTTCGTTCAGCAGCAGACGTATGCCTATCTCACCGATTGGCTCGATATGCATCCAAGCGAAGGCAAAGACATTATCCGCAAAGCCACGCAGGCTTTCTCTGCCCGTCAAGCCGCTCGTAAAGCCCGTGAAGCCACACGCCGCAAGAGTGTGCTGGAATCGGCGTCCATGCCTGGGAAGTTAAAAGACTGTACATCCCGCAAACCCGAAGAGTGCGAAATCTTCATCGTTGAGGGCGATTCCGCTGGCGGCTCAGCCGTGAATGGACGCGACCCTAAGCATCAAGCGATTATGCCGATCCGTGGGAAAATTTTGAACGTGGAAAAAGCTCGTCTGGATCGGGCACTGGGCTCAGACACTATTCAAGGACTGATCACGGCGTTTGGCACCGGTGTGGGAGACGATTTCGATTTGGCGAAACTTCGCTACCACAAAATTGTGTTTATGGCTGATGCTGATGTGGACGGCCAGCACATCGCCACTCTGCTACTCACCCTGGTCTATCGATATATGCGGCCACTCATCGAAAATGGACACATTTATATTGCTATGCCGCCGCTATATCGCATCAAGTGGACGAATGCTCCGCACGATTACGTCTTTTCCGATAAAGAGCGAGACGACGTGCTCGCAGCAGGTTTGGAAGCAGGTAAAACGCTCCCCAAAGCGGAGGGGCAAGGCATTCAACGCTACAAAGGTTTGGGCGAAATGAATGCTGAGGAACTGTGGGAGACCACGATGGATCCCGATACCCGCACCCTCAAACAAGTAAATATCGGTGAAGCTGCGGAAACGGATGAGACGTTCTCGCTACTCATGGGTGAAGATGTGGGCTCTCGGCGCGCTTTCATCCAGCGTAACGCACACGACGTGAGATTCCTCGACATCTAGAGCGCCGCCGTCATCCATCATCTATTTAGTCATCTAAACCAACGAGTACAGCAAAGCGAGAACCGTGAGCGAGAACGACGATCTGCAAGAAGTTGAAGAGAGCACCTACAAGCATGGGGCGATCAAAGAAGTTGATCTGCAACGTGAGATGGAGACCAGCTACCTCGACTACGCCATGAGCGTGATTGTAGGTCGTGCTCTACCTGATGTGCGCGATGGTATGAAGCCAGTACACCGGCGCGTCATTTACGCAATGTGGAACGGCGGATTCCGGCCTGATGCAAGTTTTTCTAAATCGGTGAAGATCGTGGGCGAAGTGATGGGGCAATACCATCCTCATGGTGACGCTGCTATTTACGATACGATGGTACGCCTCGTGCAGCCGTGGAATATGCGCTATCCACTCGTAGCTGGACAGGGAAATTTCGGCACAGCTGGCGATCTCGGTGCAGCTGCTCCTCGTTACACTGAGGCTCGTATGGCTCCGCTAGCGATGGAAATGGTGCGAGACATCGCTGAAGAAACGGTGGATTTCGAGCCGAACTTCGATGGCAGCGTGCAAGAACCGACGGTGCTTACATCGCGCATTCCGAATTTGCTGATTAACGGCTCGGAAGGTATCGCGGTGGGGATGGCCACCCGCATTCCGCCACACAATTTACGTGAAGTGAATGACGGCGTACAGTGGTATCTCCAGCATCCTGAGGCTTCTCGTGACGAGCTACTCACCGCTCTCATGCAGCGCATTAAAGGGCCAGATTTTCCTACGGGTGCAACGATTTTAGGCCGCAAAGGTATCGAGCAGATGTACCGTACCGGCCACGGTTCAATCACACAACGCGCCGTGGTGGATATCGAAGAGGTGAACGGGCGCCAGAGCATCGTCGTCACGGATCTTCCGTACCAAGTGAATCCAGATCGGCTGCTCGAAAAAATGGTGGAGGGCATTAAAGATGGCCGTTTGCCAGGGATTGCAGACATTCGCGACGAAAGCTCAGGGCGTGCAGGTCAGCGTATCGTGATTGTGCTCAAGCGTGACGCCGTGGCGAAAGTTGTGCTCAATAACCTCTACAAGCACACGCAGCTGCAAAATAATTTCCCAGCTAATATGCTCGCATTGGTGGATGGGGTGCCGCGCACTCTCAGCCTGGACGGGTTTATTTATCACTGGGTGAACCATCAGATAGACGTGATTCGGCGCCGTACGATTTTCCGCTTGAAGAAGATCGAAGAACGGCTCATGATTCTGGAGGGGCTGACGCGAGCTCTCGACGCTCTCGACGCCGTGATTGCACTCATTCGGCGTTCGCAGACTCCTACTGAAGCTCGCACGGGTCTCATGGATTTGCTCGATATTAATGAGATTCAGGCAGATCATATTTTGGCCATGCAACTTCGCCGGTTAGCTGCTTTGGAGCGTTTGAAGATTCTGCAGGAGAAAGAAGAAAAAGAAGCTCAGCGCGAAGATTACAAAGACATTCTGGCTAAGCCGGAACGTCAGCGGCAGATCATCAGCGAAGAATTGCAAGAGATCGTCGATAAATACGGCGATGACCGGCGGACGGTGATTGTGCCATTTAATGGCGAGATGACGGTGGAAGATCTCATCCCTGAAGAAGATGTGGTGCTGACGATTACCCACTCCGGCTTCGTCAAGCGCACAAAAGTGAGCGAATATCGGGCACAACATCGCGGCGGCAAGGGCATTAAAGGCGCTACGTTGCGCGGTGACGACGTAGTGGAGCACTTCGGGGTGGGGTCCACTCACGATTGGCATCTGTTCTTCACTAATCAAGGTCGGGTATATCGTCTGAAGGGATATGAACTGCCCGAAGGTTCACGTGAATCAAAAGGCCAACACATCGCAAATCTTCTGGCTTTCCAGCCTGATGAGCGCATTGCTTCGGCAATTTCATTGCGCGATTATGAACAGGCAGAATATCTGGTGTTGGCCACGAAATTTGGCTATGTGAAGAAGACGCGCCTCGCTGATTACGATTCGGCTCGTGCAGCAGGATTAATCGCTATTAATCTGAAAGAAAACGAACAAGGCGAACTAGACCAAGTAGTATCTGCGCGTTTGGCCAATGAGGGTGACGATCTCATTCTAGTTTCCCGCCAGGGTATGAGCGTGCGGTTTACAGCGACAGACGAGGCGCTACGGCCTATGGGACGCAACACTAGCGGCGTCACTGGTATGAAATTCCGTGAGGGGGATTCGCTGCTCACGATGGACGTGGTGCGTCCAGGCACGGAAGTGTTCGTCGTCACGGATGGCGGCTTTGCTAAGCGCACAAGCGAAGATCAGTACCGCGTGCAAGGCCGCGGCGGTTTTGGCATCAAGGTGGCCAATCTCGTAGCAGCTCGAGGGGAGTTGGTAGGAGCGCTTATCACGCAGCCAGGGGATGAAATTCTGGTGATTATGGAGAGCGGTAAAGTGGTGCGTTCGAGCGTGGATGAGGTGAATCTCACGGGTCGCAATACTCAAGGCGTCACCTTTGCCCGCCCTGATAGTTCAGATCGAGTAATCTCTATTGCGCTGAACTTGGAAACCGAAGCTGCAGACGATAGTGAAGAAGATGGCGTGGCAGAAAATGCTGCGGTGGATGCAGATGGTGAACTTAACGATAGTGATGCCCCTGCAGAAGTTGGAAGTGCTGATGAGATAGCGGAGGGCACTTCGGAAGAAACTGCACAGAGTGGCCACGATCGCCAAGAGGGCGGCCGTGATGGTGCAGATAGTGAAACTGCATCTGAAGAATAGTGCAGCTAGCGGCAAAAAAGATGTAGTCTCAGATTGACTGCACCTCGCAGATGCTCGCGGTGGCGTCTGCTGAAAGGACTGGAGAACATCTATGGCTTCTCAAGAAAAGAAACCAGTAGCAAGCGCGAAGCGTTCGATGGGAATTCGGCGCGTGAAAATGACCATTTCACGTGTTGACCCGTGGAGCGCTTTGAAAGTTTCCTTTCTCGTTTCAGTGGCGCTTGGCATTATGATCGTGGTGGCGTCCGTTGTGTTGTGGCTGCTTTTTGATGCCATGCATGTGTGGAGTGGGATCAACGATTTGCTGGTGACGCTCAATAATGAGCAGCTTTTGAAACTCGGACAATTCTTGCAGTTTGGCCGTATTATTCCATTCTCCGTCGTCGTAGCAGTGGTGGAAATTGTATTGATGACGGCGCTGGGTACGGTGATGGCGTTGATTTTCAATGTGATTGCGATGCTTGTGGGTGGTGTGCACATCACCGTGACCGACGAGTGAGCTGTTAACCGACGAGTGAGCTGCCGCATGAAAAATGGCATGGCGCGGAAAAATGGCACAAGTGTGGAGATAAACGTGCTCAGCTTGCAGAGTGGTAGGCTACAGCGAACTACGGCATTGGATTTGTGCGGCATTGGATTTGAAAAATTGCTAGTGAGTGAATTAACCTAAGGGAGTGCTTCTGGCGCAGGTGCAACATGCTGATGCAGCTGGTTGGCGCTCATGCGTCAGTTGTGTAAGAGTTTGGGCCTATAGCTCAGTTGGTTAGAGCGCCACACTGATAATGTGGAGGTCGATGGTTCGAGTCCATCTAGGCCCACGCCGAGGAGATTTTTGATCCAAACATTTTGTTTGAGATCAAAAAGCGACGAAGGCGTATGCAAAAGCGCTTGCGCTTTTGCTACCACGCCGAGCTGATCCGAGAGCTTGCTTTTGGATTAAGAGCGACGAAGGCATGCTCAAAAATTACGTAGTGATTTTTGAGAGCACGGTAAGTTGGTCGGGCACTTGTGCTTGAGATTAGAGATTGACGAAACCGTATGCAAAAGCGCTTGCGCTTTTGCTGACATGCTAAGTAGATCGGCAGAGGATAGGCGCTTCTCAGAGAGGGTCATATGAAGAAGGCATTGATCGTCACTGCTTCAGTGGTAGTGGGGTATGTGGTCTTCTTAAAGATCTCTGAGGTGGTGCAGCGTCAAGCTACGTGGCATTCGGTGGCTGATCCATTGCAGCAATAGCGATGGGCTGGCGAAGCTGGCCTGGAGGTTTAGCCTTTGGTGCTTCTCGCTTGATCTGTGACAACAACATATGGGGCTATAGCGCAGCTGGTAGCGCATCTGCTTTGCAAGCAGAGGGTCGGGGGTTCGAGTCCCCCTAGCTCCACCATTAGCACCCTGTAAGTAATACAATTACTCGCAGGGTGCTTCTTCGTGTAATAGTTGGTTCACCTTACAACGAAGCTCCCTATTTGGGTTTTGCCACTGGAAAGCTTGTTTGATTGTAGGTTTGCACATTGAGTGAAGACTCTAATCTGGATCAAGAATTACTGCCAATCACCCGCGAGCTGATAGCGCAGCAACTACAATCTGACGGCATTACCTGCTTTGTTGATGACAGCGGTGATGTCAGAGCTTATCTTGACGATACCCACTTCAAATTCATCCTCGACGGCGAACACGAACATATCCTGTGTATCTACGGCTTCCCCGTCCGGCACTTTTCAGCGAACAACAGTGAAGAAATCAGCTCGTTCATCGAGTCATGGCATCAAAACACGGTTGCGCCGAAGATTATTTCCCACATCACCGATGACGGTGAGGTCCGTATCGTCTCCGAACTCGCGGTTAATCTGGGTAGGGGTGTTACTCGTGCTCAACTCACCGACCAGATGGCGTTTGCTGTTACCAGCACGAGAATGTTCATGCAGCAACTTCTCGGTGCGCTTACGAGGAGCGAATGAAGTCAATGGGTTCGACAGCATTTGAGTGGTTCATTGCGATTGGCATTCTCGCATTTTCACTTGTGATTGGTGTACTTATTTCCTTTTTTGTTGGACGCGAGCGTAAACGTGCAGACAAACTTGCAAAAGAAAAAGCAGAGTTAGAAAAACACAACCAAATCTTGACAGAGGTAGTGAACAAACGGCCTCAGCCGGGCACATTGAGTGCTGCCCTCAAGCAAAGCTCACCCGAAATGATGGCAGTGAAGCTACAAGCAGTGCGCGAACAAAAAGGAAGCGTAGTCCAGACGGTCAACAAGGAACGAGTCATCGAATATCTAAACTCAGAGGGTATAGTTTTTGATCTCGACCATGACGGCGACATCGCACTGATGGCTAATGGCTTCGTCTACCGTGTTTTCTTCACTACTGGAAACAGCGGAATCTTCGTGGTTCGTGGCGACCTTGGCGTCACCATTCCTAAGGATCGCCGTATAGAACTTGAACTGCATGTATCTGAAGTTCACCAAGGTAGATATTGGCCCAAACTCGTAATCTGGGAAACCAGCGAAGGCGACCTGAAACTCACTGGCGATTTCGGCATCATCATGCGTGCCGGTGCAACAGATAAGCAGCTTAGTGTTCGCGTTAGCTCTGCATTCGTTGCGATTGATGCTGCACTCACAGAAGTACTCAAGAAACTAAACCTCCCAAAGTTTGGGGTTCTTGAGTAGAGGTATCCAGCTCTAGCTGAGGAGAGAAATCCAGCCTAGGATTCTAGCTTTAAGTCAACCTTGATCTGGCCGCGAGTCGTGATCACAATCTTTTCGGTAATGAGGTGGAACAAGGCTTCGTCCCATTCGAGCGCGTCAGGATTTAGCCCCTTGATGGCTTTGCGCATCCGACCAAGTTCAATCCCACAGGCTTGCCTGCGAGCCAGTAGCTCCTGCGCTTCACTGAGTTTGGCAGCGGTGTGGGTGTAGCTTTCTTCCAACTGGTTGAAACGCACCCAATAATCGTCTTGGTTTTGAGCTGCAGTTTTGTTTTCTTCAATCGCCCGGTTCATCAGCTCAGTGACAACCTCAAGCTCACCCTGCAGTACTTGGATGTCGGCTTCAACCTCAGCAGTGTCGGCCAGCACTGCGTGGAGTTCTTCCCAGTCGATCAGGCTGCGTCGCTTCACCATCTCGGTTACCGCTTCAACCCATGCTGCCTGCAACATCTCATCCGTGATGGTCGGGGTTTTGCCTGGGTGGTCTACCTCGTAGCGGCGATTGCATTTCCACACCACCCGCTTATATTTGCTGGTTGAGTGCCAGGTCTTCGCCCCGTACAAACCACCGCAATGCTCACAAAACACCATGCGTGAGAATGTGCGGTCGTGCCTGCCAGCCCCGCTACTGGTTTTCATGATGTGCTGGGCAAGTTCCCACACATCAGGGTCAATGATCGCAGGGTGGCTGCCCTCCACGTAGTACTGGGGTACTTGCCCTTCGTTCTTCACCAGCTTCTTGGTCAGGAAGTCAGCGGTGAAGCGCTTCTGCAGGAGTGCATCGCCTTTGTATTTTTCGTTAGTGAGGATTGAGCGGACGGTTGAGGTCTGCCACTCCTTGGCTCCGCGCGGGGTCGGGATGCCATCGGCGGTGAGGGCTTTAGCGATTTTCAGGGGTGATGCGCCCTCAAGGAAGTCGCGGTAGATGCGTTCCACGATTGGTGCTGTTTCTGGGTCGATTTCGATGCCGCCGTCTGTGCCTTTGCAAAAGCCTAATACTGAGCTGAAGGGGATGTGGACTTTGCCGTCTTTGAAGGCTTTGCGTTTACCCCAGGTGACGTTCTCGCTAATGGAACGTGATTCTTCCTGGGCAAGGCTCGACATGATGGTGATGAGTAGTTCGCCTTTGGAGTCGAGCGTCCAGATATTTTCTTTCTCGAAATAGACCTCGACACCTTTCTCCTTGAGCGCACGCACGGTGGTCAGGCTGTCGACGGTGTTGCGGGCGAAACGGGACACGCTTTTGGTGACAATCAAATCAATGCCGCCAGCCAGCGCGTCCGTAATCATGCGCTGGAAGCCTTGGCGTTTGGCAGTGCTGGTGCCGGAGATGCCTTCGTCGGTGTAGACCTCGACCATTTCCCAGTCTGTGCGGCCGTTGATGTACTGGGTGTAGTAGTCAATCTGTGCCTGATAGGAGTTGGCTTGGTCTTCTTCGTTTGTTGAGACTCGGGCGTAGCCTGCTACTTTGCGTTTAGATGCGGTGGTGACTGGCCTGCCGGTGATGGTGCGGGTTGCTGGGATGGTGGTGACTTTGCGAGCCATTATTTACCTCCTGCCAGGGTGCGGGTCATGGTGTCCCCGGTTGTGAGTCTGATGCGCATTTCAAGGCTGGGGCTGATTTCGATGTGGTCGATGAGGGTGAGGATTTTCTCGTCATCCCACAGCTCTAGCCCGAGGGTTTCGAGCACTGTTTGATGGAGTTGTGGTTCTTTGATTTGTTTGGCTTTGCAGGGGTTGCCGTTGCCGCGGGTGGCGGTTTCGCACCACCAGAATTTGTAGCTCCAGTTCGTGCGGTGCTTGGTTTTGCGGTGATACCTGCGGCCGCACACGGTGCAAATGACCCGGTGGGTCAGAGCGCTTGAGCCAACTGATGGTGCGAGGGTGAGGTGGCCTGCTTGTTTGCGGCGCTGAAGTTCCGCTTGTACGGCATCGAAAGTTGCGCGGTCGATGATGGGTTCGTGGTGCTCCTCGATTACATACATTGGCTCTTCGCCCTGGTTTAGGCAGGCTGTTCCGCCAACGGTGGGCATGATGTATTTCTGGCCGATGATGGTGCCGATGTAGATCGGGTTGTCTAGGACTGTGCGGGCACGGTTTGGATTCACCACAAGGCCCCGGCGAGTTGGGGTAAGACCCTCATCCCGAAACTGCTGTGCAATCTTCTCTGGGCTAATGCCAGCAAGGTAGCCGTGAAAGAGGCGGCGTACTAGTTCTGCTTCGTCGGGCACGATTCGTATTTCCCGGCCTATGGTTTGGTAGCCGAGCGCGGTGATTGAGTGGGCGTAGCCTTCCTGGTATTTCTTCCGCACCGCCCACTTCACAGCCTGACTATTCGACTCGCTCTCTGCCTGCGCAAAGGATGCGAGTAGGGTAAGCAGGATTTCACCGTCCATTGTTGAGGTGTCGATGTTCTCCCGCTCAAACAGCACAGTTACACCAATGTTCTTGAGTTCTCGTACATGCTCGAGCAGGTCAACGGTGTTACGGGCGAAACGGCTAATGCTCTTAGTCAAGATCAGGTCGATATCACCAGCGCGGGCTGCAGCCATCATGCGCTGGAAGCCTTCACGCGCTGCAGTGCTTGTGCCTGTGATGCCGTGGTCGGTGTAGATGCCTGCAAACACCCACCCAGCACGAGAACTAATCCTTTGTTGGTAGTGGGAAACCTGCGCCGCATACGAATGTAACTGCCTGTCGCTTGCTGTGCTCACTCGCGCATAGGCTGCTACCCGCACAACGGCAGGTTTGATTTGCCTGGCGGGTAGTTCGATGATGGTGCTCATCAGGTGTTTTCTCCTGAAAACTCGTAGGTCTTTGGGTTATGTACATACAGCCCTAGAAGCGGGTTTGTATCAAGCAGATGTGGGCAGATTCAGGCCGCTAATTTTCGCTGAATACTTCACCGCCAGACGCTCTTCCAACAGCTGGTATTCGTCCTGGGTGATGAGGTTTCGATCGAGCATTTGGCGAGCAACATTAAGGGTGGTGCGGCACCTTGTTTCAGCGTTGAGGAGGCTCATTGTTTACCGCCTTTAGTGCCGTAGCGGTGCTGGATGTAGCAGGCGTGATCGCAGTACTTTCGTGTAGCCGAACTCCACGCAACAAACTCAGTGCCGCAATTCAGGCAGTGCTGTGTTTCTCGGTTACGGGGTGTGATGTGCTGGCGGTTTTCAGCCCACCATTTCAGCCGGTGAGCATCATTGCAGAAGCGTTTACGAGGATTGAACTTTGATGCTTCAAGGTGTTCTCCGCACCAGGCGCACCACAGTCCATCCTCAATAGTTTGGGTAGGGGTGATTTTTGCTCGGGCGAGAAAGTTCTTCACATCAGAAAGGCTTGCGTGCAGTAGGTCGGCTACTTGTTTGGGTGTGCCGCCTTGTTCTTTGATGCGTATGGCCACTTGTTTTTGATGCTCTGTCAGCGCCATTGTTCTAGTGCTCCTGTGATGGGTTGAAAAGAAATTGGTCACAGGTAGGCCAGACAGAGCCGTTTTGTTAAGCCCCAAAAATGAGAAAAGGTCCCGCACCAACCCAACTGGGGGCTGATGCGGGACCAAAAACATAGCAAGGGTGTGGTGTTTAGCGGATGCCGAGCTTACGGTTCACTAGATTCTGTACCGACTGATACAGATTGCCAAGCCGGCGGCGACGCTCCTCACCGTTACCGTATTCACCGCGAAGCACCGCGTTTGCGAGAGCATCCAGGTTCGGGCTAGATGGTGCTGGTGCTTTACCTGCGATCAGTTCGTTCACGCGGCGCTGTACTTCTGCGTACCGGGAGCCAAGTCGACGCTTGCGTTCATCGCCATTGCCGTAGCGGCCAGCTAGTACAGCGCGTGCCAGCTCATCCACGCTGCCGCCAGGAGCAGATGCAGCAGGTGGTTTCGGTGCGGCCGGCACACCACTGTTCCCGCCAAGGTATGGTGCGAGTACCTGGGCTGGTGGGTAGTAGCGGCCAGGGCAAGCAGTGGAAGAC
>JALFSN010000007.1 GCA_022778805.1 Arcanobacterium sp.
GGCTCCTGGTGTTAACTTTCCTGGTGCCGCCACCCTTCTACGCCCACACACATGCCCCGCACATAGGTTCTTCAGCATCTCGTTTCTCGGCATCGAGCACGAGCCATGCACACGCCGTCCAGGAGCAGAGGATACAGCCGCAGGGGGCGGCGTCGTCATTACTCCGCATACACAGCTAGCGTTAGTACTCACGCTAGTAAACGTGACGAGCCCACATTCGCGAGCACAGCGGGCTATAGAGATGCTGGATGCTCCACACCTACCGGATGCTTTCCTGCAAACGAGAGCACCGTATTGACGGGACGGCCAGATACCAGCTTTCCATCCTGCACAAAGCCCTCTTCACGGCCTTCAAGATGCCTGATAAGCTCGGCGCGATGTGCAGTGAGGACGTCGCTATACGCCGGATCAGCTGCCAAATTGTGCAGCTCGTGCGGATCATTCTCCATATCGAAAAGCTGCTCACGCCCAGTGCCTGAGATCCACACATACTTAAAGTGCAGCGAACGAATAAACTGCATACTCCAACCGTGGAGCACATGCTCACCGTGCAAATATTCGCGCCACGGCTCACCGCTCACATTTCCAGAGTGCGGCTGATCGTCTGGAAGATGCACCTGCTCCCCTTGCGGCCCGCGAATTAAGCCGAGCACTGACCTGCCGTCAATCCCCTGCGGAATATCAATCCCAGCGCATTCAAGTAGCGTGGGCATCCAGTCGCGGATCTCCACAACATCCTCAATAGTGGCATGCTGCGGAATCCCTGGGCCCTTGATAAAGAACGGAATCCTTGCAGACCCCTCATAGGGATAGCCCTTGCGCCACATGTGATGATCGCCGAGCATCTCACCGTGATCTGAGGAGAACGCAATGTAGGTATCGTCACTCAGGCCAAACTCCCCCAGTACCTCGAAAAAGCGATCAAGCTGTGCGTCAATATGGCTCATATTGCCGTAGTAGCCCGCTTGAGCTCGGTGAATATCATACTCAGGATACACAGCCACGTTGGAGTCAGGGCGGTGGTCATTACGCCACAGCTCATAATCATCCGTCCAATCTCCCACTGGCACATCATGCGGCGGAATGTTCATGTATTGGTCGAATGCCCACTGCGGTGGGTCGTAGGGCGGATGCGGCCGGTGGAACGAGAGGAAGAGGAAAAATGGCACTGTGGGGTCACGCCGATACAGCCATTCAATCGCTTCCGTCACCACCCAGCTTGAGGGATGCAAACGCTCATCACGCGTCCACGGACGCGCCACCATCGAATTGCAATGCAGCCCGTCGTCCAGATAATCCGACACTGCGTTTTCGCCGTCTTGCTGCCGCAGCCAGGTGAGATAATCGTCGTACCACTCACTGCCACGCTCACGTCCACGCGAGTAATGCAGATATCCATCGTGAAGAATCACGTCGTCAAATCCGGCGCGCATCCGCTCAGGGTACACATGCATTTTCCCGATAGCTTGCGTGTGATATCCGGCCTTTTTGAATTCGCCAGCGAGCGTCGTCTCCACGTCGAATGGAATCCCATCCTCGTACCCCACGCGCCCATGGTGAGCTGGCGAAAGACCAGTGAAGAGCGTCATGCGGGCAGGCACACACGTCGGTGCAGCCGAGTAGGCACGCTGGGCGCGGGCACCGCGATCTGCGAAGTCGTCAAGATACGGAGTGCGCACAGTGGGATGCCCCTCAATCGAAAAAGCATCGCCACGCCACTGATCTGTATAAATCAAAATAACATTTCGCCGCATCAGCGCCTCCATCACATCAAACATCCACCGTTGCACGTCATGTACGAACAACCAATCAACATCTCGCCGTAAGCTGACGCCGCAGACGCCCCATGTGCAGCGGGATGCTATCTTCAACGGCGTCACCTCATTATAGTCAAATTACGCAGCCCATACGTGCGTGGCAGGCTCTGGTGTGGGATGCTGTGGCGAGGCGAAATGACGAAGTGAAACGCATTGCGACGCACGACGTCTATACAAAGCGCTGGGCCACTACACCCACTGGGCTACTACTACCCCAGGAGAGACAATCACCCGTTATAATCAAACCCATGCTCACCAGTAGCGCCCACATAGAGACCCCATAGAAAACGGAAGAAAACCCATACGAAAACGGAAGAAAACTCCGTACGCTTCACATTCTCATGCTAGCGTGGCTTTGGGTCGGAAATACCGCCAAGAAACGAGACACTAGCACACACCGCGATAGGAAGCGACCCGTACCACAAGCCGAGGAGAAAATGTATGACACAGACAAACCCAGATAGGCAGGGCGCACGGTGGCTCGTCGCTCATACAGATGAGGAGAGAGCCAGTGAAGCAGCGCAAGCATTCGAAGCCGCATTCCATTGCCAACCTGAGGGTGTGTGGGCTGCGCCCGGACGCGTGAATCTCATCGGCGAACATGTGGATTATGCCGGTGGCTTGTGTCTGCCCTTTGCACTGACGCAATGCGCTTTCGTCGCTGTCGGGCGCAATAGTGAGCGCTGCTATCGCATCGTCGATGCCAAGCTAGATGCTCCGGTCATAACGGTCGATGCTGCGAGCGTGCGGCCGCACCATCCTGCCGACTGGACGGGCTATATCGCTGGCGCAATATGGGCTGCTGCACAAGCGGGTTTGCTGAAAGGAGATGTATCTGAGAGCGATGCGTCTAAGGGCGATGTGCACGCAGATGACGCCGCAAGCAGTGGACGTACACATGGCGGCTGCGAGAGTGAACCGCATGGAAGCGATCTGCAGGGCTTTGATATTGCCCTCTTATCTGACGTACCACTCGGAGCAGGGCTTTCCAGCTCTGCCGCTATCGAATGTTCAGCCGCCATTGCCGCCCTGGAGCTCTCTCAAGGGCGGAACATCACTGAAGCGGAGCGTGTGGCGCTAGTGGATGCCACAATGCGGGCAGAAAATGAGGTGGTAGGAGCTGCTACCGGCGGTCTTGATCAAAAAATTTCGCTGCTCGGCCAGAGCGATCATGCCCTCGCCCTTGATTTCAGTACAGGCAGCTATCAGCAGGTTCCTTTCACGATCGCGCACGAAAATTTGGCTATTCTCGTGACCAACACGAACTCTCCTCATTCGCTGGCAGACGGGCAATATGCATCACGGCGAGGCGTGATTGACGCAGTAGCAGCGCACGCAGGCAAACACTTCTTGCGGTTCGTAGACGATCCTTATCGGGAAGCTGCAGCCTGGGCGGAGCGGTCAGTGCCGGAGGGCGAGAGCCGCAGTGAATGGGAAGCGACCGTGCTCCGGCGCGTACGCCACGTCGTCAGTGAAATCGCGCGCACTCAAGTGGCTATTGAGCAGCTGAAAGCCGGAGACTTCCACGCTTTCGGCGAATCGATGCAGCTCTCGCACATTTCGCTCAAGCACGATTATGAAGTCTCCACACCAGAGCTCGACACCGTAGTAGAGATATCGTTGGCTCACGGCGCGCTGGGTGCCCGTATGACGGGCGGAGGCTTTGGCGGATCCGCCATCTCCCTCATCTCCGACGATCGGCTCAGCGAATGCGCTGATGCCATCGCTGAGGCGTTTGCTCAGCGTGGATATCCCACGCCAGAGTTTATAGCAGCGGTGCCGAGTGCCGGAGCACGCAGAGTACGCTAATAACGTATACAGAATCTCATAGAAGAGGGTGGGGCTGGCTCCGCGAGCCAGCCCCACCCTCTTTCTACTACCGGAATGCTACCGCAGCACATACGCATTAGCGCGTGCGCCACACGCCAGTCTGATTAGATTTCTTCTGGAACCATGCTGATCGCACCGCACGGGCACTCTTCAGCGCACACACCGCAGCCCTTGCAATACTCGTATTTGAACTCGTATTCACCAGCTTTAATCTTCAACACGGCGTTATCTGGGCACACACCATAGCAGTTGTCACAGCCGAAGCAGTTGCCACAGCTCATGCAGCGGCGCGCCTCAAAGACCGCGCCCTCTTCGTCAAGCCCTTGCACCACTTCGTCGAATGTATTCCAGCGCCGTGGCCCTTCAAGCTTTTCACGAATCTGCTGCGGAGCATCAGAGTAGTACCACGTCGTCATACGATCAATGGACGCATCCCCTGGCTTAGCTGGCTCCTGGTATTCTTCGCCGCGCAACCATGCATCGATATTACGAGCCGCTTTCTTGCCATGGCCGATGGCCGCCGTCACGTTCTTATCGCGCGGCACCATATCGCCACCAGCGAAGATCCCTGGATGGCCAGTCATCATGCGGTTGTTGATCTTCACCACGCCGCGCTCCATCTCGATTCCCTCAATTCCAGAGAGCAGACCGAGATCAGCTTCTTGCCCGAGAGCAAACACCAGCACGTCGGCAGCGAGCTCCTCATGCTCGCCAGTGGGCTGCGGGAAGCCAGACTCATCCAGCTCCATTTTCTCCAGCTCCAGCTTGCCATCCATGGCCTGACGGACGGTGCGCAGCTCCACGAGTTTGATGCCCTCTTCCAAAGCCTCTTCCACTTCAAAATCATGAGCGGGCATCTGAGCACGAGTGCGGCGATAAACGATGTACGTCTCGTCTGCTCCGAGACGTACGGCCGAGCGAGCGGCGTCAATAGCGGTGTTGCCACCTCCATAGACGGCCACTTTCCGGCCAGCGAGCGATTTCTTCGTGCCCTCGACGTTTTCTCCGCGCACCTCCACATCTCGCAGCAGTTCGACAGCATCGACGACGTTCTTCGGATCCGCAGCCGGAATCGTCACCTCTTTACCAATCTGCGCGCCGACGGCAAGGAAGACTGCATCAAAATTGTCCAGCTCACTGCCCAGATCATTCACATGGGTGTTCATCTCAAACGTCACGCCCATTTTGGCGATCCGGTTCAACTCACCATCAAGAATGCCGCGCGGCAGGCGATAGCTTGGAATGCCATAGCGCATCATGCCGCCAGCCTTTTCCCGCTCGTCGCGCACCGTCACCGAGTGCCCCAGGCGGGCGAGATGATAGGCCGCCGAGATACCAGAAGGTCCAGCGCCGACGACCAGCACTTTCTTCCCGCTAGGCTCAGCCGTGACCGGCACTTCCCATCCTTCAGTGAGCGCTTTGTCTCCAAGGAAACGCTCCACAGCATTGATGCCGACAGCCTCATCCACTTTGGCGCGATTGCAGGCGATCTGGCAGGTGTGATAGCACACACGCCCCATCACAGCAGGCAGCGGGTTATTGACCATAATTTCCCGCCATGCAGCCTCGTAGTCACCCTCCTCCGTGTGGTAGAGCCACTGCTGGATGTTCTCGCCAGCTGGGCACTGCTTATTACACGGTGGCAACAAGTCCACATAAATCGGGCGCTCACTGCGCCACGATCCCGTCTCATTTTCGAGAGATGAGCCCACGTCGAGCGTGATAGCAAACGGCCGATCTCTATTCTCATCTACTACAGTCATTACTATTTCTCCTCGCCCTTGTAGAGCACGAATTCGTCGAGACTTTCCTCATCAATCAGGTTGTAACGGCGGATATTTCTATCGGCGATGGCCTGAATCCGATCCACCACACTCGGATCGGCGCCTTTCTTAAAGAGGTGTGCAAAGCGGCGCTGAAGCTTGAGATACTCAACAACCTTCACCGGACGACGGATCTTCATCACGCTCGTCACGTCGCCATACTCAGCCTCAAATACGGGGAACAAGCCCGTCTCCATCGCCAGACGCGAAAGTTTGATCGTGTCGTGGCTGAGCGTGCCCCATCCGAGCGGGCATGGCACAAAGATGTGAATGTAGCGCGCGCCGTGAATCTGCATCGCTTTATTGACTTTGTATTCCAGATCGCGCAGATCAGCCACGGTGGCAGTAGCCACATATGGAATCTCATGTGCCATGGCGATTCGCGGCAAATCCTTCCCCTGGCCAAATTCATTGCCCGGACGCGGCCCAACGGGCTGAGTCGTGGCAGTGCGCGCAGCTGGCGGAGTGGCCCCCGAACGCTGTACGCCGGTGTTCATATAGGCTTCGTTGTCGTAGCAGATATAGAGCACGTCGTCATTGCGCTCAAACATGCCTGAGAGCGTGGCCATGCCGATATCGACGGTACCGCCGTCACCGCCTTGGGCTACGACGCGAGTATCCGTGATTCCCCGAGCGCGTAATGCCGCCGCCACACCCGATGCCACAGCAGGAGCATTAGCGAACAGAGAATGAATCCAGGGAAGATTCCAGGCCGTCTCTGGATATGGAGTGGAGAACACCTCCAAGCATCCGGTGGCATTGACGGCGATGAGTTTCCCATCGGCTGCAGCCATCGCAGTATCGAGAGCGCAACGGGCGCCGAGGGCTTCGCCGCAGCCTTGGCAGGCGCGGTGCCCCGACGTCAAGGCATTGAAACGCTTCCGGCTCGCCTGATTAGATTTCAGCTCTTTATCGACGAGGCGGTTTCCCACGGCGTAAGAACCCACCTGATAAAACTTGACGGCTTCACGGGAAGGGATCTCCGTGGCACGGTAACGAGGAGTTTCGAGATTTACTTCCGTCATAGTTCCTTACCTCCTATTTCTGGGCTTCGGCTAGACGTTGGTCAGCGCGCTCATGGTAATCGCGCACAATGTTTTCTGGGGTGGCACCGCTGCGACGAGTGGCCGCTTGACGAGCCAATTCACGATCAATGAGGTCAGTATCCAGATCGAGGAACGTGGTGTAGTCCACCTCATCATTCACCGCACGATCAAAGTACTCATTGAGGGAACCACTGGTGATGGCACGCCCACCCAAACCAGCGATCACTTCATAGAACGTGTGGCCTTTATCGCCCATCGCCGCACGCACCTCTGCCGAGACGATGCCGCCGATGCCCACCGAGAATGCACGCTCCAAAACGATAATGCGCTTGGCATGCTGTAGAGCTGCTGCAATGGCTTTGCCAGGGAATGGACGGAAACTCACCAATGAGAAGACGCCGATCTTTTCGCCTTTTTCACGGCGCTCATCGATGACATCACGCAAGGTACCAGTGACGGAACCGAGACACACCACGATCGTCTCAGCATCCTCACACTTGTATTCGTGGAAAAGCCCGCCAGAATCGCGGCCAAAAACAGCCTTAAATTCGTCTTGCACCTGCGGGATGAGATCCAAAGCATCAAGTTGCTTGCGGTGAGCGAGATAGCGCACTTCCGTGAACGCTTCTGGCCCCACCATTGCGCCAATGGAAATTGGATCCGCCGGATCGAGCACCTGGCGTGGCTCATAGGCGGGCAGGAATTTATCCACCTGCTCCAATTCTGGCACGTCTACCAGCTCTGATGCGTGCGTGAGCACAAAGCCATCCATGCAGACCATCACTGGCACAGAAAGTTCCTCCGCGATGCGGAACGCCTGCACATGCAGATCGGCCGCCTCCTGATTGTTGATCGCGTACAACTGCAGCCAACCGGAATCACGCTGGCTCATGGAGTCTGTCTGATCATTCCAGATATTGATTGGCGCACCAATGGCGCGGTTGGCCACCGTCATGACGATCGGTAGCCCCAGGCCAGAGGCGTTGTACACTGCCTCCACCATATAGAGCAGGCCCTGAGAAGCGGTAGCCGTGTATGCGCGCCCGCCCGCCGCTGAAGCACCGATGGAAGCAGACATAGCTGCATATTCAGACTCCACATTGATGTATTCGCAGTTCTGCAGCTCGCCATTCTTCACAAGTTTCGAGAGCGTCTCCACGATGTGCGTCTGAGGCGAAATCGGGTATGCTGCCACGACGTTAATACGGCAGCTCGCCAGCGACTGAGCAACAGCCTGAGAGCCTTCAATCTGCTTAAGCATTCGCAGTCTCCTTCATAGTATTGACAAGTTCAAAGGCCTCTTGGGCGGCGGCCACGTTCATCTCTCCCACTTTTCCTGGGAAACGCTGCATGACGGCAGCGGCCACAGATTCCATCTTGTACAGGCCGGTGAGTGCAGCAGCGGCTCCTAGCAACACCGCATTCGGCACTGTGCGTCCGGTGTGTTTGCGAGCGATATCTGCAGCCGGAACGCCAATGACGTGGCCTTTCGGCATACGATTGACGATGTCTGAGATACCGAGTTCTTCCGCGCTCTTACCAGAATTCACCAGCGCATAGCCATCGGGTTTCAGGCCGGAGAACACGTTCATAATCGCAAGCAGCGTGGGATCTTGGACGATGATGAGATCTGGTTCTAGCACCGGCTCATGGGTGCGGATCTCATGATCACTCACGCGGCAATACGACACCACAGGAGCACCCGTGCGTTCAGAGCCGAATGAGGGGAATGCTTGTGCGTGATGGCCTTCAGCAAAGGAAGCCATAGCTACGAGGTCGGAAGCCGTGACGACGCCTTGCCCGCCTCTTCCGTGAATTCTGATTTCTACCATGCTTTAAGGTTATATGGAAAGGGCTGGTGCGCACCGCTCCGAAAACACTATTTAAGGATAGACTTTTCTTGCGAAATACCACTTTTCCCTTTATTGATGGGAAAGAGTGACGTACAATACTAATTTTTTCCATTATTATCGCAGTGCACGCTGCCGTGCTGCGCCAGCGGCGTCACCGGTTTTGCGTCAGCCAGCTGAGCGGGCAAAAGCCGACGCATACAAGCACAGCGCACTCGCCACTGAGAGATTCAGCGATTCAGCCTTTCCCCACATGGGGATAGCTACCGTTACGTCAGCCCAGGATCGCTGCTCTGCGGTGAATCCCCGCGCTTCATTTCCCACCAGCCACAACGTCGGCCTCGCCAGCAGCGCCCGCTCTCCCCCATGAGATTGCTGAGCCATAAAAAGATCAATATCCGCGTGCGCATCGGCGAGCGCGATGAGCATACCTGCCTCTTTTGCCACGCGCACAGCGGCGGCTGGATCCGCCTCTACCACTGGTATGTGGAAAGTAGATCCAGCCGCAGCGCGAATGACTTTCGGACTGTTCGGATCAGCAGAGCCTGCCCCCACTACGACAGCATCAGCTGCTGCCGCGTCCGCCGTGCGAATGATCGTGCCGAGATTCCCAGGATCACTCGCCTCTACACAGCACACTGCCACGGCGGTCTTCGGCGTCAGCACGTCATGTAGCTGCGGCTCGGGTGAGGCATTGATGACGGCGAAGATTCCCTGTCCGCTCGGCGCCACGCGCGCCAGTATCTGCTCTTGCCCAATGTGCACGTAGATATCGGCCGCGTCGGCGAGCTGGGCAATATCGGCGTGAGTGGCCAACACCTCTGGGGTGGCGAAGAGATCGCGCACCCGCTGCGGAGCCCAGGTAAGCACCTCTCGCACAGCCTGTATCCCCTCCACTCGTAACTGTCCGAAACGGCGACGATGAGCTGCGCGATCAAGCCCTGCCGCCCTCTTGAGCTGAGCTGACCACCCGTTGATTACTTTATGAGGCATAGATGTATTGTGCCAGATTTACAGCCGCAGGCCATTAATCGTTTTGCCCACTTCCACCACTCGGATTCACTCCGCTCGGATTCAGCGCGCCGCACACATGGGCGCGCCGCACCGCATCGGCGCGCCCATCGGTACACCTCACCGCATCATGCGAGCTGATCTACGCACTGCGTAAACTCCGTCAGTCATCTGGCAGTTAATCGTCTGTGCTCAGTCGATCGTCTCCCCCTTCTTTTCCGGCAGGAAGAATGCTGAGATTGCGGCAATGGCGAACGCTACTGAAAATATGGCGAACGTGAGCAGCGATCCGCCGATTCTCACGAAGACCGGCGTGAGCAACGGCGTCACGATAGAAGCAATTCTCCCGAAACCAGCCGCAGCCCCAGTGCCCGTGCCCCGCACATTCGTTGGATAAAGCTCTGGCCCAATCGCGTAGAGAGCGCCCCAGGCTCCAAGATTGAAGAAGCTGAGCATAATTCCGGCAGCAATAATCATCGCTTCAGAACCTGCATTGCCGTAGAGAATCGCCGCTAGCGCCGAGCCAGCGAGGAAGATAGCGAGAGTGCTCCGCCGACCAATGATTTCAATCAGGTACGCCGCCACGGCATAGCCTGGAATCTGCGCCAGCGTAATAATAAGGGTGAATGTAAACGACTTCGTCAATGAGCCAAACTGATCGGCGAGCAGCGACGGAATCCAGGTGAATGCCCCGTAGTAAGAGAAGTTGATCATAAACCAGATCACCCACAGCGCGATCGTGCGCTTGCGCAAGTCTTTACTCCAGATGGATACCGTGGCGGTGGATTCGACTGCCTCAGCGTGGCGCTCGGCACTGTGCTGCCCAGCCGTTTCATCCGCTGCAGATAGCTCAGCGTCCGAATACACATAGGCAGATCCGGCGGACGCCTCATATTCTTGGACGATCTGCTCTGCCTCATCATGCCGGCCTTGTTCTTCAAGATAGCGGACAGACTCGGGCGTGTGGATGCGGATGACGAGCGCATAGATGGCCGGCACAGCACCGATGAGCAGTCCCCAACGCCAGCCATTCTCTGAGCCGGCGACGACAAACGTGCCAATGAGAGCCGAGAAAATCCAGCCAAGTGCCCAGAATGCTTCCAGCCACACAATGATTCGCCCGCGAATTTTGCGCGGAGCAAACTCCGTGACCAACGTGGAAGCCACCGGCAGCTCTGAGCCCAATCCGAGGCCGACAATAAAGCGAAAAACGAGAAGCACTCCCACGCTCGCGGCGAGCGCCGATGCTCCGGTGGCAATGCCATAGACTAAAAGCGTGAGCGCAAATACCGAGCGCCGACCAATTTTATCTGCCAGCAAGCCGCCCAATGTAGCTCCCACGGCCATGCCGACGAATCCCAACGAAATAATCCACGATTTTTCAGTATTAGTGAGATGCCACTGCTGAGCCAGAGCAGCCACAACGAATGAGATGAGCCCCACATCCATAGCATCGAGTGCCCAGCCAATGCCAGAGGCTCCTAGGAGTTTTCCAAGTTTTTTCGTAAAAGGCAGTCGCTCTAAGCGCTCCGTGCGGGTGAGTCTGCCGGATATTTCAGACATTACGACCTTCCTCTCTCACGGGCACAGTTACGCCCGATGAGGTCATCATCATGGTAGGCCGATCTGAGAGATCACGAAGCTGACGTCAGCATGTGAAAGAACATGGAAGAGCGCCCACTCATGCTCGCTCGCCCTGCTAAGCCGTAGACGAGACTCCTGCTTTTCCTGAAAACGCACCAAAAAACAGATAGCAGATAGTTGAAAGTGAATGCTTTTTAAGCGCGGCTATACACCGCCATAGTGAGACGAACAGTACAAAGCTGTCTGTCCGCCTGTTCTCCACTGGTTGCTTAACGGCGAGAACTGCTTGCTTAACGGCGAGAACAGCGAGGCCTGGGTTGGCATCATCTGACCAACCCAGGCCTCGCATCTTGTAGCTACGCCTCAGCGTGCGACTAAACTTTAGCCGCGCTCAGTCGCGCTCAGTCGCGCGGAGCATTCACATCCTCCGGCAGAGCGGCACGAGCTTTATCCACCAGCGCAGCAAATACCTCTGCATCATTCACAGCGAGCTCGGCGAGCATCCGGCGATCAATCTCTACTCCAGCCAGCTTCAGCCCCTGCATAAAACGATTGTACGTGAGGCCATGAGCACGGCTCGCAGCATTGATACGAGCAATCCACAGCTTACGGAACTCATTCTTACGCACCCGACGGTCGCGGTAAGCGTACACCATTGAGTGAGTGACCTGTTCCTTCGCCTTGCGATACAGGCGGGAGCGCTGCCCGCGGTAGCCCTTGGCGCGTTCGAGGGTAGTGCGACGCTTTTTCTTTGAATTAATTGCGTTCTTAACGCGTGCCATCTTTAACTCCTTTAACCTTTGGTCTCATGCATCGCCGCGATCAGCGACCAGCGAGCAGGGCGTTTGCCTTCTTCACGTCTGCGCGAGCTACCGGTTGATCCGAACCTAAACGGCGGGTACGGCGGCTGCTCTTGTGCTCCAGCAGGTGACGCTTGCCAGCTTGCTCACGCATTAGCTTGCCCGAACCTGTCTTGCGAAAGCGCTTTTTGGCTCCGGAGTGCGTTTTCATCTTTGGCATTATCATGCTCCCTCTTGCTGCTTTGCAGCATCGTCATTTTTCTTCTCAGCAGCGGCCTTTTCGATACGCTTTGCCTCCTGTGCCGCAGCACGTTCAGCATCGCGCTGAGCCTCACGGCGGCGGCGCTGGTCTGATTTTGCCTGGCTCTTTCGGCGAATCGGCGCTACAACCATCACCATTGAACGCCCATCAACACGTGGCGCGGATTCCACCACGCCATTCTCTTCGGCGTCCTGGGCAATACGCTGCATCAGTTGCAAACCCATCTCCGGACGTGACTGCTCGCGCCCACGGAAACGAAGTTGCACTTTCACTTTGTCGCCAGCATCGAGAAACTTCATCATCGCTTTGAGCTTTGTCTCGTAATCATGCTGATCGATTTTCAAGCCAATGCGGATCTCTTTAATCTGAGTATTCACCTGGTTACGGCGAGCTTCGCGGGCTTTTTGAGCCTGTTCATACTTGTATTTTCCGTAATCCATGAGCTTCGCCACTGGTGGTTTAGCATTCGGTGCCACTTCTACAAGATCCAAGTTTGCTTCTTCAGCAAGGCGCAGTGCGTCATTTACGCGCACGATTCCCACTTGTTCACCGCTAGGGCCAACAAGGCGCACTTCAGGAACCCGAATACGATCATTCACTCTTGGTTCGTTGATGATAGTCCCCTTCAGTTCCATGCTGCGCACGCGAAAAAACTGAGGGCGCACACCACCGCCGCACCCAAAGCCCCTCCACTTCCAGAGCTTTTAGAGTGCCGACACATCCACCACACACTTATGCAAGTAGCTGCTGTGCTTCTCAAACCCGATTCCGAAACGAGTGGAACCCAGGTGGGATTTCTCCGCTTGCGCACTGGCAATATGCCAGTCGGTCGCCGTCTATGCTACCAGCGCTCAGTAGCGGAGCCAAAAGTAGCCGCAGTGAACTCGCGCACGTTCGCTCCGCCACACAGTCCCGTTTGCTCGAAGTAGCAGTGCATACATCATCTATTCACGAGCTGCACTCCTATTTGCGCTGCAAAGCTCAGTCTGCACTCCAAAAGGGACGGAGCTCTACTACGTCAAGCCGCGCCCTCACATATGGCTCATGAGCTACCACGTCCGTGATGGCATCCACAATTGTATGGACGAGATCGTGGCTTATTCCGGCGAGCATATAGATCGTGAGAAACGCCCCGCCGTTCTCCCCTGGATCCACTTTCACATGGTCAAGGCCGATCAAACGAGGCGGCAACGCCGCCATGATGTGCTCGACAAGCGCTTCATCATCCCATGGCGCCGTCCACGATTCGCCAGACGCGATGGCGGCGCAGGCAGACCGGCCAATCCAGTATTGATTCGCCGTGTTGGGGTCAAGCACCAGCAAGCCGTCGCCGTGCGTGATTGCCAGACGGGCAGCATCCACCGCGCGTACCGGAGCTGGACGCACCTGGGCAGAAATGTCGTATTTTTTTGTGAAAAAGTTGTATGCTTGCGCCCCTGAAAATACGGCATATGCTTGTCGATTCGGAGCAAAGTTCACTCGGATGAGACCATCTGGCTGCGCAAGTGGCCCCTGCGCTCCATCGTGCTCCGCCACCGCACCATCTGCGGTGAGTCCTGGGTGAGCATGTGGCACTGCACCGATGAGCACCCGTGCCTGCCCTAAGGCATCTACCACACTCTCCAAACGCAGCGACATCGGCGCGTCGAAGGCACGCTCAAGGGCAGGATCAATTGATCCATCATCTCCTGCAAAAGGGTTACCTTTGAGCAACGACTCTAGATACGGCATAGCACGCCCCTCTCTTATTCCACACTCTCAATGCCAATCGCCAATGGCTCTCACACTAGCGATCTATATGTCAGCTCTGGGCTGCTACACGTGAACTGCTACGAGTCCTGAGCTGCCGCAAATGCCTCTTCCAGAGTAAATGCTCCCGCATACAGCGCTTTACCCATAATGACGCCCTCGACGCCCACCGGTACCAGCTCTCGCAGAGCACGAATATCCGCGAGGTTACTCACTCCCCCGCTCGCCACAACGTGTGCCGGCGTGACGGCGCACACCCGCTCAAGCAGGTCGAGATTAGGCCCCATTAGCGTTCCATCACGTGTGACATCAGTTATCACGTATCGCTGACACCCGACGTCATCAAACCGTGCGAGCGTTTCCCAGAGGTTGCCGGCGCTGTGCACCCACCCATGGGTAGCTACGTCCTCTCCTCGCACGTCAATCCCTACAGCCACCTGCGATCCGTAAGTCTCAATCATCTGCGCCGTCCACTGCGGATTCTCCAAGGCGGCCGTGCCGATATTGACGCGGCTTGCGCCCACGTCAAGAGCTCGCTCAAGCGCCGCAGTATCGCGTATCCCTCCGGACAGCTCAATCTTTGCTCCCTGCACTGATGCCACGATTCTCGCTAGCAACTCGTCATTTGAGCCCCTATCAAAAGCGGCATCCAGATCCACTACGTGTACCCACTGCGCTCCAGCTTGCACGAAACGAGCCACTGCTTGAGCGGGATCACCATAGTCGTGTTCAGTACCGGCTTCTCCCTGCACGAGTCGCACGGCTCGCCCCTGTACCACATCGACGGCGGGCAATAGCTGTAAGGCTCCCATGATGTCTCTCCTCGCTCTCTCGTCTCGTCATGCCTTCGGTGCTGTGCTCTCTGTACGCATTCGTCTGTGCACCACGTGTACACACCGCATGTACCATCGCGCGCCGTCGTGGCTGCCTACGTTTGCCGGCACCACGCTGCTGCCGTGTGGCACTGTTTGTCGGTGCTTTACGCCGCCGTGCACCACTAGATGATCGATTGCACCCAATGGTGCAGTAGCTCAGCGCCAGCATCGCCTGATTTCTCCGGATGGAATTGTGTGGCCGATAACGCCCCTTGCTCTATGGCAGCCACAAAGTCTGCCCCGTGATACGCCCACGACACTTTCGGCACACTGGCCTCGTTAAAAGTGGATTCTCGGGCGAGTGCCTGCGCCGGATCGCTCTGCACGGCATAGGAATGCACAAAATAAAAACGCTCCCCATCAAGTCCTGCCAAAAGCGTCGAATCGCGGTGGGCATGCACAGGAGTCCACCCCATGTGGGGCACGACCTCAGCAGGAAGCACGTCTACCGATCCTGGCCACTGCCCTAGCCCTGGCCATGCTCCGGTATCGGCGTCGTCAGCGCGCTCAGTGCCGCAGTCAAAAAGTACTTGCAATCCCACGCAGATACCCAGCACGGCCTGCCCACCAGCAATGCGCCGTTCAATCATGCGGTCAGCCCGCACACGCTGCAGCTTATCCATGACGGTGCGAAATGCACCCACTCCAGGCACGACCAAACCATCAGCTGCCATGACGGCGCTATAATCAGCAGTGAGCTGTACCTGTGCTCCGACACGTTGCAGGGCGCGCACGGCGGAGCGGACGTTTCCGGTGCCGGCATCAAGCACGACGACTTGTGCGCTCATTGTGATTCACCTGTCTTATCATCGGGTGCCGCTGTATCCGCTATATGAGAGGGTTGCTCTCGCACAGACTGCTCCTCTACGGACCGCTCTCGCACAGTCGGCCTATCTGCCAGCTTATCTGCAGCAAACATCTGGCGCACTAGATCTTTTGCCCTGTCAGGATGAATGACGTATGGATCAATCTGCTCGATTGGCTGCAACCCCAGCACGATATCTTCTAACTTCGGGTCAAGCGAATTGAGCAGCAGACCGGCCGAGATTTCCTCCCCTACTTTTCCAGCGTTTACCCGCTGGGCGTTCACGAGGCCAGACACTCCGTCTTCTCCGCCGACGTCGTCACCTAACTCAGCCTGAAACAGCACCACCCCATAGGGAGAGAGCCCCGAAAAGACAGCCGCCACCGCATGCGGATCATCACTATCCACCATTTCATTGGCCGCTTCGGCATGTTCAGTGTTCGCCGCTGCCATAGCCTCATGAACATCCGCTCCATCACCATTCGCGCCTGAGTCACCACCCGTGCCGGTATTCTCAACTCCTGAATTCCCAGCGCTCTCAGTTCCTGTGCTATGACCGCTCGTGCCGGTACTCCCAGTGCCCGAATTGCCATCGACACTAGCACTCTCAGCACCCGAGTTCCCAGCATTCGTGCCCTCAGTGGCTGAGTCACCACCTGTGCCGACACTCTTCGGTATATCATCACGCGGCGCGCCGTCGTCATCTGCACCCAGCAGCTCTGAGATGTCCCAGTCGTCAAAGACGGGTACTGGAAGATCGTGCACCAGCAGCGCACCTGATTCAGTAGCTACGACGTCCGCCGTTATCCCATGCAGAGCAGCCACTGCAGCCACCACTTCCGTCTGCGCAAACGGAGTGAGCACCACATATCTTTTGCGCGAACTCACAGCGATCCTTTCGTACTTGGCACGCCCTGCACCCGAGGGTCACGAGCTACTGCTACCCGCAGCGCGCGCGCGAGCGCCTTGAACTGAGCCTCTACAATATGGTGCGGATCTCGCCCATAGAGCAACTCTACATGCAGACAGATGCCCGCATTGTACGCAAATGACTCGAAGACGTGCCGCGTGAGTGCCCCTGTGAAATGCCCACCGATCAGATGATATTGTTGCCCTTCAGGTTCCCCGCGATGCACGCTATACGGTCTCCCTGCCACATCGACGACGGCGCGGGCTAAGGCCTCATCGAGAGGTACGGTGGCGTCTCCAAAGCGTACAATCCCTCTCTTATCGCCAAGCGCTTCGCGCAGCGCCTGGCCGAGACAAATCGCAGTGTCTTCCACAGTGTGATGCACATCCACCTCAATATCTCCACTGGCTTTCACGTCCAGATCTATGAGGGAATGTTTGGCAAGCGCGGTGAGCATGTGATCGTAAAAGGGCACGCCCGTGGCAATATTAGATCTCCCAGTGCCATCGAGATGAAGACTCACGCTGATCGTACTCTCGCTCGTGCTGCGCTCAATATGCGCACTGCGCGGCGTCACTGCTGTGTCCATCACCAACTCACCCTTTCTATTCGCCGTACATCCGTGGACCTATCCACCACTGTACTCTTCGCACTTTCTTCCAGATGCCCACTTTCAGCTGTCCCTACTAGCAGGCGCTCACATCATACCCGCACCATACGTATATTCAGTGACGTCGCACTCTTTAGTAGCGTAATCGGTGATGCGCCGCAGGCAGCTATCGCGCCCTGAGAACACGCTGCAGCGTGCCTCACGCCCTGAGCATTCCTGAGTTCAGCTTTGAGTACACGCCTACTACCCGCTCATTTCTCACCTGTGGCCCTTTCCCCACCTGTGGCTGAGATGATTTCCCTGAGCGCCGTCACGAAAGCGAGATTCTCCTGCGGGGTACCGATGCTCACGCGCAGCCAACCATCTGGCCCAACTTCACGGATTAAGATACCCCGCTGCAGTAATTTCTCCCAGATATCATGCCGATCTGAAAACTTTCCAAAGAAGATGAAATTGGCATCTGACGGTGCCACTTCCAGCCCGAGACCAGTGAGCTCGCCCGCCAGCCGATCTCGTTCTACCCGTATCTGCGCCACCTGCGACATCAGTGAATCCCGATGAGCTAAAGCGCCACGTGCAGCAGCTTGCGTGAGCGCAGAGAGATGATATGGCAGCCGCACCAGCATGACTTGCTCGATAATGCCGCGGCTAGCTGCCATATATCCCAGACGCAAGCCTGCTGCCCCAAAAGCCTTACTCATTGTGCGACTCACAACGAGATGCGGAAAATCGTCTAACAGCGCCAATGCACTCGGCACCCCATCGCGGCGAAATTCTCCATACGCCTCATCCACCACCACGATCGTGCTGGCCCGCTGGGTGTCATATGGCAAAGCGTCATGCAGCGTTTCCGAGGCATGCATGTGCGACAGCTGCGGCCCCGAAGACGCAGTGAGATGCAGTAATTCGCGTAGCTCGCCATGAGAAACCGCTGTGCCCGTGGGATTGTTAGGAGAAGCAATGAGCACAATGGCCGGATGCTCAGTATCTAGCACCCGCCTGATCTGATCGAAGTTGAGAGAGAAATCGGCGTTGCGCTCGCCAGCCACGTACGCCGTAAACGTGTCGCGCGCATATTCGGGATACATCGAATAGGTAGGCGTAAAACTCGCCACCGTGCGCCCAGGGCCACCAAAGGCTTGCAGTAGCTGCAGCATGACTTCATTGGAGCCATTTGCCGCCCATATCTGCTCCGGAGCGAGGCGCACGTCTGACTCTGCCGCCAGATATTCGGCAAGGTCACGGCGCAGCTGCACAAAATCCCGATCAGGATAACGGTTGAGCTGCTGCGCTGCCTGCTCAACATAGCGGGCAATGCTCTGCACGACGTCTAGATCTGGGGCGTAGGGGTTCTCATTGACGTTGAGCCGCACCGGCACATCGAGTTGCGGAGCTCCATACGGGCTCTCCCCCAACAAATCTGCGCGTACTGGAAGCTGTGCCATTCTCACTCCTATCTGCCCTATCTGCATCATGTCGGCGGTGCTGCCTAGACGTTCAGCCTGTCTTGCTTCAGCAGGTGTAACTTTCGCGTGGCACTCTTGCGCCTGCCGACTACTTGCCTTATCTGCTATTCACAGTCTAAACGCTGCCTACCGGAAAAAATCTTGCAATCTCACAGATGCGGCAACGCCCCCCGACTTGGCTCACAGAGTCGGCTCAGGCTGCATCCACCCCGTCCCCTCTCTTTCCCTCCCTTTTCCGCCCCCAGATTTCCCATGCGCAAGGCACGTTCACAGTCCGCATTCACAGTCCGCGCGCAAAAGCTGATTCACGGTCTATAGGCAAGGCGAGCTCACGTGAAAGTAGATTCCCACCACTGCCGTCAAGGGCTACACGTTTCCGCCAAAAAGCTGTACATGTATCGTCACGAAGTGGACGTTAGGGGAAGCCTATCCTTGCTATCTTTCAGTTTGCAGGCACATTAGCGTAAAGATTATGAGTGCCATCACACCGACGCCAAAATCCCAGACTGTGCCTATCTCCATATCAACGAAACGGCCAACTGCAGATACCCACAACTGCCGCGCAGACTCTCCTGCAGGCTCCACGGCAGCCACTGCTGATACCCAGATGGCTAGCACGAGTGCCACATGCTCCGATATGCGACCAGATAGCGATAGTAGCAGCGCTCTCGCTGTGCAGGCAGCCGCCCGAGTCCCACGGGTCTATCCCGAGACGATCGGCACGGACGCATTCGACAAGCTCGTCGTCGCCTGCGCCAGTTCGCTCGACCCTGATTCGTGTAGTGCATGTGAAGCAATCGCTGCCGATACGACTCCTCTGGATCCCGTGACGTCACAAGAGAGTCAGATGAGTACAAAACTCAACTGGCTGCGCGCTGGCGTGCTGGGGGCAAATGATGGCATTGTCTCCACAGCTGGATTGGTGGTGGGCGTTTCGGGCGCATCTCTCACTGGCGGAGCGCTTCTTATCTCCGGCGTGGCAGGGCTGGTAGCGGGCGCACTTTCCATGGCTGCCGGCGAGTACGTCTCCGTGAGCACCCAGCGTGACGCCGAACGCGCCGCACTCGCCCGCCAGCGTCAGCTCATCGAGTGCTCACCCGAGCAGGCAGAGCGCCGACTCGCTGGCCTTATTGTGCACAGTGGTGTTTCCCGTATCCTCGCTCAGCGGATGGCACGAGAACTCACCGAACGCGACGCTCTTGGGGCTCACGCTAAATTCGAGCTTGGCATTGACCCGACCGAGCTGACGAATCCGTGGCATGCTGCACTTTCGTCAATGGCAAGCTTCGTCCTTGGCGCTGTTATCCCGCTGCTGGCGATCGTTCTCACCCCCACTTGGATGGCCGTCCCTTTTACCGTGTGTGCCGTCAGCTTGGCGCTCGCCATTACTGGTTCTGTCTCCGCCAAACTCAGCGAGGCACCGATTGTGCGTGCCACCGTGCGCAATATCGTATGGGGTAATCTCGCTATGATCGTCACGTATGGTATTGGTACGCTCGTGGGAAATCTGGCGCTATAAACCTGGCATTATCACGCCTCCGGCTTTATGCCGCCGACATACTGCCGACGCCATGAGCACAATGCTGGCGTCGATGCCGCCAATCTTGTAGCCAACTTGTAGCCAACCCTGCACGGGTGAGCAGGGCGAGCGCACGGGAGAATCCGCCCTGGTCTCTGCGATCTCTGCCCACGAGCCAGCTGTGCAGAGTCACTCAGACAGTGCGACGCTAGCTGATCTGCGAGTGCCGATCCACAGTGGAATACTATTGACCGCGATCAAGGCTACGACGAAAATCCAGCACGCGACGGAAATCGTTGGAGCAGTATCGGCCAACGACGACCATTCTTTATTGGCAACCCAGCGAGCATCCATGCTGTAGAACGAGCACACAGTCAAAGCCCCCAACGAGAGGCTCGCGAACCCAAACCAGACAATGGGCTTACGCCGCGCAGTGAACATCAGATTGAGCAGCGCACATATCACCGCCGCAGCTCCACATACAATCCACATGAGAATCTCCTCTCCCGTTCGTTCGACAATACTTCGTTCGGCGATACTGACTTTTGAGAATAGATTTCGTTAAATCCTACTATGGCTTGCTACTGCCTGCGGAGCTTTGGCACACTTCACTTGCCCTTAGGCCAGATCACTTGCACATCGGTATCATAAGCCCGCGGAAGCATCATCGGGAGACTGGCATCCGACTGCCACCACAGTTTATCTCCCGCGAGCGAAACCGTGACGACTTGCCCATCGTAAGCGCGCCAAGCCTCCAGCTTCTCAGGTTCGTGGTTGTATGCCAACGACAGCCCAGTTGTATTTTCCGCGCGTCGCCCGACGCCATCACCATTCTCAGCTTCGACATCTTGCGGAGCATCAAATACTAGAATCGCATACTGCTCATCAGAACAGAAAGCCCCACAATAGAATTCTGTAGGGTCTTCTAGCTTTTGCCACTCCATCAAGTAATCGACGTCCACCACCCGCACGGTGCCGGTGAAAACTTCCCTGCCCGCAGCTTTCGCATCGTCAATCGCCTGTTGCTTGAGTTCTTCTTCACTGGGCTGTGCCGGCTCTTGCTGCTCAGCTTTGCCAGCATCAGCCGGCTTCCCCTGTGTAAGTTTTTCCAACAATGAGCGATCAGAAATAGGAATGAAGTCCAAATCCTCGCGTGTACTTTTAATCTCGGCTGGCTCCTGATTGATGCGATACTCGGCAACTTTGGCATGTTTGAGTTCGCCGTCACTCATCGTGACCGTCTCCGTCACGACCTTGCCAGTACCGGAGTTATATGCGGTGTATTGCAGGCTCTTCCCATCCTTGGTGCCGCTGATACTTCCGCGAAAACCGCCGGCACTGGCAACGCCTATTTGTAAGGTTTCAGCGGGAGCAATCACCTTGTTGGCGGTGACATCAGCAGAAAATACCCGCACCGTGGCCAGCGTCGGCGAATCGGTTTGCACAATGAGTTCGGGGATATCATCTCCGGTCATCTCCGTGAGCGTGTAGCGATACCCAGAGAACTTATAATCAGAGTCACCAGAGAGCATCTCCTCGGAGACGAACTCATAGCTGTCTATTTCATCAAGCACTTTCGTGTACAGCCGAGCGGCTTTCTGCTCAGTGCTCTCAGAGCCGCTTCCAAAGAGATTCTCAGGCATCAGATATGCGATCAAGAACACAATAGCTATCAGCATCACTGCAACGGCCACGCTCAAAGCCACGATCGCCTTATGCTTCGGGCGTTTACCACCATGTGGCATAGGCGGCTGCGCAGCCGTTTGCGTGAGCACTGGCTCGGCGGGATACGCACCGTGCTGTGGCTGTGGTTGTAGACTTGGCGGCTGGAAGCTTGGCATCTGCTGCCCAGCTTGCTGCGGCCAGCCCTGCTGGGGAATCGGCGGTTGCTGCCACCCTTGCGGCTGCTGCCACACCTGCTGCGGTGATACGCCCTGCTTCGGGACTGATTGCGGAACGTATCCCTGCTGCGGCTGTGGCATATACTCCGGCTGCATCGGCATATCCGGTTGCGGGTTTGGCTGCTGCCCATACCCTTGTGGTAACTGTGCGCCAGCTTGCGGCTGACCGTAGTACGTCGGTTGCTGCCATCCTTGCTGCTGCGGCTCCGCCTGCTGCCGTGGCCAGCCCTGCTGTGGCTGCGGCTGGCCTTCGTGCGGATTACTCATCGCCCTGCTCCAATCTCACTTGCAGCGCGTGGGCGTGCGCCGGCAAATCCTCATCGAGCGCGAGCGCGCGGAGCGGGGGATACAGCTGCGCCATCGCTGGCTGCGTGTATTCGACCTCTTGCACTGATTTGATATAAGCCATCACGCTCAGCCCCGAATTAAAGCGCGCCGTTCCCCCTGTGGGTAAGACGTGGTTGGAACCAGCCATATAGTCTCCGAGCGGTACCGGAGAATACGGCCCCACAAAAATTGCTCCCGCATTGTGAATCTGCCGAGCGATATCAGCGGCATCCTGAGTGTGAATCTCCAGATGCTCTGCACCGTAAGCGTTAGCCACATCGATTGACGCCGCCAGGGAATCGGTGAGCACAATGCCCGATTGCGATCCCGTGAGTGCTTGCCGTACCCGCTCAATATGCTTCGTCTGCGCAGCCTGCCGCGCAAGAGCCACATCAACGGCTTGTGCCAATTGCGTACAGTCTGTGATGAGCACACTCGCTGCCGCTGGATCATGCTCTGCTTGGCTGAGCATGTCCGCTGCTACAAACTCGGGGTTGGCACTGCCATCTGCAATAATCCCAATTTCCGTCGTACCTGCTTCAGCGTCAATACCCACCACGGCACGCACAGCACGCTTGGCTGCCGCCACATAGATATTGCCTGGCCCCGTGACGACGTCCACCGGCTCACACAACACTTCGCCGTCACTGCTGCCCGCTTCACCAGCAGCTCCGTAGGCAAACATAGCGATTGCTTGCGCTCCACCGACCGCATACACTTCGGTGATGCCAAGCAGCTTGCACGCAGCCAAAATCGTGGGATGCGGCAAACCGCCGTATTCTTTCTGCGGCGGAGATGCTAAAGCAATGTGCGCCACCCCCGCCACCTGAGCGGCCACGGCATTGTGAATCACGGAGCTGGGGTAGACGGCCAGCCCGCCAGGCACGTACAAGCCCACTCGCTCCACCGGAATCCAGCGCTGGCGCACAACACCGCCTGGAACGATGTCACTGCTGGCAGGTTTCGGGAGCTGAGCTTGATGCCCGAGCCGGTTGTGTGCAATAGATAGCTCCAGCGCCTCACGCAACTGCGTAGACAGACCCGCTGCAGCAGCATCCAAGGCCGCCTGCGGCACTCGCAGATGCTCCGGACGTACGCCGTCAAACTGCTGAGATAAATCGCGCAGAGCTGCGGCTCCCTCCGCTTTCACACGGTCAATAATCGGCGTGACGGCGTTGAATGCTTTATCTACATTCAGCGCGGCTCGTGGCAATGCGGCCGCTATTTGGGCGCGCGTGAGCTTTTTTCCGCGTAAATCAATCACCTGCAGCATCGTTTTCTCCGGCCTCTTTAGATTTTTCGCTATACACTTCGCTATGTACGCGATTCTATCCAATCCGTCTCCGCCTCGCTGTGAACATTGCTATGGCAGACACCAGCCGCCGGCAACGCCCGTGGCTGACAGCGCCCGGAGAGCACATCATGCGCAGACGCCAGCCGTTCCGAACCACCCTGCGCACGCCGTCATCCATAGCGTCTACCTCAGGGCAGCTCATAGTGCCGCCACCACGCCACGGCATCCGCAGCTGCGCCACTGCTTCAGAACGCCTACACGTTTTCAAAACTTCTACACGCTGGCTGATATCTGCACAGACCGCATCACTCTGATGACGATGGCTACAGCCACGTCAGTCATGGTGTGCATCTGGCGCGGTATCCACGGCTACAACATCGACGGCATCGACCGCTCCACCAAAGCGGCGGTCTCTGTGCGCGAAATCTAACAGACAGCGCCACAGTATGCTCCGATTAAATTCCGGCCACGGCTCTGGCACAAACATCAGCTCCGCATAGGCGGCCTGCCACAGCAAAAAGTTGCTGGTACGCCGTTCCCCTCCGCTGCGTATAAAAAGATCTACAGGGGGCAAAGAGGGCTGGTAGAGCGCGTGCTCAATCGTGGCGGCATTGATGGCTTGCGGCTTAATTTCTCCCGCTGCCGCCCGCTGCGCAATTGTTCGCACGGCATCCACAATCTCTGCTTGCCCGCCGTAGTTCATACAAAAGTTGAGCACCATGCCAGTGCAGTCCGCCGTCATATGCTCTGCATCTCGCAGTTCACGGATCACCGACCGCCAGAGCCTGGGCGCACGCCCGCTCCAGAGCACACGCACATTCCAGGCACGCAGCTGCTCACGGCAGCGATGAATTACGTCACGCGAATACCCGAGCAAGAATTTCACTTCAGCAGGTGAGCGCTTCCAATTCTCCGTCGAAAACGCATAGACGGAGAGCACTGCCACTCCCGCTTCCACAGCCCCTGCAATCGTGTCCATCAGCGAGAACTCTCCAGCGCGATGCCCATAGGTGCGGGGCAGACCGCGAGCATTTGCCCAGCGGCCATTGCCGTCCATCACGATTGCCACATGCGCCGGCACTGATCCAGCGGGAAAGAGAGGTGCCGTGACGCCGTTTCGATGGAGCGGCACCTGATCTCCGGGCGTGTAATCGGCAGTTAGTTGATTCACATGCGTTATCTTACCGGCTTCGCGATTGCCTGTGGCTCACATGGGCGCCAATGTGGTTATGCGCTCTCGTCTGTCCAGCACACCCGATTTGCAGCTCTCACCCAACCGTAGTCCACCCGACTGCAACTCTTACCCGACCCGCAGGCCACCTGACCTCAGCTCTCACCCAGATCACCCGATTTGCAGCTCTCACCCAATCAATCGCGCATCCATAAAACGCAGAGAATTGACGGCGTGCTCTAGCTGCCACTGCACGTAGGCGGCAATAATCGCGCCCGCACTGCGACGGCTGGCGAGCGTGGCCATCTCCGCCACAGCCCAATCTCCCTGCGAGAGTGCACCGAGTAGCTGCCACGTCTCCACTGAGGGCACTGAACTCGCCGGTGGCCGACAGCTCTCACACACCGCCCCGCCAGCGTACACATTGAGTGCCTCATGCGGCCCTGGCGCACCACACACAGCACACTCAAAAACGGCGAGCTGCCAGCCGGAATAACTCATAGCGCGCAAAATGTACGAGTTAGCAATCAAATCAGGCTTGTGAGCACCCGTAGCCAGCGCGTGAACTGCCCCGTGCAAGAGCGTGAACTGCGCGAGATCTGGCTCGGCTTCCCCCGTGAGCGCCTGCGCCGTTTCCACCACTGCGCTGGCCGCCGTGTAGAAGTCGAAGTCCGTAATAATCGCACGATGATATTCATTGAGCGATTCAGCCTGAGAGATGGTATCGAGCGTGAGTCCCTGATACAGCTGTATGTCCACAAGTGAAAATGGCTCAAGCCTAGCCCCAAAGCGTGACGTCGGTTTGCGAACTCCCTTAGCCACCGCACGAATTCGCCCATGTTCACGAGTGAAGAGCGTAATAATTCGATCTGCCTCACCGAGCGGACTCGTGCGCAGCACAATCCCTTGGTCACGGTAGGTCTTACTCACGCCGGTATTCTAGCGTGCTGGCAGGCGCGAGGCAGTGAGACGCACCACTCTATAGCTAGCGCGCCACGGCACGTATCGTGCACATCGATGCGACGAATCAGCACCAATCAGCAAAAATCAGCACAGCAAATCACGCTCATCAACGCAAGGCGCGATTGACAGCGGAAACCATCGCCTTGAAGGCCGCCGTCATAGTAGACGGATCCATGCCCACACCCCACAGAGTCTGGCCATTCACCTCGCACTCCATGTAGGCGGCAGCCACGGCATCTTTACCCGAGCTCATAGCGTGCTCGGCGTAATCCAGCACGCGCAGATCAATGCCTTGCGTGTGCATGGCCTGGGCGAAAGCATCAATCGGGCCGTTGCCCGTGGTAGCAATCACCCTATCTGCCGTGCTGCCATCAGCATCCCGCTCAGTAATCGTCACGGTGAGCACGGTATCGTGATCCTGGTCGGCGGTCGTCGCCGTGGTGCCACGCAGTGAGTACTTCCCCCACGGCTTGAGCCCGCTGGCTGCCGTATGCGGCAGATACTCGTCTGCGAAAATCCGCCAGAGCTGATCGGCCGTCACCTCTCCCCCGCTGGTATCGGTGAAACGCTGCACAATATGCGACAGCTCCATCTGCAGCCGGCGTGGCAGCTCCATGCCGTGCACCGCGCTCATAAGATAAGCCACCCCACCTTTTCCACTCTGCGAATTCACGCGCACGATTGCTTCATAGCTGCGGCCCACATCTTTCGGATCAATCGGCAGATACGGCATGTCCCAGGCCACCGCGTTTTCATCGCCGCCAGCCTCCGCCACCACCTGTGCCCGCGCAGCAAAGCCTTTCTTAATAGCATCTTGATGCGAGCCAGAGAAGCTCGTGTAGACGAGATCTCCGCTGTACGGGGTACGCGGCGGCACATCCATCTGCGTGCACTGCTCTACCACGCGCCGCACGCCGTCAATGTCAGAAAGATCCAACATCGGATCCACGCCCGAGCTAAAGAGATTCAGCGCCAGCGTCACGATATCGACGTTACCCGTGCGCTCTCCTTGCCCAAAGAGGCATCCCTCTACGCGGTCTGCTCCAGCGAGCATTGCCAACTCAGCGGTGGCAATGCCCGTGCCGCGATCATTGTGGTTGTGAGCGGAGAGCACCACGTGTTCGCGGTGGCTTACGTGACGCGAAAACCACTCCACTTGATCGGCATAGATATTCGGGGTGGTACGCTCCACCGTGGTAGGCAAATTCAGCACGATTTCGCGCTCTGGGCCAGGGTGCCATACCTGCATCACCGCTTCGCACACCTCCAGTGCATAGTCGAGCTCTGTATCGACGAAAATCTCTGGCGAATACTCAAAGCCAGCCACTGTCTCATCACCAAGAGTCTTTTCCATGTATGCCAGCACTTCCTGAGTACCGGAGATAGCCAGCTGCTTGATCTGTTCACGATCCATGCCGAAGACCACCTTTCGGAAAAGCGGACTGGTGGCGTTGTACAGATGCACTGTGGCTCGCGGGAACCCCTGCAGTGCGTCAATCGTGCGGTGAATAATATCCGGCCGGCTTTGGGTGAGCACCGACACCGTCACGTCTTCTGGCACCGCATCGCTCGTCGCCAGCGAACGCACGAAATCCCAATCCGTCTCGCTCGCCGCCGGAAAACCGATCTCTATTTCCTTCACGCCAATTCGCACCAAGAGATCGAAAATCTGGCGCTTCTGCTGCGGATTCATCGGTTCGATGAGAGCTTGATTGCCATCGCGCAGATCGGTAGACAGCCAGCGCGGGGCACGAGTAATCCGATTGTCTGGCCAGGTACGATCCGGCAAACTCACCGGATTACGATCGAGAAAATGCACATACTTATGAAACGGCATTTTCGATGGTTTTTGACTCGTATGTGTGCCTTGCGTTCTCATTGTTTCTCCTTATGCACATTGCTGTAGCTCAATAGATGTAGCTCGATAGCAATTTCACAGTGAACTGACTGAATAACCCTCGTGCGTTGCTGTAAAAGTTAAGGTAGCGTACACGCTGCATTCGTGACGTCGAGCTACATTCGTGACGCCGCCGCACACGTTGTACGGAAAGCACAGCTTCCTACGCATATCCTGCACGTATCCCTTTTTCAGATCTCGCACCCACGAGGATTGCCAGTGATCGACGCGCCACAACCCGCGGGGAGGAGTCGATCTAGCGAGCCTCACCGCGGCAGGTAAGCAAAAGCACCACACTCATGTGCATAGCCACACTCTAACTACAGCACTCAGCCATGCCAAAACATTCCGAATTGTGGTCACTCAAGCAGCGCACACAGCTCCGACCGCCGCATAACCGTGGGGTAGCTCACGAGCACATTGCTCGCAGATAGCTTGGATTCTAGGGGTGACGCCGGTAAAGTGAGCCTTGGACTTTGCACCTGGCTGGGTGCGAGGCCAAGCCTGATCTATTTCCACGGGTGCCCCACACCTGGCAGTCCAGAGATGGCGATCCCTCAACCAGCCAATCAGTCTGCTTGGCGTGCCAAGCAGAGAAGACGAAAGAGATAAACGTGGCAAATATTAAGTCGCAAAAGAAGCGTATCAAGACGAATGAGAAGCGCCGTCTTCGCAACAAGAGCTACAAGAGCGAGCTCAAGACGTACGTGCGCAAGACTCGTGAAGCTATTGAAGCTGGAGATGCTGAGGAAGCCGAGAAGTGGCTCCGCGTGGCCTCTCGCAAGCTCGATGTGGCTGTGAGCAAGGGCGTGATTCACAAGAATCAGGCTGCACAGCGCAAGAGCAAGCTCGCTAAGCGTTTCAATAAGCTCAGCGCTTGATAGGCTGGCGCTTCGGCGCCGCGCGGCCATCAATATCAGGCTGTGCAAAAGCTCGAACATGGCGGATTTTCAGGATACACATCCTTGAAAATCCGCCATTTTGTATGGATATGGGCGGCAGCTTTGGGCTTATAGGATATTTTGCCTCATAAGCCTTTTGTGCGATATGGGCATTGCATAGGTGTGCGAGCAGCGCAGCCGTATGACTCTCTCCTCACAGATATTCCGCTCCGGCGTCAAGAAACCCCGCGTCTTCGACGTCAAGAAATTCAACGTCAGGAGATTTCCAGCACATCCGGATTGACCAATGCTCTGACTGCCTCGTAGGCCTCCTCAGCCGTCACGGCAGACAGTGCAGCCTGCGCGATTGCTCCACACTGGGCAAAATTATGGCGCGAAAGCGAAAAACGTACTGCTGGCACTTTCGGCGCTGCCATCGAAAGCGAACCCACACCGAGCCCCACAAGCACCAGCGCCATGAGCGGATCCCCAGCAGCTTCACCACACACACCAATATATTTTCCATTTGCGTGAGCACCGTCGCACGCAGCTTTCACCATATCGAGCACGGCGCCATGCCAGTAGCTATTGAGTTCCGTCACAGCGGAGTTGAGGCGGTCGGCAGCCATCGTGTATTGCGTGAGATCGTTCGTCCCGATAGAAGCAAAATCAACGTATTTCATCAGCTGTTGCGCCCTGATAGCAGCTGCAGGCACCTCAATCATCATCCCCACACGTTTCAAGCCATAGCCTCGCGCTTTATCCGCAAACCACTGTGCCTCTGCAGCGGTGCTCACCATCGGAGCCATCACCCACAGGTTTCCACCCGTCATATTTTGCGCTGCTGCAAGTGCTCTGAGCTGAGTGTCAATCAGATCTTCGCGAACCATCGAGAGCCGCAGACCACGCCGGCCAAGAGCCGGATTTTCCTCCTTTTCTTGAGTGGCAAATGCGAGTGGCTTATCTGCCCCAGCGTCGAGCGTGCGCACCACCACCCGCCGATTTCCAAATGCCCGCAGTACCGCCGCATACGTTTCAGTCTGTTCCTCAAACGACGGGGCGTCAGCACGATCGAGGAAGAGGAACTCCGAACGAAAGAGGCCTGAGCCCTCCACCCCTTTCCCAGAGATGAGCTCAGCGTCAGAAACCGTGCCGATATTGGCCAGCAGTACCACCGGATGTCCATCTTTCGTGGAACCTGCCCCACCGGAATTGGCGAGAAGTTGCGCGCGTATGCGAGCCTTTTTATCGAGATCAGCGCATATCTTTTCACTGGGATGAACCCACACTATGCCAGATCCCCCGTCGAGGCCTACGGTGGCATGTGGAGGAATATCCATAGCTCCTTTTGCCCCTACAACGGCTGCAATCCCCAACTGTGCCGCCAAAATAGCAGTGTGCGACGTAGCTCCTCCAGCCACCGTGATGATGCCTCGCACCAGCTCCGGACGCAGCATAGCCGTCTGTGCAGGAGAGAGATCCTGGGCAATAATCACGCTCGGCTGCTCTAATGCCGGAATGCCAGGAGCTGGAATTCCGCGTAGATGAGCGATGATACGATCTCCAATGTCGCGCAGATCTGCCGCACGCTCGCTCATATATCCGCCAAGTGCAGTGAGCTGGGCGGCATACTCTTCCACAGCCTCCCGCACAGCATGAGTGAGACCACTGCCCTTCTCAATTTTTTGCACAATAGTTTTGCGCAGCCCACGATCGCGAGCGAGAGATGATTGCGCCAGCAAAATCTCTGACATAGTTCCGGCTGTCCCAGCTGCTTGCAACGCCAGTGCCTCGCTCACAGCTTTCATTGCTTTTTTGATTCGCTCAGTGTCTGCCGCAGCGTCCGTTGAGCGGGGCTCGTGTATATCCACGTCAATCGACGTGTGCACGATGACGGCCGGCCCATAGACCGAACCTGCCGAGACTCCTAAACCCTGAATCTCGTATTCCTGCATTTGTTCATCCATCGTCCACTCTCGTTTCTAGCCCGCTCTTCTAACGTTTACCGCTATCTGTCTAGCGCTGATGCCAGCTACATGCCACCAGCCACGCTCACGAGCACATTCACAGCTGTACTCGCAGCAGCCAGCTCAGCGCCCGCCGCACTCGCCAAGACAGCCCGCCGTCACTGCTCCTGATTTTCTTCCAGCAGAGCAGCGAGCACCTCCAGCGCCTCAGTGGCCGAATCGTCGTCTGTAGAGAGCGTCACCTCGTCGCCAAATTCCGCGCCAAGAGTCATCACTTCCAGCAAACTGGCAGCATCAGCAGACTCGTCTCCTTTCGTGAGCGTGAATTCTATATCCTCGTATTCGCCAGCTGCATTGGCAAATATCGCAGCTGGACGCGCATGCAGCCCATGCGGAGAACCAACTTTTACCGTGCGTGAAATCATGACCGCCTCACATCCTTATCTTTTTCGTCATATACATTCGTTCTGCTGTGCGCCGCCGTCTGCGCTGGACGCCAGATTACTTTGCCATATCTACGGCGCATCTCTCCTACAGTACATTTCTGCTGACGTTTCCGTTTACTATTTCTAGCTACTACCCGCAGCCAACTATTTCCCTGTCGCACCGGTCATTCGATCAGCGCTCATGTCAGCATTCATGCCAACGCTCATGCAGAGCCGTACGCCGGCGCAGGGCTGTATCACAACGCGCACCAATGACAATTCGCCACTGCCTCACGGCCTGGAGAAACCATCGGTTACTTGGAAACCAGCGGAGACGATTTCCTCCTGGGAACTAGCTCCCGAAGACTAGTGCTCTGAAAGCACCGTTCGCTCACATAGATCTAGTCCATACACGCTGCGATACAGCCCTGCAACGAGCACCGCCCATGATTGCTATCAATCTAGGCAAGCGTAGCCACAGCAGCTGGATGGGCACCGGTGGCACCCGCTTTCACTGCCACGTCGGCAATCTGGCCTTTCTTGGTAAACACCACAATGGTGATTGGGTTGAGCCCTGCCTCACGCACCGCAGCGAGGTCCACTTCCACTAATGGAGTGCCCGCCGTCACTGAACCGCTCTCTTGTAGGATGGTGAAACCTTGTCCTTTGAGCTCTACCGTCTCCAGGCCGATGTGCACCAGCACCTCTACCCCCTCGGCAGTCTTCATCGAAAAGGCGTGCCCTGTCTTAAACACCTTGACCAGAGTGCCGTCAGCCGGCGCCACCACAGCGAGTTGATCAGCGTCATCATATGGGATTACTGCATACCCATCACCGAGCATCTTGCCTGCGAACATCGGATCTGGCACCTCGCTCACTGGCACCACAGTGCCGGCAAACGGAGCGACAAACTCGATCTTTTTCTTTCCAAAACCGAACATCAGGCAGCTTGCTCCCCGTTGAGTGCCACATTCGCATTGCCGAGCTCAGCGGCGGCAGCATCGTAGATGAACTGCACCTGCGGGCCAATCACCACCTGCACATTCTTCCCCGTTGGGCGGATAATGCCGGCGACTCCCACCGCTTTAATCGCGCTTTCACGCACCGCAGAATCATCTTTCACCGTCACACGCAGCCGCGTAGCGCAGTAATCGAGCACCGAGATATTGGCGGCACCCCCAAGACCGGCAATAATGGCCTGAGCTTTCTCAGCATCCGAGGCATTCACAGTCAGAGCTTCCTCCGCGTCGACACTATCGTCTTCGCGGCCTGGGGTCTTCATACCAAACTTCTTGATGAGGAAATAGAACACGAAGAAATAGATAAAGAAGTACACCACGCCCATCAGCAGTAGCATGTACCACTTGCTTGCCACTGGGTTTTGCGAGGAAAGCACCATATCTACTAGACCAGCAGAGAATCCAAAACCAGCTGTCCAATGGAACGCTGCAGCGAGAGCCACAGAAATTCCAGTGAGCACCGCATGCACTGCATAAAGAGCCGGAGCTACAAACATAAATGCGAATTCAAGTGGCTCGGTGACGCCGGTAAAGAACGAAGCGAGGGCACCAGCGAACATGAGTGCGCCTGTGACTTTCTTCTTGGAATCCTGAGCCGTGAGGTACATGGCCAGAGCCGCCCCTGGCAGACCAAACATCATGATTGGGAAGAAGCCGCCTTGATACATGCCCACATAGCCGACCACTTCGCAGGCACTGCCCGTCCAGTGGGCAGCTCCGAGAGCAGCGCAGGAGGTGGCATCCGTAGCAGCTGCGGCAGCCTCAATCGTCTTAGAGCCAGCGAGGAAGTTGCCGATATCGTTGATGCCAGCTACTGGGAACCAGAAAATCTGGTTGAGAGCGTGGTGCAGACCTGTAGGAATGAGCAGTCGATTGACGACGCCATAGATGCCCGCACCGATGGGGCCGAGCGCCACAATCCACTGTCCGAAGCTGAAAAGCACGTGATAGAGCAGTGGCCAGACGATAAACATAACGCCCGAGAAGACGATGGCAAAGAGCGAGGTGAGAATCGGCACCAAGCGGCGGCCAGAGAAGAACGCCAAGAAATCCGGCAGCTTCGTGGTGGAGAAACGATTGTACGTCCAAGCGGCAAGCAGACCGATCAAGATACCAATCAAAGCATTCTTGTCGTTAATAGCGCCCCAGCCTTGCGACACCCAGTCGAGCTTAGCCGTGCCTTCGAGGGTGCCCAGATCGACTCCCTTATAGCCGGCTACTGATGATTCACCAATCAGCAGCATCACGGTTTTATATCCTAGCCAGCCGGAGAGAGCTGCCGCTCCGTTGCTCTGGCGAGCCAGCCCAAAAGCGACCGCTATAGCAAAGAGATACCCGAGGTTGTCCAGCACCGCACCGCCAGCTTTAATCAGCACGGCCGCAGCGATGTTGTTTGCTCCCCAGCCATCGGGATCAATCCAGTAGCCAATACCCATGAGGATGGCAGCCACTGGCATCACTGCCACGGCTCCCATCAGCGCTTTGCCAAGGCGCTGTAGGCCCCCAAATACCTTTCCATTCATATGAGTTTCCTTTCGGTATATCCCAGTGTTACCTGTGAAAATTTCCTGCTGTTCACATCAGTGCAGTGGTTATTTCCCTGCTTTTTCCTCCCCATCAGACTGATATTCAAGCTGAGTGATGCCTGCTGTGGCAGTCCGACTTCGTGACGGTGCTACTCACGTGAGACACATCATCGCAATGAGTAAGAGCATCAGTATCAGAAGTGGACTCTTTCCACTCGTCAACCGTCGCAGTGCCCGTTGCCGTCTCAGCTCCTATCTGCACAGAAGTGCAGTGATCGAGAACACTGCACGAGGGCACACTCTGCGTCCACGAGTGCAAGAGCACCGCAAGCATGGCACTCTCGCCTTTCCACTCGCGGACGTTCGTCTCATCGCTATACATATGAGCTAAAAGCCGCTCAGCAGCGGCATATTGCGCAGGCATATCGCGCTGAATCATAAATGTAAGCGGGGTGCTGCGCGGTTTATTCGCCCGCACCCGTGCATAGATACGCAACAGCTCACTGATGAGCTCGGCGTCATCCAACTGCATCCCACTCACTCCGAGCAGAGATTTCGCCTCGGAGACGAGGCCTGCCATAAAGTTGGCTTGCCCAAGGGGAGATTTCACTGGCACCCCCAAACGAGCAGCATTGAGGTGCAGTGCGATATAAGCCACCTCAGCCGGTGGCAATGCCACATTAATATCGTTCTTGATTGTGCCAACCACGAGCTCGGCAGCTTGATATTCTTCGGGAAAGACCGTGCGAATCTCCACGAGCAACGGATTGTCGATCGTCTCTCCGCGATTAATGCGTTCTAGAGAAAAAGCAATGTGATCCGTGAGACTGAGATAGACGGAGGGTGCCAGCTCTCCGAGGAGAGACTCTGCTAGCTCTACGCCGCTGGTGATAGCGTCAAAAATACTTTGATCAAGGGTGGTGAGAAGCCTCAGAATATGCAGTTTGCTCGGATCAATAGCTGCGTACCGATGCTGCACTTTCGCGCCGTCAATCACGTCTCCAGGATTCGTGCCGAAGCCAATTCCCTTGCCAATAAGCACCATTTCAGCAGTATCGGAAGCGGAGGTCACATCAGTAGTGGCAAGCGTAGCCGCAGGATGAGTGAGGCTGTGCGCCACCACGGCGTTATTATTCAGCACTCGTATCGCTCTAAATTCCGTCTGTGTCACCGAGACTCCCTCACGGCAAACTCTCTGCTTTCGCAGCCACTAGCTGGCCACACCGCCACGCTAGCGCACTGTGCCACATCGCACGATGCTCGTTCACCTATTTGAAAGTGTTCATCTCCGGTGATGCCTGCTATAGCAGTGACACCCAGAATTCGTTGTGGAAAACTCTAGCATACTTTCATAAAAAGTACACCGACGGGATGACCTTCTGAAACCTCTTTCAAGAACTTTTTCGTTGGTGGAGTAAAAGCGTGGTAGAAGCTGCTTGAGTTTCTGCAACGCTAAGAGCGCTCCCGCGACACCGGCCAATGCTGTGCCAAAATGCGGGTAGCGCATGGGAATAAAGATAAGCATAAAGAATGGTCGCGTATAAAAAATGTCGGAGTGCCAGGCGACGGCATGTCATCATCCCAGCACTCCGACATCCAGCACTCCGATATGAGTTGCGGCTGCAGTCCTAAGCAGCAGCCGCAACTCTATCAGCGCACTGCGGCGCCAACTACCATCACGTGCATCACAGCGCGGCGCTAATTGCCTCCACGGAGGCCTTGGCATCACCGAGCAGCATCTGCGTGTTCTCCTTGAAGAACAGCGGATTTTGCACGCCAGCATAGCCGGCATTGCCCATGGATCGCTTAAAGACCACCACGTTCTTGGCCTCCCACACCTTGAGCACTGGCATGCCAGAAATAGGTGAGCCCTCTTCCTCAGCTGCCGGATTTACGGTGTCGTTTGCCCCGATCACCAGCACCACATCAACATCGGCAAAGTCGTCATTCACTTCATCCATTTCTTTCACGATGTCGTATGGTACTTTCGCCTCAGCGAGCAGCACGTTCATATGCCCAGGCAGGCGGCCAGCTACCGGATGAATGCCGAAGCTCACATCCACGCCCTGCGAGCGCAGCTTGGCGGTGAGATCTGCCACTGGATACTGTGCTTGTGCCACAGCCATGCCATAGCCAGGCGTAATCATCACGCTGCTAGCGCCTTTGAGTAACTCAGCTACTTCAGCGGCAGTCGTCTCACGGTGTTCGCCGTAATCTTTCGCTTCGCCGGTCACTGCCCCATCAGAGCCGAAACCACCGAGAATTACCGACATAAACGAGCGGTTCATCGCCTTGCACATGATGTAGCTCAGGTACGCACCAGAAGAACCAACGAGAGAGCCGGTAATAATGAGCAGCGGGTTGGAGAGCATAAAGCCAGCCGCAGCTGCCGCCCATCCCGAGTAGGAGTTCAACATCGAGACGACCACCGGCATATCTCCGCCGCCGATTGCTGCCACGAGATGCAATCCCAACGCCAGTGCAATGAGCGTCATCAGTACCAGCGCAATCCACTGCTGCAGAGGGCTGCTACCAGCTAGGATGAACCACGCCATCAAGGCGAAGAAAGCGACGAGAGCACCGAGGTTGAGCCAATTGCGCCCTGGAAGTGTGAGCGGAGCACCCTTAATCTTCGCCGAGAGCTTCAGATAAGCAATGATCGAGCCAGTAAACGTGACGGCGCCAATAAATACGCCCACGAAAATTTCACCGAGGTGGAATCCCAACTCACCAGCAGCTTCGTATATCTGGCCTTGCCCAGTGAGTATTTCGATAAAAGTGTTGAAGCCAATGAGCACGGCAGCCAGGCCCACGAAAGAATGTAGCATAGCAATCAGCTCTGGCATACCCGTCATCTCAACGGTCTTCGCTTTCCAGATGCCAATGGCTCCGCCTACAGCCAGTGCCACCAGGATGAGTACCAGCTTGAGCGCCACGCTGCCAGCGGAGGCATCAGAGTAGCTCGCACGCACTAAGCTCACCAGCAGCACAGCCACCAGCGCAATCGCCATGCCAATCACACCTCGGCGGTTACCCGCGAGTGCGCTCTCCTGCTTGCTCAGACCTGCCAGAGCCAGAATGAATAAGATAGCGGCCACGAGATACACGAGATTTTCCAGGTGCCCCATAAAACTCAACGTTGCAAAAGCTGAGCTTGCGGTTTCTATTGAAGCGGAGGTTATCAGATGTAGCATCGATCAGCCCTCCTTCTTAAACATTTGCAGCATTCGATGCGTCACGAAGAAACCGCCAAAAATGTTGATAGAGGCAATCAAAATAGCGATGAATGCCAAAATCATGACGGCGATATTCGATGTCTGAGCAAACGAGATAATCGCTCCCACAAGAATGATGCCCGAAATAGCGTTTGTCTCGCTCATCAGCGGCGTGTGTAGTGAGTGCGTGACGGCGGTGATTACGTAGAAGCCCACCACAATGGCGAGCGCCAAGATCACGTAATAGTCGAGCAGATGGAGCGGAGTGGCAAAAATCAGCGCAATAGCTACGACTGCACTCGCCGCAATCCCAATGATGCGATTGCGCTGCTTAGCTTTCGCCTCAGCGGCATCTTTGGCAGCTTTAGCAGCAGCTTTTGCTTCGATTTCTTCTTTACTCGGGCCACTCGGCGCCGCTGATACCTGTACCGGAGGTGGTGGGAACATTACCGTCGCCCCGAGCGTCACCGTCATCTGCCGCACTACTTCATCATTTTGGTCGAGAGTAAGCACGCCATCTTTCTCAGGAGTGGTGAGCTTAAAGAAGTTCACGAGGTTCTGTGCATACAGCTGAGAAGCCTGGCCAGGAAGGCGGCTAGCAAGATCCGTGAGGCCAATGATGGTCACGTGATTGTCCGTCGTGACGATCTGCCCAGGCACAGTGAGCTCACAGTTGCCACCGTTGGCAGCTGCCATATCGACGATCACGGAGCCAGGCTTCATTCCAGCTACGGCAGCGGCGTCAAGCAATACAGGACTCTTTCGGCCAGGGACGTTGGCCGTAGTAATCACCACGTCACTCTTAGCTGCCTGCTCGGTGTAGAGCTTCTCAGCAGCTTTGGCCTGATCCGCCGTCATCTCTTTGGCATAGCCATCGGATGATTCTTGGGCAGGAGCTGGAATCGGCACAAAGTTTGCCCCCATTGATTCCACCTGTTCAGCGGTTTCGTTGCGCACATCTGTGGCGTTCACGATGGCACCCATGGAATGCGCCGTTCCAATCGCAGCCAAACCAGCTACGCCCGCGCCAATCACGTAGATCGTGGCCGGTGGCATCTTGCCTGCCGCCGTCACCTGCCCTGTGAAAAGGCGTCCAAAGTGCTCAGCCGCCTCAATCACCGCACGGTAGCCACCGATGTTCGCCATTGAGGAGAGCACATCCATGCTCTGCGCGCGCGAAATTCGCGGCACCATGTCCATTGAGAGGCCGGTGATCTTTCGCTTCGCCAATTCCTCAATCGTCTGGGGGTGAATCCTTGGCGCCAAGCGAGCGATTAGCACCGACTCGGGTTTCATCAAATCAAGATATTCCGCTGGCGGAGTGTCGAGAGCTAGAACGATGTCTGCCCTCCACGCCTCCTCACGGCTCACAAGCGTTGCTCCAGCATCCTCATACTGCTTATCGGGCAGACTCGCCTTTTCTCCCGCTCCGCGTTCAACGCAGACGGAATAACCAAGTTTCACCAGTTTCGCTACAGTATCAGGAGTGGATGCAACGAGAGTCTGCTCCTGTGCAGGCTCTCGTGGCACACCAATTTGCACTATGCCTCCTTATAGTTGTGCATGACGTCGTGATGCGGCTCAAGCCGCGCACTCCTCCAGCTTAGCTAAAATATCCGCCAAATATCATGTTCTTGGAGGCTCTTCTCACGCTTTCTCATAGCTGGCTAACAGGTACTCAACGCAGCTCACCCGCGCTGTGTGCAGCACTGAGCACCCACCTTATCGGCATCTCACTTGCACCATAAGCCTTATGCGATACTCCTGCGATATCCCCTTTTAGGACACCACTTTTCGCGACAATTTTGTGACGACGCTTTTCTTTTCGTGACGCCGATTTTTATAATGCCGATTCCTATCGGTATCTGCGCGCCCGTCCCAGCGCTATAATCGCTTTTTCGACGCCGAAAGCCGGATCCCGAGAGGCTCCCTTCACGTCTTCATCAGCCTGAGCGAGCGCCGTCACTGCTGCCCGCAAACCTGCTTCACTCCACGAACGCAGTTCACGCTGCGCCCGATCTATCTGCCATTTTGGATAACTGACCCTCGCCCGCTGCACGACGAAAGACCCCGCATCATCTCTCAAAGCTGACATATGTGCCAGTCTGCGCACACTGGCTGCCATCGCGGCCACAATCGCAGCCGGAGCCACTCCCGTGCTCATCGCGTGTCTGGCCAACTCTATCGCCCGTCCAGTGCGTCCAGAGAGTGCCGCATCGGCCACGTGAAAACCCGTCGCTTCAATACGTCCAGAGAAATACGTATGCACGGCTTGCTCGTCTATGGTTCCCGTGACGTCGGCCAGCAGCTGACGCACCCCCACGAGCAGTTCTCGCACATCCGAGCCTAGTGCATCTACGAGCGCATCGACGGCTTTATTCGTGATCGCCCTACCAGCCTCACGAACATCAGCATGCACAGCTTTCGCCTTGTCAGCTGTCTTTTTCACCTGCGGGATCGTTATTGTCGGCGCCTTCCCAGCGAGCGCTGTCAGCACTTTTTTGCCTTTTACGCCGCCGTTATGGCGCATAATGAGCACCACATCATCTGCGGGAGCCTCAATATACTCCAGCACATCTTTTTGGAGTGCGGAGCCAAGCTGTTCGAGATTAGTGATCACAATTGCTCGCGGTTCAGAAAAAAGTGAAGGACTGGCGAGCATCTGTAGCTGCTGCGGCTCGTACGTCGTCGCATCCACAGTCGTGATCGTCACCTGCGGGTCACGAGCACGCAGCCGAGCTTTCAGTGTATCAACTGCCCGATCTGCGAATACCGGCTCTGCACTCTTTATCAATATGACCGGAGCCAGCTCAATCTCATCCCACTGATTCATAGCGCTATTATTTCACGGCTTGCCCCGTATCGCTTGCTCCGTGGAAGCCTCGGGCGTGGGAGCTGTGAGTTCACACCGCCGCTGCGTTGCCACACCTGCCGGCGCCACGCTGATCCATCCGCATGCGCGCGTACTGGCCATAATCGGCGCCCTCCACACCCGTGAGGCTCGTTCAGTGGGATGCCCATACGAGTTTATTCCCACCGAAAACAGCGCCACCCGTGGTTTCAGCACTGCAGCGAGTCGCTCTGACTGGCTAGCAGCGCCATGATGGGCGACGATCACGATATCAGCTAAGTCCGCGCCGTCGATAAGATTGTCTTGAATCTCAGCCGAGACGTCAGCCAACGCCAGCACTGAATAGTGCGGCGTCTGTACCCGCACCACGAGCGAATCCTCGTTCGTACTATCTGGCGTCGCACGGAAACTGTTCGGGCTTTTTACCTGAATCCACCCGCCGTAGCTCTCTCCTGCAGTGACGGCGTGCACCGTCGCCCCAGCTTGGGTAAGAAGCGAGAGTACCCAGCTCGACGTGGAACGCGGATATGGGTTGCCACTCACCCACGCAGTGCCAACATCCGCCTCACGCAGTACGTTCGCCAATCCTCGCACATGGTCGGCATCGAAGTGCGAAAGCACCAGTAAATCGATGTGACGCACGCGGGCGCTGCGCAAACATGCATCAACGCGTCCGTCCTCTGGCCCAACGTCGATGAGCACAGTATCGTTACCGCGACGCACCAGCAAAGCCGATCCTTGCCCAACGTCGCATTGCACGATCTCCCAGTGCGGATCAATGCGTAATCCTCCCAATGGCAAGTGTATCCAACCGCCTATGGCCACCAGTGCCACTGTGCTCACGACTACCACCACCGCTATGGATGACGCCGTGGCAGCACTGCCCCTCACTCGTTCTTTCACTCGCCCCCGCTGGCGCGATCTGTACTCTCGCCGCTCTGCGCCGCGCCGCTTGCTGCGAGCACAAATCCACAGCGCCAACGCCAATGCCGCATTGACTGCGGCCGCCCACCACACGGTCACGTGTGAGCCTGGCAGCCATGCACAAAACTGCGCCACCGCAGCCATCCACCAGGCACACCCAGCACACAGCAGCACGAGAATATGGGCGAGCGGCGCAGCGAACGGAAGCAGCACCACAGCGGCCAGCCCGCATAACGTCAGCGGAGCAACCACCGGAGCAACGGCGACATTAGCCATCACCGTCCAGATGGAGCTTTCCGGCTGGATGCCGGCGATGAGCGGCACGCTAGCCAGCCCTGCCACGAGTGGCAGTGCCAGCGCTTGTGCAAACACCTGCGGCATCAGCCGCTCTAGCTGCGTACTGAGCGGATATCCGGCGATTACAATAGCCGCTGTGGTGCCCGCCGAAAGCTCAAAGCCAAGCGATGTGGCCAACGCTGGAAAGCACACACACGCCACGATCACCGCCATGCACACCAGCGGCAGTGCGCTGGCTCGGCGTTCCACTCCGATAGCCACCGCCATGAAAATTCCCATCATTCCAGCTCGCAGCACAGATGCTTGCGGGCCGACCAGATTGACGAGGACGTAGAGGGATGCTACCGCGAGCGCCGCCGTCACGGCGGGGTGCCGCTTTCCGCACGCTCCAATCACTACTCCAAAAACTAAGCTCACGTGTGCACCAGAAACGGCCGTCAAATGGCTCAGTCCCATCATTCGCATAGTTGCCACATTTTCATATGGCAGAGCTGAATCATCGCCTATCACCACTCCTGGCACCAGTCCGCGCACATATGGTGGAAATGCCGAAACTGCTTGGAGGAAATCACTGCGCCGAGCGGCAGCCCAGCTCCCCACCGGCGTGTAGACGTTGGAAAGCCAGTATTCACATGCTTGCTGAAAGTGCAGCGAATTCGCAGCATATTCATGGTGAAGCTCGCGGGCAATAGCTGCCGCGGCGATGCCGAGAGCGAGCGCCAACAACGTGGGAGCCAGACCCGACGTGAAATTCACAGCAGCGCTCTTTTCTATAGCTTCTGTAGCGGTGCTCTTTTCTAAACCACGCGCAGCAGAGCCCGCAGCATCATCCACAGCTCCTCTGTGCCTGAGCGCAATGAGTGCTCCGATCATGAGCGCCCCTGCCGCTATTATCCACAGATACCACGGCACCGCAGGAGTAGCCGTCACTGCCCATATTGCCAGTGCCGGCCCCACTAACCGCGCATCCACGCCCATCTGAATCCCGTCAGCTCGCAGTCATCGTCAGTACACGGCCACGAATGGCTCAATTTTTGCTAACGTCTTTTGCCCAATTCCCTCTACGTTTAGCAAATCTTTGACGCTTTTTAATCCCCCATGTTGCTCTCGCCAGGCGATAATTCGCCCTGCCATCACTGCTCCGATTCCTGGCACTTTCTCCAGTTCACTGCGATTCGCCGTATTGAGATCAATCTTCTCAGTGCCCGCTTCCAGCTGATTCGCCTGAGCGCCAGAACTATCCGTCGTACCTCCCGTACCAGCGCTATGTGTACCCTCACCTGCGCTATCAGGCGGTAACTTCGTCGCATCCTCTGAATTTTTCAAGACGTGAATGTGCTGCCCATCGTGGGCGAGTGCAGCGAGGTTGATCGCTGCCACCTGCGCATCCGCAGCAAACCCTCCAGCAGCTTGTACCGCATCGACCACACGCGAATGTGCAGCTATGGTCACGACGCCTGGATTCTTGACGGCGCCGGACACATAGACCACGATCTGTTCTGTTTTCGGCTTGTCGGCTGAGTTTCCCGTTCCCTCGCCGCTCTCGCGCACCTCATTGTGGCTAGTTTGCGGTGTAGAGCCACTGGCTTGAATGGCCACTGGGCGAGGTTGCTGCACAAACATCACCGCTACAGTCGCCACACCGAGCACAATGCCGATCAGCACTGCGAATGCTTGAGTGCCCCTAACGGAAAAGCTCCAACGGGTGCGGCGGCGCCGCTTTTTCCACGTCGCCTGGCTGTCCTCGCTCTCGGGAAGAGCGAGGACGTCTGCTCCCAGACCAGCTCCGAGAGCTATACGGGCAAAATCGTGAGCGCGCGGCGGCGCTGACGGCCTCCCCTCCTCAGGTTGATACACTTCAGCGTCGCGGGGTATCTGGCGCTGAGCTGGGCGGTGAGTGGGCACGCTACCCGCTTGAATGGCAGATGCGGAGCGCACCATCAGACGAGGTGGCGGAGTATGCATATCGCCGTTCTACTGCGCAGCAGCGTCTTATAACTGCTACCCTCGCGGCCTGTGGATAGCACATTCATGCAGAGAGATTGTGCACATATCTACGTCCTCCGTATACATGTCTACGGCTGTGCACAGCTGAAATATATCCGCCGATGCGCGTTCTACAGCTGCAGCCATATCCGCAGCGAAGAGCGACGCGACACAGACGATACCTCTCGGCGATATTTCTCAGCGATATCGCTCTCAGAGAATGCACGTGATCGTGGCAGTGAGCTGGCGAGTCTCCTGCGGAGCCAACCGAATACTCGCCGCCGAATCGGCTCGGTTAAAGGCGTCAGGCAGATGAGAGAGCGGCTCTAATGCCAGCGAGCCTCGCGGGTCGCGCGGAGCGCCGTCACCAGTGTAAATGTGCACCACCGGAGCGTCCGCTGGCTCTTGCGAGAGCCGAATAGTGGCGTTGGAAGCAGAGTCACTGACGACGGTATTGACGACGCCGTTCTCGTCAGGGATGAGCCCCCGATACGAATCATCCATAGCGCGCGCACCTAAATAATTAATCGTCACTGGCGCATTGACGCCCGAATAGGCAGCCTCCCCAGCGAGCGGCACCGAATCCGGCCCATAGAGAATTTTGGTGCGCGCCGGAATCGTCACAGCGTAATTAGAAATTGTGGCGTTATCCGGCAATTTCACGTAGGGATGCCATCCGATAGCGAGCGGAATATCCGTCGTCCCAGTATTCGTCGCAGCGATCATCACCGACAGATGTTCTTCGCTGTCCGCCCCCACTTCCAGCGAATACGTCACCCGCACCGTAAACGGCCACGGATATCCCTGCGCACCAGGAAAATCACAGCGCAGCGTGAGCGAGGAACTCGCGTCTTCCACCTCGAAATCTTCATCGTAGACAAAACCGTGCAAAGCTGAGCCGCGCGAGGTCGTCGGAAGCTCATAGGTGACGCCGTCAAAGCGATATTTGTTCCCTTTCATACGCCCTGGCCACGGCACGGCCACGAGGCTGCGTGACCACGATGCCTCCCGCAGTTCTTCGGCATTTACATAACCATCTATCACATTGACGCCAGGTTTCGGCTCCCACGAAAGCACACTGGCGCCGCGCTCCGCTATGAGAGCTGTAGAGCCAGATTCACTCTCGATCCGCCATGCTGGCATCCCGTCAAAAGTTTCGCGGATAACGCGAGCTGCTGCCACTGCCGCCATTGTCAGAGGCCTCCTATCCATGTGTTCTCACGATCGCCGTCACAGTATCCGATTGCGCTCTGCGCGCGGCGCGGCGTCCTGGTATGTCTTCTCCCATTAGAAGTACCACAAACTCGCGCACTTCACCGGTGGTGTTCACTCCATAGGCATCGCGCAGATGCCCCTCGCAGCATCTGTGCATGCCAGCAGAACGTGCGCGCCGCGAGAGAGACACGCCTACGGAACGATATTGACCAGTTTGGGCGCCCGCACAATCACTTTATGCGGAGCCTGCCCCGCACTCAGATACTGCTGCACCCGCTCGGACGCCAGAGCCAAGGCCGCCAATTCATCCTCAGAAATCGTGGGCGGCACGCTCAAACGATCACGTACTTTCCCTTTCACCTGCACCACCGCCGTCACCAGATCATCTTCGAGCAGCGTCTCATCACTCACCGTGGGAAACTCGGCGCGCGCAATCGACTCACTGTGCCCCAGCCTAGCCCACAGCTCCTCCGCAATGTGCGGAGCCACTGGAGCTACCATCTTCACCAGCGCCTCGGCAACCTCGCGAGGCACAGCCTTGCCGGTGAGGAAATTATTGAAGCTGATGAGCTTAGCGATCGCAGTATTGACCCGCATATTCTCATATTCCGTCGTCACGTCGACGATAGTGCGGGCGAGCTGCTTGCTCATCTCGCGGTCAGGAACATCCGCGGTGACGACGAGTGAACCGTCTTCTTCGGAGACGATATTGCGCCACAGACGCTGCAAGAAACGCTGTGAACCCACAACGGCGCGCGTCTCCCACGGACGGTCAGCATCGAGAGGCCCCATGCTCATCTCATACACGCGGAATGTGTCGGCACCATAGGTGGCAGCCATCTCGTCTGGAGTCACGATGTTCTTCAGGCTCTTGCCCATTTTCCCATACTCGCGGTTCACGGGTTCGCCGTGCCAGCGGAAGCTCGGCTCTCCAGAACCATCAGAAGCTGGCACTTCTTCCACTTCCTCGGCGGGCACGTACTGGCCGCGCGCATCCGTGTAGGCGTATGCCTGCACATATCCTTGGTTGAAGAGCTTGTGGAACGGCTCACTAGAGCTCACAAACCCGAGGTCAAAGAGCACTTTGTGCCAGAAACGCGAATAGAGCAAATGCAGCACGGCGTGCTCCACCCCGCCCACGTACAGATCGGCGCCACCAGATTCTTTTCCAGCGCGCGGCCCCATCCAATAGGCCTCATTTTCAGGGGCACAGAAGCGCTCAGAATTATTCGGATCGAGATACCGCATCTCATACCAGCACGAGCCTGCCCAGTTTGGCATGGTGTTGGTATCTCGCTTAAAGCTGCGCATGCCCTTTCCATCTGAGAGATCCAGCTCCACGTTCACCCAATCGTGCAGACGTCCCAGCGGGGGCTCCGGCTGCGAATCAGCATCGTCAGGGTCATAGCTGCGCGGAGAATAATCCGGAGTGTCGGGCAGCTCCAATGGCAGCATTGACTCTGGCAGCGCGTACACAATGCCCTCATCGTCATACACCACGGGGAATGGCTCCCCCCAATAGCGCTGACGGCTAAAGAGCCAATCCCGCAGCCGGTAGCTCGTCGTAGCTGTGCCTGCCCCTTTTTCTTCCAGCCAGGCAGTGATCTTGGCCTTGCCCTCATCTTTGTTGAGGCCGTTGAGTGAAATCTCTTCGTTGGCAGAATCAATGATCTCCCCATCGTCCACCCACGCCGTCGCCCAGTCAAAGCCGTCAGCGGCGCGCATCGTCGCCACAATATCGAGATCAAATTTCTTGGCGAAGTCAAAATCTCGCTGGTCGTGTGCGGGCACGGCCATAATCGCACCAGTGCCGTAGCCCATCATCACGTAGTCTGCCGTGAAAACTGGCACCAGCTTTCCATTGACGGGATTTGTGGCAAAGATGCCAGTAAAGACGCCCGTCTTCTCTTTCTCAAGATCCGTGCGATCCAAATCGGATTTCATGCTGGCTGCGCGTTGATACGCTTTGACGGCGCTGCGCGGATCGGCAGCCGCCTGCTGCGAAATGCTGCCCGCACCATCTCTCCACTGCGGGCGGGTTCCCTCTGGCCATTCGCTGGGGATGTTGGCCTCCGTGAGCATCGGATGCTCAGGAGAGACCACCATAAACGTGGCGCCAAAGAGAGTGTCGGGGCGGGTGGTGAAGACGGTGAGTACGTCGTCACCACCGGCGTGATGCGCCACAAAATTCACCTGCGCGCCGCGCGATTTACCGATCCAATTGCGCTGCATCGTGCGCACTTTGTCTGGCCAGTCTACGGAGTCGAGATCTTCAGCAAGGCGATCTGCATAAGCGGTGATTCGCATCATCCACTGGCGCAATTCACGCTTGAACACCGGGAAATTGCCGCGCTCGGAGCGTCCCTCCGCCGTCACTTCTTCATTGGCCAGCACCGTGCCTAGCCCTGGACACCAGTTCACAGGGGCGTAATCCACATAGGCCAGACGGCGGGAGTTCACGGCGTCATGCTGCTCTTTCTCGTTCAACTGCTCCCACGGGCGACCATCGGGAGTGGGAATGGAACCGTCTCGATAGCCCGCGATCAACTCACTGATCGGACGAGCTCGGCCTGTAGTTCCTGCTGCACGGCCAGGAGCTTCAGGGTCGTACCACGAGTTGAAAATCTGCAGGAAAATCCACTGTGTCCACTTCATATAGTCCACATCGGTGGTGGCGAAAGAGCGGCGACGCTCGTGGCTCAGCCCCAGGCGGCGCAGCTGACGGCGCATATTCTCAATGTTTTCTTCCGTCGTCACGCGTGGGTGTTGCCCCGTCTGTACGGCATACTGCTCAGCGGGCAATCCGAAGGCATCGTATCCCATCGTGTAGAGCACGTTTTTCCCGCGCATCCGCTGAAAGCGCGCCACGGTGTCAGTGGCGATATAACCCAGTGGGTGTCCCACATGGAGGCCTTTGCCGGAGGGATAAGGGAACATATCGAGCAAGAAGAACGAGTCGTCTGGCAACTGCGATCCAGCGGGATCGGCGAGCGAGCCCACCGGATTCGGGGCGTTAAACGTGCCGTGTTCATCCCAGAAATTCTGCCATTTCTCTTCAATCTGATTTGCCATCGCGGCGGTGTAGCGATACGAGGTAGATTCTCCTACCTGAACGCTTGTGCTCTGCTCGCTCATCATGCTCCTCTTATATGCTCAATAACCCCATTATCCTAGCCCAGAGCGACACCTCGTAGCACGCCTGCCCGCACTCAGAGCAGACCCCTTCTCATTTTCGCCCTCCCCCGCAGCCTGAATCGCACACGCGAACGTGCACAGCACAGATACACTCACGCTGCCCCATACCGCAAGCTCTCCAGCTCAAAAATTTTCTCGGGATGCTTTTATCTCCTAGCATGCGTTCGGGCTAGACTGAGGCCATGAGCGTTTTCTCTGAAATTATTGCCGGTCAGCTGCCTGGACGCTTCGTCTGGGCGGATGATGTGTGCGTCGCATTTGCCACCATTGAACCCGTGCAGCCAGGGCATGTATTGATCGTGCCGAGAGTCGAAACGGATATTTATGTAGACGTTGCTCCCGATACTTTTGCCCACATGGCCAACGTGGCTCAGATTATTGGAAAAGCTCAAATGGCCGCTTTTGGGGTAGTGCGTCCAGTGATGAGTCTCATCGGCTTCGACGTTCCTCACACCCATATTCACGTCATGCCTGCAAACGTGCAGGAAGATATTCGCCAGAAGAATGCCAAGCTCGCCACTGATGAAGCCCTTGACGCTGCCATGACGGCGCTCCGCGTGGCACTTATTGAGGCCGGCCACGGCGAGCACGTGCCACCGGATCTGCACTCTCCAAAATTAGGGTAATTCTATGAGCTTATGGCAACGCTTTTTTATGGCTAACACACCACACTGCGCTGGCTCCTCAGCTGCTACTGCCCACGGCGAAGCCAATACTGAGGGAGCGGCTGGCGCTGAGGGAACCGCTGATGCTTTACAGAGACAATCACGCGAGCACAGCTCTGCGGAACACCACGTGGTGGCGCATGCTGCGTACAGCGAGGATACTCAGAGCGACGTCGCTGCACTCATTCGTCCGGCTGCGACGGTTCCGCCAGTTCTGCGGGTACTCGCAGCATGGGGATGGCGTTTCCTCATCGTCGTCATGGCTATCTATGCAGCACTGTGGATCACATTAAAGTTCTCGGTGATCGTCATTTCCATTCTGCTGGCGCTCTTGCTAGCCGTCGTGCTCCACCCACTCAGCAATGCGCTCAATAAAAAGCTGCATTTCCCCAAGCCACTGGCAGCCGGAGTCACCGTGCTGGCTCTCTTGGCTTTCGTCGGAGCTCTCCTCGTCGGTGCAGGTACCGGCCTCTACCAGGGGTTCTCAGCTCTCTCGGGAAAAATCACGGATGGCGCTGCCCAAATTGTGCAGTGGCTGATACAGACATTTCCGCACGTCCAAGACAAAATCGATCACGCATGGAGCTCCGTGCAAAATCTGCTCAGCGCCAACAGCGGGCAGATCGCCGGTGGCTTACTCAGCTTTAGTGCCTCGATGTCTACCGCGGTGACGATGCTGGTACTCGTGATCTTCAGCCTCTTCTTCTTCCTGGCAGACGGTCGCAACTTGTGGCACTGGTTTGTGCGACTTTTTCCTGAACGCTATCGTAACAATGTAAATGAGGCGGGCATTCGCGCATGGGTGACGCTCGGCGGGTATGTGCGCAATCAGTCGATAGCCGCTCTTTTTGACGCCGTGATGTTTTGCACGATTGCCGCTTTCCTGGGCACGCCTTTTTCCCTCGTCTTCCCCATTGGAGCAATCGTTTTCCTCTTCGCCTATATCCCTATCGTCGGCCTACTCGTGGGAATGGTGGTGGCGGCACTCGTGGTGCTCGTGAATACCGGAAGTTTCCTCATGGCATTTATCATGCTCATTGGCGCCATTCTGGTACAGCAGATAGAGGGAAACGTCCTCTCCCCTACGCTGCACGGAAAAACGCTCAATCTGCACGCCTGGGCAATTTTGTTGCTCGTGATGGGTGGATCAATGATTGCCGGCATTTTTGGGGCGCTCTTTACTGTGCCCCTCGCAGCTGCCATCAACACAGCCGTGCTCTACTTGCGTGGCCACGATACCTATCCGTATCTCGCCACTATGGCTGACCGCCCTGGAGGGCCTGCACAAGATTTCTCCCATTACGCCGATGCGTATTGGCAGCGTTTTGACAGCGACGTGGCTCAGCATTTGCCACCGAAAGAAGCACGCCGAGCTAAGCGGGCAGCCAAACGCGCCGCCAAAGAGGCTGCCAAGCGGTAAAACACGAGCGGCTTACAAGCGGCTCACAATGCAACCCCACAAGCAGCCTAAAAGACCCACATCTCCCACAACCACACGAGGGTGAACATAACTAGCACTGCGTAGCAGATTCCCACAATCAGAAAACGGTTGCGCACGAGCGCCTCACCATAGCGCGCTCCGCGCTCCCCCCAGTGGCCAGCCTGGAGCGAACGCGCCCACACCAGCGCGAATAGTGCGATGGTGACCAGCCATACCAAGTAGCAGTAGGGACACAGAGAACGCTGCACGATAAACGATTCGTATTGAAACCACAGCACCCACACCATGCCGAGAGTGAGCGCTAGCGCCAACGCTTGCCACAGGCGGCGTCCCATCCGACCGCCACTGACCAGCACGAGTGCGAGCGCCGTCATTCCCGAGAAAAACGCGAGACCTACGACTGAATTAGAGATCCCGAAAAGCAGCTCATTCTGCCATGCTCCAATCCATTTTCCACAGCTCACGAATGGACTAATATCGCAACTGAGCTGCGCAGCGGGATCTGTGAGCCGAATCTTTTCAGACATCACAAGCTCTAACGACGCGCCCCAACCGATCAGAGAGCACACCAGCATAACGACAGCAACTGAACGTGGCATACCTCCCTCACGCTGCTGCTGTGAGGCTTTAGCAGCAAAGCGCGCGAGATGAGCATCCAGCTCAGCCTCGCTCAGATTCTCATATTCCTGATCGGTTAGTCGGCGAACCACGCGCAACCTCCTGCTCTCAGCCATATCGTCCCGCTGCTATGCAGCGACCCGCGGCCAATTATCTATGAACAGGGCTGGGATTCTCGCTGCTGCGCTTGTGCCGCCCTGCTTATGTAGAATGACCATATTCAGAATACACGAGGAGCATCATGAGTGAACCTGCACAGATGAGCAAATCCGCACAGTCCCATGAGCACTGCCAAGCATCGAGTAAACCCAGTTTTGTGCCACACCCCTTGATAACAATGGCCGGATGGGCATGGCGCATTATTGCTGTGGCGCTAGCTGCAGCGCTCGTAGGATGGGTCTTGCTAAAGTTCTCTTTCCTTTTGACGTCGTTATTCGTGGCTCTGCTCCTCGCCGTCATTATTGAGCCGTTCAACCGTCTGCTCAAGCACACGCTGCACTGGCCACCTGCTGCAGCTGCCGCTGGCTCAGTGCTGACGCTCTTGCTCATTCTGGCAGGGATTCTTGGCGGCTCTGGAACCGGAATTTACCAGGGCTTCGCCGCCCTCGGAGACAACGTACGCCACGGCATCGACGCTCTCATTACCTGGGCCACCACGACTTTCCCTGATCTTGATCAGACCATCATGAATACGTGGGACAAGCTACAGAGCACTATCACCGGAAATTCCACTCGCATTCTCGGCGGAGTACTCAGTGCCGGCTCATCTATTACGTCATTTTTTGCCGGTCTCGTGCTCACGTTCTTTGCACTGTTTTTCTTCCTCAAAGATGGGCGCCGCCTGTGGCGCTGGTGCGTGCTTCTGCTGCCGGAGCGCTACCGTAATGACGCCAATGAAGCCGGAATCCGCGCGTGGGTAATGCTTGGGAACTACGCCCGTACTCAGGCAATTGTGGCACTCGTCGACTCGATCGGCATCGCCCTCATTGCCGCGTTTTTGCACACCCCCATGTCGCTCGTCTTCCCCATCGCCGCGCTCGTCTTTTTGGGCGCATTCATCCCGATTGTGGGGGCGCTACTATCAGGGTTTATCGCCGTATTAGTAGTACTAGTCAATACCAGCAGTCCGCTCATGGCTCTGCTCATGTTGCTCGGAGTGCTGCTGGTACAGCAAGTCGAAGGACATCTGCTACAGCCAATTCTCCAAGGCAATGCACTTAATATACACGCCTTAGCTATCGTGCTGCTCGTGGCTGGTGGCACAGCATTGGCCGGCGTTGCGGGGGCGCTCTTCACGGTACCGATCGCGGCTGCTATCAACGCCATGGTGCTCTATCTGCACGGCCACGATATCTTCCCATACCTCAACGATATGGACGATCGGCCTGGCGGACCGCAGAAAGACTTCTCCGTCTACGCGCAAGAGTACTGGAATAACTTCGATAAGAACGTCGCCCAGCAGCTCTCTCCCCGCGCTGCCCGCCTCCGCATTCGGCAAAAGCGCGCTGAGAATCGGAAGAAACGGCAAGCCACGAAGAGCGCTCGCTCACGCCAGAACCAGTGAGCGAGATGCCGCTCATCACTCGTTCTAGTGTGCCCGCTCCTCTCACTGTGCCCGCGTCGGGACGGGTTAAAATGCGGTCAATAATCTGTGCTGTGCGCTGCGCGCTGATTTGTTCAACATTTCTCATATATCTAGCATGACGCACGCCTAGGGTAAATTTTCGAGAAATTTCCCTCCGCTCCCGCGCAAGCCCTGTGTACAAGCCATAAAATCCATAAAATATGGTTTACGCGCCGAGTACTTGCTGCAAGTACTGGATATCTGCCATCGTGACGGCTCTGCGTTTGCCTCCTGCCGCGTCAAATTCCGCCCCATGCTTCTTAAGATGCGCGGCAAACAGCGGGCATGAAGGCACAATCGTCGTGCCACGGGCGATGAGGTCATCCAGTACAGCTCGCACCAGCACGCCCGCCAAGCCACGGCCTTGATAGGCGTCATCGACCTCCGTATGGAAGAAAATGAGGGTATTATCCTCATTCGGCGCCGGCACGAAATAGGAGTGCCCCACTTCTGCCCCAGATTCTACAAGTTTTTCCACGTACGCATAGTGAGCATCATCGCGCACCACCGCTACGCTAGCACCCGTCTTATCAACTAATGCCATGCACTCTTTCCTTTCCTCCATACCGCAGCTCTGCGATGTAGCAGCGCCTGCTTCGCATACTCCAACGCCGCCTCCCCCTCCTTCTCTTCCCGCGTCCATCTTCTGCCCGCGTCCACCAGATGTAGAACGCCACCAATACAGAGATCCACGCACGTCACCAGTGCTGTACACACCAGCACCATGCGTACCAGCGCCGCCAACCTGAAAAGCCGCGACTGCAACGAGAACGCACACGAACGCAGTCCACACGTACCGGCGTCACCGCATAGAGTATCTCCGAGCTATCGTGAGCTTTGCACTTGCCGCCCACGCTATTAATCTGAGAGGCATGAATAATCGTGCATCACGAGCCCCCTTGGGCACTCTCACACCTGGTCATATCAGTCCACGACTCGGCGTCCCATCCCAGATTGAACGCCCAGAATATCTCTTTCACGACGGCCCAGAAGTCGTGACGGCGAGCGACGTCAAAACGCCAGAGACGATTGAACGTATCCGCATAGCTGGCACGATTGCCGCAGATGCGATGTATGCCGCAGCCGCCATTATCGCCCCTGGCATCACCACTGATGCCATCGACAAAGTGGCGCACGAGTACATGTGCGATCACGGAGCATATCCCTCATGCCTGGGGTATATGGGCTACCCCAAATCCATCTGCACCTCAGTAAACGAAGTAATCTGCCACGGTATCCCCGATGATCATCCGCTGGAAGATGGCGATATTATCAATCTTGACGTGACGGCGTATATCGGCGGCGTTCACGGAGATACCAACGCAATGTTTTACGTTGGCGACGTGGATCCCGAATCACAGCTTTTGTGCGAGCGCACGTACACTGCCATGATGAGAGGAATCAAGGCGGCGAAACCAGGACGAGCTATCAACGTGATTGGTCGCGTGATTGAAAGCTATGCCAAACGTTTTGAGTATGGCGTCGTGGAAGATTACACCGGACATGGCGTAGGCGAGGCTTTTCATTCAGGCTTGATCGTCCCCCACTATGATGCCGCTCCGGCGTACAACACCATTATTGAGCCTGGGATGGTTTTCACCGTCGAGCCGATGCTCACCCTTGGCGATATTGATTGGGAACAGTGGGATGACGATTGGACCGTCGTCACGGCAGATCGTTCCCGCACCGCCCAGTGGGAACACACGATCGCCGTCACTGACGACGGTTTTGATATTCTCACGCTTCCCTCTCGCGGACAGACCTCTGCGGCTATGCCAATGTGACACCGCTCAATCTGTGCCGAAGCAGTACCTTGTGTAGCCCGTTATAGAGCAGCACGGCCATATGACAGCGCAACTACAGAGCAGGCTGCGGCACACACTGCAGACGCACACTGCCAGGAAACGCGCACGCCGTCGCTGCACATAGATACCTGGCGGATGAATCCGCATTATCGCCTCGTTTGCCCTGTTCACTTGGTAGGATACCGACATGACCAAAATCAAGAACCTCGCTATTGGCATTGATATCGGCGGCTCTGGCATTAAGGGCGCCCCCGTAAGCATGAAGAGCGGCAAATTCAAAGCGGACAGGCTGCGCATTCCCACGCCCGAAAACGCTTCTCCTGGCGATATCGCTGAGATTGTGCGCACCATCGCCGATAGCTTTGGTCTGCCCGATATTCCTGTCGGCGTCGATTTTCCAGCCCCGATTATCAATGGTGTGGTGCCTTACGTGGCCAACCTCTCGCAAGAGTGGAAAGGCGTGGCGGTCGAGGAACTTTTTACACAGACGCTCGGGCGCCCCGTCACCGTGCTCAATGACGCCGATGCCGCTGGATACGCTGAAGTCTATTACGGAGCTGCCCGCGGCCGCACAGGGACCTGCCTCACGCTAACGCTCGGTACCGGTATCGGTTCGGCTCTTGTGAGCGATGGCGTGCTGGTACCCAATACTGAATTTGGACATATCGCGCTACCCAATGGAGAAAAAGACGCCGAGAAATGGGCTGCGGCTTCCGTGTTTGAGCGTGACCACTTGAGCTTTGACGAGTGGGCGAGCCGACTGCAGGTCATCTTTGACGCTCTTGAACTTTACGTGACTCCAGACGTGTTGATCATCGGAGGCGGAGTGTCAAAGCGACACGATCAGTTCTTGCCCCTCATCCACACTCGTGCCGAACTCATCCCAGCCCAGCTGCGCAATAAAGCGGGCATCGTGGGGGCGGCGCTCATGGCCTACCAGCGAGCCACCGCCTGATGATTCTCGCTTCGTAGCCACCGCCTGGCAATCCTCGCTCGTGATATCTCGCTAATGGCGCTCATCGCAGCTGTACAGTATGGCGGCTGCGAAATATGGCACATGGCAGTGCAGCACATGAGCTAGCCGATACGCCGGATTCTGTACTGGTCGCTGTGCACGTAGCGCACCGACCAGTGGCAGCCATCCATCTAGGCTGCGCGTTGCCACGCAACTCAAGCACCCTACCCGCGCGCTCGGCGAGCAGCTTCTATGCGCGCTGCTTGGGCTTGCTCCCAGTGGGGTTTACCATGCCAGTTTTGTCGCCAAAACTGCGGTGAGCTCTTACCTCGCCTTTTCACCCTTACCGCCGCACCTGAGCAGATGCTACGACGCGGCGGCGGTATCTTTTCTGCGGCACTTTCCTGCGGGTCACCCCGAGTGGGCGTTACCCACCACTGTGCTCTGCGGAGTCCGGACGTTCCTCGGACGGCGGCGGAAGGGTTGGAAACCGCCGTCACCCGCGACTGCCTGGCTAGCTCATGTGCAGTGCACAGCTTAATGCAGCCGAGTGCTATGGCACAAGCACACACAAACCCCTGCGAGCGCAATTGATAGCGATGACACGATTTACGAATCGAGCAACACTACGATGCAGTCGTACTCATCGGAGAGCCAGATCGTCTCCGGATCGGCATTTTTCATGCGATGCAGTTCTATGGGAGATAGCTCAATCCCGCCTGTCGATACTCCATTGGGGTGCACGCCAATGACGACATATCCTCCACCATCAGCAGCTCGCTCATATTCTCTCTTGAGTTGATCGGCCAGCGGCGCGTAGAGACTTTCTCGCTGGGCTGCGAGGTTCTCCATGTGTGTGCGAATATCCGTGACGGCGTTTTCCAAATTCACCTGCTCAGCTAGCAGTTTCTCCTTCAGCTCAGCGAGCTGGTGAGCGAGCTGTACAGCGCGTTTGCCGAGGCTGTCTGCACGTTCCAGCAGCTCAAATTCCCGCTCTGAGAGTGCATCGAGCTTGGCGTGTTGAGCGTCAATATCGGCTTGCAAGGCGAGCAGGCCCCGCGAATCCATGCCGGTGCCGGCCTGTAAGAGCTGCTTCTTCTCCCGTATCACGTTCACGAGTGCATCCGTCTGTTCTGAGAGTGCGGCGAGTTCGCTATCGGTGCTCTTGAGCTGTTGGGCGTTGCCGTCGATAGCGTTCATCTGAGCACCCACACGATTCATCAGTTCCGCTGAACTGGCTCGCAGAGGATGGCGAACGTCGTCACGCCGCAGCCGCGCAATATCGGCATCCAGCTGAGCGACAGCCAAAAGTTGAAGCTGCTCATCTCGCGGGGCTGTTCCCAGTGGAGTTGTACCCATATTCTCTCCTACCACGGCTAGTATTCAGACTCGTTTGACTCTATTCAGATTCGTTCTATCCACGGATCCGTTATCAGCGTAGAAATGTAGGCATCCACTCCCAATTCCACGCTCACTCGCCGACGCAGATTGACCAGCAGCGGCCATTCAGAAGCAAAATGAGTGAGCCCGATCAGCGGGCAACCGCCATTCCACAGATGATCGGTAGCCGGATGATGGCGCAAATCAGCCGTCACGTACACATCGGCTTTCACGGCTTGTACTCGGGCAAAAAGCGAATCTCCCGACCCTGGACACAGCGCTACTGTGCGCACAATGCGCTCGGGGTCACCGCCGATAGTGATGCCAGCAGGAGTAGCGGGAATAAGAGCTTTCAGGCGCTGAGCTACTTCGCGCACGCTCATACTCAGTGGCAGTTCTCCCACACTGCCAATGCCCACAGTAGAATCATGATCGCTAGGCTCCAGTGGCCGCACGTGATTCAGCTGCAGCAGACTCGCTAAAGCGGCTCCTGAGCCGTCCGCTGCCGAATCTGCATTGGTGTGAGCAGAAAAGAGCGCACAGCCTGATCGGATGAGATCCGTCACCCACTGCCCCTTGCCCGTATCAGCTGCCACAGAGTGCGTCCCGCGCAGAAAAAGAGGATGGTGGGTGATGAGCAGTTGCGCCCCGCGGTCGATCGCTTCATGCACCGTGGCTGCGCAGGGATCAACGGCGAACCCCACTCGCTGTACCGGCGCACTAGGCTCTCCCACGGAAAGCCCTACACGATCCCACTCCTGTGCGAGCGCAGGCGGGTAATGATGATTCATGACGGCGACGACGTCTGCCACAGTAACAGCCATAGGCACAGCTTAGCAGGCGCACCTACTCCCGAGCGCCCTGGTTTTTAGTAAAATTGATATGATTCGTTACGGAGGTTCCAATTACCGCCAGCCACTACCACTCAAGCACGACCACCAGCCGCTAACTCAGAAGGATGCCATGGCTCTGAATGCTCTGCTCGTCTTTTGCGGCGGACTGTGTGGGACGTTGGCACGCTTTGGCATTGTGCAAGCAATACCGACGCACGCGGCCCCGTTTCCACTCGCCGTCGGGCTTGCCAATATCAGCGGGGCATTCCTGCTGGGGATGCTCGTAGCAGTGCTAGAGCGCGCTGTGCCCGATGCATGTCGCCGTGCTCGTTGGCGAGCTTTTGCCGGTACCGGTTTTCTTGGCGGCTTCACCACGTACAGTGCGCTCGTTGTGGATTCCATGCTACTGAGCCAGATGGGGCATCCCGTGATTGCCACCTGGTATTGCACGCTGTCGGTGCTCATCGGGGTCTTCGCCGCACGGGCAGGGTTAAGTATCGGCAAGCGGTATCCGCACATTGACTATCCCCCAGGGGACGGCGCCCGCTTCGCTGCAGGTGCACATGATTCCGCTCAACCCTCGCCTTCTACGCAAGAATCATCTACGCGAGAGAGCGAGAGACGGCCATGAACATTTTCACCGTGCTCTTCATCGGCATTGGTGGCGGGTTAGGTGCCGCCCTGCGCTACGGTATTGATAGTCGCTTCCGTGACGGCGAAACTCCTGCCCACTCATGGCGGCTTGGTACGCTGCTCGTCAATCTTCTTGGTAGCTTTGTGCTCGGCGTCGTCACGGCTATATGGGCAGGCGAGGGAGCTGAGGCTCAATGGCTCGCTATTATCGGCACTGGCTTTTGCGGAGGTCTCACCACTTTTTCTTCTGCCAGCCTTGACACCGTAGAACTCGCACAAGAAAAGAGCCGCCTGCATGCTAGTAGCTATCAGGCGTTTATGCTGCTCGGCTGTCTTCTACTGGCCATTCTTGGCTTTACGATCGGCAGAGCTTTCAGCCCGTATAGCAGCGTCTTATAGCTGCATCTCCAGCGTGCGCTGACGATGCTCGGTGAACGAAAGCACGCTAGAGACGTGTTTCGCTAGAAACGTTTTGGCGAAGTGGCAAAAATGGGGTTAAGCGTCAAAAACGGCAATCAAAAACGGCAAGGCAAAAGTAGGGGCAGAGCCGATGATCTCAGCCCTGCCCCTACTTACTTCAGTGGAACTTTCTGCTCCAATGCATGTACCGCGTATGCACGTACCGCGTATTGTTGTTCACCGCATATGTGCTCACACCCAGATATCAGTGGGCAGTTCACCAGGCATGTTGGGGTTATTCGTCGCCACAAATGGGCGCTGCGGATCCTGGCGGAAATCTTTCAGCGCCCCCAAAGCCCACTTTCCTAGCAGCAAGATGGCCACGAGATTGATAAGAGCCATACCAGCCATGGTGATATCGGCGAAATTCCACACCGCTTTCAGCGACGCTATCGAACCGATGAGCACTGAAATCGTTGCGATAATGCCGAGTACTTTCGTGCTGTCGATCTTGCCACGGGAGAGAAAATCGACGTTTACCTCGGCGTAGGCAAAGTTACCGATAATCGACGAATAGCAGAACACCAGAATTAAAATCACCATCACCGGAGCGATCCAGCCGCCAAGCTGACTCGTCACGGCATTGATGGTGAGCGGAGCGCCCTCGACGCCGGTATCTTTGCCTGGCTGATAGACACCTGCATCGATGGAATTTAGCAGCATAAACGCCGTAGCTGAACACACCAAAATAGTATCGACAAACACACCCATAGCCTGAATCAGCCCCTGCTTAGCAGGATGGCTCACTTGAGCCGTCGAAGCGGCATTCGGAGCGGAGCCCTCACCGGCCTCATTGGAGAAGAGCCCACGGCGCGTACCGTTGAGCATCGCTGCCAGCACGCCGCCGGCCGTGCCTGCCACGCCAGCTTTCAGGCCGAAAGCTGAAGCGAAGATCAGTTCAAGCGTCGGCAGAATCTGATCGAAATTAATGAGCACGATGACCAACGCAATCAGAATATAGACCACAGCCATGATGGGCGCTAGCCACTCCGTCACACGCGCAATGCGCTTCAGCCCGCCAAAGACCACGATAGCCGTAAGCAAGACCAGCACGATCGCCGTCACCCATGGATCTATCGCATACTGGCTCTTGAGCGTCGAAGCAATGGTATTGGCCTGCACCATTTCATAGGAGATACCGAAAGAGAAGATGAGGAACACGGCGAAGACCGCCCCTGCGGCGCGCGAACCAAGGCCGCGTTGAATATAGAAAGCAGGGCCACCACGGAACGTCCCATCATTCCAGCGAATCTTAAAAAGCTGGGCGAGCGTAGCCTCAATGAATGCGGTAGCCATACCCACAAAGGCCACGACCCACATCCAAAAGACCGCCCCTGGGCCGCCAGCTACGAGAGCGAGCGCCACCCCTGCGATGTTGCCCGTACCGACACGCGAAGCGATGCCAATGGCAAAGGCCTGGAAAGAAGAAATAGAGCCGTCAGAGGCATCACGCGAATTAAAAATAGTCTTTACCATCTGCCCAAAGTTGCGCAGCTGCACCGCTCCGGAGCGAATCGTAAAATATATGCCCGTCAGCACGAGCAAGGCAATCAAAATATATGTGTAAATGAAATCGGAGATATTTCCGAAAATCCCTGCGATGGCATCCAAGAGTGCCGTCTCCTCCCCTTGTGCAACATTTTCTTGCAGCATTGCGCGTGCATAACGTACGCCATAGCACACGCCTCTAGCCCGTACGCGCCACACAGATGACGACGTAACGCCTAATTTCAAAAAATATCACAACATCAAGGTATTTTTGGCACTCGCGCGAGGATTGGACGTTCCCTCAACGCTTTTCTCCATGCAGCAGTCCCCCTATAGACAGACAATGTATATAGCCGAGACGCCGCACGGACAGACACCATGGGCAAACACCGCGCATGGGCAAACGACTCTCTCAGGCATCGCATGAACAGGCAATGTCCTCATGCAATCGCCATCGTGACGGCGAAAGCCACCCCAATCACCAGCGCAACGAAACCAGCAAACCCCACCACCGCATATACCGTGAGTGGAAATCGCTTTGCACTGCTCCGATTCCTGCCACTTCGTCTCGCATTACTCCGGCTCTTACCGCGTACACCACTCGCATATCTCCTACCACCCGCGCGATCCTGGCTATTTGTGCGCACACGTGCGCCAGAAAATCGGCTAGCACTCCTGCGGCTATTTTTGGCCTCACTCTCATGGATTGTGACGCCGTCACTCCAAGCGTCTGCAACGCGGCGCAACGCCGGTATACGCATGAGAATACCGGCGCATATAAGGTATCCGAGCAACGCACCAACGGTATTGAGAATAATGTCATCCACGTCAAAAAGCCGCACCGTGAAAATGAGCTGCAGGCTCTCCACGCAGAGGGAGCCCACGGCCAACACACCTGTGACTTTCCACCATGAGCGCATATTGCTAAACGCCAGTGGAGCCATCATGCCCAGAGGGAGGAAGAGCAAGAGATTGCCCACAAGGTTGTACAAAGCTACCGACGGTATCCCATATTTCACCATCAAATACGACTGCACCACTGGCGTGAGGTTCACGTCAAAGTGCGCGGTGTGCAGCGGCACGAGAAAAGGAGTGAGGGTGAAATGGACGATGATTCCCACATAGAGACCAAAGAATAGATAGGCCACGAGGCGCCCACCGCGCGGGCGATTGTCCGCCAAAGCATGGTAATAGAAAGTAATCCACGCTCCCGCGAGCGCGACATACACAGGTGCAAGGCTGACCGTCATCGCCCCGATACTAGCCGAAATCCGAACGGTCTGCAGGAACCTCACCAGTGAGCGTCTCGTCTAGCGCGTGAACGTTTCACCGCATCCACAAACGTCCCACCTCGCGTGATGCGTACCCTCCTCCGCGCTACGCTTTCGATTTCCCCGCCCCTGTGCGGCACTTTCAATTCCCTCGCTCCTGTTCGGAGCTTTCAATTCCCCACTCTCTCCCCACTCTCGTTCAACGTTTCTCAATTCCTGCCCCTCACAGCGGCAGAGGGGAAGACTGGCGCCCCTCCACTGAGCGACGAGTGCCCTCCACTGAATAACGTCACTGTTCCCCTACCATGGGGAACGTGTCGAAGAAAACCTTGGCCGGTATCACCGCCGGCACCCTGTGCCTCATAGTAGCTATAGCTGCGCTCACACATGACCCCGCGCACACATTCATCTATCATCTCTGGAATGGCGATCAATCCCCCTCATCGCTTGCTGTGACGCAGGCCGATACTCCGTCGGAATCCTCTGCGGTGACGGCGTTGGCAGCGTTACCGATAAAAGGCCGCGCCCCTAAGACGGGGTACGAACGCGAGAGCATGTTTGGAAAAGCGTGGAAAGACACCGATCACAACGGCTGCGATACCCGCAATGACATCCTCAAACGCGATTTGACACACAAGAGCTACCGAGAGGGAACGCATGGTTGCGTCGTCATCTCTGGAGTGCTCGACGATCCTTACTCAGGCGAGCGCATACATTTCACCCGAGGTCAGGGCACATCAGAACTAGTTCAGATTGACCACGTCGTGGCCCTGTCTGATGCCTGGCAAAAGGGAGCCCAGCAGCTCAATCAGTCTCAGCGTGAGCAGCTGGCCAACGATCCGCTGAACTTACTTGCGGTAGATGGCGCGCTCAACCAGAAAAAATCTGATGCCGACGCCGCCACCTGGCTCCCACCCAATAAGACGTATCGCTGCGAGTACGTATCGCGCCAAATCGCCGTCAAGAAGAAATACCATCTGTGGGTGACGGAAACCGAACGAGACGCCATGCTCACCGTTTTACATGGCTGTACCAACCCCACGCTGCCCGCTGACTTCTCGTAATCCCGCATCCGAGCCGCCCGCTCACCTCTCGTAATCCCACAGTTCCGAAATTTTCCGCATCAGATTCACTGTCTTCGCCCCGTCAGGTTCACCGTCGGTTCACCGTCGTTACCTCGTCAAGTTCACCGCACTAACCCATCGCATGGAGGATGAGCCAGCTCCCCTACCTCGGCGGTGTATAGCTGTAGCAGCCCTCCGCGCCATGTGGGGACAAGCACGGTTCTCACCAGTAATTTCACCATTTTTCACAACGCAGTAACCTCATTTTTCGCAAGTCATTTCTGCCCTTAATTGGTTATGATGGGCACTTGTGAGCATGGACAAATCATTAGACTGGGATGCATAGTCGGCGCGTTTCGAGGAGGAATCTGGCATGAGTGCACAGGCCAAATACCCTGGCAAGACTGAAGTAATCAACGGCAATGGAGCTGTCGCTCGCGTCATGAACATGGTGTGTGGCGGCGTGATTGGATATCCGATTACACCATCGACGGAAATCTCAGAGACATTTGAAGCCTCACTGGCACAGGGCACCACAAACGTCTGGGGTAAACACCCATTCTTCTTCGAGCCCGAAGGGGAGCATTCGGCTCAGTCTGGAGCGATGGGGGCAGCGCTTACTGGTGGCAAATTCATCTCCAATGCCTCTAGTTCACAGGGTATTCTCTACGGTCTAGAGTCGCACTACGTCACCGTTGGCAAACGCATTGGCGGTTTCGTGTTGCAAGTGGCCGCCCGCGTCGTGAGCCGGCACTCTTTGAACGTTATGGGCGGACATGACGACGTCTACGCACTACTCCCTGCTGGCTACACTGTACTGTTCGGTGCAAACCCAGAGGAAGCCGCCGATTTGGCACTCATTTCCTATCGCACATCAAGCCTCAGTCTCACGCCGGTGGCCAACTGTATGGATGGTTTTTCCACGTCACACATGATGAGCGAGGCGCGGCTGCCTGAGCCGGAGCTGGTGCGCGAATACTTAGGCGATCCTGCCGGACGTATTCCCTGCCCCACCGTGGCTCAAGAGATGCTTTTCGGCGCAAAGGGTCGAGCATTCCAAGTGGGCGCATATCTCGATGCACATGCCGCTGAACTGCCCGCCGCGAGTGTGAGCGCTATCCGCAACTTCCTCGACACTCGCGCAACGGATGTAGAAGCTGACAATGTCGGCACACTCTTCGATTCCGATATTGCTACGTTTTTACCAGCTGACGCTGTAGCTTCATGGCGCCGTCAGTGGATCAACGCCCCTGCCCGAGGCAGTCGCAAGCTGATTCCAGCATTGGTCGATCTGGATAATCCTGGCCTCACTGGCCCCGTGCAAAACCAGCCCGATTTCCAAGCGGGCGTGGCAGACAACCGCACCCATTTCCAGGCGGATGTGCCCGCACTCGTACGCCGCGCCATGCGTGAATACAACGAACTCACCGGCCGCAATTACGCCCCCGTGCGCAGCTACTACACCGACGATGCCGACTACATCATGGTTGGCTTGGGCTCTATCAGCGAAGACGTGCTCGCCGTCATCCCCTATCTGCGCGAGCAAGGACTCAAAGTCGGACTAGTGCAAATTCAACTGCTGCAGCCATTCCCCGAAGCAGAATTTATCGAAGCGATCCGCGGAGCTACAGCAGTGACGGTGCTGGAGCGCTCTGACCAAGCAGCGCTCACGGCTTTCGTCAATACTGCCGTTCTGAAAGCTGCACAGAATGCGCACTCGGAGCGCTATCCAGGCATTCCGGCTCTCGCCGCCGATGAACTGCCAACATTTGCTACAGGATTTTTCGGTTTGGGCGGGCACGACGTACAGCCGCGCCACTTGATTGCCACATTCAAGGCGATGGCAGCCGGAGATCTCGCACCCGAATTTTACATTGGTTCGACGTTCTTTGATCCAGATGCTACCGGCGAACGCGCACAGCTTCAGGCGCGACTGCGCGAAGCCTATCCCGCCACTGAAAAAATGGCTCTGCATTTAGAGCCTAATCCGAAAGGCCTACTACCCGCCGAGACGCTGCGTATCCGCTTCCACTCCGTGGGCGGATACGGCACCATCGCCACTGGCAAATTGCTCACCGATATCCTCGCCGAACTACTGCATCTACATTCTAAAGCTGCGCCGAAATACGGCTCAGAGAAATCTGGCGCTGCCACTAATTACTACATCACTCTCTCTCCTGAGCCGATCAAAATCACCAACGCAGAACTCGAAGACGTGGAGATCGTCGTCAGCCCTGATCACAAGGTATTCCATCACACAGATCCACTGAAAGGACTCGTCGAGGGAGGCACATTCATTATTCAAAGCGATGAAAGCCCCGAGGAATTCTGGGCTCATCTGCCCCAGAAAGCCAAGCAGACAATCCGCGATCGGCATATCAAGCTCTTCATTCTTGACGCTTTCAAAGTCGCCAAAAATCACGCGCCTGATGAAAGTCTAGAAATTCGTATGATGGGGGTCGCATTCATCGGCGCGATCGTCACTCACGTGGATCGCATCGCGTCGGGGGCAAATATTGGCGCTCTGCTAGAGCGCGTACACCGCCAGCTGGAAAAGAAATTTGGCATGAAAGGTCTGGGTATCGTCGATGCCAATATGGCCGTGGTCGAACAAGGCGCGATGGAAGCCACACCTGTGGATTATCAAACGCTTGACGCCAAAGCGGCAGCTGACGCCTCGGCTGAGATAGCGAACGTGCCGCAGCCAGCTCTCGACGTGAGCATCTCCGAAGACATGTCTACTCGCCACAGCGGCTGCGCCCTCACGCAGGGACTTTTCGATCGCCAGTACTTCCGTACGACGATGGCCGAGCCATTCGCTGACGGCACGATTTCAGAATCCCCCGTGTACCCTGGCGCCGGATATTTCCTACCCCCAGCCTCTGCAGCCGCCAAAGACAAAGGGCTTTTCCGCCGCCAGATTCCGGTGTTTGATTCCAGCCTGTGCACTGGGTGTATGGAGTGTACGCTCGTCTGCCCCGATGCCGCCATCCCCAATACCGTCTTCACGATCAGCACACTGCTGGAGACTGCCGCGAAAGAGGCCGGTGAAGCTGCTTCGCCAGCTCTTAGCCATCTGCATGACGTCGCTGAGGCTCTGCGCGCACAGCTGCACACTCAGAAAGGTAAAAACCGACCAGAGATTGCCGATGTGTTTGTACAGGCTGCGGGTGCCGTCGGCGCACCAGAGCAGGCTACCGCAGCCATCGCAGATGTGCTGCGCAGCTATCCCACGTCCCGCACACGGCCATTTTTCGACGCCGCCGAGAAACGTAGCGCCGGCACGGGAGCGCTCTTCAGCGCCACCGTCGATCCGTGGAAGTGCACGGGTTGTCTGGAATGCGTCAGCGTATGTGGACCGCATGCACTTATTGCCACTGCGCAGACGCCCGATGTGCTAGCGCAAGCTGAAGAGCGCTTTGCGTTCCTGGCGAAGCTGCCCAATACTCCTCCTGAGTTCAGCGATCCATACGGTGGCCCGAGCCTCGATCTGAAACGTATCTTCCTCGATCACCGCAATTATTACGCAACTATCGGCGGGCATGGTGCCTGTCGTGGCTGTGGTGAGGTGACGGCGATTCGACAGACCATGGCACTTGCCAACGATATCAATGCAAGGCGTGTCGCTAACCACCGCACAGAACTCAATGAGCTCGTTGATGGTCTGAACTCACTGGCCGCCACACTCAATACTGAGGAAGATAGGGAGCTCAGCGAACGAATAGCGGATATCAAGGCTCAGCTGGAGCTGCGGCTGTATCGCTATGAAGGTCCTGGCGGCCGAGGTGGTCCAGCCGGAACGGTGGTGGCGAATTCCACCGGCTGCTCGTCGGTGTACGCATCCACTGCCCCGTTTAACGCCTATCAGGAACCGTGGGTTAATAGTCTCTTCCAGGATGCTCAGCCGCTGGCCAAAGGCATTTTTGAGGGGCTAGCTGCCGATCTCTCCTCCGACGTTTTGGCCATGCGTCAAGCGCGCGCCATTCTGAGCGGCAAACGTGGCACGGAGATCCCCAGTGATCCGCCAGAGTGGAAGCACTTTAGCGAACACGAGCTCAGCTTGATGCCTGCGGTGATGACGATCGGTGGGGATGGCGCCACCTACGATATCGGATTTGGCGCGCTCTCTCGGATTCTCGCCAGCGGTACCCCGTTGAAAGTGCTGGTCTTAGACACTGGAGCGTATTCCAATACCGGCGGACAGACCTCTACGGCGTCACTCGAAGGCCAGGATTCCGATCTCTCCCGCTTCGGCAAATTCCATCACGGCAAGCAAGAGCAGCGCAAAGAACTCGGTCTACTGGCGGCTATGCACCCCAACGTGCTGGTAATTTCCACTGCTACCTCCTACCAGGCGCACTTCTTGAAGAATGTGGCCGCGGCGCTGGAACAGACAGATTATCCGGCTGTCATTGACGTCTATACCCCATGCCAGCCCGAACACGGCATCGGCGATGATGAGGCTGCTGAACACTCTCGTTTAGCCGTGAAAGCGCGCATTAGTCCGCTGTTTATCCATGAGCCTGCACACGAAGATTTCGCTGATCAGTTTATTATTGACGGCAATCCGAATCCGAAAGATACATGGAGCAGTAGCAAACTCGCCTACATTGATGACGAAGGGAAGCATCGCACCATGGAACTCCCCTACACTCCAGCTGACTTCGCTGCCAGTGAGAACCGCTTCCGCAAACATTTCTCCCCACTGCCAGATGATGCTCCAGCTCCTACAGCTATCGCGCAGTACGTGGATATTCCGCCAGCTGAGCGCGCTGGGCGCACACCTTTCATCTACGGCACCGACGCCGCAGGAAAACTCACCAAGAGGCTCGTATCTCCCTCCATGGTGACGCTCACTGAGCAGTGCCGCGATTACTGGCGGCTGCTGCAATATCTTGCCGGACAAGATCTGAAAGCACTGCGGCAGGAAAATGGCGATCTGAAATCTGAGCTCAAAGAGAAAATGGCACAGGCTCAGCGCGATCAAGAAGCCGTGATCGACCAGATCGCTCAGGCGATGGCCGAGGTAGCTGCCACCGGTTCTGCCAGTACCCCATTGCCAGCTGCCTTTGGCAGCTTTGGCTCCGGCTCCAGGAGAACGGGCGACACCAGTGGAGCAGATGGCGCGAGTACTGCGAGCAGTGCGGACAGTTCCTCCGGCAGCAATGCATCAGCAATAGCTAATGGCAGCGCAGCGGATGGGGGAAGCTCCGCCCCTTTCTTCTATGATCTCGCCACAATGCCGCAATGCACCGACTGTAAGACCTGCTATCAGGAGATTCCAGAATTTTTCCAGCAGAGCACCGAAGTGATTGATGGAACGCCCACACAGGTGGCTACCCTTATCCCAGGTTCGCTGGAAAATGTGAAGGTGACAGACGAGATGCGAGCGCGAATCGCCCACGTGATTGCCAACTGCGACGCGGAGATTATCAAATGAGCGCGCCAGAAGCCGCGGCGGCGGCGTGGCCGCAGAAAATGACGACAGCCGTAGCGGCAGATGGAACGGCAAGAACAGCCGATTCCGAACTGCTGTGGACAGTGCTCAAGCGCCGACTCGATGCCAATCCAGAGCAATTTCGAGGTTTTTTCATGGCAGAAGGGCTCGGCCAGCTGCGTGCCGAATTCGACGGGGGCACGCTCTCTAGCGAACTGATTCACACGCTGTGGAATCTGCTGCTGCGCGATGACGCCGTTGGGCAGCTGATGATGCGTTTCATCTGGGATCTGCCGCTGGCGAAAAAACGCGTCTTCATTCGAGCACTCGACCATCTCACGGATCGCTACCCTATGTTTGCGGGTCTGGGAGAACATTGGCCGATGGGCAATGGTCTACCGCCGTACGTGCGTCCAGCTGATGTGCGCAAAAACGACTTCGATTTAGTGACGCAGGGCTATCTTGGTTATCTCGACCAGGGATATAGCCAACGCGAAGTAGACCTGTTTGTGTGGCTTGAGGCATTGCGCGATAAGTATTGTGCGGATCGCCCCTGCCAGCTCGGCGAGCTGCGAGGGCAGCAAAAGTGGGGCGGGTGTCCGGTGCAGATTCGCATTCCCGACATGATGGAAGCGTTGGCCGAAGGCAAATTTATGGAAGCGCTGCGCATTGTGGAGAGCTCTAACCCACTGCCCAACGTGACGGGGCGCGTGTGCCCACAAGAACTGCAATGCCAGGGAGTGTGCGTTCATACGCAGCACCCGATGGAGATCGGCCAACTTGAGTGGTTTTTACCGCAGCGGGAAAAAGTGACGGATCCCGAGGGAATGTTTGCTCGTTATGCTGGCCGCCCTGATCCGTGGGAAGAAGCCAAAAAACCACCTATCGCCGTCGTGGGTTCGGGGCCGTCTGGCCTCATTAACGCTTTTCTATTAGCAAATGACGGCTTCCCTGTCACGGTTTTTGAGGCTTTCCACACTCTTGGCGGTGTGCTCAAGTACGGCATCCCAGAGTTTCGTCTGCCTAATGAACTGGTGGACGACGTCGTGAAAAAGATTGAGCTGTTGGGTGGAAAATTCGTCAAGAATTTCGTAGTGGGAAAGACGGCCACACTTGACGACTTAAAAGCCGCTGGTTTTTGGAAAGTGTTTGTGGGCACCGGAGCAGGCTTGCCACGCTTCATGAATGTGCCTGGCGAACATCTCAACGGCGTGATGAGCGCAAACGAGTTTCTCACCCGTATCAACCTAATGGGAGCAGCACAGCCCGATTATGAAACTCCCTTGCCCGCCGTGCGCGACAAAGAAGTACTCATTATCGGCGGCGGCAATACTGCCATGGATGCAGCTCGTAGCGCACGGCGGCTCGGTGGTAACGTCACCATCGTGTATCGGCGCACCCAGGCCGAAATGCCAGCACGTGTGGAGGAGCTCCGTCATGCCGTGGAAGAGGGCATCACGGTGGCACCGCTGCGCTCTCCGAGCGAATTCCACGGAGACGAGAACGGCTTCGTCACCGGCGCCACTGTAGACGTGATGGAGCTTGGCGAGCCAGACGCTTCTGGACGGCGGCGTCCGCTCAAAACCGGCGAGCACGTCCACATGGATGCAGATCTCGTCATTATGGCGCTCGGCAACAGCTCCAACCCGATTATCCGCGATTCGCAGCCCGATTTGGCCGTGCAGGAATGGGGTCCTATCAAGGTAGGAGCGGATGCACTCGGCGGCGCGGCTGTGCCCAGCGCCGACGTCGCCCCCACATCGGCGCTCGCCAGCGCTGGTAGCGGGGCAGGGGCTGAGAGCGCCAATGGAGCAATCCATTCTCAAGCCACTAATCTGCCATCTATCTACTCGGGCGGTGATGCCGCTCGCGGTGGTTCCACGGCAATTAAAGCAGCTGGCGATGGTCAGGCGGCGGCGCGTCAGATGCGTCAGGAAGCTGGCCGGCTCACTCCTGAAGAGGTGGCGCGACGGGTGGGATCAGCGCTGGCGTACACCCGCAAAGCTGAGGCCACATATCGCATAGTGTCCAAGCGTTTTTTGACGCCGAGCATCACCGAGATGGAGGTGTATGCGCCGATGGTGGCGCAAGCGGCACAGGCTGGGCAGTTTGTGCGGGTGCTGGCATGGGAGAAAGGCGAGCTTATTCCGCTCACTATCGCCGATTTTGACCGCGCTGCCGGCACGATCACGCTCGTCACGCAGGCGATGGGAACGAGCACTCACAAGATTAACGAGATGCAGGTGGGCGACGCATTCGTGGGCGTGGCTGGCCCGCTGGGAATGCCCTCAGTGGTGAAGAAATTCGATCCGCAGACGCAGACCGTCGTCTTTACAGCTGGTGGCGTGGGCTTACCGCCGGTCTACCCTATCGTCCGTGAACACTTGCGGCTGGGCAACCATGTGACTCTCATTTCTGGTTTCCGCACAAAGGATCTGCAGTTCTGGATTGGAGATCCTTCCGAGCGCGTGGATAAGCTCATGGCAGAATTCTCTGGCCTCCTCGACGTGGTGCTCACGAGTGACGACGGCTCTTTCGGCATTAAAGGTTTCGTGACGACTCCGCTTGAAGACATGCTCACGAACGGGCGTGCCGACGGGCGAAAAATCGTTGAGGTGACAACAATTGGTCCACCAATGATGATGAAAGCTGTCTCACAACTCACGAAGGTCTACGGGGTGCCGACTGTCGCATCGCTCAATTCGATTATGGTGGATGCTACCGGCATGTGCGGAGCTTGCATGGTGCCAGTGATGGAAAATGGTAAGCTCGTGCGCAAGCACGCCTGTATCGACGGCCCCGAGATTGATGCTCACGCGATCGACTGGGATAAATTCCTCCCCCGATTCCGTCAGTTCAAAGGACAAGAAGCAGCCAGCTGCAAGCGTAACGGCGTACACATTGGCCGGTGAACTTAGCAGCTGAGCGACCACTCGCCTACACTAGCCACTAGTGGATCGTATAGGCAGATATTATGCGGAGAGGCTGACAATGGCTGAACTGGCAATCGCTGAGCAACATACAGTGCACGAATACCTGCAGGCGCTGCGCACAGCTGGGATTCTCACACATTCGTATGTGGATGAGGTGACGGCGTCACTCCCTATTTCGTGCCTGAGCTACGACTCGCGGGAAATAGAGGGTACAGCGCTTTTTATCGTCAAGGGCGCACACTTTGAACCGCGTTTTTTGCGCGCTGCCATCGCCCAAGGCGCTGTGGCATACGTAGCAGAACGCGCGCTTGAGAACGTCCTCACACCGGCGATCATCGTCAGTGATATCCGCTTGGCGATAGTGGTGCTCGGTCGGCTTTTTTACAATCAGGTGACGGATGATCTGCTCACTGTGGGAATCACCGGCACAAAAGGTAAGAGTACGACTGCATATTTCGTACGCGATATCATGCGCCGCTGGCTCGCATCTAGTGGAAAACCAGGGCCGGCACTCTTGAGTTCCATCAAGAATTTTGACGGCGGCGAAGAAGAAGAATCCCACCTCACTACCCCCGAGGTACTTGATCTCTATCGGCATTTTGCTCGGGCGAAAGCTGCTGGCATTAAACACGTCGTGATGGAGGTCAGTTCACAAGCTCTGAAGTATGGGCGCGTGCGCGATATGCGCTTTGCGGTGGCGGCGTTCACGAACATCTCTGAGGACCATATCTCTCCTATCGAACACAGCGATTTTGAAGATTATTACACATCCAAACTCAAGATCTTTGACGCTGCCGACGTAGCCGTCATCAACGCCGATGCTGATTTAGCTGAACGCACTATCAGCTATGCTCGCGAGCGCTGCCGCGTGGTGACGTATGGTTCTCGCGAGGGCGCTGATGTGCTGTGCCCATCCGAGTCAATCCAACACACATCTGAGGGCACCCATTTCACTGTTCGCTGCTCTGCCTATGGCACGAGTACGTGGACAATTACGATGCCAGGACTATTTAACGTGAGTAACGCTCTGTGCGCTATTGCCATCTGCGAACAGCTCGGTGTACCCGAAGAATTCGTGCGCAGCGGCCTGATCGCTGCCCGTGTGCCTGGGAGGATGGAACTTTTCCACAGCGGCGATAAAAGCGTGGCCGTGATCGTGGATTACGCCCACAATAAGCTCAGTTACGAAGCGCTCTTTGATTCACTCGCCCACGAGTATCCCAACTGGCCGATTATTGCCGTGTTCGGATCCACTGGCGGAAAGGCTCTTGACCGTCGAGTGGATTTGCCCAGCGTAGCCAGCCGGTACTGCGCGCATATTTATATCACTGAAGAAGACAACTATTCGGAGCCATTTGCCTCGATTGCAGCTGATATCGCAGCACACACGAGCGTGCCCTACACCATTGACGACGACCGCGAAGCCTGCATACGCGCAGCAATCATGGATTGGCCTGGCAGACACGTGGTAGCGCTGCTTGGCAAGGGCGTAGAGACAACTCGCGCCCGAGGGACGCAGTACGTGCACATGCCCACCGATGCCGAGTATGCACTACGGTTCCTTGACGAATACGACACCGCCCACAAGCTGATGTGATTTCCACGCAGTGGCTGCAAGCGTGCAACGTGCTCCACGGCCACTGCGCACCGCCGCTGAGTGACATTCAGTCCGGCACTTCGGATCACTGTGAGTACAGCTCACTTTGAGTACAACGTCTCAAGTACAGCGTATGAGTGCACAGCGGTGCGTCATGGGCGCTCTGTCTCCACTGTGCACCGCCGAGCGGAAAGAAACAGGAAGAAAGGGGCCCCAGCGTGATGGTAATCCTCAGAGCGCAGCTGCAAAACGCTCAATGCGCTTAAGCGTCTCAGTCTTCCCGAGCAACGCCATGGAGTCAATCACTGGCAGACTCACATTTGTGCCGGTGATCGCCACGAAGAGCGGCGCGTAGGCAAAGCGTGGTTTCACGCCGAGAGCTTCCACCACACTCTGATCGAAGGCAGCCTTGATCACTTCAGCAGTGAAATCTTGCTCAGGCAGCTGCGCTAGAGTCTCCGCAGCGGCTGCCAGCACTGCCGGCGTCGTATCTTTGAGCTTCTTCACAGCTTTTTCGTCGTAGTCAATTGCATTGGCGTCTTTGAAGAGGAATCCCATGAGAGCCGGAGCTTCACCCAGAAGTTGGATGCGGGTCTGCACCAGCGGAGCGGCGCCCGTGAGCAAACGCTGGCTCTGCTCGTCACATTCATCAAAACTAGCAGCATTCACCACGCCTGCTTTTTGCAGATAGGGTACCAACCGATCTCGCAGGTCGTTCGGGTCGAGCATCCGAATATGCTCAGCGTTAATCGCCTCACACTTTTTCTCATCAAACCGCGCCGGATTCGGACTCACCCGCGTCACGTCGAAAGCCGCTGCCATCTCTTCAGATGAGAAAATATCGCGGTCAGGAGCGATGCTCCAGCCCAGCAGTGCCAGATAGTTGAGCAGACCTTCGGGGATCATGCCGCGCTCACGGTGCAATAGCAGGTTCGATTCCGGATCACGCTTGGAGAGCTTTTTATTACCCTCGCCCATCACGTAGGGCAGGTGGCCAAAAAGCGGCATGTACTTTGCAATGCCCAAATCGATCAGCGCGCGATAGAGCACGATCTGGCGCGGAGTGGAGCTGAGCAGATCCTCTCCGCGAAGCACATGATTGATCTCCATCATGGCATCGTCCACGGGGTTCGTGAGAGTGTAGAGCGGGTCGCCATTTGCCCGCACGATCACGTAGTCTGGCACCGAACCAGCTTTGAACGTGATTTCTCCGCGCACGAGATCCGTAAACGTAATATCTTCATCTGGCATACGCATCCGCAACACTGGCTCGCGTCCCTCAGATCTGTAGGCCGCCCGCTGCTCAGGAGTGAGATCACGGTCGAAACCGTCGTACCCTAACTTCGGATCTTCCCCTTTCGCGCGGTGACGCTGCTCCACTTCTGCAGGAGTTGAGAAAGATTCGTAGGCATAGCCGGCCTCAAGCAATCTGCGCGCCACATCTTTGTAGATGCCCATCCGCTGGCTCTGCCGATATGGCCCATGCGGACCGCCTACTTCCACGCCCTCATCCCAGGTAATCCCAAGCCAGGCGAGTGAATCGAGAATCTGCTGATAGCTCTCTTCACTGTCGCGCGCAGCATCGGTATCTTCAATACGAAAGACAAACGTGCCGCCCGTATGCTTGGCGTACGCCCAGTTAAAAAGACAGGTGCGCACCATACCCACGTGAGGAGTGCCCGTAGGACTCGGGCAAAAGCGTACTCGCACGTTCTGCCCTGGGATGACGGTGGTAGAATTAGTGGAATCACTGGAATTACTCATGTCTGCCAGTTTACCGCCGAGAGACGCCGCTCCCCAATCAGCGCTGCACAGCACAAGCCGATATCATCGTATATCCAGTTGAAACACTTCCATGGTAGTAAACAGTTGTGGCACGCCAAACCAGCTGTAATATGCAAGAATTTACGGCATCTCTCGCCACTGCAGCAGCTTCTACCCAGTACTCGAGAGGGGACTCGAACCCCTACGCCCAAAGGCACTGGAACCTAAATCCAGCGCGTCTACCAATTCCGCCACTCGAGCAGTGCACGTCTAAGCCTAGCGGCTCTTCGCATGCAAACAAAAATACGGATATCTCCGTGAGCTGCCTCAATAGACACGCTCACAATAGACGCACTCAGGCGTCAATTCCTAATTCTTTGCGCAGCCGAGCGACGTGCCCAGTAGCTTTGACGGCGTAATGAGCACTGGAAATAGTGCCATCCTTTGCCAGCACAAAAGTGGAACGGATCACGCCTTGCACCACTTTGCCGTAGTTCTTTTTTTCACCAAAAGCGCCATAGCTCGTCATGACAGCTCGATTTTCATCTGAAGCGAGCGGGAAGTTGAGCGACTCTTTATCGACGAATTTCTCCAGCCGCGCCACCGGATCTGGAGAGATCCCAATCACGGCGTACCCAGCTGAACGCAATGAGTTTTCGGAGTCCCTGAAATCGCACGCTTCCGTCGTGCATCCTGGAGTCATTGCGCGTGGGTAAAAGTACACAATCACTCCTTTATCTGCCTCGTGGAGCGCTTGGGAGAGTACTACTGTGCCTCCACCAACCACTGGCAACTCAAAATCTGGCGCCTTATCTCCTGCTGCTAGTCTGATCGCTTCTGCCATGTTCTTTCCTTCTTTTATATGACTGTACCGTACGGCATCTATTTTCTACTTCAACGATTTTCTTCACACAGATAATCCGTCGTTCCGCTAATCTGTTCTTTTGCCACTCCACTGTGCCACTAATCTGCTGTTCGCTGGCTGCTTTTGCTTGATAGCCGTACCTTTCATCAGCACCACTTTTAAGCCGTATCGTCTGGTTATACGTCGTCACCGTCGATCATCTCAAAAATCCGTAATCCCACAGTCACTATAAAAATCACAAAGCCGACGATCATCGGCGTCATCCCATAAGCGGTAGGAAACAGAATCGCGCATCCTATCTCCCCCGCTGCCACCCACATGAGTTTGCGCTTCCACCAGCTGGCAAGGGCAACAATCAGAAAAATGCTCGCTATCGTGCAGATCATAACGGCCGTTATATTGCCACCAAGCAACACTGCTGTACGCCACCCTAGGACGGCCATCATGATCGCATACGCCACGCAGAGAATCATCATGGGCTGCTCAAATTTTCGCATAGCTTGATTCTCCCACATCAGCACAAAAGCTGGCACAATCGAAGTATGAGTGAAGTGGCATCTGACGATATGGGCCCGTGGCTATCACCTGAGGAACTTGCTTTTGTACGCCGAAAAGTGCCAATTCTGTACGTTGATGTGGTACCGATTCGCCTCGACGACGCTGGCCAGCTCGAAGCTATTGGACTGCTGATGATCGCCGGTACGCAGGGACTCTCACGCGCCATCGTGAGCGGCCGAGTACTCTTCCACGAGTCGATCTATCACGCTCTCGTGCGGCATATTGAAAAAGATCTCGGGCATATGGCTCTTCCACAGCTGCCAGCATCGCCAATACCGTTCACTATTGGCGAGTATTTCCCCACTCCAGGAAATGGTCTGTACGACGAACGACAGCACGCCGTCTCCCTCGCCTACCTCATCCCCATTGCTGGAGATGCCTCGCCATCCTCAGATGCCATCGAGTTTTCATGGTTCACTCCTGGAGAGGCGGCCACCGAGCAGCTGCAGGCGGAGATGACGCCGAGCCACGCCGCTATTTTACGCCGCGCTCTCGCGCATCTCGGCTCGCTGTAGCACGGTCAGCTATCTCTACTCTCGCTGAGCACCTGAGCCACTGCAGGGGCTAAGGCCGCAAAAGCTCGGCGTCGATGTGATATCAGATTTTTCTGCTCTGGCGTCATTTCGGCAAGTGTAGCGCTGTAGCCGTCGGGCTGGAAGATTGGATCGTAGCCAAAACCGCCAGAGCCAGCTGCTTCGCACCGCAGCGTACCATGCACCTGCCCCACTTCCACGCGATCTGGCTGTCCAGGAACGGCCAGTACCGCCGCACAGGAAAAATGAGCACGGCGATGTGCGGGAGCAATATCTCCCAGTTGTCCCAAGAGCAGAGCGAGGTTGGCGTGGTCATCCCCGTGATGTCCGCACCAACGCGCTGAGAATATCCCTGGAGCTCCTCCAAGCACATCGACGCACAGCCCCGAATCGTCCGCAAATGCCGGAATTCCCAGCGTATCCGTAATGTAGTGGGCTTTAATAGCCGCATTTTGCTCAAACGTGAGGCCGTCTTCCACTGGTTCCGCCAGGTTCAAATCTGCTGCAGAACCAATCAGATCGGTATCGAGATCTGGGATTTCCTGCGCCAAAATTGCGCGCACTTCCTGCAGCTTATGCGTATTGTGAGTGGCAAAAATAATCGCTGGCTTCATGCGGATAGTACCTCTCTTTGAAGCTGAGCAAGCTCAGCATTTCCCTTGGTTGCCAAGTCGAGCAGAGTGCCTAGCTCTGTACGGTCGAATGGCTTTCCCTCTGCCGTTCCTTGCACTTCGACGAACGTGCCCGCGCCCGTCATCACCACGTTCATATCAGTTTCAGCGCGGGAATCTTCTGCATATGGCAAATCCAAACACGGCACGCCGTCGATAATTCCCACGGAAATAGCGCTTACGGAATCTTTAACGACTGGCCTACCCTGCTGCGGCGTCACGAGACCTCGCGTAATCCCCCAGTTCACAGCATCGACAAGCGCCACGTACGCTCCCGTGATAGCAGCCGTACGAGTACCCCCATCCGCTTGCAACACGTCGCAGTCCAGGACGATTGTATTTTCACCAAGTGCAGCAAAGTCCACTACTGCCCGCAGTGAACGTCCGAGCAGACGCGAAATCTCTTGGGTCCTCCCACTCACTTTCCCTTTTACAGATTCGCGCTGATTACGAGTGTCGGTGGCGCGCGGCAGCATTGCGTACTCCCCCGTCACCCAGCCCAGACCAGTGTCTTTGCGCCAGCGGGGCACACCCTCCGTAAAACTCGCGACGCACAGCACCGTCGTCTGCCCAAAATTCACGAGTACGCTGCCCTCGCCATGCTGAAAATACTTTCGCTGAATATGAACTGGGCGCAGCTCGTCCCAGGCTCGGCCATCTGCACGCACAAAATTTTCTGTTGTAACCATAGCGCCACTATACGCTAAATCTTTTCACACGCCACTGGTATGCGTACAGTGACCAGCCCATTCTCAGTGACGGTCTATTCTTCGCGGCGTTTTGGCTCTCTGCTCCTCGTCGCATATAAAGCGCCTCGTCACATATAAAAAACATCACCAGGATGCACAGCTGTGACGTCTCCATCAAAGACGCTACGCGCATCGCGCACATTGGTAGCGGCATCCGTCCATGGCTGCAGATGAGTCAGAAGTAGCCGCCGCGCTCGGGCGTCACGCGCTAGTTCTCCGGCACGCACACCAGTCATGTGAATCCCGCGTACCGTATCTCGCCCTTCCTCAAAAGCAGCTTCGCTGAGCAAAAAATCAGCTCCTTGGGCGGCCTGTACTTCGCTCTCACAGTAATCGGTGTCGCCAGTGTACGTGAGCACTGCCGAGCCATACTCAGGGCATTCTGATGGCCCCGTCACCCGAATCCCAAGCGCAGGCACTGTGTGGAGGGCTTGAAAGAATTCAATCTGCAGAGGGCCGATATTCACAGTGTCTCCAGAGCTGACGCGGCGAAAATCAAACTCGCTAACGTAGGTCTCATCGTCGGGATCACCTGATATACCACGAGTGCGCAGTGCGCCGTCACCAGGGGAAAACACCGGAATCTGCGGGAGTGCCCCCTCGGGATACCACCGCCGATACACTTGCATCCCCACAATATCGACGCAGTGATCTGCATGCAGATGGCTCATCACCATAGCGTCGATCATGGCCGGATCGGCATAATTGAGCAACTGCCCCATTGCGCCTGAGCCAAAATCCAGAGTCACATTCCAGGTGCGCTCCAAGCCGCCCAACTGTGGATCTGCTCCTCTCGCCTGCACGAGATAGCTCGATGCGGCGCTGTGAGGTCCGCTCATGGAGCCTGAACATCCAATAATTGTCAGTTTCATGAATGCTCGCTCCCTTTCACCAGATCACTCTCTCGCATCGCCATGCTCACTTCAGGGCCGAGGAATCTACGTGCGAGCTGCCCAAATGATTCCACGTCTGCAGTGGCATAAAAAGAGTAGATAGGGTCGCCCTGAGAGCGCTCCCGCGTCAATCCGCTATCAAGCAACACGCTGTAGACATCCTGAGCCGTCTGCGCCGCAGAAGAAACGAGCGTGACGCCGTCACCCATCACATAGTGGATCACGCCGGTGAGCAGCGGGTAATGAGTACATCCCAACACTAGCGTATCCACGCCGGCCGCTCGCACTGGCTCAAGGTACTCGCGAGCTACATCCAATAGCTCTGGTCCATCCGTGACGCCGTTTTCGACGAATTCTACAAACCGTGGGCACGCTTGCATGGTGAGTTCCAGCTGCGGAGCCGCTGCAAAAGCGTCACGATATGCCCCCGAAGAGATCGTGGCCTGAGTGCCAATAACCCCGATTTTTCCATTGCGCGTGGCTTGCACCGCATGACGCACAGCTGGTTGAATCACTTCCACCACTGGAATGCCACGCCCCAGCGTGTAGCGTTCGCGGGCGTCGCGCAGCACCGCTGCAGAAGCAGTATTGCAGGCGATCACCAGCATCTTCACACCAGAATCCACCAGATCATCCATGACGGCGAGGGCGAGCTCACGCACGAGCGCAATCGGTTTTGACCCATACGGAGTATGTGCAGTATCGCCAATATACGTGATTGACTCATGCGGCAATTGGTCGATAATGGCTCGCGCCACCGTGAGCCCGCCAAGGCCTGAATCGAATACTCCGATCGGCGAATTATCCATGCGCACCAGTTTACTGGCTTTTATATTGGCATTGATACCCCCTCTAGCTAGCTACCACCGTGAGGATGCCCACGCCACGCCTGCCAACTTCTCATGCACGCCGCTGCCTCCTCACTGTACGCACATCCTCATGTGTGCACTCACGTATGACACCTCATGCGGCTCACCGCCATGTGCGCCGTTACCGCTGCGTACACCCCAAGTGCATATGTTCCAAAGCGCACATCCGTAGCCTCCAGCCCAAGCATGAGCTACCGTTGATACATGACAACAACATTAAATACGTCGGCGTTGCTCACCGACATGTATGAACTCACAATGATTGAGTCTGCACTAAAATCTGGCACTGCAGAGCGCACATCCGTCTTTGAACTCTTCGCCCGCCGACTGCCAGGCAACCGCCGCTACGGCGTCGTAGCTGGCACCGCACGTGCTCTGGAAGCCGTCGAAAATTTTCGCTTTGGCACAGATGAAATCAACTATCTGCGCGAAGCCCACGTCGTCGATGAGGAAACGCTCGAATGGCTTTCACACTATAAATTCAGTGGTGACATCTATGGATATCCTGAGGGGGAATGCTATTTCCCAGGCTCCCCCATTCTCACCGTCATCGGTTCCTTTGCTGAAGCAGTCATTCTGGAAACGGTGTTGCTGTCTATCCTGAATTACGATTCTGCCGTTGCCACAGCTGCCTCGCGTATGACCATTGCCGCCCACGATCGCCCCTGCTTGGATATGGGCGCCCGCCGCACGAATGAGATGAGCGCTGTGGCCGCCTCTCGCGCGTCCATCATCGGCGGATTCACTGGCACCTCAAATCTAGAGGCTGCCCGCCAATATGGAATCAAACCTATTGGCACTGCCGCGCATTCATTCACGCTGGTACACGACAGCGAAGAAGAAGCATTCCGCGCCCAAATCGCCACAATGGGGCCGGGCACTACTTTGCTCGTCGATACATTCAATATTCCTCACGGCGTAGAGCTCGCCGTCAAAATGGCACGCGAAGCTGGCGGAGAGCTCGGTGCCGTCCGCCTCGATTCCGGCGATCTGGTAGCGCAGGCATTTAAGGTGCGCGACCAGCTCGATAATCTCGGCGCCACCAGTACGAAGATCACCGTCACAAACGATCTGGACGAGTTTGCCATCGCTGCCCTCAATGCCGCTCCCGTGGATTCCTATGGCGTGGGCACGAAACTGGTCACAGGCTCTGGCCATGCCACCGCAGAGATGGTGTATAAGCTAGTTGAGCGTGAAGGTTCCGATGGGAAAATGCATGAAGTGGCCAAGAAGAGCGCCGAGAAACACTCCGTAGGAGGTCTGAAAGTAGCTGGGCGCACACATGATGAGACTGGCCGCGCAGCCGAAGAGATCATCGTCTCGGCTGAGAGCTGGGAGCAAGGGCTGGCTTATCTGGACGCTCATGATGCCCGCCCACTGCAAGTGAAGCTCATCGACGGCGGCGTCGTCGATACTCAGTACACCGATGCAGGGGCACTCGCTCGTGCTGCGGAACGGCACCGCAATGCTCGCGCTGCTCTACCGTATGCCGCATGGCGTCTCTCTGAGGGAGAGCCAGGGCTTCGCACGCGCATGGTAGACATTTTCGAGGGAAATGATCAGTGAGGAATCATCAGAATCGCCGCATCGGAATCATCAGTAAAGACACGCACAGCTAGAAGTTCATACGTGTGGCGCTGCTACGCGTGGTGGCTCATGGGGTTATTTCTCTAAGATTAATTCCCCGGTCACCACGCGTTTTTATATGCATATTCACTATTTTGCGTATGGCAGTATGCCATCGCTGCAGCTGCCGCTACTGCGGCCGATCGGGAGTATGAGGGCCAAATGGCCATGAGCCTGAGCCATTGGCGCCGAGCTGCTCGTAGATTTCTTTGCAAATCGGGCAGATTGGGAAACGGTCTGGATTGCGCACTGGCGTCCACACTTTTCCGCACAATGCCACCACGGGTCCACCCTCAACTGCTGAACGCATCGCACGATCTTTGCGGACGTAATGTGCATAGCGCTCGTGATCGCCAGGATCAATCTCCTGCTCTTCACGTTCTAGCAAAGCTGTGGAGCCAGCTGGCGCAGGATCAGAGCCCCCTGGTTCTTCGGGATATCCAGGAGCACCTGGCTCATCGAGTGCCATGTGCAGGTGCAGAGTATTCGTCGTCATGCACACCAGTCTACCGCTGCGCACCCATATCGCCACTCATACATATTGCCGCTCAGACAGACTGCAAATAAGACTCGTTTGCCTGGATCCTCCATCCTCTTCATCGCTAGCAGCCACATCTGAGGCAGCTACCTGTACGGCAAACCAGTACGAGCACCTGTAAAGCAAACTGACACGCGCGCTGCCGTTGCGCTGCTGTGAGCCGCTACGACGATTCCTAGCACATCAACAGCCAGGCGCGTAGCCAAAACAGCATAGCAGCAGAGCCAAAGACCAGCGTACTGTGCAGCAGCGTTCGCCATGTTTCGGTGCCATGCTCGGTGCCATGTTTCAGTGGATCAGATCTGCCTTCGTCTCGCAGTAGAGACACCGATAGACGGGAGCTGCCTCCGCGCCGGCTTGAGCGGCAGAGCCAGAATCGGCGAGCGCAAAGATGTGTGGCAATTCCTGCTCAGTAGTGGTGATACACCGCGGATTCTTGCACTTGATAACGTCTACGAGGCGCTGTGGCAACGAGAGTACCCGCTTTTCCACTAGCTGCCCAGCGTGAATGATGTTCACAGTCGCCCCTGGATCCACATAGGCGATCACGTCCAAATCCACAGGCATATCGGCGTCAATTTTAATGATGTCTTTCGTGCCCATTTTGGCGCTTTGCACGCGCTGAATAATGGCTACACTCGCGCTGAGTTCCCCGAGTTTGAGCAGCTCGTAAAGCCTCATGCCGCGTCCGGCGCGAATATGATCAATGACGACGCCGTTGTAAATCTCGTCAATGTTCACAGCGTTACCTCTTTCTCTGCCGCTTTTTCTACACTGCTCTCTGCTGTCTTCTCCGCTACTTTCTTAGCCATCTCAGCCAAAGGTACCTCGTCAATCACGCCAGAATCGGTGAGCAGTTTCAGTATCAACGCCATCCGCATGTATTTGCCATTGAGGACCTGCTCAAAGTATTTCGCCCGCGGATCGCTATCAATTGCTACCGAAATTTCATTGACGCGCGGAAGTGGATGCAGCACAATCGCGTCCTTTTTCGCTAGTGCGAGTTTCTGCGGCGTCAAAATGTAGGTATCGCGTAGGCGGAGATAGTCTTCTTCGTTGAAAAAGCGCTCTTGTTGCACGCGCGTCATGTAGATCACGTCAAGATCGCTAATAGACGCTTCCAGATCGGTGGTCTGCTCGTAGGGGACGCCGAGCCGCTGCAGCGTCCCTTTCTTCACGTAGCTTGGCAATTTGAGCTCTTGCGGAGAGATCAGCACGAACTTTATTCCCTGGTAGCGGCTCATGGCATTGATGAGCGAGTGCACTGTGCGCCCGAATTTCAGATCGCCCACAAAACCGATCGTCAGATCAGAGAGCCGACCTTTACTGCGATAAATCGTGAGCAGATCTGCGAGCGTCTGCGTGGGATGCGAGTGCCCGCCGTCACCGGAATTAATCACCGGAATGCTAGCGTTGTTGGCCGCCACCAGCGCCGCTCCCTCTTTCGGATGCCGCATCGCAATGATATCAGCGTAGCAGCTCACCACTTTCGCCGTGTCGGCCACGGATTCTCCCTTGCTAGCTGAGCTGCTGGCAGCGCTACTGACCGAAATCACGTTGCCACCCAACTCATACATTGCCGCTTCAAAGCTGAGACGAGTGCGGGTAGAAGGCTCAAAAAATAAGGTGGCAAGTTTCTTATGAGCACATGCATGCACATACGTATCGGGGTGAGCAATAATGTCAAGAGCCCTCGCAATGAGCTCGTCAAGTTCTGTTGTACTCAGATCGAGAATATCGATCACGCTTCGTGGGCGTCGGGCACTCATAGGAATCCTTTCTCAAATTTTCTCAGGCTGCTATCGCCTTTGCGTATATCTTTGCGAAGTGCAGTGCTAACGGCGTATGAGTGACGGCGTCACTGCAGCGCACTATCAGGCGCGCAACTCACTCAGCTTTCAGGCAATCCAGCTTTCATCGGCAGGATTGGCGCGGAAAGCGAGCAATCTTTCCACGTCGGATGGCTGAATGTACCCCTCTGCAGCAGCTACATTAATCACTGTGTCAAAATCGGTGAGCGAGTGATTAGCCACTCCAATATCGTGCAGTCGTTGATCCGCTGCCGCCATGCCATAAGTAAAGATCGACACAATGCCCAGCACTTCTGCCCCAGCTTCGCGCACAGCAGCCACGACGTCTCCCACAGAGCCAGCAGTAGAAATGAGATCCTCAACTACCACTACTTTTGCCCCTGGCTCAAGCCGACCCTCAATCCGATTATTGCGCCCGTGGCTCTTCGCACTAGAACGCACATATCCCATCGGCAGATTCAGCAGATGCGCCGTAATAGCCGCATGGGCAATCCCCGCCGTTGCCGTCCCCATCAGCACCTGCGCTTGCGGAAAATACTGCTGAATCGTCTGCGCGAGTCCTCGCTCCACCTGTTCACGCACCTGTGGAGCCGTCAGGGTGAGCCGATTGTCGGTATAGATTGGACTTTTGATGCCGCTCGCCCACGTGAAAGGCTCGTCTGGCCGCAAAAAGACGGCCTTAATTTCCAGTAGTTGCCGTGCTATACGCACATTGAGCGCTTCCGTTGCCATATTCCATCTTCTCCTCGTGTCGTGTTTCCTCGTACTACGCTTTCACTGCTTGTATGCTTTTCGCTGCTTGCGCATAAACGCTCTAGTTCTTTGGACGCTTTTTAGCTCTGCGCCAGAAATTCACGCACACATTGGCGATAGGCTGCCACTGGATCATCTGCTTGCGTAATCGGCCGACCAACCACGATGTAGTCAGAGCCGATGTCACGGGCGCGTGCCGGAGTCGTCACCCGCTTTTGATCCCCCACAGCTCCTCCGGCGAAACGCACGCCTGGAGTCACCGTCACGAAATCGTCTCCGCACGTCTCATGCACACCGCGCGCCTCTAGTGGAGAGCAGACGACGCCGTCTAAACCTGAACTCTTCGCCGTCAGCGCATAGTGGCTCACGACTGCTTCCAGCGGCTCGTGAATACACAGATCGCGTTCCATCGCCTCCTGATCCGTGCTCGTCAGCTGCGTGACGGCGATCAAGAGTGGACGTGTGCCATCTGGGCGAGTGAGTCCTTCGAGAGCCGCACGCATCATAGCAGCAGTACCGGCAGCATGGACATTGCACATATCCACATCGAGCGCACTGAGCACAGCCATCGCTTTCCGTGCAGTATTCGGAATGTCATGCACTTTAAGGTCTAGGAAAATCTTATGCCCACGGGCTTTTATCTCCCGCACAATCTGCGGGCCTTCGGCGTAGAAAAGCTCCATACCAATCTTGACGAATGGCTTGCGCTCCTCGCCCTCGAAACGATCGAGAAAGGTAAACGTCTGCTCAGCACCCGCAAAATCGCAGGCCACAATCACGTCTTTGGCATGAGACTGTGAGGAGAGGCCGACTGCTCCATCTGCGCCAGCCATCGTGTCTCCATCGCGGCCCGTTACTGTTTCAGAGCGCCCCGCCACGCTACGTGAGTCCGTCATATTCTCTCTTTCTCCGCTTTCTCTATTTTCCCGTCTATTCCTATTTCATTCAGGCGCAGACAATCCTCCAGGAGCAGGTGCTTTCCCGCTCCTGAACATGCCCACGCCGGACGCTTTTATACGCTCGATACCTACAAATCCCAAGCGCTGCCGCCCTCCTAGCGCCACACACTCTCACAGTGCCACACCAATGACGTCTGCCAACCGCTCAATCCCATATTCATCCATCACCGCAGGCAACTGCGCCACAATGGCCAAGCTGGCCAGCGGATTGACAAGATTGGCACTTCCCACCTGCACAGCCGTGGCCCCCGCCATCATCATTTCCACGACATCGCGTGCACGACTCACACCGCCTATCCCCACCACGGGGATATCCACAGCTCGGCACACGCTATCGACCATTCGCACAGCAATGGGAAACACTGCCGGTCCAGAAAAGCCGCCGTCACGTCGAGCGATCACTGGCCGCCGCGTACGCAGATCAATGCGCTCAGCTAGCACGGTGTTGATCAGTGCGAGTCCGTCTGCTCCCGCATCTGCACATGCCCGTGCTATCGCCACGATATCCGTGACATTCGGCGAAAGTTTCACAATGAGGGGCTTGCGCAGTGCCGCTTTTACGGCACGCACCACTTGCGCAGCCGCGTGCGGATCTTGCCCAAACGTCAGCCCACCGCCATGCACGTTCGGGCAGCTCACATTGAGTTCTATCCACCCCACCTGCGGCTCGGCATCAAGAACCTGGCTCACCTGCACATACTCGTCAATCGAAAATCCGCTCACATTAGCCATGACGGCCTTGGCATATCCCGTCTCGGCGAGTGCTGGCAATTCATGGGCAACAACGTCTCGCACCCCTGGGTTTTGCAAGCCCACAGAGTTGATCATCCCAGCGCTACATTCTGCAATCCGATGCTGATCATTGCCAAAGCGAGGCTGCGCCGTCGTCCCTTTGAAGCTGAAACTTCCTAACACGGAGATATCGAAAATATCAGCAAACTCATAGCCATATCCGAAAGTGCCACTCGCTGGAATGACGGGGTTCTCGATCTCTAGGCCGCAAAGATCAACGCCCAGCCGGCCGCTGGCATTAGCAGCGCGGGCACAATCTTCAAGGTGCGCCACCCGCGAGCGAAAGTCATCTCGATTCTCCGTCTCAGCGTCCTTACGTGCAGATATGCTCTCATCGCTACATGCGGCGAGCACATTATCGGAGCACGACGTCACTTCTCCCATATGATTTCCTCTTTCCGCAACACCGGCCCCTCAGCACACACGCGCTTATACCCCTCACTTCCGTCAGCTAGCCGCACATGGTGCGAGCAGCCCATACAAGCGCCGTAACCACACCCCATACGCTCTTCAAAACTAAATTCGCCAGGCACACGCCCGCTCACCTCATTCACAGCCCGCAGCATGGGCAGCGGCCCACACGTGTAGAAATAGCTGTACTCGTCAGGAGGTGGCATCAGGGTAGTCACGAAACCCTGCACACCATATGAGCCATCCGCCGTTGCCACTGCCGGAGCACAGCCGAGCTGAGCAAATTCACGTTCGTAAAAGACGTCAGCCGCTGTATTGAAGCCAAGTACCACCCGCACATCACGTCCAGCTGCGCGCAGCTCCCGCGCGAGCCAATAGAGTGGTGGCACCCCCACGCCACCACCTATGAGTAGCACGGCTCCCTCCTTGCAGATGGCATCCGTATTCTCCTCGGCGGTGACGGCGCTGCCCTCGGGGTGAATGGAGCCAGCTGGAGCGAAGCGAATGGAGCCAGCTGGGGAAGTGTGCGATCGGTACCCCGCATCTGGCACTGTATCTGGCGTCATATCTGGAACTGGTCCAAATCCATTTCCTAAACCAGTGAGAAGATTGAGCGTAGCACCAGAAGAGAGATCAGCCAGAGCTGCCGTTCCCTCACCCACCACCTTATAGACCAGGGTGAGCTCTGCCTCCCGCGCTCCTTGCACTCGCTCCAGATTGGCCACCGAAATAGGCCGACGTAAGAAAAATCCTGGCACCGAGACATCCACGAATTGACCAGGGCGAGAAATGGCCGTGCAATCTCCGCGAAGTTTCATCTCCCAAATGTCTGCAGCAATTTCTCGCTGGCACAGAAGGTCAAACTTCCCCTCCCGCACGTTGGTCATCACGCCGTGTCGGCCGTTCATCGCTCCTCACTTCCTGTGACATTCACCGCGAGTTCCGGCGCCGTATACGCCACCGTGCCACCGGCCACCGTCATGAGACACCGGCCATTGACCTCCATGCCCGTAAACGGCTGAGCATGGCCACGTGAAAGAAAGTTTTCGGGGTCAATCTGGCTGCGTGCGCTGAGATCCCACACTGTGAAATCATCAGATCCAGGCATGGGCAAACCGAAACGCTCCCGAGGATTGACCACCATGAGCTCCAGTAGCCGCTCCATGCTCATTTTCCCGCTAGCCACAAAGTGGGTGTACATGAGTTGGAACGACGTCTCAATCCCCACAATGCCAAAGGCGCTGCCGGCAAGCCCCTGCGCTTTTTCCGATGCACCATGCGGGGCATGATCGGTGGCAATCATATCGATTGTGCCATCGACGAGGGCTTCAACGAGTGCCTGCCGGTCTGCTGGCGAGCGCAGCGGCGGATTCATCTTGAATCGGCCGTCCTCTTCAAGCATTGAATCGTCAATCAGCACATAATGTGGAGCCGTCTCGCATGTCATATCTATTCCACGCGCTTTTGCTGCGCGTACGAGCTGCACACTTTCCGCACAAGAGATGTGGCATACGTGGTATTTCACCCCCGTGACTTTCGCCAGCTCAATATCACGTTGAATCTGCCGCCATTCAGCCTCTTTGGGAATTCCTCTATGCCCGTGCGCATGAGCGTAATCGCCGTCGTTGATGTAGCCATCACCTTTGAGCTCTTCAATTTCACTGTGAGTGGCAATGGGTTTGCCCGTGGCCGCAATCAGCTCCATCGCCTCTCGCATCATCGCTGAGCTTTGTACTCCTTTGCCATCGTCAGAAAAGCCCACTACATGCTGGCCAAGCTGTGCAATATCTGCCAGCTGCGCGCCAGCCTCACCGCGGGTGATAGATGCGTATGGGTAGACATTGATGACGGCGTCACGCTCAATGAGCTCTTGCTCATAGGCGAGATGAGCGAGTGAATCTGGCACCGGATCTAGATTTGGCATAGCGCATACATCGGTAAATCCGCCATGTGCGGCCGCACGAGTGCCCGTTGCAATCGTCTCTTTATAAGAAAATCCTGGTTCCCGCAGATGTACATGCACATCGCAAAAACCAGGAAACACCGTGAGCGAAGAAAAATCACAACCTGCTTGAGAAAGCATTCGCTCGATTATCTCAAGCTGCGGAGAAAAATGCGAATACTTCTCCGGCTTCACCACTCTCAACCCGCTTATTGTCCCCATATAGCTGCACCCCTGCCGTTATCAGTTTCTGGGCTGTGAACATTGTGCCATAGTTGCCTCGGATTTCACGGGTTTATTCCACCTCAATTATGTGGTGCTGCAAACACTACAATGCTAGATGCATTATACGGATGCCGTTACACGCACAGCTCAGCTATGCGGCTACACGTGCAGCCCAGCACCGACGTCACCGCACACGGGCATCGACGTCACCGAACGTGCCGAAAATTTACCCCAGCCGGCCAGTACACTGGAAGTACCTTAATGAGCGGAGAGCGACATGAACCAAGAATCACGAGAGCTCTGGTCAGAGCACCCAATTGTAGGCTTTGACACGGAGACGACGGGCGTAGACCCAGTTGCAGATCGGCTCGTCACTGCATCGGTCGTCGTAGTCGATGCTAGCGGCGTCCAAAAATCGTATTGGCTTGCCGATCCTGGCGTTGATATACCGCTGCCCGCTCAGAATGTGCATGGAATTTCCACCGAACAAGCTCGGCGAGAGGGAGAACCCATCCGGAAAGTGCTTGATGAAGTGGCACAACTCTTACATGTACACATGGAACAAAATCACCCTATCGTGGCCTTTAACGCGTCGTTTGATTTCACCCTGATAGAACACGAACTGGCGCGCCACGATCTCCCTACGCTCGCGCAGCGTCTAGGACGTCCCATCGGCCCCGTGCTCGACCCTTTTATGCTCGACAAAACGGTGGATAAATTCCGCCGTGGAAAACGCAATTTAGAGACGGTGGCACGCTTCTATGGTGTGTGGAATGCCGATAATTTCCACAATGCCGAGGCGGACGTGATTGTGACGCTCAGAGTACTCGGAGCGTTACTGCGGCGGTATCCCAACGTAGCACGCGAAAGCCTTGAGGATCTCATGACTACGCAAGTGGAGACATACACCGATATGACAAACTATTTTGCCCGCAAAGCTCTAGAAAATGGCCGTGAGCCCGATCTGCACGTGGGCTGGCCTGTAGCGAACTGAGACCTGCGGGATGTGGGCATGCGCCGCAGCGGCGACACACCACTTCCCGCCTGTTCCATAGCAACGTCTTACTAGTAGCAGCAGCACCCTGCTAGCTGGCAGCGCCCCACTAGCTAGAGTGACGGCGCCGCCCCTGCCATCAAAGGCACTAACCTGACACCTGGAGCATTAGCTTTTCGCCCTGCTCGGCAACTACTACTTGTGGCTGTAGTAATTCGGAGCTTCTACCGTCATCTGGATATCGTGCGGATGCGATTCGCGCAGCCCTGCCGACGTGATGCGCACGAACTGACCGCGCTCTTGCAGATCAGTGATCGTGCGTGCCCCTGTATAAAACATCGTCTGATGCAGCCCACCAATGAGCTGGTAGATCACGGAAGCAAGTGTGCCCCGATACGGCACCTGCCCCTCAATACCCTCAGGCACAATCTGATCGTCAGAACTCACGTCAGCTTGGAAATACCGATCTTTAGAGTAGCTCTTGCGCCCCCGAGAACTCATGGCTCCGAGCGACCCCATACCGCGGTACGTCTTGAACTGCTTGCCATTGACGAAAATCAGTTCTCCTGGAGTCTCGTCGCAGCCAGCTAAAAGCGAGCCCAGCATGACAGTGCTGGCACCGGCCACAATAGCTTTGCCAATATCGCCAGAATACTGCAAACCACCGTCCGCAATCACCGGCACCTGTGCGGCGCGAGCTGCTTGGGCAGCTTCATAAATAGCCGTGATCTGCGGCACCCCCACACCAGCCACAACCCGAGTAGTGCAGATTGACCCAGGGCCAATGCCTACTTTGACGGCGTCAGCACCAGCGTCAATGAGCGCCTCTGCGCCAGAGCGCGTAGCCACGTTGCCGCCAATCACTTGCACTTGCGCAAAGCCCGAATCGCTCTTAATACGCTTAATCATATCGAGCTCAAGTTGGGCTTCGCCGTTGGCAGTATCAACTACTATGACGTCTACTCCCGCCTCCGCGAGGGCTTCAGCACGCTGCCATGCATCACCGAAGTAGCCGATAGCCGCTCCCACGCGCAACCGACCCGCTTCATCTTTCGTAGCGTGCGGGTATTTCTCACTCTTCACGTAATCCTTCACCGTGATGAGCCCCGCTATCCGACCTTCATCATCGACGAGTGGCAGTTTTTCAATTTTGTTTTGAGCGAGTAGCGCTGCGGCGTCGTCACTTGAGATTCCGACTTTCCCCGTCACAAGCGGCATCGGCGTCATCACCTGTGCTACGCGCAGCACATCGAAATCTTTAGACGCAATAAACCGTAAATCGCGGTTCGTAATAATACCCAGCAGATGACGCTCCGAATCGACCACCGGCAGGCCACTCACGCGGTAGCGATGGCACAGATCGTCGAGCTCTCGCAACGTGGCGTCCGGCCCAATCGTCACCGGATCACTCACCATGCCCGACTCACTGCGCTTCACGGTGCGCACCTGGTTTGCCTGCTCCTCGATAGAGAGATTGCGGTGCAAAATTCCAAGACCACCTTGACGAGCCATAGCAATGGCCATCCGAGATTCCGTCACCGTGTCCATCGCAGCCGACAGCATCGGAACTTTCAACGAAATTGAGCGAGTGAGGCGCGCAGTAGTATCCACTTCGGAGGGAATAACGTCTGTAGCACCTGGAAGAAGAAGAACATCATCATACGTGAGGCCCAGCTGGCCAAAAGGGTTATGCTCCATGTAGATATATTACGGCTTCCGCTGCCCAACAGCCCACGTGAGGAACGTGGGCTTGCACACGCAGAGCACCGACGCAACCTGCTGACACCATTCGCTCCCATCACGATCAGGGATGCAACCAGATGAGCGTCAGGCGGGCGATCAGACGTATACGTCCCTGCAGCCGAGCACACAATCCCATTCTTTTTCCCCATTCTCAGCAGCAGAAATAGGGTCTTGCACAATTAAGCAAAACGGAAGTATCCTAATTGGTAGCGCAGGTCATTGAAACTTCAACGACCATACTGGCTTCAGTCTCTCGATGCTGGTGCACACCTCCGCTCTGCCACACCAGCCTCACTAAGAAAGGTACTTCATGGTTGCTCACGTTACAAATGTACATGGTGCCCTCACAGACTTCTGGGATTGGCAGGCTCAAGGACTGTGTAACAAACTTGATCCCGAGGTATTTTTCCACCCCGAAGGCGAGCGTGGCGGCCCGCGCCGGCGTCGTATAGAACGCGCAAAGACTATCTGCGCTCAATGCCCCGTGATTGCCCAATGCCGCGAGTACGCCCTGGAACATCATGAGCCTTACGGCGTGTGGGGAGGCCTCTCCGAAGAGGAGCGAGCCGACATCTTGCGCGCCCGCGCTTTTCGGGTGACGTCGCGCGCCCGCGTGAGCGCCTAACCGCCATTGCGAGTATCGCGAGCGCTGCGCCCACCAGCGCCACCACGAGGGTTCTCGTATGGGGATTCCCGTGGCGGAGCAAAGACCCCATCTAGATCACTCTCGCCTGGGCGCTGCGAAATAGCAGGTGGTCTCTAGCGCACCGCCGTCTGCGTTACCTCCGGCAGTCTGCTTGGCTAGAGCCAGCTTGGCGAGAATCAGCAAGCAATATGCCGTATGATCGTTATTCGTGTTGAGCATTCCACACCTGTATTCAAAAACCGTTGCCGTGCCTGAAATCTCAGCTCTTTCGGGGATTGTGCCAGACACTCCTGCCCTACTTGCCTGGCTCCATGGGGACGATGGCATGGTGGCAGCGGGCACGGCCGCGCGCCTCGACATTGCGGCTCCACGCACCGGCGGCAACAGCGCTCGCACGAACAGCTCAGCACAGAGTAACAGCTCAGCGCGCAGCGCTGCTTCCTCCCGATTCCACGACTCCCGATTCCACGAGGCCAGATGCTGGTGGGAAGCACTGCTGGATCAGGCCACTATTATTGACGACGTACAGCTCCCTGGCACAGGATTGGTCGCTTTCGGATCTTTCAGCTTTTCCCCCGATTCTCCGGCTGGCTCAGCACTGATCGTTCCACAAGTAATAGTCGGAAAAAGGGGAACGTCCACATGGCTCACTTTCATCGGCACCGATGCATCGCACCCATATACCAGCCTCTGCACGGAAGCACAACAGCTGCTTGATGCCGTCACGTCAACCTCTGGAATGTCTGACGCCACGTCTGCTGACGATGAGGGCAGCATCATGGCACGTATCAGCCGTGAAATCCCCAGCGAGGATCAGTGGATGGATCACGTGGCACAGGTTCGCAAGAGCATTCTTCACGGCGAAGCTGAAAAAGTCGTCCTCGCCCGAGAAGTCGAATTTAGTGCTGAGCAGGATCTCAATGTCCGCTCCCTCATACGCACACTCAACCACGATTACCGCAATACCTGGGTGTTCGCAGTCGATGGCATGGTAGGAGCCACACCAGAAATGCTCGCCTCCACGCTTGCACCGGATGATCGCGCCGCAGAGCACCAGGCCACCGATACCGTGATGACGCGGGTACTCGCCGGCACTCTGCCACAAGATTCATCATCTGTTTTCCTCAATTCGCCGCGTGCACCCCACGAGGATAGCGACGCCGCCTTTACCAGCTCCCATAAAGATCGTGAAGAACACCGTTTAGCAGCCGAATCGGCGATACGAGCACTGGAACCACTGGCCACTCTCACAATGGATGGCCCTTTCATTCTACGGCTGCCAAATGTTTTGCACTTTGCTACTGATATCTACGCTGCTCTCCATGACGGCGTCTCCATGTTTGACGTGATTGCCGCTTTGCATCCGACGGCCGCCCTCGGAGGTACCCCACGCACGGCAGCTCTTGAACTCATTTCTCGCATAGAATCTCATGACCGAGACCGCTATGGTGCTCCCGTGGGCTGGATCTGCTCAGGGGGTGCTAGCCAGTGGGGTGTGGCTCTGCGCTGTGCCCGCATCACTGCCGCGCGCACGGCTCGTGCGTGGGTCGGGGCTGGCATTATAGCTGATTCACTGCCAGAGAGCGAACTTTTAGAAACCAAGGCAAAGTTACAGCCAATCATGGCAGCTCTCCACGCTGAGCCCGCTGAACCTGCTGAATCCGCTGACCCCACATTCTAAAGCCCAAGCTCTCCTCACCTGGGCTGCACCTGCCCCCTCACCTGAGTTATACACCGCTGGGGCGCCGCGGCAATGCGGCATACGCAATACGGGATGTACGAGAGCACTGAGCGAAACGAGAGCACTGGACAAAAACACCGCTGCACTTATCACGCTCTGTATACGCTATAGGCAGCTCGATGCCACAGCGTCACGCACCCGCGTGCGCAAATATGCTCGATGCTTGCGCATCACCGGCAGAGATTCGCGCTGCAACCCGACGTAGACAATCTCGATTCCCTCCGAATAGTTCTCCAGTGCCTGTGCACATGCGCGTGCACTACCATCCACAGTTCGGTATCGCACACTTTCACCGAGGCTTGCGGCGAACTGCGCAACGTTCAGTACTTTTTCCGTGCGAAATACTCGGTCAAATGCACACGCATCGCCCTGCCCATATTCCAGTGTGGAAAACAGTGAGCCACCGCCGTCATCAGCGAGCACAATCTGCACGTTTCCTCGCATCTGCCCCGCAGTAGCAATCAGGGCACCCACATCGTGAATAAAAGCAAGATCGCCAAGGACGACCCTCATGGCTCGCCCACGAGCCAGACTCATTCCAATCGCAGTGCTCACGGTACCGTCAATACCTGCCAGCCCACGGTTAGACTCATACACTGGCCCTGGAGCCGGAGCATAGAGATTGACCTCGCGAATAATCGAGGAAGCTGCCAGCAGCGTTGGAACTCGTTCGGCGTCACGATTAACTATCCGTGCAAGCCGCTGAAAATCCAATGTATCTGCGCTCGTTTCCCACTGTGTGATGCAATGCTCGGCTTGGCACGCAGCATGGCTCCACAGCGAAAACCAATCAGAATCTACCGCTAGCCACATGCCTAGTTCACGAGCAGCAATCACCTGAGACGCATTACCACTGACGTCGGTATACGTGGGAGGTTCATCGACGACGATGACTTCCACAGCGGGATCAGAGAGCAAAGCATTCACTTCTCGCGTGAGCGTGGGGTGCCCAATCACAATGGCGCGCTCAATGCGCCGGCGTAAGGGAAGTTGCTTATCCAGCACAATCGGATGCGCACCTATGGCACTTGGCAAGGCTCGCATCAGCGTCGCCGGCTCTGCCAAAACTGGCACATGCGCAAACTGCGCCGCAAAATCAGAAGATAAAAATCGCTGTACATCTCGATGGTAACGCCGCAGTTCCGGTAAGCGATCTCCGCTACCAGCAATCACCACTGTGTGTTTAGCTCGCCTCTTGACTTCCTTTTTAGTTTCCTTTAACTCATCGGCTCTGCTCTGTGCTCCACTCTCACCGCTATCTGCAGCGGGCGATAGCACTCCGAAACGTCGCACCAATGCATCCGTATCCCACCGTTCCTGCCTGAGAAGTGGCTCTCGAAAAGCGACATTCACGTGTACTGGCCCTGGCCCGCCAGCGAAGCCAACGCCATGTGCTACCCGAATGGCACGGCGAAGGTGCCCGCGCAGTGCCACAATCGAACCGATATCCGTGGGGATATCCACCGATGCACACACCGAAGCTCGCAAGACTCCCACATGGTCACTCGTCTGCGACGAGCGAACGCCTCGTAACTCGTGTGGACGATCGGCGCTGAGCACAATCATCGGCACTGCACTGTAGAAAGCTTCTTCAACTGCCGGATGGAGATTGGCTACTGCGGAGCCAGACGTCGTGACGAGCGCCGCCGTCTTCCCAGCCTTGCCGCAGCCAAGCGCCACGAACCCTGCAACGCGCTCGTCAGTTTCGACGTAAAGCCGCACTAAACCAGCCATTTCTGCATCATATAACGCATACGCGAGCGGAGCCGAGCGAGACCCTGGGCACAGCACAAAATCTCGCACCCCATATTCAATGCAGCTGGCCACAATTGCCCGAGCCGTCTCACTCGCCTCTCCCATCGCTCCCCTCTCCGTCACTTCTCTGCCGTCTCACTTCTCTGCCGTCGAATCCATCCAGGTAAACTGCGCTTCATTACTCACGTATCCTCGCTCACGTAGATACGTCCACATGTCAGCAAGCCGTCGTTCCCAGCGCAATCGCAGCGGCGAGTCTACACTTATACCCACTTCACCCAGATTGTCAGGGTTCACATCACGCACGGCGATCTCTCCATCTGTCGGAAGCAGAGGAGCCGTGGTGACGTCGTTTGCCAAGAGCTGTGCAGTGGCCAGTCCACAGGCGAAAGGGAGCTCTGGGAGGGCACTGGCACAGCGCAATCCCGCCTGCAACCCCGCTGAACTTTCCAAAGCAGAACTCACCACCACTGGCAGACCTAGCCGCTCTGCCAGCGCGAGCGCTGCCCGCACGCCTCCGAGTGGCTGATTTTTTATCACCACGAGATCGGCCGCCTCAGCTGCCACCACTTGAAAGGGATCTGTAGAACGGCGAATCGACTCATCAGCGGCAATGGGCACAGATACCGAGCGGCGCACGTGCGCTAGCTCTGTCACACTCGCACATGGTTGCTCTACATATTCGAGCCCCGCAGCCGCCTGATCGAGCTGCGCAATCGCCGTTATCGCGTACTCCGCGCTCCAGCGCGCATTGGCATCGACACGGATGTTTGCGCGTGGCCCCAGCGCATCGCGTACGGCAGCCAAGCGCTCACAATCCTGCACAAGAGTCTGCCCCGATTCAGCAATTTTCACTTTTGCCGTTTTCGCCACGCCGGCGCGCGCAATATCATAGGCAGTTTCCGGTGCAACCGCGGGAATCGTGACATTCACTGGAATAGCTGACCGCCTCATGGCAGGTAACCCATTGACGGCGGCGTCAATTCCGCCAATCAGCCAACGCGCTGAATACGGGACGTCGTAGTCCCAGAAAGGAGAAACTTCAGCCCAGCCAGCAGGACCGTGTATGATCAAACCTGAGCGCTGCGTGATCCCCCTAAATTTGTGTCGCATCGGCACACAATACCCGTACACCTGCAACTCGAAACGCTGAGGCAAACGATAATCAGCATAAAATGTCGGTTCACTATCCACGCTGCCACTCTACCCTGTGAAATAGTTCTGCAAAGCCGTAGCGCGAAGAAGCTATGCTCTGAAAGCTATAAAAAGCTATACCGTGAAGCTACAGTGCCAAAGCAAACAACCTCTGAACGGACTGTGAAGCATAGAAACGGGGTGGGCACGTGATACAACACGTGCCCACCCCGTGAGCTTGCGTCCGGCTTACCGGACGCAAGCTCCTACATCTCTAGCTCAGTGCTCCACAACGGCCAACACATCGCGAGCAGAAAGAATGATGTACGTATCGTCACCGTACGTCACCTCAGTGCCACCGTAACGCGAATAGATCACGGCGTCACCCTCTTTCACATCCATAGGGACGCGATTGCCATTGTCGTCAATGCGACCTGGGCCCACAGCGAGCACGACGCCTTCCTGGGGCTTCTCCTGAGCGCTGCCTGGTAGCACAAGGCCACTAGCAGTGGTTTCTTCTGCCTCAGCCTGTTTGATCACGATGCGATCTTCCAGAGGCTTAATGGATACCGACATGCGGTTCCTTCTTTCCTTCGTTTATCCAACACAAAACTGGTTGAGCCCGCCGTCGCGGGGGTCGAGCCCACAGGCGCAGCATCAGCTACGCTCCATTGTTAGATTATTCGCAGCTTGCCCAAGCGGTCAATTTTCCTACGGCCAAGCCGTAGATCAATCGCTGAGGGCGAAACCACGAACACCGTTAGAGGAACGGTTAAGGAGGTGTTTTTGTTCCACGTACCGCGGAACGTCAGCGATCACGCGCCAGCGAGGTACTCCCCAACTTTCGTGAAAATCGCAGCATCGCAGGTGCGTGTGCGAAAATCAGGATGTGAGTGTTCACGATCTCTTTGACATCCGCTCGCAGCAGGCGAGCGGCGGCGATAGCAGTGCATGCGGCTCCCCTATCCAGCCTCGCTGGACTGATGCGCTGCAGGCCATTGACCAGATCGACTATTCCCCTGGCCGCGAATTTGAGCTAAACACCCAGCTGCGCCAGGCTGGCTTCGACGCCTCAACTCGCGCCGAAATCCTCACCCAAGCACAGCTGAGAGTGCAAGCACAAGAGAAATTTGGAGACCTCGCCTCTCGCATGATCTTCACCCGTACCGGACTCGAACAGGCTACCCGCCACAGTATTGCCCAACAGCACGCCACTCATTTCGCCACTCACGGCATTCACCATGTGCTCGAATACGGTTGCGGCATCGGAGCAGATTCACTCGCTTTTGCACGAGCAGGACTGCAGGTAAGTGCCATCGAAATCGATGAAGATACGGCTATGGCGGCTGCATACAATGTGCGTTCTTTCCCCAACGCTCAGGTGATTCACGCCGATGCCAGCACTCTCGTCTCCAACACTCTCCTCTCCAGCGGCGATGCACCGAATCTCGCTCACTCATCTGCTGTGCCACCCGCTGTGTTGCGATGGGATGCTGCCACGCGCCGTATTCAGCGTTTTCCACTGCAAAATTTCTCTCCGGCACCTAGCGAGGCCGATGCCCTGTGGCTCGATCCTGCGCGGCGAACGAACGGACGGCGACTGCAAAGCCCTGAGGACTGGCAGCCGCCGCTTTCCACAGCCATCATTCTCGGAGAGTACTTCCAGGCAGCGGGAATAAAGGTTGCCCCTGGAATTGATTACCGCCATCTGCCGCCGCACGCTTTCGTGCAGTGGATATCGCAGCGGCGCGAGCTCGCAGAGGCCGTGCTATGGTTGGGCTCCGCCGCTCCCGCTCCAGGCCGACAGGCCGTAATCATCGCGCCACATTCCTCAGATGCACGAGAATTTCCCCCGCTGCCGTCACGCCTGGATAATGCTGCAAGAGATGCAGCCGGCAGCTACTCCGCCTGCTGCCAGCCGAACGATCCAGCGCCATATGTAGAACCTGGCGAGCTGCAACGATTTATTATTGACCCCGATCCAGCCATTGTTCGCTCTGGCGCCTTAGCCGCATATGCTCAGCAGCAGCGCTTTCACACCGTCAGCGCTAACATCGCCTATCTCACTGGGGATCACCCTGCTTCGCGCGAATTCGGCCAGAGTTTCACTGTGCTAACGACTTTTCCACTCAACCCTAAGCAGATTGGCAAAGAGCTACGAGCGCGCGGCGTCACCGCCGTCGAAATTAAAAAACGCGGCGTGGATATCTCCCCAGAAACTTTTCGCAAACAGCTCAAATTGGGCTCGTCCGCTGCCATGTACCGCCAACGTGCGGAGCATACATCAGCACCGGCTGCACCAGCTCTCCCTTCCGATATAGCTCCATCTGAGCGAGCTAGCTCTCAGTCAGCCCACACGCGCATGAATCGCCCAGAGCCAGAGCACTGGCCGAGTACCGTCACACTGATAATGACGCCGCTACTCGGGAAACGCCGAGCTGTGCTGGCTGTGCCCGCCGCTCCTGCCTCATAAGCTGAGCAGCCTGCTGGCGCTGGGCCGTTTCAACGGGCAGCCTGGTCTTTCAGCAGGCCGCCTGCGCACACCGAGCAATCTTTCAGTGCAGACACGGCCAGGAAAAGTGCCCAGAAGAAACGACCAGGAGAAACTGCAGGAAAACGGCCAGAGGCACTGACCCGTCAGCGGACAATCGTCACTTCACGCGGCAGACCGGTATCAACCGTGATGTCCAACGGCGACGGCTCCACGTTGTTGCGCACCATTTCCCAGCCCAGAGCAGCAATCATCGCGCCGTTGTCGGTGCAGTAGCGAATGGGCGGGATATGCACCGAGACGCCGCGGACTTTCGCACGCTCATATGCCAGCTCCCGCAAGCGAGAATTAGCACTAAATCCTCCACCGATCACGAGCATATTTAGTCCTGCGTTATCGAGAGCTAAGAACGCTTTCGTAAGCAACGCATCTACCACGGCCTCCTGGAATCCAGCTGCGATATCTGCCGTACGCAATTCTTCGCCACGCGATTGCACTCCTTCAATGTAGCGAGCGACGGCAGTCTTCAAACCCGAGAAAGAATAGTCATAGAGATGGCTCTGCTTGTATTTCTCCCCCATGAGCGCCCGCGGGAATCGAATCGCCTCGCGGTCTCCCTCACGTGCCAACCGGTCAATATGCGGCCCTCCAGGATAAGGCAACCCGAGCAGACGTCCAACTTTGTCGAACGCCTCACCCGCAGCATCGTCAATAGTGCCGCCCAGTTCGGTGACGTCGGTGGCGATGTTGCGCACGTGCAATATGTGCGAATGCCCTCCACTCACAATCAGTCCAATGAACTCTTCCGGAAAATCTCCATTTACAAGCTCATCTACCGCGATATGCCCGATGATGTGATTCACTCCGTAAAACGGCTTACCGAGCGCCAAAGCGAGCGCCTTCGCAGCCGACACCCCTACAGTGAGTGGCCCGACCAGACCTGGGCCAGCCGTCGCAGCCACCGCATCCACGTCTGAAAGCGCTACCCCCGCTTTCTCAAGCGCCGCATTCAACGTGGGCACGAATGCCTCCAAATGAGCTCGGGACGCAATTTCTGGAATAATACCGCCAAAACGCGCATATTCGTCCATGCTCGTAGCCGTCACGTCAGCGAGCAACTCGCCGTCACGCACGAGCGCCACACCCGTCTCATCGCAGCTTGTTTCAATTCCAAGAATTAGTTCATTCACGGGCGAAATTCTAGCACTATCGCCACAGATAAGCTGATCCTGATGGCCGCCGCTGGGGAGGATACCCATCGGCAACAATCGCCAATCGCCGTCACCAGCGGTTGCTATACTTCAGATATGCCACATGATCTCTCCCATACGCACAGTCCTTTCACGCCCATGACCATCACCACTCCTGAATCTGCCGCAGTGGTCTATCCGCACGGCGCACATGTGTGCTCGTGGATACCCGTTGGCCAACCCGACGTCATCTGGCTCAGCTCGCGAGCAGTATTCGCTGATATGCGCTTTATCCGAGGGGGAGTGCCCATCTGTTTCCCGTGGTTTGGAGCTGGACGCAGTGGCACAATGACGCCGTCACATGGCTTTGCGCGACTACTGCCGTGGCGTCTTCATGAACAAAATAGCACTCAGATCAGTTACACTCTCAGCTCACGCGATCTCGAACTAGCCGATAACGTGCCGGAAATACATGCTTTTCGGGAGAACTTTGCACACCGTTTTAGCGCCATGTACCAAGTCGCCGTTGGCTCTTCGCTCACGCTGACGCTGACTGTGCACAATGACGACGATAGCGCCTTTGATTATCAGGAAGCGTTGCACACATTTCTCGCAGTTTCCGATGTGCGTACTATCCGTCTGGAGGGTCTGGACGGCGCATCTTATATTGAGGGAACCAATAATGACTCTCACTCACATATCCAGAGCGGTGATCTCACATTCAATGCCCCGACAGATCGCATCTACTCCTCTCCTCAGCCCATCCGCGTAGTGGATCCTGGGTGGTCTCGCACAATCACGGTGGAACGTGAGGGAGCAGATCTCGCCGTTATCTGGAACCCGTGGGCAGAGGGAGCAGCCACGATGCCGGACATGGGCGAAGGCGAATGGCAGACAATGGTGTGCGTTGAGGGCGTCAATGCTTTCGATTCCTCCATCCATCTTGAACCTGGGGAAAGCCATACACTGACATACCGCCTCTCGGTAGCTCCGCACACTGATGCTGCTAGCCAACGCTGACATGCCAGATAGTGAGCGTAGCTACACTGGTGCTTTCACGCAGATACTCACCGACTGATACACCCTGTAGCCTGCGAGGACTGTAGCCTGCAGACTTGTGGTCTGCGAGGAGCATTTCTTATGCTTCTTGCCTACCGCCTGTGGTCTCTTTGTCCACTGCCTGTTTCCACTGTCTGTTTTGTTTGCTGCCTGTCGTCTATCAATCTGCCGGCGGCACTCACATGAATGAGCGCAGTATGAATAAACGACAGCCACGACACAAGCAGCCATGATACAAAGCGGCGGTGGTTCCACATATTGAGGTACGTGGAACCACCGCTATAGGAGGCTTATCTAGCCCTGAGCTAACTCATAGAACGACTCAGAGTGCCTTGATGAGATCCCGATTCAGCATCGAAATGAACTCATGCGGAATCTGCTTCGGGCACGCCTGGGCACATGCGCCCGTATTGGTGCACCCGCCGAAACCCTCGGCATCGTGTTGAGCCAGCATGGCTACCACGCGCTTCTTACGCTCTGGCTGCCCCTGTGGAAGCAGACCCAGATGCACTACTTTTGCCGACGTAAAGAGCATAGCCGATCCATTCGGGCAGGCAGCCACACATGCACCGCATCCAATGCACGATGCAGCTTCAAAGCTCTTATCCGCATTCGGCTTCGGCACCGGCATCGAGTGAGCATCCGGGGCAGCACCTGTATTGACAGAAATGTAGCCACCGGCTTGCACGATTCGATCCAGAGCGCTGCGATCAACAACGAGATCTCGAATCACGGGAAACGCAGTGGAGCGCCACGGCTCAATCGTGATTTTGTCGCCATCTTTGAAATGCCGCATGTGGAGCTGGCACGTGGTGGTCACCTGCGGACCGTGCGGATCGCCGTTAATCACCAAGCCACACATACCGCAAATGCCTTCACGGCAATCAGAATCGAACGCCACCGGCTCTTTGCCCTCATCAAAGAGTTCCTCATTGAGTTGATCGAGCATCTCCAAGAACGAAGCAGTGGGATCAACATCGTTAATCGTGTGCGTCTCGAAATTTCCTTGAGCTTCCGGCCCAGCTTGACGCCAATATTCCAATGTAATTTTCACTTGTAACTCCGCTGCTTCAACTCGATGAATTCATATTTGAGAGGCTCTTTGTGGAGCATGGGTGCTTCACCCTCGCCTTTCCATTCCCAGGCGGCGACGTACGCGAAATTCTCGTCATCGCGCTTCGCTTCGCCCTCTTCCGTCTGATATTCAGCACGGAAATGGCCACCGCATGATTCATTACGATGTAGGGCATCAATGCACATCAGCTCGCCCAGCTCCATGAAATCTGCCACACGGCCAGCTTTTTCAAGGCTCTGATTGAGCTCATGGGCGCCGCCCATCACCTTCACGTTCTTCCAGAACTCTGCGCGCAACTTGCGAATCAAGCCAATCGCTTTCTTCAGTCCCTCAGCCGTGCGCTCCATACCGCAGTATTCCCACATGATATGGCCGAGTTCTTTGTGGAACGAATCCACAGAACGAGTGCCTTTGTTGTTGAGGAAGAAGTCGATGCGATCCTTCACGCTCTTCACTGCAGCCTGAACTTCTGGATTATCTTCCGAAACCTTGGGATACGGGCCGCCAGCGAGATAGTCATTCATCGTGTTCGGCAATACGAAGTACCCGTCAGAGAGCCCTTGCATGAGCGCCGAGGCGCCGAGACGGTTAGCTCCGTGATCAGAGAAGTTGGCTTCCCCAGCTACGAACAGACCAGGAATTGTGGACTGCAAATCGTAATCAACCCACAGACCGCCCATGGTGTAATGCACCGCAGGGTAGATACGCATCGGCACTTCGTACGGGTTATCGCCCGTGATGCGCTCATACATGTCAAAGAGGTTGCCATACTTAGCACTCACTTGCTCTTTACCCATGCGATCAATCGCATCCTGGAAATCGAGGTAGACGCCGCGCGCCACACCGTCGATCTCTGGTCCCACTCCGCGCCCCTCATCGCACATGTTCTTGGCCTGCCGTGATGCGATATCACGCGGCACAAGGTTGCCAAACGAAGGATAGATACGCTCCAAGTAGTAATCCCGATCTTCCTCTGGGATATCGCGGGGATCTTTCTTACAATCTTCTTTCTTCTTTGGCACCCAAATTCGGCCGTCATTGCGCAGCGACTCGCTCATCAGTGTGAGCTTCGACTGTGAGACGCCATGCTGCGGAATACAGGTGGGGTGAATCTGCGTAAAGCAGGGATTGGCAAAGAGTGCACCAGCACGGTGTGCTCGCCAAGCCGCCGTCACATTACACCCCATCGCATTAGTCGATAGGAAGAACACGTTGCCATAGCCGCCAGTAGCTAGGACCACCGCATCAGCTAGGTGCGTCTCAATTTCTCCGGTCACCATATCGCGAGCCACAATGCCGCGAGCACGGCCATCCACCACGATGAGTTCAAGCATCTCGTGGCGTGGGAACAGCTTCACCGTGCCAGCTTTCGCCTGGCGCATCAGCGCCTGATAGGCGCCGATGAGGAGCTGCTGTCCTGTTTGCCCACGAGCATAGAACGTTCGCGATACCTGTACACCGCCAAAGGAGCGGTTGTCGAGCAGACCGCCGTATTCACGGGCAAATGGCACTCCCTGAGCCACGCACTGATCAATGATTCTGGGAGAGATTTCTGCCAGACGGTAGACGTTCGACTCACGAGAGCGATAGTCACCCCCCTTGACCGTGTCATAGAACAGACGGTAGATCGAATCGTTGTCATTCTTATAGTTCTTAGCTGCGTTGATACCACCCTGAGCAGCGATGGAATGTGCACGACGAGCTGAATCTTGATAGAAGAAAGCTTTGACGTTGTATCCTTGCTCGCCAAGCGAAGCAGCTCCAGCACCACCGGCCAATCCGGTACCCACCACAATAATGTCAAGCTTGCGCCGGTTGGTGGGGTTCACCAGCTTGGCAGAGAACTGCCGACGCTCCCAGCGCGTGGCGATATCGCCGTCAGGAGCTTTCGTATCGTGGATCTGTGCGCCCTCAGTGTACAGGCCGTCAATCAATGTTTCACTCATATTAGGCTCTCTTTCCTCTTAAGCTGCATACGTGATGGCACCAAACAGAATTGCCGTCGGAGGAGCCATGAATCCCACCACCAGCAAGATAGCCACCACATCGCCAGCCAGTTTGAAGGCGTATTCACGAGTGCGCGTGAGCAGGCCGAGGGTGGCAAGTGCGGAAAACACCCCGTGGCGTACATGCAGAGCAATAGCGATGAGCGCAATCAGATAAAATGCCCACACCCACCACACGTTAAATGCCGACACCATATTGGAATATGGATCTGCCTCGGAGTACGCACGTGCCCCTGGCGTCACTTTCAAAGCTGTGAACTGCAACAAGTGGAATACCAGCCACACTACAATCACGATACCGCCGTAACGCATCACCATTGCCTGGTACGTCTTGCCAGCGCGAACCTTTGAGCCTACGTTCACTTTGTAATGTTCGCTACCGCGCGCTTTGTGCCCGCGGTTCCACAGCGTCACAGCCGAATAGATATGCAGCACTGCACAAAGCAGCAAGCCGATGCGTTCGATCCACACCACACCACCACTTGGGATAAGCGGGTACAGAATACCGCCGTCTTCGCTCATACCTTTGAGCCAGTGCGCGTAATGGTTATAGGCATCAGCACCCATAAACATCTTGAGATTTCCGTACATGTGTACAAGAAGGAACAGAATAATAATCAGGCCAGTCACAGCCATGAGCACCTTGAGTGCCACTGTGGTCTTGCTGGCGCGCGGTTTGGTTACAGTTGAGTTAGCCACGTACATGAATGTAGCAGAGGCACTGCGAAAAAAACGGGTACAAAAGTCAAGGAAACGGCCTTAAGCTGCCACTTGTGAGTTTGCAATGCGCCACACTGCTCGGCGCTACACCCAGAAAACCGCACGCTGACGCGGTTTAGAGCTATGGGCACAGACGGCTATAATTCCGTGAGACTTTAGTTGTCTTATTTGCGTCTCGCTCTTGCGCTGCCACTGGTGGATGTCACTGGCAGGGAACTAGCTCCCCTCCTTCAACTCATTGATGCTCAAGATCGATCTCTTCGGCGAGAACGTCCTGAGAATACGGCGCCTGAACAAAGAGAGGAGCGGAAAAGTCCAGTCGCATCACGCATGCATCGTCATCGGAGTAATACCCTCGACGACGTGCAATCGGAGAAAATCCAAAACGTTGGTACAGCGCTTGGGCACCGGCGTCACGCGAGCGCACCTCTAAAAATACGCACTGTGCACCGCCACGGCGTGCCCACGCCAATAGCTGAGCCAACAATGTTCGCGCAAGTCCACGCCGACGCATGGCAGGCGTTACCGCTAACGTGAGCAACTCTGCCTCCGGCGCCAGCCGCAGACCGGCAACTGCCGCAATCGCAGGGAGTGAACGAATCGCCTCTCTCTCCCCTGGGATGGCAAGGTACCGCCGATCCGGCTGTGAGAGTTCGTGATCCCACACTGCCTGTGGCCACGCGTCACGGGCAAAAATTTGGCTGTCGAAATCCGCTAGGGAGCCAGCCCACGAGCGCGGAGGGACGAGCACTGAAAACTGATTCTCCGCCTCGTCTTCCGCGCCCGCATCTAGCTTATCTGCGTTCTCCTTCACCGCTTCACGTGCCAAAATTGCTTGAGCAGCAGTTATTTGAGCAGCTACATGATCTTTGCTACCCACCACCTGCACTCCTAGCGTCAGTGTCTGCTATCGCCGCCGAGTGCATAAGGATTTCCCTCGGCAGGCGGCTGAGCTTTTGCACCAGAATGAACATCAGGGCGGCGCAGATACTGCGGCTGCGTACCAAAATCCGTAGCCGGACTACTCTCCCCCGCATCCGCTCGCGCTTGGCGAGACAGGAGCAGCCGCACGGCCACCGCCGGATTCACTGCTATATTCATCGCATCGGGAAATGCTTCAGCGTAGAGTTCAGCATCGCTCTCGTGCTTGATCGGCACTGCCGGAGCATGCGCTATCTCATCTGCGAGTGCTGCCGCCGTGAGCACTCGCGGAGGCTCCAGCACTTCCACATCATCTGGCCCCATCGCCCTAGCTCGCAGCGCATATACTTCTTTACGCCGTGCATCAATAATCGGCACGGCGATATTAGCTCCCGCATCCATACCAGCTAGAGCCAATACCTCCAATGAGCTCAGCCCGAAGATAGGCACATGCCACACAGTAGCCAACGTCCGCGCCGTCACTAATCCGGCTCGTAAACCCGTAAAAGCGGCAGGGCCAGTGCCAGCTACCACAGTATCAGGAGCGCTAATCTGCGCCGTAGCCAACGCCGCTTGCACCATCGGGGTAAGATGCTCCGCATGGTGGCGGGTATCGCCACTTCGCTCATGAGCCAGCACCTCTACGGCACCAAAATTTTCATGCACCACGCCAACGCTGATGCCTGCTGCTGTATCTAACGTGAGATAAGTCGTCACGCGCTATTCCTCCTCCGTGTGGACAATATGTTGTGACTGCACACCGCTGCTGCTCACCTGCTCAGCCGCCACCGGCGCGGATACGTTCACTGCCTGCGTGCTATCTGTGGCACCCTGGCCGTGACCGTAAGCCGGTGGCGTCTTCACGGCAGCATCTAAATCATGGCGAAATACCCGAACCGTTCCAGAGGCTTTGTCGAGACGAGCTGCAGAGCGTGCGTCTGCCTCTACGATCGATAAGGAGCCGGTATCTGAACTGAGCTGCTTCTCTCCAGCCGGCAATACCCTACGCCCCTGCGGATGGTGAGCTTCCCATCGCAGCCACAGCAGCGAGACAGTGAGCAAAGCGATAATAATCAATGCCACGATGACGGTGCTCACGGGCGATATCACACCTGCAGAAGTGCTGGTGCCCGAGCCACTCTGCATCGGATTCTCCGGAGCCTGAGACATAGTTTTTTCCGACGTCGCATCCACGAGGCCGAGGTTACGCGCACGCTGAGCGAGAAAATCCGGAAGTGGCACAGCTCCAGCAATCAACGTCGTCGCCTCGGCGCCAGCAGCACTCACTTGTGACTTCTCTACGGTATACCAGGCTTTTGTGCCTTGATCGTAGATGAGCGAATCAGGCGGACGAGCTCCCTGAGCCTGTTCTCGCACCGATTTTGCCAGTTCAACGTCAGCTATCACAATCGTATTTTTTGCACTATCAGAAGCGAAATCAGCTGCCACGACGCCGAGTAGTTCGCCGTCACGCTTCGAGACGCTTGCCACCCAGTAGGTGCTCTTTTGCACGGTGCCAACCGAACCAGCAGAATCGGCAATTCCCATGACGTTCGTCGGCGTCCCGATAGCTACTTCCTGCCGGTCTTTTGCGGTGAGTGCCGGAAAAGTCTGCCCCGCCTGCGCCACCACTACGGCACGCCCCTGACTAGCAAACCAAGTATTGACGCGATCAGAGCTGGCTGCAAACGCCGGCGATCCACACCCCAGGATTCCGCACATAACGAGCACACAGATGAATAGAAATGTTGGCAGCGCGCCAGCCGGAAAACGCACAATAATCTCTGAAGCTGCACTAAGCCCTGCACGCTCTTTGAGTACGCCCGCTCCACGCCGTTTCCACATACACCTCTTCCCCAGCGGCCACGGCGCTCGCGCATCCCGCAGTGCGCTCACTGATTTTGCTCCGTCACGCTTTGCTCCACCAGTGAACGCACCTGAGGAGAATCCATCACCGCGCGCGCCAGCTGAGCGGAGCGCTCGCCGTGAGAAAGAAGCGTGAGCACTCGGGGGGCGTCAGTCAGTAAATCCTCTGGCTCTTCACCGCTCGCGCTGCCTTCCGGCCGTTCAATGGTAATCTCCAGACGGTCAGCCGAGAGCACCTCCGTCTTCCCCTCGCCCCATTCCACCACGGTGAGAGCTTCATCCAAGGTGGTATCAAGATCGAGTGCGTCGAGTTCTTCCATCGACGTCAAGCGATACGCATCCACATGCACAAGATCAAGTGCGCTCCCCTGCGCGTCATGGCCGTGATGTATCTGCGCAATGGTAAACGTCGGACTCTGCACTCGTGCTTGTATCCCCAAGGCACGCGCGATACCTTGAGTCATGGTCGTCTTACCAGCACCAAGCGGCCCGTTGAGCATCACTAAATCTCCAGAGCGCGCATTCACACCGATAGCCGCGCCTACGGCCTGAATGTCCTGCGCAGTCGGCACCGTTATCGTCATATCTATCTCGCTCATCTTTTCTCTCTCGCTCTCCCACGGCATCGCAGCTCGAATGCCACCCACACCGACAGCCCACTCTACCGCTGCTCAAACGCTGCCGCGCAGTCAGAGTTTATTTTCTCCCGTTCGCTGCATCATCTGCATATTCACGTGGCACCCGCACCCCGATGCGCGTGACGATCTCATAGCCAATCGTTCCTGATTTTTCAGCCCACTCATCAGCTGTCGGCATATGCGGCGCACCACCGAAGAGAGTGACGACGTCCCCAGGGCACACATTCGGCGCCTCAATCACAAACTGATCCATGCAGACACGTCCCATAATCGGAGTTCGCTCTCCGTTAGCCAGCACAGGAGCAGCATTTGACGCCGCACGTGGGATGCCATCAGCATATCCGAGTGGCACTGTAGCCAGATGCGTCGCAGTGGCAGTATGTGCTGTGTGCCCATAGCTCACGCCAGTCCCCTGCGGCACATCGCGCACCGACACCACTGTGGCATCCAATTGCATCACCGGCTCAAGACCCAGCTCATGCGCCGTCGCCACATGCGGATTAGGGCTGAGCCCATAGAGCATAATGCCTGGACGCACCATCGTATAGTGTGTCTGCGGATGCCACAGCAAACCTGCCGAAGCAGCTAGATGCACGAGTGGCGGATTGAGCCCCGCCTGAGCCAGGAGAGACCGCGCCTGCTCAAACAGCTCCACCTGGTGCGCCGTCACTGGCGAATCTGGCTCATCAGCACAGGCGAGGTGGCTCCACAGCCCCACGACCTCCACGAGTCCGTCGTCCTGATAATCGGCGAGACTTTCGGCGATGCTCTCCACTTGATCGAGTTGAACCCCACCGCGAGCCATACCGGTATCCACTTCCAGATGGACGCGGGCAGCCAGACCATTCTCAGCTCCAGCCCGAGCGATCTCATCCAATGCCGCCTGCGAACTCACTGTGAGATCAATGCCCAGTTCAATGGCATCAGAGAAAGGCGCGCCTGGCTCTGCGATGAGTGCCAAAATATGCGGACCATCGCCAATCTCTCGGCGCACATCCATCGCCTCGGCCAGCTGTGCAATGCCAAACCAGTGCACGCCGGCAGCTATTGCCCACTGCGCTATAGGTACAGCTCCATGGCCATAGGCATCGGCCTTAATGACGGCCATCACTTCCGCTGTCCCAGCGAGTTCACGTGCCTTGCTCAGATTGTGTTCAAAGGCGCTACGAGAGATGACTGCCCGTGAGGGGTATTGTCCGTGCGTATGAAAAACTTCGACATCGCGCACGTGTCTGCCACTGCCCATCCCAGCTTCTCCTTCAGTTTCTCTTCTCCATGTTAGAACTGCGGGTTGAGAATTCTAAAAATGGCATCTCTCAGCGCCGTTATCACGTCACATGCCGTTATGGGCTGCCCTAAGGATCCGGCATGTGTAGGAGCAGCCAGCTGGCTTTCTCCACTGAGCAGACGTGGACTCAGTGCCCCAATGGCACTAGCATGAGCGCAACCGCAGCAGTGAGCACTCCCTCTTGCAGCGCCGTCATGGTGATCGCGATAATTTCTCCTACTCAGGTCAGATGTTTCCACTGACGGGAGCAGCAGATGTGCTGACGGCGTACTGCGGGCTGCGATCCAGGCCGCCACGGCGTGCACGTGGCAGGCTGCCGCAGCTAGTTGGGCAGGTAGACCTCGCCCCTCTCCCCAGGATGCAATCTCGTCGCCGTGAGAAGCCAGCAACGCTCCCATGATTCCAGCCAGGACATCGCCAGCTCCGGCGGTGGCCAACCACGCTGGAGCCCCACCCTGCACATACAGTGGCCCATGTGGACCCGCTATCACAGTGACTGCTCCTTTGAGCACCACAGTGGCTCCGGTGAGAGTAGCAGCGAGACGAGCTGCACGTGCGGGAGCCTGATGAATGTCGTCACGCGATAGCGATTCCCCGCGTGCCTGCAAGAGAGAAGCGAGCTCGCCCTCATGCGGAGTAATGACCACCGTCGAGGGCACGTCATCATGGTGGACCAGCTCAATGGCCGTCGCATCCAGCACGACGGGAATGGAATGGGCCACTGCGTCCTGGAGTATGCGAGAGGCGTCACGCAGATCATCAAGCCCTGAGCCAATCGTCCACGCCTGTACTTTTCCCTCAGCACGTACGACATCTGGATAGCGTTCAACGATTCCGCGCACGGTGCCACGGTAGCGGATCATTCCTACCCCCATGGAACGTGCCGCCCCCACACACAGGATTCCTGCACCTGGGTACGTCTGCGAACCAGCGAGGACGCCCAGTACCCCCCGCGTGTACTTGTGATCGTGCGGTCCAGGTACCATCCACAGATCGCGCACATCGGAATCCATGAGTGAGGCTAAAGCGGGAGTGGCGGGGAGGTAGCGCTCAAATCCCAGTGGCACCTCAATGATCTGCCCAGCCACGTGGCACGCTGGCGGCAGATAGAGCGCCCGCTTGGCCGCCCCCATCGTGACGGTGGCATCCGCTTTGAGCACTGCGCCAGGGAGCGTACCGTCATCTACGCCCACTCCAGAGGGCACATCAACGGCCACCACATACGGCTCAGCCGCGCTGCTCTCCCGCAGAGCCGTGAGTGTGCGCACCCAGGTAGCAAGTGGTTCACGCAGAGCGCCACGAGAGCCAATGCCGAGCAGCCCATCAAGCCACACTCCAGCGGCTGCACCAGCATGGATGAGCTCTTCTGAGGACGGCTCAGTGACGACGCGCACCCCCGCACGCAGCGCCGCACGATGGCCCTCTTCATATACCATCCCATGGCAGAGCGCCACCACGCTCATGCCACGGCGCGCCAAATAGGCTGCAGCAAAGAGTGCATCACCGCCGTTATGACCAGCCCCCACCAGAGCGAGCGCCGTTGATCCAGGAATTCGCACACCGCTCTCACGCAGGTGGCGTATCACAGCTCCAGCGAGCGCGTAAGCAGCCTGATCCATTAAGGGCACTCCAGCTTCCAGCAGCGGAGCTTCTGCCCGACGTATATCCTCCACGACATAGGCACGTTTCATAATGCCTATCCTAGTTCCCGCCTCGTCAGTTTTTTGTCTCTTCGGCTGCGCCCATTCGAGTTGTGCTCATCCCATTGCGCGAGCGTCGGCGTCACCATCACGCCGGCGTCACAGTGACGTGCCTATTCCACCGTGACGGCCTTCGCTAGGTTGCGGGGTTTATCGACGTCATAGCCCTTGCATTTGGCCAATTCACAAGCAAACACCTGCAGCGGAATCACCGTCACCAGCGGCATCATGAGCGTAGGCGTAGAAAGTGGGACGCGAATAATTGCATCTGCTTGCCCATCGACGGCATCATCGCCTTCTTCGGCTACCGCAATGACCCGTGCTCCGCGCGCTTTTACCTCAGCCAGAGCTGAGATCACCTTTGAATGCAGCAGTGGCCGGCGTGGCGTAGGCACGATCATAAAGATTGGCACGCCTGGTTCCACGAGCGCGATAGGCCCGTGCTTGAGCTCTCCAGCGGCGAAACCTTCCGCGTGGATGTAGCACAGTTCCTTGAGTTTGAGCGCACCCTCCAGGGCGATTGGGAAGCCCACATGACGTCCGAGAAACAGCACTGACGTCGCATCGACGAACTCGCGCGCGAGCGCTTTCACTTGATCCTCTTCTGCGAGTACCTGCTCAATACGACTCGGCATCTTGTCTAGCTCATCGAGATAAGTGGCCACCTCATCGGGGTATTTATTGCCGCGCAGCTGCGCCAGATACAGACCGAGTAGATAGGCAGCCGTAATCTGTGCGCTAAAGGCTTTCGTACTGGCCACTGCCACTTCAGGGCCAGCGTGAGTGTAGAGCACCGCATCGGCTTCGCGGGCAATAGTAGAGCCGTAGACATTGACGATGGCCAGCACTCGCGATCCTTGCTCAGATGCATGGCGCACTGCCATGAGCGTGTCCATCGTCTCGCCCGACTGTGAAATCGCCACCACGAGCGTCTTCGCGTTCAGCACCGGATCTCGATAGCGGAATTCGTGGGCAAGCTCCACTTCCACGGGAATACGGCACCAATGTTCTATCGCATATTTAGCGACGTGCCCAGCATAGGCGGCACTTCCACACGCCACAACGATGATTTTGTCGATTGTGCGCAGTTCCGCTTCTGTGATATTCATATCGTCAAGCTGTAGATAACCGTCTTTCGTGCGCCGTCCTAGCAGCGTCTCTAAGACGGCATGCGGCTGCTCATGGATCTCTTTCTCCATGTAGGTATCAAAACCGTCGGTCAGTGCGGCGTTCACATCCCAATCCACGTCATAGACGTCTCCCTCAGCGGGCGTGCCATCAAAATTGATCACGTCCACACTGTCGGGGCGGAGCACTACTATCTGATCTTGCCCAATTGCCATAGCCCGCTTTGTATGCCCGATAAAAGCCGCCACATCTGAGCCGAGGAAGTTCTCCCCCTCCCCCAGGCCGACGACGAGCGGAGAATTACGCCGAGCAGCCACGATCGTATCAGGCTCTCCTACTGCCGTGGCCACCAGTGCAAAAGAGCCCTCCAGACGATTCACCGTCCGCAGCATGGCATCGCGCAGATTGCCAATCGTATCCAGCTCTTCTCCGAGCACATGCGCAGCCACCTCAGTGTCCGTCTGCGAATAGAACGTGTGCCCCGCCGTCACCAGCTCTTCTGTGAGTTGAGCAAAGTTTTCCACAATACCGTTGTGCACCACAGCCACATTTTTCGTCTGTGAATAATGCGGATGGGCATTGGCGTCAGTAGGTTGCCCGTGCGTGGCCCAGCGCGTATGCCCAATCGCACAGTACGCAGCAGGCACATCGTCCGCCGTCAGCGACTCACGCAGATGTTCCACGCGCCCAGCCGTTTTACGCACATCAATTCCGGTGCCAAAATTGACGGCCACGCCGGCCGAATCATAACCTCGATATTCCAGACGTTGCAGACCTTCCAACACAATTTCCAAAGGGCGACGAGAGAGCTCACGGCTCCCCACATATCCAACGATTCCGCACATACATCACAGACTAGCGAATGCGCAGGTTAAAATCTCGCGTACGGAGCAGTTTTCTACGGTGCAGATGCAGTTCTTCTACGGTGCAGAGATACCTGGAACGTGAGACACTATGCCTATGCTGTATCCTCTTAACGCAGCCGACCACGCAGATGACCTGCGGGGAAAAGCACGCGGCACGTTTATCACAATCTCAAGCGAGAAATGGCGTTCGCTGGCCTCCACCACTGAGCTTCCGCTCACGGACTCCGACGTGCGCAACCTCGCCGCTCTGGGAGATCCCATTGACATCACAGAAGCAGACGCCGTCTATCGTCCGCTCTCTGCCCTACTGCAGATGTACGCCCGTCACACCGGCTCTCTCTTGAGTGAATCGCATGACTTTCTGGGACTAGCTGAAGCTCGCACCCCATGGATTATCGGGATTGCCGGATCAGTAGCCGTAGGAAAATCGACGGCAGCACGTCTTTTACGAGAGCTTTTACGGCGATGGCCACAGACTCCACACGTCGATTTAGTGACGACCGACGGGTTTTTGTATCCCAACGCCACGCTTCAAGAACAGGGGCTCATGGGGAGAAAAGGCTTCCCCGAATCATACAACAGGCATGCGCTGCTCGATTTTCTTTCAGCCGTCAAAGCTGGTGAGGGAAATGTGCAGGCACCTGTCTATGACCACGTGTCTTACGACATTGTGCCTGGAAAATTCGTGAGCGTCGATCATCCAGATGTACTCATCGTCGAGGGACTCAACGTGCTGCAACCACCGAGAATGAGTAGCACTGATGGGGAGTTTCGAGCCGTCTCTGATTACTTTGACTTCTCGATCTACCTCGATGCTCCCGAAGACGCATTGGAAAAGTGGTACGTGGATCGTTTCCATCAACTGCGCGCCACAGCTTTCACTGACGAGCGCTCATACTTCCGTTCCTACGCCCACCTCTCCGACACCGAAGCGGACGCTCTTGCTCACGAGGTGTGGCGCACTATTAATCTGCCGAATTTGCGCGAAAACGTGGCTCCCACCCGTTCGCGAGCCACCGTGATTCTCACGAAGGGAGCCGATCACTCAGTGCAAAACGTCCGACTGCGTAAACTCTGACGACTAGCCGCTGCCGATCAGCCCGTGAAGAGTTCGCATATTCGACTCGCTCAACACATGTGACTCACGTCATCAAGAGCTTCTAACGAGCAGCACACTCATTATCCAGCACGCTGGGCAAGCTAACATGCCGAGCTACTAGCACGCCGAACGGACGCTCCCACGCGGCTCATGCAGATCCACTGGCACCGGATAGTCCCCCGTAAAACAAGCCGTGCAGAGATTCCCAGGCGCCAGCCCAATCGCTTCATACATCCCTTCCAGCGAGAGATATCCGAGTGAATCCGCACCGAGTGAAGTGCAGATCGCCTGAGCATCCAGAGCGTTGGCAATGAGTTCTCCGCGCGTGGGGAAATCAATGCCAAAGAAGCACGGCCACGCCACCGGCGGGGAGGAAATTCGCACATGTACTTCGGTCGCACCAGCGTTTTTCAGCATTTTCACAATCTGACGTTGAGTATTGCCACGCACGATGGAATCATCGACGACGACGACGCGTTTGCCGTCAATCACTTCTCGCAACGGATTGAGTTTCAGCCTAATACCGAGCTGGCGCATCGCCTGCGTTGGCCGAATAAACGTGCGCCCCACATACGCATTTTTCACCAGACCCTGCGCGTAGGAAATACCAGATTCCTGCGCGTAGCCGATAGCGGCAGGAGTGCCAGAATCCGGCGTAGAAATCACAATATCGGCATCGACGGCATGTTCAATGGCGAGCCTGCGCCCCATCGCATTGCGCACTGAGTTGATGCGGCGCCCGTTGATCTGTGTGTCTGGTCGAGCGAGATACACATATTCAAAAGCACACACGTGCGGCGTCGGCTGCGAGAAAATCCGTGAGCGCACGCCGTCGTCATTAATGACCAGCAGTTCTCCTGGCTCTACCTCGCGCACAAACGTGGCATCCACAATATCAAGTGCGGCCGTCTCAGAGGCCACCACCCAGCCGCGCTCTAACTTGCCCAATACCAGCGGGCGGAAACCGTTGGGATCGCGGGCTGCGTAGAGCGTATTTTCATCCATAAAGACCAGCGAAAAGGCGCCAGCAAGCGCCGGCAGCATGGCCACAACCAGATCTTCTAAATTGGCATATCCGTGCATCGCTCCCATGAGCGCCGTCATCACTGCCGTATCCGTCGAGGAACCGTGGCCGAGCTCGCCAGAGAGATCATTGCCGGAAGATTCCTGCGCGCGCTGCATCAGATCACGGACGTTCACGAGGTTGCCATTGTGCCCGAGAGCCACAGTGCCAAACTCGGTAGGGCCAAGCATCGGCTGCGCATTGATCCATGAGCGATCTCCCGAGGTGGAGTAGCGCACGTGTCCAACGGCAATATGCCCTGGCAGCCCTCGCAATGCTTCTTCGTTGAACACCTGAGAGACGAGCCCTGTATCTTTGTAGACAAGAATCTTTTCGCCGTCACTAGCTGCGATGCCAGCCGCCTCTTGCCCGCGATGCTGGAGCGCATAGATCCCAAAGTAGGCGAGATGCGCGACCTGCTCCCCGGGTGCCCATACGCCAAAAACTCCGCACTCATCTTGGCCGGCGTCATCTGGATTGAGCACCGCCGTCAAACGTCCGTCGCCGCTCATACAGCACCATCTCGCTGCTCATACGTCGCACACTCTCTCAGCACACGTGTCAGTCTATGGATTATTCGCAACGAACGCCGGGCATTCCACGTATCGGACGACACTTTCTCACATAACGAATACCGCAGCGCAATGATTGATACCGCTTGATGGTGCCGTCGCATAGTGCCCTGCTAGAGGATGCTCTGCCAGACAATCAGTTGTGCCAGCCGATCACTTTGCTAGCCAATCAAGCTCATGGGGTTGATCGTAGAGCCATCTTGCCACACCTCAAAGTGTACGTGGCAGCCAGTCGATCCTCCTGTGGTGCCGGTATAGCCAATCACGGTATTGCGATCAACATACTGCCCAACGCTGACGTTGAGCGAATCAAAGTGCATGTAACGAGTGAGCCACGATGATCCACCGTTCATACCGTGATTGATGGCAATCGTATTGCCCCCTCCGCCATACCAGCCAGCGTAGGTGACGGTGCCAGGAGCCGCAGCGTACTGAGGCAATCCGCAGCCCGCAGCAAGATCCACTCCATAGTGCATCCTGCGATCCCCCGTGATGGGATGGATACGCCACCCATAGGGGGAAGTCACGTAGAGCGAGGTGTGAATGGGAGGCTGAATAAAGCCTCCTGCAGAGGATCCGCCTGACGACGAATACGAACCCGAATCACTGTTCGCTTGTGCCTGCTGCGCCGCAGCCGCAGCTTTTCTACGGTTTTCCTCGTCAATAGCCTGAATCTGCTTCGTGATCTGCGCGTACTGCGCATTTTCCGAATCGATCTGGCGCTGCACCTCACCTTTGCGACTCTCCAGCACTGCTGATTTCGCAGCAATAGTATCTTCTAAGCTCTTGAGCTCATCGCGTTTCTGCTCGGCAGCGGCCTGCTTTTCTTCTTGCACACGCACTAGTGCATCTGCCTGCTGTTTGAGTTCATGTACTTTCTCTTTGACGGCGCTCTGCCGCGCTTGTCGGTTGCGCACACTCCCCGCATCTTGCTCAAAGCGCATAAGAGCCGTCGTCTGAGCTCGCGTGAGCGCCTCGTTCACGCGATACATATTCATAAACTCTTCCGCAGTCGCTGAATTCGCCAAAAGATCCAACGTCGTCGGCAGCGCCTCTCCTCGATAGGCGAGCCGTGCTAGCTCAGCCACGGACGCTTCTGCTTCTTTTACCTGCTGATTCGTACCCACAGCAGCCTTGTCGATACTGGCCAGCTCGCTTTCAGCTGCGTGCAGCAACACCGCATTCGCCTGCGCCTCGCGCTGGGCAGCTGAGAGCTCCGACTCCGCTTGAGCTAGCTCCTTTTCGGCTCCAGGAATTTTATCGCGAGTGGTGGCGAGGGTAATAGCTGCATCGCGCAGCTCGGCTGAAAGCCCTTCAAGATCCGCATTGAGCTCAGTAATCTTCTGTTGCGAAGCGGATTGTTCATTCACCAGATCATCTCGATCAGCTGCCAGCGCCGCTCCAGGAACGAGCACACTAGCACTGACTGCCAGCACCGCCGTTGCACCAACCACCGCGCTGAACCGCTGCCGTGTCAATCTGCTGTGTCTCATCATATCCTCCGTTCTTCGCTCGCGCTTCTTTACGCTGTCCATTCCCCCAGTCTCACTCCGATACGCCGTGTGCGTCACGCGTCCACCGTCACAGCTGCAAATCGGTATGCCTGCGTCTGCCCGCCCGCAGTCTACTGCACTGCGCGACCTACTCGCAGCCTACACACGACGAACCTACACGCGATAGTATGCGTGCGACGTTGAACTTGCAGCATCTCTTGACCTATGCGCCGTGACCGCTATCAGAGGAAGCATCATACTTTCGTGTACTTTCGCAACGCCACGAAGCTCGCCACGCTGGCGATGAGGACTGCAGCAACAAGCAAAAATGGGGCGAGCACTAAGACGTCCTTGACGGTGAGCACTCGTATCCACGAGCCAGCCGCCCAATTTTTAATGAAAACCCCCACGACTATCCACAGCGAACCAATGGCGAGTAAGCTCCCCACAAGAGCGGCTAGAATTCCCTCAAGGATGAACGGCATCTGCACCATCCGGTTCGACGCACCCACATAGCGCATAATTTCCGTCTCATTCTTACGGAACATCGCAGAGAGCCGAATCGTCGAAGGGATCAGCAGCATCGCCGTCACCACCATCACAGCTGCTAACCCACCCGAAATAATCGTAAACGTATTCATAATTCTGAAGAGCGGGGCAAGCTGTTCGCGTTGATCTTGCACAGATTCCACCCCTGGGCGTCCTGCGAGCGCATCGGAGACAATCTCAAACTTTTGCGGATCCACCAGCTTCACGCGGAAAGACGATTGCAGCTGTTCCGCCGTAATAGCATCCGCCCACGGAGTATCTGCCATCTGCTTCTTAAACGCTACTAGCGCGTCTTCTTTCGTCTCGAAATACACTTTCTCCACGTAGGGCTTCATCTGCTCCGAATCGAGGAAACTCTGGATGGCATCAATCTGCTCTTTATCTGCTTCGCCGTCGGCGCAGTTGGGAGACTTGGAGTTGGCAGGGCACATGAAAGCCGAGACTTCCACTTTGTCGTACCAGTCATTTTTTAGATAGTTGATCTGCCACTGCAGCAGTACCGCGCCACCCAAGAAAAGCAGAGAGACGAACGTCACCAACGTGACCGAAAATGCCATTGCGGCATTGCCTCGCAGCCCCTTGAATGTCTGAGAAAGAACAAAACGAAGTCTCATCAGCGAATCCCCCCATAAGCGCCACGCTCCTGATCGCGCACCACACGGCCATCAACGAGCTCAATGACGCGCTTGCGCATCTGATCGACGATTGCCGAATCGTGGGTAGCCATCACCACCGTCGTACCCGTGCGGTTAATTCGATCCAGCAAGCGCATAATTCCCAGTGCCGTCTCATGATCGAGGTTTCCAGTAGGTTCGTCCGCCAGCAACAGATCCGGATGATTGACCATTGCCCGAGCGATGACGACGCGCTGCAGCTCCCCGCCCGAGAGCTCATGCATTCCGCGTCTCTCTTTGCCTTTGAGCCCTACGAGCTCCAAAACCTGCGGCACATCTTTCACAATGGCGTGCCGTGGTTTGCCGATGACCTGCATGGCAAGAGCCACATTGTCGAACACGTTTTTATCTTGCAGCAAGCGAAAATCTTGAAAGACATAGCCCATTTGACGCCGTAACGCCGGCACCCGACGCGCTGACACCTTCGACAGATCTTTGCCCAGCACAAACACCTTGCCAGCTGTGGGGCGTTCCTCTGCAGAGATCAACGCTAGCATCGTGGATTTACCTGAGCCCGAGGCTCCCACCAGAAAAACGAAATCGCCACGCTCAATGTTGAGCGACACATTTTCGAGAGCAGGAGCCGCACCCTTGATATACACCTTGGAGACGTTTTCAAATGTAATCATGAATCATCCAGCTTCGGCAGACTAAAAATCATACTCACCTTAAAGGCTGTTTGCCGCAAGCGCAGTAAGGCACGCCGTTATCTCACATTCGTGTATTGCATCACGTTGTTTACTGAAAAGTTGTTTACTGAAAAGTCATGCCGGCGAGACCAGCACACCCTCGCCGCAGCCTCGGCCACCTGGGCGCAGCCTGAACTACTCTGGCACAGCTTGATGCGCCTGGCCACGGTCTACTCGTTTGGCGTTCCTGCTCGGCGGACTGCTCTCAGCTTTCCTGCCCTGTGCCCTGCCCTGCTCGCCAGCGAATTCCGGCGTCAATAAATGCGTCGATCTCACCGTCAAAGACGGCGTCCGTATTGCCCTCTTCATATCCAGTGCGCAAGTCTTTCACGATCTGATAGGGGTGCAAAACGTAGTTGCGCATCTGATCGCCCCATGAGGCTTTGACATCACCTGCCAGCTCTTTTTTCTTCGCCTCTTCCTCTTCACGGCGCAGCTGCAGCAATCGAGATTGCAAGACTCGCAGTGCAGCGGCACGATTTTGAATCTGAGATTTTTCATCTTGCATAGAGACGACGATGCCCGTGGGAAGGTGCGTCATACGCACAGCCGAGTCGGTGGTATTCACAGACTGCCCACCAGGGCCAGAGGAGCGAAAGACGTCGATCTTCAAATCGGTTTCAGGAATGTCAATATGGTCGGTCGTCTCGATGAGTGGGATCACTTCCACCGCAGCAAAACTCGTCTGGCGCCTGCCTTGATTGTCGAACGGCGAAATCCGCACCAGCCGATGCGTACCTGCTTCCACCGAGAGCGTCCCGTATGCATACGGCGCCTGCACCTCGAACGTGGCTGACTTGATTCCCGCCTCTTCAGCGTATGAGGTATCGAGCACTTTCGTGGGATAACCGTGGCGTTCCGCCCAACGCAGATACATGCGCTCCAGCATCTGAGCGAAGTCGGCGGCATCAATGCCCCCCACTCCTGAGCGAATCGTCACTACTGCATTGCGTTCGTCATATTCCCCACTCAGCAGCGTCTTCACCTCTAGATCTGCCAAATCCCCGTGGAGAGTGGCGATCTGCTCTTGTGCATCCTCGCGCAGCTGGCGAGCCATATCGACATCTGCGGCATCTTCTTCCTCAGCCATCTCCAGCAGTGTCTGCACGTCTTCAAGCCGCTGGCGCATTTTCTGCAGCTTATCGACTTCAGCTTGCGCATGAGACAGCTTGCTCGTCACCGATTGGGCCTTTTCCGGATCATCCCACAGATCAGGAGCGAGCGACGCCTCAGTGAGCTCGGCAATACGAGCCTCTAATTGGGCGGGGTCTTTCACCGCCACAATCTGAGAGTACACACGGTTGAGGTCTTCTATTTCACGCTGATAATCAATAGCCACGGCGCTCAGTCTACTGCACCTGCCACTCAACGCACCACGCTGCGGGGTAAAAAGCTAAGCGTCGTACCACAAGTGGCGATGGGCTGCTAGTTTAGAAGTGTGAAACTCTCTCCTCTTCATTTAGCTGCGCTCGCTGTAGCAGCCGTCGATGGACTCAACGTAGCAGGCACACGGCCTCCCTATATCACCACCGATGATTTTATGATCAGTGGCGTGATCGACTCAGAAGGGCGCCATTGGATCGTCAAGTATCCTCGCACCGATCAGGGCGGTACATCGCTAGAAGCGGAGAGTGCACTAGCGAGCGCACTCATCGATGAGCTGCGTGAGGGGCGCTTGAGCTTCGACGTCATACATCCCAAAGGATATGCCACATTAGCTGGCCGAAGAGCCGTCGTTTACCCCGCTCCACTGGGTAAAGCTCGCCGATTCGAGACTATGGACGAGCGATATGCTCGCGAAGTTGGACGCACGCTAGCGGCCATTCACTCGCTCAATCCTGCCATACTCACCCGTGTCGGTTTACCTGCGTATGACGCCGCCGGAGTGAGAGAGCGGCTTCTCACCGAGCTTGACGATGCCACCGAGGCTGCCCGCATACCAGCAGTTTTGCGCCGGCGTTGGCTCAATATGTTTGATGACGACGCACTGTGGGATTTTCGCACTGCAGCAGTGCATGGGGACATCGCCGATGAAAATTTTCTGTGGTCGGAGACGACGATCCGCACTGTCGTGGGCTTTGGTGAAGCCCACGTGGGAGATCCGGCAGTTGATATTGCCCCGCTGCTATCGTCGTTTTCGCGCAGCGCATTCGATGAATTTTTCGAGGCGTACTCGCATACGATCAGCGGCAAACAAGCGGCCGCCGATTCCCCTGCGCTCACGCCCGATCTGCCTGCAGTGTCTGACCCGCACGTGCTCGAACGCGCTACTCTCCTGAGTGAATTTGCATTAGTGCGCTGGCTGATGCACGGCATTCTCACAGACGATCCTGAGGTGATCGACGATGCTTCTACTATGCTCGATCAACTCGCTCTCGAAATTGACTCCGATCCTGAAACGTCTCCTGGCCCAGCGTGGCATCTCGATTCACCCACTGCCGTGCACGGCGACGCTATCGGAGATGTTGTGTACGGGGATCGACCCGCCTCAGCGGACGCTGCCACCAGTGGCACTGGCAGCGAAAACTCTCCCTGGACTGACACCGATAATGGCTCATGGAGCTATTCCTCTCCTAGCGACGAAACCTCGGGTGGGTTTGCCGAGGAGAGCTCTGCCGATACCTGCTATCCGTCTGCCACTGGGCGCTCCGGAACTGGCATGAGTGAGCAGGCGCACCGTCTCCACGGAGTTTCTCCGCTGCATCTGAGCACTGGACATCCTGATAGTGGTGCTGACGGTGATAGCTACGATGCTGGCAGCGGCTATTACGCTGGCAGCGAAGCAGAATCCGGCAGCGCCCTCGATCGTTCAGTTGCCCTCAGTCATTCAGCTGCCACTGCACTGACAGCTGATCTCGCTCTCAGCGCAGATTTGGCGAGCGAGGATGACCTGCCAGCCCCAGCGAACGAGCTATCCGCGCATGAGCTATCTGCACACGGCCTATTCGCGCGTAGTTTATCTGTACGTGGCGACGAATCTGAGCATTCTGGCACTGACGACGAGCACTGAACATCAGCGTGTGCTGACGGGCTCTGAGCATTACAGACACTAAGGAGCGCTCATTTTTCTGTCATGTTTGTCGTAAGCATATCTCTCACCTCGCTCTCTAGCTGCTCCTGACTCATAGGCTCTGAGCGCAGTTCTCGCTGATCGGGGTCATCTTCGCCGAGGTAGTAAAAGTACGCATCAATGCTCTCTGGATGGCTGTGGTGAGCTTTAGCCCAAGCCAAACGGTAGAGTTCCAGCTGTAAATACCGTGAGCGCAGCTGCTGCGCCGGAGGCCTCTTTCCAGTCTTCCAATCGACAATTATTGTCTTTGGCTCAGCAACTGTCCTCGGCTCAGTAGCCGAGCTGCCACTGCCATCCCCGCTACTGTCATCCTCGTTTTTGCGTGATCTATAGCCATTCTGCGTAGACTTGCCACTTGTGAAAACTGCATCAATGACGCAGCGCACGGGATACCCAGCTACCGTAATATCTAAACGTTGCTCAATAGCAATAGGTTCCATAGCAGCAAAGCGAGAATCCATTGCCCGCTGATAGAGCTGTTCGGCACGAGCATCGCTGAGGCGCAAATCGACATCGAGAGGCATTTCATCTGGGGCGGCAACCGCATCAATATCCAGCACACTGGGGCGATGAAATGCCTGTGCTATTTTCGCGTGTACAGCAGTGCCGCGCTGAGCAGCGCGCGACGGCTCGTGAGGAATAGGGCGCCGACGCTCACGTGCAAAAGCATCTGGATCCGCCCGCAACGCTACTACGTCCGAAGCCGTGAGATAGTCGATGGGGCTGCGCGCGGGTGCGCTGTCTTGTTGCTCTGCGAGTACCAGCAGTGTATTGCGTCTCCACAGTGCAGCGCGCCGCGGATCAACGTCGTGGACAGCCGCCTCACCAGAATTGAGACTGCGCTGCACCGACTGCGGCCATAAGGCGAGTCCCTGCTCTATCTCCTCCCCTTTTTCACAGGCGTCTATGACTTTCTCCAGTATCTCTAGTTTATTCAGCACTGAAGACGACTCCGCTGGAGAAATACTTGACTCGTGTGGGCGATTCTCGGCTTCAGAATGCACCCACTGCAAAAATTGCTCGCTCGTCTCTAGCGGCGCCGAATCGCCACCGTCGAGAGTAACTGTATCTGAGGGAACTCCGGATTGTATGTCTGCTATAAACGTGCACTGCACCGGCTCCCACGCGCTGGTACCTCCTCTAGCAGATCTGCCCGAGGAGGATTTTTTCTGTTCAGTTTTTTGTGTGGACTCCATTTTTTCAGCGATAGCCTGAACTTTGCCCCACGAGGAATAGCTGTACGTGCCCATTATCAGCGTAGAGCGAGCGCGAGTAAGCGCCACATAGGCGAGCCTGCGCAGATTTGCATTTTCGTAATCGGTCAATGGCCCATTGAGGTACGCCCAAAATTTCCCTCCTGCCGTCACCACTACCTGTTCAGGGCTAGCCGCATCAGTGGGTACCGCATCGGCGATCGGCATACTCGGCAGATGCTCGTGATCCGCTCGCAGTGGCCAGGGCAGCGCATACTTATCCTTGTGCCAGGGGTTTACCTCCCCTGGATAGATAGCATCAAACTCACCATGCACCATCTCGGGAATCGCCACAATATCCCATTCCAAGCCTTTCGCAGCATGAACAGTGAGGATTTGTACTACCCCTGCTTCTGGTTCTATGTCACCTGCAGTATTGGGGGCAGATGCAGTGCTACTATCCATCACGTCCTCATCTACACTGCTTCGCTCTTTCTTTTCTGCCACTTCTAGCCACTGCAAGAAACTTTGAATAGGCAGTTGTCCGGCGGCTTCAGTAGCCCTTATGTGCTGGTCAAAAGAGCTGGCAGCTGCTAAAAGTGCCGAGAGCATTTGCTCTACTCGCGCCCCGCCATCCACTCGGCTTGCTGCAAGTTCAAAAAGCTCTAACTCATCAATAGCGAACCGCACAATATCTGCCACTGGCAGCTGCCCCAGTTTCCGTAACCGTTCCGCACCAGCAGCTATCCTCTGCACTCGCTTATAGCCTACGGGGGTAAAAAGCGCCGCAGTATCCGGATCGTTAGCGTGAGCAGAGACATAGTTAAGCGCTTCTACGAGACTTGTGCGCTGTGTATCGGGCGCTGGAATCATGTTCCGTATTTTCTCTAATGCTCGCACATCGTCTGCTCCGAGCGCATAGAAGTTGAGAACCTGCATAAGTAGATCTCCGCGCGCTGGTGAGAATGCAACTCCGAGCAGGGCGCGTACCACACGGATTTCAGGAGCAGCGCCAAACATGTCTCCCGTCATATTCACATACGTGAGTCCTTGACGCTGTAGCGCTTCTATCATGGGCTGAACGTATTTACGTTTACGCACCAGCACCGCCGCCGTAGGCGGCTGATACGGGGGCATACTCTGCCCCACTGCTGATGCCGCACACGCTCTGCGTTGATATTCCTGCCATGAGGTAGAGAATTCCTGAGCAATCCGGCTGGCGATAGCGAGGTATGCGTCTGCGCTGAAATTCCGATGCACATGTATCACACGTCCCTGATTGGCATCTTTCGTTGGGCGCAGCTGCGGCACATGTAGCTCTTCAAGCTGCGCGTGAGTGTTCATCTTCGCTATCCACGGCCGCTCTAGTACACTCACCGTCGGAAATTTCTCATGCATAAGCTGTTCGAGATCGACAGGAGAGCTATGCGCCGTGAGAGCGTTGGCCACAGCGAGAATTTTAGTAGAGTTCCTAAACGACTCGGAGAGCGTGAAGTGAGCCTCCGGCGTCACGGCAAACTCTCTCGAAAAGTCCGCTAAAGAATCCGCCCCTGCCCCGCGCCAACCGTAGATCGCCTGGTTGGGATCCCCGACCGCACACACGCTCACTGGGCGCGTATCCTCCGATTCTACGGCGCAGGTGGGCTCATCATCCGTTCCAGTGTAAAACGCGGCTCGTAAAAACTGCGCCTGGTTGGGGGATGTATCTTGGTACTCATCGAGCAGAATCAACTTAAATCGGGAGCGTAATTGCATCCCAATCTCAGGAGCAGCACGCAAAATTTTCCCTGCCCACGCCACTTGATCGGCAAATTCCACTAAGGAGTTCTCCCGTTTATAAGAAAAATACGCATCCACTAAATCCATAGCTGCTTCTCGCAAGCGCAAACTCTCTAACGCCTTAGAGACGTTCAAAGCGCTGTATCCAGAGCCGATTTCCGTGCCGCGATAAGGCTTTTTACGAAAATCTACCGTCTCTTTAGCCTTCATCAGAGACTGGAGAGCCGTGATGTCTGAGTGCAGAAACTCCCGCACTCTGGCTGTCGTGAGATTGTTATCGGTGATGGCCGCTGCTAAGGAGAGCGCCACATCGACGATAGTGGTGTGAGCAGTGCGAATAAAAGGATGCTCCGCGTCGATATCCGATTCGCACTGCGGTACCCATTCTTTTACAATCCGATCCATAATCTGCTGACGTTCAGCTTCCGTAATGAGGCGCGAGCGCGGATCTTCGCCGATGAGCAGCGCATATGACGCCGCAATATCGGACGCAAAAGAATTGTACGTAGCCACAGTGGGGGGTTCATCTCCAACGCCATCGTCTGGCACCAGTCCTGCTTCCCTCACCGAGGCAAGCTGAGCAGCGACGCGCTCGGCGAGTTCTCCTGCCGCTTTGCGAGTAAAGGTCAAACCGAGCACTTCGCCAGAGCGCACATGCCCTGCAGCCACGTGCCAGGCGATCCTCTGGCTCATAGTAGCCGTCTTCCCAGAGCCAGCTCCGGCCACTACGAGCAGCGCTGGAGCGGTCGATTCGATTACGGCTCGCTGCTCATCCGTGGGAGGGAACGGCAATGTGGCAGCAAAGTCTTCAAAACTCGGAGCGCCCGTTCGAGCGCTCCACATGGGTGTACTCACGAAAAAATCCTCTCTCCCTCGCGTGCCGGACACATGGCCTGATAAGCACAGCTACGGCACAGCTGATCCTGCGGAAGAGCGGGGAAATCGTGACCATGAAGGAGCGCAGCAGTGGCGCGAATCATTCGTTGTGCTTGATCGTGTTCGCTCGCTCCAGATTCTTTTTGCTCATAGACAGCTCGCTGTGTCCGCTCGCTAGGGCGAACGTAGATGAGCTGAGCTCCCAGAGAGTGCATCTGCTGACCGCGCTCTAGCGCATTGATCACTGTACTTTCAGACTCCGTCAGTGGCAGCAGGGCGCCGTCGTCATCTCTCGATCGCAGATCAACTCCTTGCTGATTGACGAGCCACTGATAGATCAGCAACTGCGGATGCTCAGCAACGCGCGCTTTCGCCGGACGGCTTTTTCCAGTTTTAATATCAGCTACCACGAAATTTGTGGGAGTATCAGGATCAAATTCGAGTCGATCCAGCCGAGCGTGGACTGTTATGCCTCCCAACGTTCCGCGCGCTCTTTTTTCTACAAGGACGCCACGCGGCGCCTGCTGCTGATAGTCGGCGAGCACGCGAATCATACGCTGTGCAGCCACGTACTCCGCGCGATCAGAAATCGTACCTGGTGCAACGTTCATGTCAGTCCACCGCTCATCGAGCTCTGCCAGCATATCTTCCTCCGATCCGTGCGGGTGATGCTCGGCAATCGAGTGAATGAGAGTACCCAGATCAGCGCTGGCAAATCTGTCGGTATCTTCTCCGCCACTATTCGAGAGAAAGCCACGCAACGGGCACGAGAGCATCGACTCCACTACAGACGGTGAGACTGATGCTCCCTCTTCTGCATTCTCGCTGTGGTTTGCCAGCATCGGAGTGCTCAGACAATCTACCCACCACTCTTGATTGGCTCCACGCACCTCGTTCGCTGCCAGCATCTCTAGCAGCACCTTCGCTTCTTGTTGCAGTGACGGCGATCCAGTGGCAAGCGTTTGGCGCAGTTCCCCTACTAGTGCCGTAGCTGGACGTGCTCCTGCCACTTGCGGAGCTGGCTTCAGCGATACTGGCGCTTGTTCTCCCTGTGTCAGCCACCGCAAAAAACGTGAAGGCTGCACGTCGTGTGCGTGCACACACGTAAAAATCAGAGATTCTCGCGCCCGACTCACAGATTGCAGCAGCAGGCGCAACTCATCGGAGACGACTTCTGCTCGTAACTGCGATGGACGGACTGAGGAGTCGCTATTCACGAGCGCATTCACCACTACGCTCACGAGTTCCGGCACATGAGTGAGCGGATTGCGCAACCGAGTATTAGGCCAGACACCCTCATTCAGCCCCATAATGATGACGTGCCCCCACGTGCGTCCCACCGCCGCTGCCGGAGTAGCAAGGGTAATAGCGTCTGGAATGCTGCCAGAGCGCGCCACGGAATCTTCAGGCAAATCTTGCACCGCCAAATGGGAGAGGAGCGTCTCAATCGAAGCCGTCCGAATGTCGCGTTCCTCTAAGCGCTGAGCTACTCGGAAAAGAGCAATCACGGCGTCAAGATCCGCATTCGCTTGCTCGGCTAGCACGCCGGAGCTCAATGCCACCTCTCGCCATTCTTCCGCCACATCAAAAGCCTGCCAGATTCCCCACAGCACCTGCGCAGCAGTTTTGCCGCGGGTATGAGCCAGCCGAGCTGCCTGCAAGGCTGCGGCCAACGGCATTAGTTCAGGAAAGTCAGCATAGATGGCCGCTGCGGGAGCGCTGGCGAAATGCTTCCATATCTCCAGCAGTGACGCAGCCGAATTTTCCCCGCGATGGGTACTCATTAACCGCCGTTCTAGAATCCGCAGCTCCAGTGGATTGAGGCCGCCCAAACGCCCTATCAGTATCCCCTCAATTTGATGCGACAACTCTGCGCCCGTCGCGGTCTTCAGATCGGCAATAGCGAGCTGTGCGCAAGCCAGAAGCGCTGCCGCAGCTGGCTGTTCACGCAATGGAGTATCGGGTGCCTCCGTCTGCACAGGCACGTTATAACGTGCCAATCCCGCTCGCACTGCTGTATGCGCGGCACGCGATCGCGTCATCACGGCTATATCCGAATATGGCACGTCACGCAGAAAGTGTAGATCCCGAATGATTTGAGCTATATATGCCAACTCCTGCGAATCGTTCGGGAAGCTCAATGCTGCCACCTGCGCATCTGACTGTTTCACATGGGGGGTATCGACATCATCAGCGGATGCAGATTGACGGTTCTCAGAGGCGATTGAATCGGGGCTGAGCGGATGCCGATGCCGGCTCACTCCTGCCGTGGGTATCGCTTGCGTCACCGTTTCCGCCACCTGCGCAATCGCGCCTCGCATTCGATAGCTCACCCGCAGCGAGAGCTCATCGGCACCGATTCCTCCGGCACGAGCACTCTTGGTCAATATCACTGGCAGCTGGCTAATGCCACCGCGATAGCTTTGCACTCCTTGATCAGGATTGCCAAATGTGACGATGCTCGTGCCTCCTCGCTGAAGGGCTAACAGCAGTGAGCGCACAGCGAGAGTCGCATTGTGTACATCGTCAATAAATATAAAATCCCAGTGTGGCATCTGCGCAGAAATCTCATTTCCTTCGTCGTGTGGAGCGCGCGCCCATGAGTCTAAGACCGCAGCGGCGCGGGTGATGACCCGCGCGTGGTCAATGCGATCGGGGCTATTGCTAGCGGCAGATGCCTGCGTGGCCAGCGCCAATTCATACTGATGCATCACATGTGCACCAAAATCCCACATTCCTCGGCGATAGCGCCTAGCCAACTGCTCTAAACCCTGCCAGCTCACGTCGAGCTCAGCTGCGCGCGTAATCAGATCTCGAATTTCGGCGCGGAAAGCGGGAAGCTGCGCAGCCTGTGGAGAAATTCCAAGCTGAGCTAATTTATCTGCACCAAGCTGCGGGATATACCCCTCATCTGCCACGGCAAAGATATCCTTAATGAGGGCATCTTGATCTGGCCCCGCAATTAACTCCGGTTCACGTCTACCACGCATCTGCGCATAGTGCGAGACAATGGCGAAAGCAAAGGCTGCAATGGATTGGACGGCGAGATTCTCCCCTATGCCTCCCAACATGACGGAGAGCTCATTACGCAGCTGCCCTGCACCACGTCGGTCTGGCACGAGCACTGCTACTCGTGATTCAGGGGCATGATGCACAATCGTGCGCACGCACTCTCGAAGGACTGACGTCTTGCCGGTACCAGGCCCACCAATGACGCTCAAAGCCACTGGCGGAGTGCACGCTGCGATTACTGCTTGCTGAGATTCGTCCCATCGCAGCTGCTCACCGTCTATTTCACTCCCCGCCATCGCAGTTCTTCTCCTTCTTCATCACATCCACCGCCGCTCAGCATCCGTCTGCAGCATCTACACAAGCCCGTCTGCTGTGCGTCCGTGGCCTCTGTAAAAATCATAGGTTACGCCTGGGGCAAATTTTCGAGAAAAAATTCGAGAGCGCATCGCACAAGGCGATAAACTATGCTTCACAGTAGTTATGAGCGCGTGTAGCTATGCCGCTGGGGACGGCGTGATTACATCGCGAATATGTGCGTGGAAATTGAGGAGAAACTGTGGAGATTAATATCGGAATTCGAGATGGCGGAGCTCCCGTTCAGCTGGACGTTGATATGACGGCGGACGCTCTTGTCGAATACGTGAAGCATAAGATTGCCGACGATGACACCCTAGAATTCACTGGCTCTGACGGCGCTCGGGTACTGGTGCCGATTCAGGCACTGGGGTATCTCAAGATCGCAAAGGCTGAACAGCATCGCGTGGGGTTTGGTTTCGTCTGAAACATCTCGTTTCCTGCCAATAACACCTTTTTATCACTGCACTGAGAGATGTACGAAGAAGCTAAAGATGTTAAAGAAAATTGGAAATTTTTTGATGTCGCTTCTATTTGCTAGCGTTTTGTCACTCACAGCTAGCACCGCCTATGCAGAAGAAAGGGGCTATCCCACCAACACATCTTCCGTAGAAAATCAGCAAACGACTGTGCAACACGCTCAATCTCCAGATGGTCTGCGATCTATTGACGCTTTAGGATTTCAAGGAGGAGCTGCTGTCTCAAAGATTCATCTAGTTTCTGGAGATCGGCTTCAGCTAAGCAAAGATAAGAGAACGATTACGTGGATTTCAGGATCTGGCGAACTCGTCGCTTATCTCGACGCCACGAGCGGTGGGCGTACGCCCACAAATTCATTCGAAATTTCGGGAGATACCGTTAAACTCTTTGGTATCTCAGAGCGGTCAGCTTGTGGACAGTCTTATGCTGGTGCGGCTGTCTTTGGAGTATCTTGGGAACTCGGAGTGTGCACTCCACTTGGAGTAGCTTTTCTCCCAGCTGGAGTTGTTTGTGGCGTAGGTACTGCTCTTGTTAGTCCTCTCATTCCATGGGACAATGTTTGCAAATAAAAGCGCGCATAAACCGCCATCTTTTGCCCGTCGGTGTCTCATCTATATCGCTATCACACTGGCTCTGGTCGGTCTGTGCTTCGTAGAACATTTCCTGCTGACGAGGGAGTTTCTCTCTTTTTTCCTTTCTCCCTCACTCCCCCTATCACTAGTAACAGGAGCGTGCATATCAGGAATTATCGAGTATCACTACAGAAAATAATGAGACGAGTGTCTTACGCGCCCTGAGCGTATTCACCGGTTCTGATGGTGCTCGGGTACTGGTGCCAATTCGGGCACTGGGGTATCTCAAGATTGCAAAGGCAGAGCAACATCGCGTGGGGTTTGGTTTCGTCTAAAACATCTCACTTCTTCTGAGCAGCGCCGTTCCTAGAGCGGCGCTGTTTATTTTTCACTCCCGTGGCGTAAAATGGCAGAAGTCTGCTCGAATGGCACGGCATCACTCAATATCAACGAGTATGTTCACATAGGGCTGGCTACGTCATAGCTCGAATAACTCGAATAGGCAGTGGCTGCACACGAAGTGCAGTTCCGTAGGGATGCCCAGCTGACGTGACCCTAGCTGAAATGAGTCAAAGACTTTCGTGCAGAAGTTCTCAGCAGTCGCAAAAAACAGGCGAAGGCAGAGACGTAGCAGTAAAAGAAGATAAAGTACAAGAGATAAAGTACAAGAAGACAGAGACGTAAAAGGTATACCAATAGATGAATCAACAGTCCGGAATTGCAGATGTTTCTGCAGCACACATGCCCTCAGCAGACGAAACCCCAGCAGATATCACAGGCAGCACGGAGGCTCTGAACCTCGATGGCGCCACATTCGCAGATTACGGCGTCTCTGGGCCAATCGTGGCCGCTCTCGCCCAAAAGGGCATCACTCGACCTTTCCCTATTCAAGCTCTCACACTTCCCATCGCGCTCAAGGGAGCAGATATTATTGGCCAAGCAAAGACCGGCACCGGCAAAACTCTCGGCTTCGGTATCCCGATGCTGGAGCGGGTGATTGGGCCAGATGAGTCTGGATGGGATGAGCTGGGACAGTTGCAAGGCCACCCGCAGGGACTGGTGGTGCTGCCCACGCGTGAACTAGCCAAGCAGGTGGCCGGCGATCTGCGCGATGCAGCAGTTAAACGGCACGTACGAATTGTCGATGTTTATGGCGGGCGCGCCTACGAGCCACAAGTGGAAGCCCTCCAACGGGGTGCTGAGATCGTCGTGGGGACACCAGGACGTCTCATCGACCTCATGCGGCACCACGTGCTTGATCTATCCCATGCGAAGGTAGTCGTACTCGACGAAGCAGATGAGATGCTCGATTTGGGATTTCTCGAAGATGTAGAAAAGATTCTCTCTGCCACACCAAACAACCGGCACACCATGCTTTTCTCAGCTACTATGCCAGGCGCCGTCATCGCTATGGCGCGTCGATATATGAGCCACCCCACGCATATTCGCGCGCAGGATCCACGCGATGATTCAGCCACCGTCTTGACGACGAAGCAGGTGGTTTATCGTGTGCATCAACTCAATAAGGATGAAGTGATAGCCCGCATTCTGCAGGCGCATGGGCGCGGTCTCACCATTATTTTCACAAAGACGAAGCGCTCAGCAGCCAAACTCACCGACGAATTAAAGTATCGCGGTTTCGCTGCCGGAGCATTGCACGGAGACCTCGGTCAAGGGGCACGCGAGCAAGCACTGCGCGCTTTTCGCAAAGGAAAAATTGATGTGCTCGTCGCCACAGATGTGGCAGCTCGCGGCATTGACGTAGACGACGTCACCCACGTGATCAATTACCAGTGCCCAGAAGACGAAAAGATATACGTCCATCGTATCGGGCGAACCGGACGCGCCGGACACGCCGGCACTGCTATCACGTTTGTCGATTGGGAAGATACGCCGCGATGGGCCATGATCAATGCTCAGCTCAATCTGGGAATGCCCGAGCCCGTCGAAACGTATCACACATCCGATCATCTCTATACTGATCTGGATATTCCGCGAGATGCCACTGGTCGCCTACCAAAGAGTGAGCGAAAGCGCGCTGGACTCGACGCCGAAGCGATTGAAGATCTCGGTGAGACGGGGCATCGTTCGCACACGAACCGTTCTCACTCTCGCGCCAGCCGCTCGCAGGCTCCTGCTCAGCGCACCAGCCGCCCTCGGCGCCGCACCCGCGTCTCATCGTCTGCTCACAGTAACGATGGATCTCCTGCCTCTCAGCAGCGAGCAGAGGCGAAGAACCACATCAAACAACAGGAGACACGCCGTCAGCGTCGCAGAGTCAAACCGCAAAACAACTCACAAAAATAACTGCATAGATAGCCGCAGAGATAAAACCGCAGCACCAATGCCTGATGCGGTTGGTCACGCTGCGCGCTACCACAGGCTCCATGAGAATGCACAGCTGAGTACATGCATGGCCTCTGCATCAATACGTTTGGACGTTTGGGCGAAGATGCAGATGCACGCGACGTCGTCACAGCTATAGCTGCAGTATCACTGGAATGACACCATCACTTCGGCGCTACGACGGGGAGAAATACGCCGTCAATCAGCTCTGCGTACACCTGCTCACTGGTGAGATTCTCCCCCATACGGTTTGGCTTTCCCTGGCCGTGGTAATCGCTCGAACCGCATATGCGCAGCCCCAGATCTGCAGCTAACTGATGCAATGCCACACGCTCAGGCTCAGGGTTATCACGATGATAGACCTCTACTCCGAATAATCCCGCATCCCGCAGCGGGCCAAAAGCAGAATCTGGCACATAGTTCCCACGAGAGGCAGCTTTCGGATGCGCGAGCACAGCTTTTCCTCCGGCTGCCACAATCCACTGTACAGCCGCAGCAGCAAGCGGTGAAAGAGCCGGCACATAGTAAGGAGAATCAGCGCTTAAAATCGTGCGGAAGACCGCACTGCGATCATCCGCCACTCCTGCAGCCACTAGCGCATCGGCAATATGGGGTCTGCCAATCGGCACTCCTGGCTCGCATTGCTCTTGCACCGCTTCCCACGAGAGCGGATAGTCTCGGCTCACCCGAGCCACGATCTCTTTCGCCCGCTCCTCCCGCGACGCCTTCATCGTAGCAATATGCCTGCGAATATCACGATGATTCGGATTGAATAAATATCCCAGGATGTGCACACTCACGCGCTCTTTCCCCTGTGGATGCTCTCTCGGGTTCACAAGAATATGGGCGGTCATCTCTATGCCTCGCACCAGCGTGACGCCCGCCCGCATCGCCGCCGCCTCACTCGCCGCCCAACCAGCCACCGTGTCGTGATCCGTCAGGGCAAAGACGCTCAGCCCTGCCGCCCGCGCAAGCGATGGCAACGCCGCAGGATTGTCAGTGCCATCCGAGGCATTCGAGTGTACATGCAAGTCGATATTCATGCCACCGAGTTTACCCTTGTGCCGAGTCCACCCGCCCGCATGGTCGCGCTCTTCAGCGTTTATCCTCACTGCCACAGCTCATTGCTTGAACCGGAACCTAGGAAACGCGTGAGACGCCGTCACAGTCAAGGCCGATTGTGCTGCTAGCTGATTGCGCTGATGAGGTTGATGAGATCGTCATAGCGGGCGGCTTCACTCATGGATCCGAGACTGACAAGTAGGTAATCGTGCTCATTCTTCGTATAGAGGATTGCGAGGTTGTAATTTCCATCCAGCGATCCAGTCTTGATACCTTTTACTCCTGGCATATAGTAAGCACTTGATGAATTGAGCATCTGATTTGTGCTTGTCATCGTGAGACGCTGCCCTGAAAGCGTAGCAATCGTGTAGTGCTCAGACTTGACGACGTTACGAATCCACTGGTGTGCGAGCAGTTTTTCGCTGACGTTCGCAACCTCGGATGGTGTGCTCACGGCGTCAAAATCATAGCCACTTGGATCGGCAAGCTGTGTGTGCGTCCATCCTTGGTGTGCAACGTAAGAAGCAAGATCCACCATGAAAGCTTGGATTCTCTCGCCTGCCGATGTCGAATCCGGATGTCCTTTGCCTCCACAATAATCAGCCACAGCATAAGCAGCATCATTGCCAGAAGGAACCAACATTGCAGCGATCAGATCCTTGAGCTGGTAGGTTCCTGAAACGATACCTGCGAGAGATGACCCTGGTTTCACTTTTGCTAGAGTTTCACTGCTGACGGTCACTTCCTCATTCGGAGCAGCAACGGTGAGCGCATAGTCGATGACGAATAGCTTTGCCAGGCTCGCAGGGACGCTGACGGCATTTTCACCAGCGGCAGCGAGCGTGCGATGAGATGTTTCATCGATGACGATATATCCTTTCCCTGTGTAGGGCGTACCGTCAATCCCAATAGTCGCTGGCTCGTGGTAGATCCAGCCTCGGATCGTTTCTCGCGCAGCTGGCACGAGGGTGACGGCGACTAGTATCACAATAGCCACGGCACAAATGGAAGCCACGATAATAGTTCGAACAGTGGCAGTTGCCATTTTCTGTTTACACGTCTCGTTCATTTACATGTCTCCTTGGTTTCTCTTTGCCACGCTTTTATTCACCACGGTCACCAGCAGGCTCTTCTATTCGCTGCGATTGCTGGCGGGTTCACTGACTTTGCGCACAGCTGGGGCAAGCAGCAACATGGCAAGTCCAGCGAGAGCTAGTGCAGCGGCGAGTGCGCCGACGATAGCAGGAGTGAAGCTCGCATCGAGCGTGACTGAGAACATGTGCATCATCACCCACCCGACGCTAAACCCAAATCCGGTAGAAACCAGCGCAATCAGGGCGAGCGGAGCAATCGATTCCATGAGCATCATACGCACCAGTTCGCCCACCTTCATGCCACTCAGCCGCAGCGTGAGCAGCGACCGACGGCGCTCAAGCAGGTTCGCGTAGGTGGAAACCAGCATAGAAATCACGGCGATGAGCAGCGTCAGCCCCATGCCCGCCCACACCAAAGCCGTCATAAAACTGATAAATCCCGTATCCGTAGGGGCATCAGCTTCAGATCCGACACTCACGAGTGGCACGGCGAACGCAGGCATAAAATCTGCGGTGGCAAGGAATGTACGAAGGTGCTCAATCGCGTGTGCATCTTTCAGGCTCACAAGCACCGAATAAGTCTCGTGAGCGGTGTCAGCTGCATAGTCGCGTCCTACAATCTCGCTGAAATCCTCCCGATTTTTCGCCTGAATCAGCTGGTCAGCCTCGCCGGTAGGCGCCCATACATTAACGCCGAGCACTCCTGAGTTACATGATGTGGTGACGTAGTTAGCCGCGTTCACACATGGCACGAGATTCCACGCACCGGCGACAAAAGGCACAGCTTCCGCCTGCGCCACATACGGTTTCGTCTGCAGCTGCGCAGCCAATTGGATGGCAGCGGATCGTTCTGGAATATCCGAGAGCACAACTGCACTGCGTTGGAGAGGTGTGCGCCCGCGAGTGACGGCATTTATAGCATCTCCGGTTTGGGAAATGGCCGTAAGGAAGAACGTGCCAGCAAACAAGGCAAGAATCACGCCAGAAACTGAACGCGAAATCTGACGGGAGTGGGCCGCCACATAGCGCGTGCCAATTAGCTCCGGAGCTCGCGCGGAACGTTTTGCAATCCCCTGAGCAAAAAGGCGAATAACCCACGGGCTCACCACGATCAAACCAACCATCATCAGCACCACATCAGTCAGCAAAAGATAAGCATCCTTGCTCGTTCCCTGGTTCGGCTTCACTCCGACACTCAGATAGATAGCGAGGCCGATGGCCACTGCAATCACCACGATTCGCACAGCACTCGGCTGACGCATCACGCGGTGACGGCGCACCACTCTCAAAGGCGTTGTCGTGACCGCACGCATACCCTGCGACGTGGCCAAACCCGTCATCACGACGGTAGCCACAAGAGTGGCCGCATACTGCCAAGAAGCAACCGTCAGATCAGCAAGCCACAGACGTCTACCTGCTAGCGAGATAGAACCCAGGAGCGGATGAATAGCTGTAAATACAACCAGACCAAGCATAAAACCAAGCAGTGCGCCGAGCATTGATTCCACAATGAGAATCTGCACAATCTGTCTGCGCGTGGCCCCTACCAGCCGCAGCGCGGCGTAGCGCTGCTCACGCTGGACACTGCCCAAGGCGGCAGAAATTGCAACCAGCAGCAGCACTGGGAACAGCAACACGACCAAGCCGATCAGCAGGATTGCCTGATTCACTGCACCGTTTCTCATCAGCGGCATCGAGGCGTTGAAATCTGCCACAGACACGGCCATATCATTATCGGAAAGACTCGTGCCAATAAACACCAACAGATCGTCTGGACCAGTCGTCAATTGGTAAGGCAACAGGCCTTTACTGGCCGAGCCGAAGCGAGGAGCAATCGCAACCTCGGGATGTGAATCAATCAGGTCTTGCACGCCCTGCGACATCAGGAATTCACCATGCTTTGGCCATGTGATTCCAAACAGATCAGGAGCGTGCTCGGTAGCCGATATATCTACATAAAGCCCGTGGATTTGTTTACCATCCACAATCAAGAACGGGTTATCCACGCGCTTGACTAACACAGAATTGGCAGCATCAGCTTTGTCACTTTGAACGTGGTGAAGCTGAGAAGCACTATCAATCGCATCATCGATCGCACGCAGCCAACGGGTTGAGGTAGTGGAGCCGAAAGCGTTGAAAAACGCAGCAGAAACAAGAATCATGCACACGCCAAAAGTCACGGCACCAGTAATCAACGCCAGACGACTCTTCGATTGTCGCAGTGATCGAAAGGTGAGCATCCACGCTAGGTTCATGACTATACCTCCAACAGGCCGTCACGGACAGTCACCTCACGATCCGCATAGGCTGCGATCGTCGGTTCGTGCGTCACCAGAATCACCGTCATCTGCCGTGCGCGCACCAGATCCACCAGCATCGTCATCACGGATTCGGAGTTCAAGGAATCAAGGAACCCAGTAGGCTCGTCGGCAAAGAGAATATTAGGCTTCGGACACAGTGCGCGGGCAATGGCAATTCTCTGCGCCTGCCCACCGGAAAGCTCACCAGGAAGCGAGGAAGCGTGGTCAGCCAAACCCACTGCAACGATCCATTCCCGCGCTCGCTCATAGGCGGTTTTCTTCGTGACGCCGTCTAGCAGCAGCGGTACCGCGATATTATCCAATGCCGTCAATTCCGGAACCAGCTGGGAAAACTGGAAGACAAAGCCAAAATCGGTGCGGCGCAGAACCGTACGTTCCGCATCACTCATGCGGGTCAGATCTCGTCCGGCGTAGCGGACTGAACCAGAATCCGGCAGTTCAATCCCAGCTAGCGTGTGCAGCAGCGTAGATTTTCCAGAGCCAGAAGGGCCCATAATCGCCAGAATTTCACCGTGCACTACGTCTAACGACACGCCGCGCAGCGCCTGCGTCAAGCCATAAGATTTCTTCACAGCTCGGGCAGAAAGAATCGACGCCTGCGGAGTGCTCATAGCTACTCCCTCTATCATAGCTGCTCCTTTAAGGCGTCCAGGCGCGATGCCGTCAAGCTCATCCAACGCAAATCGGCATCAATATGGAAAATCGCCTGATCGAGTAAGAGCTTTTCGGCTAGACTAGCGCGTTGTTTGCGCGCCGTCAGCTCCCTCATCCGCTGTTGATGCGCTTTGCGCTGCACCTTCAGGTATTCGGCCGCATCCCCATTAATCAACAGCGCAAGCACCGTCTTCAGATACAATTCCGACTGCAATGTGGGAGATGGAACCTCGGGTGTGCGTAACCATTCAATCAGTTCTTCTTTGCCATATTCAGTGACGGCATAGCGCGTGCGCGCAGGACCAGCCGGAATACCATCGTCAGCCACCTCCACCACTTTTGCATCACGAGCTAAACGAGCCAGCGTGGAATATACCTGGCCGGCCAGAATCGGCTTATCACCAGCAAAATAATGGTCATATTCTTTCTTCAATTCATAGCCGTAGTTCGGCTCCCGCGTCAGCAGACCAAGCAAACCGTACTTCGCCTCCATCACGCCTCCTATACACTCAGTGTTTAGTATCGGCTAATCACCAAGTGTATAGATGAACGGTGCGACGCACAAGCGCCCACTCACATCAGCATCCACACCGATGCTGTGCATCCGCTGCATTCCATTCAGGAGAAAAAGGAGAAAAGCTCATCACGACATCCCAGAGCGAGCACACACAGCAATCGGGAACGGCGTCATCACAGCGTGGCACTTATAGGTTGACGTTACAAATACGCTATATGCAACCAAAAACTGCTATATCTCTTTACAAAGTGGTCTACCCTCTAGGTAGAGCAACGCTGCTCTGCACAGAAGCGCCAAAATTCTGTTAGTTCATACCGTAAGAAGGAACTTTTGCCATGACGATTCCACTGATTATCGACACAGATCCTGGCATTGATGACGCCGTCGCAATAGCGATGGCGATCGCCGATCCACGCCTAGACATTCGATTGATCACGACCACCGCCGGCAACGTCGGTATTGGAAAAACAACTACAAATGCTTTGAAACTCCTTGAGTTCTGGGAATCTCACATCCCTGTCGCAAAGGGTGCCACGCTACCTCTCCTTCGCCAACCACGAGACGCTGCAAACATCCATGGAGATTCCGGAATGGACGGATACGATTTTCCTGAACCGCGAGGATCCAACCTGCTGAACATTCCTGCCGCCCAAGCTATTAAAGAGACACTTGAACAGAGCGAAGAAAAAGTCACGATTATCGAATTGGCGCCGATGACGAATCTTGCGCTGTTTATTCGCACGTACCCGCAATATCTTTCCAAGATTGAGCGGATCATCTTCATGGGCGGATCCACGCAACGGGGAAATCTCGGCGTCCTCAGTGAATTCAACATCGGAGTCGACCCAGAGGCAGCCCATATCGTGATCCACTCAGGCATTCCGATCCATATGGTACCTCTCGATATCGGATGGAAAGCGCTCGTTTACCCAGACGATTCACAGCGAATCAAGTCCCTCAATCGGACCGGAGAAATGTTGTTCGGCCTTCTATCCCACTATCGTTCAAAAGGACTTCGCGAAGGTTTGCATATGTATGACGGCTCAGCAATCGCATATTTGCTGAAACCGAGCATCTTCGAGACGTCACGCGTTCCAATAGAGATTGAGATCGACGGGCGTCACACGTCCGGAGCAACCCTTGTCGATTTCAAAGGCTACCTCGATAGCTCGGCAACCGTTGTAGCAACTGTCGCCCTCGACGTCGATCCCGAAGCATTCACTCGACTCCTCCTCCAGCAGTTGGCACTTTGCAGCTAGAGACGTTCTTGAAAAGAAGGACTGCTGACAATGAATCCCATAGAAATCATCGCCGCATTGCTTGCGATTGCACTCGTCATCTTCATGCTCATCAAGAAAGCTGACATCAAACTGACCTTATTTGGCACAGGTCTGGTTCTCCTCTACCTTGCAGTGGCATCAGGCGCAGAACTCGTCGAAAAGACTCCCACCTGGATCCAACCGTTCCAGATTATCGTCAACGCTTTCAGCGATCTGCTGTCCGGCTCTGGCTTGGTTATTCTCCTTCTTGGCGGTTACGCAGCTTATATGAATCGCATCGGTGCAAATGCTGCAACAGTTGATCTATTGACACGCCCGCTGAAGAGAATTACATCACCCTGGATTCTCGTTCCCTTTGTGTTTCTCATCGGAAATGTGCTATCGATCGTCGTCCCATCTGCATCTAATCTGGCAATCATCCTGCTCGCAACTCTGTACCCAGTGCTGAGAGCTGCGGGACTGTCCGTCCTGAGCTCTGCCGGCGTTATTGCTACAACCGCAACGATTATGCCGACCCCGCTTGGTGCTGACAACGTCGCTATCTCCACGGAACTTGCGACACATCCAGAATTCTCCAGCCTTACCGTCACAAGCTATGTGTTTGGACAGATGGCTCCCATCGCCATTCCAACTTTGCTCGTGATGGCACTCGCGCACTTCTTCTGGCAAAAATTCATGGATCAACGGGATCTCAAGCGGGGGTATGTGAGCCCGGAGAACGCTCAGAATGAGAGCAAAGATCTGCCAACATTCACAAATGCCGGCGTTCGCACCCTGTACGCTCTTCTCCCTCTTCTTCCGATCATTCTGCTCATCATTTCCTATTCCACGACAAACATCCTCGGACTTCGTTTCTCGCTCTCAGTCCAGATCGCAGTACTCATTTGCTGGCTCATCGCAATGCTCATAGATTTCGCCGTTCATCGTGATGGACTCGATTTTATAAACCGAGCTGGCATGTTCTTCACAGGCATGGGCACGTCGTTTGACATTGTCGCACTGCTGGTTGCTGCTACCGTCTTCGTAAAAGGCATCTCTGGCGTCGGCGTCATTTCATCTCTACAATCCGCAATGGAAAACACGAGTGTAGCTGGTTGGGTTCTCCCTCTCATTCTCGTCGCATTTACGGCCCTCATCGTCCTAGTGTCCGGCTCTGGCGTTGCACTCTTCTACGCGATGGTTCCGCTGATGTTTGGACTTGCAACTGCCGCCGGAATCAATGCTTTCGCCGTCACGGTCCCCATGGGAATGGCTGGTAATCTCTTGCGAGCATGCTCTCCTGTCGCAGCAGTCGTCGTGATTGTCGCTGGAGCTACCGGAGAGAGTCCACTTAACATCGTAAAGCGCACATGGTTCCCGATGGTCGTCGGCCTCGTCACCATGTTCACGTTGGCAATGGTCAGATATATGTGAAAAGGCATCATTATGAAAGCTGTGTCAATAGGAGCACTGAATCTCGACATCATTCACCAGGTACCACACATAGTGCAGCCAGGAGAGACGCTCACATCAACGTCGCGCACTGTCCTCGCAGGAGGTAAAGGACTCAATCAAGCTGTCGCTTTGCGGCGGGCAGGACTCGACGTCATGATGGCCGGAAGAATTGGTAGAGACGGCAATACTCTTGTGCAATATCTCGAATCTGCTGGCATCGATACATCTCTCGTGACGATTGCCGACGGCGTTACTGGATACGCCGTCATCCAAGTGGAGCCTCAGGGAGAAAATTCAATCATTCTCCACCCAGGAGAAAATCGAAATCTCACCGATCACGATATCAATCAGATGATTAATGCACTTGAGCCTACCGACGCCGCTTTCTTTCAGAATGAGATCAATCGAGTTCCTGAAATCATTGACAGGGCAAAGAAGAAAGGCACTACCATCATTCTGAATCCCTCGCCGTTCGATGAGACCATCTCACAGATAAACCTGCGAAATGTTGATTACCTCTTCGTAAATAGACTTGAAGGCGCAGCTTTGACTAATAAGAGTGATCCCATGGAGATTACACACGCGATTCTTCACATGGCTCCAAATATCAAGGTAATCGTCACTCTGGGGCATCTCGGAGCGCTCTACGCCGATTCGCACGAAACCCACGCTGTGACAGCACTGGACGTGGACGTCAAAGATTCAACGGGCGCGGGCGACACCTTCCTCGGCTATTTTATGGCGGAGGTACTCTCCACAAAGCAGCCATTGGCAAAGCAGCCATTGGAAGCGCTCCAGTTCGCGTCGGCTGCATCCGCTCTAGCAATTTCCCGCGAGGGCGCCGCCCAGGCTATACCAACGCGTGCTGAAGTTGCACATCTGCAAGAACGAGGTGCACATCTACAAGGACAGGGTGTCGCTAGGTTCTAGTTTGGAGGCTGGGTTCTGGTCTGTAGTGCAACAGTGGGTGTGCGGTTTGAGAGACTTTGCGGCGGTATCGGAGAACGCTCCACCGCTGGGAATCAGTTCCTCTTCCCTCTGATAGACTTTCCTCACATGGATCGCTGCTGCTGGGGGCGCTGGGAATCAGTTCCTCTTCCCTCTGATAGACTTTCTCGGCACTGTCGTCGCATGGCGCACTGGCTGGGAATCAGTTCCTCTTCCCTCTGATAGACTTTACTCAAGAGAATATTGCCTTTAGCTTTAGCTGGGAATCAGTTCCTCTTCCCTCTGATAGACTTTAAAACCGCCCAGGAAGCATCACAGTCGCGCTGGGAATCAGTTCCTCTTCCCTCTGATAGACTTTGCTCAACCCCAAAATAGTCTCAGGAGACGCTGGGAATCAGTTCCTCTTCCCTCTGATAGACTTTGCGTCGCTCGTTCCTGAATCTCGCGACCGCTGGGAATCAGTTCCTCTTCCCTCTGATAGACTTTCTATTCGCGGTGCCCATGGTTGAAGCACGCTGGGAATCAGTTCCTCTTCCCTCTGATAGACTTTACCAAAGAGAAAGAAAGATAACGATGAGGCTGGGAATCAGTTCCTCTTCCCTCTGATAGACTTTAGCGCAGCAGGGCTC